>NZ_JYJP01000028.1 GCF_001012815.1 Vibrio mexicanus
CAGTTCATGTTCGTGTTCAAGCAACTTCTCTAACCGTTCTTCAAATGGCTCTGGCCTTTTATCGATGCGGAAGTATGAGTGTGACTCTGAGCGGTGAAAGCTCTCACCTGTTATAACTGCGCTTTTCCCGCTGTCCATGAAGTTGAATATTTGCGCGATGAAGTAGTCATTATCTCTTTCGGTATTGAGGTGAACTTTGCCCGTTGGCTGAACTATGATTGGCACGACGTTATAGCCACCTTTGCGCTTTTTATTTTCACAATACAAATAGAGCTCCATCCCTGTCTTGCGTTCCAGAAACCCTAAGTTCTCAAATCGACAAGCGGCTAATCTGCCAGAGAACCAGGTATACACAATTTGACGTTTTCGGTCGAAATAAATATTGGCCGGCTTTGGGGTTCTGATGAAAAAGAGCGTAAAATATCCAGTGAGAGATACCACGATTGCTGAAAGAATGGAGTAAGTAATCAGAAATTCGCGTTGAGTTTCTGTTCCATGTGCAAGTACAGCTCTTGTATAGCCGAGAAAAGAGTAACGACCATTTTCTCCAAACATTAACTTGTAATATTCATAGTTTTCTTGGTGATAGCTACTAAATGGTAGCCCCTGAAGTTCCATTTCTTGATATCTCTCTATTCTCTCTAAACCAGTATTAATTGAAGCAGTATTTGTTCCCAATTTCCCAACGAAAAGAAACGATAAAACCCATAGGCCAATAACCAGCGGCAAGAGGTAAGCAAGCCTCAACCCATTTTTTGCATCCCGTACAGATAGAACATCATCCGTGACTGTCATGAAGGGCTCTAGCGGATCATCCGCAGGCTGAATGGTTTTAAAGTGGGAAGAAATCGACTCTCGCCATTTAATCAGTTTTTGTGGGTATTGATATCTGACCAAGAAGCCCTGGTTATTCGATCGTTTCATATTGTTATCGCGGCTATATCGCATGCCCTTTTGGCCTGCGGGTTTGGTAGTGATGGACTAAATCTCCTTCGGCTTCTAATGCTGCGTTTACGCGCTGTTCGAAGTTATCGGGTTTGCGATCGATGCGCCAAAATAGCTTTGCAGGTTTGCGCCTAAAAGATGGGCCGGTAATCACAGCGCTTTTACCATGATCCATAAAAGCGAGAATTTGCGCCAGTGGGTAGGTAGTATCGGCTTCAGTATGAAAGGCCAACTTGCCGGTATCAATGCCGACAATTGCCATTGGACGGTAGCCCTTTTGCTTTTTGTTTTCAAACTGCAACACAAGGTTGATGCCAGACTGGTTTTCAATCAACCCCATTTTGTCAAAGTAGGCTGCGCCTACTCGTCCATGACGCCAGCTATATACAATTTTACGCTCTCGGTCAAAATAGACTTCGGCATCTCTTGGTTTTAGAAGAAAGAGCAGCCACAGAATAAACCCAAATAGCTGAAAAGAACTTATCATTATCAAACTTCGAAGAAACGGCCGAGCCTGCCTTCAACTTCTTTTGCCCTTAAATACGTTGCCCATGTGACCTCACCATTTTCATCAAGCAGTGCTCTGGCATATTTTTCCGTTTCTTCAGCTCCGTATCTTAATTGATTGGAAGCTTTTTCTTTTTCTATGGACGCCAACATCCTGTGCGCATACTCTTGATTGCTACTCAGATTAGGCAGAAAGTCGTAAAACATATAAAGCGGCATAAAGGTAAACAGCAACATTAGCGGGATGACAATGGTATTGCGTCTAGTGTGATAACCTGTCCTTACGGTTAGCACCTTATCATCCACCGAGACTATAGGGTCAAGTGGATCTTTCATCGGAATAACGATCACCTCGGAGCGAAAATCCTGCCACCACTTGGAAAAAGGTTGGGCTTTGGTGGTAAACATACCCCAAAATCGACGTTTCATCTTTTAACCACCACTAAAATGCATGACCTTTGGGTTTCTTGGTTTGATAGTGCTCCACTAAGTCAGTATCCGCTTCAAGAACGGCTTCTAAGCGCCTTTCAAAATCCGCTGGCTTTCTATCTTTTCGAAGAAAGTACTTTGCTGGTTCGCGTTGAAAATTGTTTCCCGTGATAATGGCCTCTTTACCATGGTCCATGAATGCTAGTATTTGGGCTAGGGTATAGGTCATATCATCTTCTTTGTGAAAGGTGAGCTTTCCAATATCAATACCGACAATTGCCATAGGTTCAAAGCCCGTCTTTTTCTTGTTTTCAAATTGAAGGATTATGTTCAAACCCAAGTGGTTCTCAATGATGCCCATTTTATCGAACTTGGCAGCCCCAACTCGCCCGTGGCGCCAGGTGTAAACAATCTGACGCTGTCGATCGAAGTAAACCTCAGCATCGCGAGGCTTGAGTAGGAATACTAACCACGCTCCCAGAGATAGAGCGCACATGATGGCCAGAAAGCTAATTCCGGAAAGAAAGCGATCTAATCGTCCAAGCTTTTTGAGTACTTCCATATGAGTAAGAAGTGTTACATTACCGTCTTGCTCAAAATAGAGGCTATAGGCTTGTATCCGTTCATCTTCCCCAGACACTAACTGCTGATACTTGGCTCCCTCTTTAATATCTCCTAAATTTTCGGCTCTTATGCGCAACCTTTCGTACTGAGATGCCCTTTCCTTATGAAAGTCGATCATACGGGCTGCTTGAGCTTTTTGGGATTCTAAATCATATTTGTAGCTAGAATCGTAGATAAAATACAATGTCAAACCAGTTAGCATTAACATCCACGGTACGACAATAGAGTTTCTTCGTGTGTGATATCCCGTTCTTAGTGTCAGTATGCGATCACCCACGGACATAAAAGGTTCAAGTGGGTCTTTCATCGCAACGACGGCAACCTCGGCCCTAAACTGGTTCCACCATTTGGAGAAGGGCTGTCCGTATTTAGTAAATAGACCTTTGGATCCTCGATTCATTGAGTAACCTTACATCTACGTAAACGTATACTTTTCGAAAAGCTCT
>NZ_JYJP01000029.1 GCF_001012815.1 Vibrio mexicanus
TCTAACGGGCAGCAAGGATAACTTAACAGGGATGCGATATGATTCGTGAAATGACCAAGTCTGATTTTAAGCACTTTTGGCCAACCTTTTCTCAAATTCTGACTTCTCAAGAAACGTATGCCTTTGACCCTAACATGACGCTTGAGCAATCTTTTGCATTGTGGTGCTCCATACCAACGCAAGCGTTTGTTTATGAAGATGATGGTGAGATATTAGGCTCATACTACATTAAACCCAATGGTGTTGGACCAAGTAGCCATATCTGTAATTGCGGTTATATGGTGTCGGAAGCGGCGAGAGGAAAAGGAATCGCGCGCAAATTGTGTGAGCATTCACAAGCGACAGCGTTGGATCTTGGTTTCAAAGCGATGCAGTTTAATAGTGTGGTTTCAACCAACACAGTCGCAGTAAAACTTTGGCAAAAACTTGGATACCAAATTATTGGTACAATTCCCAGTGCATACAAGCACAGAATTTCCGGATATGTTGATTGTTATGTCATGTTTAAATGGTTATCCAATGAACTGGACGGCAATGAACTCACTCAAGGAACTCAATTTGACATAGTGCAGGGTTGGTCTTCAAAACACACACAAGTTATGGCAGTGATCTATGAGGAAGCGTTTGGTCCAAAGTTTCAGGGAGCGATTTCTAGTAAGAATCAGCGTATTTCCGTCTTGGGGAAATGTTTCGTGCCAGAATATTCCTTCGTTGCGTTTGATGGTGACAAACCTGTTGGTATCGCCGGGTTTAGTGATGGAAGTGGTTCATTAACCGGTGGTATTGGCGCCAAAGGTTTGATTAAGGAACTGGGGCTGTCGAGAGGTTTATGGGCTTGTTTGGTGTTTAGTTTGTTTGAGCGCAAACCGGAGAGTGGTGAGTTGGTCATGGATGGGATTGTCGTAGACAGCAGTGCACGTGGTCTGGGGGTTGGCTCACGCCTTTTAGACAAGATAATTAATTACGCTCAAGACAAAGGTTTCAAATCAGTTCGGTTAGATGTGATTGATAGCAACCCAAGAGCGAGAAAACTGTATGAATCGAAAGGGTTCGTCGCAACAAAAACGGACTCATTTGAGTACCTGAAATGGCTAGTTGGATTTTCAAGCGCGACGACTATGCATTTTATCATTAAAGACGACTGAGCCTTGGCAGAAACACCAAGGCTCTCATTGTTTATAAGCTACTTAAGAGATAGCAAAGATGACTACAGAGTAACCATGAAAGACTGGTTCAGTGGAATTCGGAATTCTTTGCCCATCATGTCATACACATTGAATTGAACGGTATTCCAGTTATCTTCAAAGTTGTATTCAAAGACACTCTCACCTGTTTCTAGGCTTTGAGTCAGTGTCCATTCTGTCGCGTAGCTTGATACGCCTTGGCCGTTACCGAAATCTTTGTATGGAGCGTCGGCTGGGACTCTAAATGGAACCGTAGAAAGTTTCATCATCGCGCCTCGGTCAGAAGTTGGCTCGTGTAATTTGCTCACAAAGTAGCTTGCGTGAACAAAGCGGCTTGGAGAGTTACCGTTACCAATAGAACCGTAATCAGTATCTCGAGTCGCGTCGTCCCATGTATGTTTAACCGCGTTACGTGTTTCAATTTGGTACTTCATCGACGGATCATTGGTCATCACCATCGCTTCTTCGCCGCGGTATGTGTTTAAACCGTCTTCATCAACTTCGATCACTAAGCGGTCGCCACTTTTGTCGGTGACAGACCAATGCAGCTTCATTTCCACTGGCATTCCATCCATCATCAGTGTCCCGTATTTTAAGGTAGGAAGAGCATCGACGACTTCTTCAACTGATGCATAGTTTGCCAATAGGTACTCGCCAAGCGTGAATTGAGACAGTTCAGCGTCGCTAACAATGCTGCTCATTGTCATGTCTGGATAGAAAAGGGTATCGACTTTCATACCCTCACTATTCACGCCATCAGCAACCAATTCGCCGTAAGCCAAAACAGCCACAATGTCGTACTTCACGGTATAGTCACCGCCATGGCCATTACCTTGGAGTGAGCGAACGTCGCCTTTGTTAATGTTGCCAAGAATAGGGTTCGTCGATTCCATCCAGTCCATCGTACGAGAAGTGTAAGTACCAAGATCTGTATTCCATGCAACAGAAGTACACGCTTGAGCTATGCCAGAAGAAAGAGTGCCTGCAAGTAATGCGATAGTTAGTGCTTTAAGTTTCATGTTTGTATCTCCGAATCATTAAGGAACGATTTGAAGTTTACGTGTGTTTTATACTTCTAATAACTCTCATATGACGGATGAAACTCGTCATATGTTTTCTTAGACTACGTAAAGTAGGACGATAAGGACAAACATAGTTTTCACGTTTAGACTTGAGTGTTTATGTTAGACTGCCACCGCTAATTGATGGAGGCAATCAATGCTACTTAATCCACGACTCAAACAACCACGCATCCATTGACGATTTTTGCCATTCTTATTTCATTAGATTTGCAATTAATCGGAGTGTGTTATGCAAGAAAAACATTGGTCGGAGTATCAGCTTCTCCATGAAGTTGTGACCAACCCAAATATTACCGTTAAAGGTCAACACAGCTACTACAGCGATTGTTGGGACAATGGATTTGAAGAGTCGGTGGTTCGGTATTTACATGGTGACAAGATCAGCCGTAATTGGGAGCCTCGCTGGGAGGTCGACAAGCTTTTTATCGGCGATTATGTCTGCATTGGCGCAGAAGCGGTGATCATGATGGGAGGAAACCATACCCACAGAATGGATTGGTTCTGTTTATATACATTTATGGATTTCATCGAAGAGGCCTATGAAGGTAGAGGTGAGACTGTGATTGGTGATGGCGCATGGATTGGCATGAGAGCGATGATCATGCCCGGAGTAAAGATCGGAGAGGGCGCGGTCATTGCCGCCAATAGTGTGGTGACGAAAGATGTTGAACCCTATAGCGTAGTTGGCGGCTCACCTGCAAAAGCAATAAAGCTTCGCTTTGAACCTGAGATTATTCAGGCTTACTGGCCATGACGATTTATGACTGGCCGAAAGAGAAGTTCGACACAATGAAACGTTATCTGTGCGCTTCTGATATTCACAAGCTCAAGCAAGCCTCGTCTGAGTACGATTCGCAACATTCCTAAAGCACTAACAACGAACCCAATGACTCATCATTGGGTTCGTTGCTTATTAACTTTATAGGCGTGTTGGTGCATATTCGCTTTAGTATTAGAACTTGTCTAATATTTCGTCATAGCGACTTCTGCCTGACAGATTTTGTTGTTTCAGTTGATTCAAACCATTTTGCAACTTATTGACGACTGAATCGTCGGTGTCCTTATTAACTGCGTAATAAATGCTGCCTTGATCAAGAACGTAAATGGTTTCGAATAAATTGGGGTCGATACCCACCTGTTTAGACCACCAGCTCGCCCCGCGCTCGCCATACACTAGTAGATCAATTCGATTCTTCATTAATTTCTCTAATAGTGCCGTTGCGTGCGTGCCTTCTTGCATTGACTGTCTTGGGATACCCAAATTAAGTAGCATTTGCTCGCCAATTCCATCTTTGACGACACCCACTTTGTATTTAGCCATATCAAGAGGAGTAGCCACAGTTATGTTTGCGTCTTTTCTGGCCAGTACAACCAATTTTACATCGACAATTGGACCTACCCACTTAAACAGGTTTTCCCTGTGCTCTGAGCGATTGGTAGAAAACAAAATCGTATTCTTTTGAGTCAAAACGGTGCTGTACGATGCAGGCCAAGCCTGAAGAGTGACTTGATCTCGGTTTACTGGCTCACCGATTAATGCACTGGCTTCCAAGAGTATCTCTACAGAGTGGCCAGTTATGACACCATCCTCCAGATAATTACTGGGCGGGTACTCTTCGGTGTAAAAAGAAATCTCTCTTAAATCAGTTTGGCCACCGTAAGAGCCCCAACTCACTATACAGAGTAGAGTCGCTACCCACAGTTGGTGGTTCAAAATGCTTGATTTCATGAGGCGCTCCGGAAACACACATAACATTAAATTTAGTCTAACTTGAACAATCTCAAAAGGCCATGAAGGGATATTATTATCAATAAGACTACTCTACTTTTCGCCAATCTTTAGGAGGTGTGAGCCCCCAGCGAGCCATCTCCGTCGCGTGATAGATGGCTTGACCATTTCTACCGACCATAATTGGAATGTCATTGGCAGATTTGCCACCTAAGATAGCCATAACGCTTTCACCCGCAGCCTCGCCTTGGCTCTGTCCAAATAGCACCACACCGCCTGCAGCCTTTCCTTCACCGACAGAGAAATCCCAAAAGCCAAAAAGTGGAACGGGGGATTGCTCATTAGTCCACGCTAGAATTTGTTCGGCAGGCACATTAGTACCGCTGTCATCCACAATGGTGTGATAGAGCCCGACGATGATAGCGCCAACGCCATCTTTATAAGCGGATTGAACTTGTGTGCGCCATTCGGAAAGGGTTGAAATAGTGAATATTTCAGCCTCCAAAGAGAGCGAGTCGCTAATGGCTCTGTATTGCCGGCCTAAATATTCCTGAGCAACCTTCGACGTCACACCAGAATCGAACAACACTCTGATCTTTTTGCGGTTGTGAGGCAACATCAAATCAATTTCACTCATGGTCTTAACGAATAGAGGTTGTTCTAATACGCCAGTGATTTTGGCGCGTCCTTTATACTGCGACAGAAGCTTTCTAGGATTGGAATTGATGCCAAGAAAAACGATAGATATCGGTTCATCAAATAGCTTAGGTAGCATATAGGTGAGGGCATTATCGTCGCCAAGAATGACAATTGATGGGCTCACCCTTAAGTATTCCTGATAGGCGCGTTTGGCAGAATTTTCATATTCCGATTTGGGTAAGCGTTTGGTATCCATTTGGAACTTATAGAATTGAATGTCTTCTGATAACTTCTTTTCTATACCCCGGATATAGCTTTTATCCCACGCATATTCGCTGTGATAGCTTTCAATCAGCAAGACGGTGGAAGCCGCGGAATAACCGCTCCACAAACACAGAAAAAGTAGTATTTTCATAAGCCGATCCCCTTCGATGAAGTATAGCTTAAACGACTGCACTCATTAGGAAACTTTGCGCCTATACTAAATTTACAAGGTGTTGAAATGGGTGCGAGATGGGAAAAGTTCGCAAGTTTGAAGAAGGCGCAGATCATCCATTGTATAGCCGCATAGGGCGTAGGATCATCTTGATTATGATTTTGCTCAGCGGCGCGATGACCTTAGCGACGACTTTGATGCAACTTTATTGGGATTACAATAAAGAGTTCAGTGATGTAGACCAAAGGCACGCGGAAATCCGAAACGTGCACGCAGACTTGCTTGCTGCCTCTTTATGGAATTTTGATTTAGTCCTGTTGCAGCAGAGATTGGATGGCTTGGTTAACTTACCCAAAATTGACTATCTAGAAGTTAGATCAGATCGCTATACCTTCAGTGCGGGAGTGAAAGTCAAAGAAAACGCACTGTCGCATAAATACCCCCTCGCTTACAAAGACAATATTTCGGATCGGTCAGAAGTGATTGGTGAGATTTACGTCGAATCCAATACTCAAGCTATATATGCGTATTTGTTGCAGCAGTTTTTCGTCACTTTAATGCTCAATGCGCTAAAAACTATGTTTGTCTGTTATCTCATTCTAATGGTATTCCATAAGAGCGTTAACCGCAGGGTTTTTGATGTAGCGAGATATTTACGTGCGTTCGATCCTACCTATCCAGTGCCGCCTTTGAAGCTTCCATATGACAAATGGATCATGGAAAAAGACGATGAGCTCACTTGGCTTGCAGAAGAAACCAACAAGATTACCGACGATGTCACTACCCTCTATCGAAACATTAAATTGGAACAAGAACGTTTTGCAGACTTTGCACATACAGCCTCTGATTGGTTGTGGGAAACTGATGAAAATGGCCGAATCATCTATTGCTCACAGGTGATGGAACGTGCATGGAACATTAACGCACAAGCCAAACCATGCATCAAAGAAGTGCCACAATTTGAACTACTCAATAACTTGAGAGTCCAGCTTGCACTTGAGCAAGACTTTTCCTTGTGCGAGGAAGGTTTTGAGATTGACGCACAACACTATCACGTGATGTTTCAAGCTAAAGCTAAATTTGATGATGGGGTATTCAAAGGCTTTCGTGGCAGCGTCATAGACATTACGGAACTTAAAAGTGCGCAGCATGAACTTCAAAAGCTAAATCGAAATCTGGAAAAAACCGTGGCAAAACGAACTCATGATTTAGAAAAAAGTCTAGAGCAACTCCAAGAGGCGCAAGAGCAGCTAGTACAATCTGAAAAACTGGCCGCACTAGGTGGCCTAGTGGCCGGTGTTGCCCATGAAGTAAACACTCCACTTGGCGTTTCGGTGACCGCGGCGTCCGTGATTAAGGAAACAGCCTTACAACTTAATGAGATGTTCGAAAACCAAACATTAACTCGCCGCGAATTTACGGAGTTGATGGATCAGATTCAGGAAGGCACCAGTATGTTAGAGAGCAACTTGGGCCGTGCAGCGCAACTGATTCAAGACTTCAAACAAACGGCTGTTGACCAAGTGTCAGAAACTCGCAGTGATTTTAATGTAAAACACGTTCTTGAAGCGCTGGTTACTTCTTTACATCCAGAAACCAGTAAAGTACCAGTAGCCCCCAACTTAAGGGGAGTGATGAAACACATATGAACAGTTTGCCTGGCGTGTTGACGCAAATCATCTCAAACCTAATTATGAATAGCATTCGTCACGCTTTTAGTGATCAAGATACCCCGGAGATCGTGATTTCCTTTGAAGATGAAGGAGAGCACATTATCTTTGAGTATCGAGATAACGGCTGCGGCGTTGACCAGTCGTTACACCAAAAAATATTCGAGCCTTTCTTTACCAGCAAGCGCGGGCAGGGCGGCTCTGGTTTGGGTTTAAACTTGGTGTTTAACCTAACCAACCAAAAGCTTAAAGGTGCGTTAGAATTTGAGTCAAAGCCTAATGAAGGCGTCCATTTTATCTTACGAATTCCGAAAGTAACTCCGATTCCAGAAGGTTCCATGCAAGGGCATGATTTTCAGATTTAGAAGCGTCTTTTAGACTACGAATGCACCACATACAGGTCCTTTTGTAAGGGGAACCCGTTTCGGTCAGATTTCACGTCTGGCTGCTTTCAATAATCACTACTCATTGTAAGTTTTCAATTCTTGATATTTTACGCTGGAAAAAAGTTTTTTGAGTATCACACAGTAACGCAATCTAACTTACTCATACCTAGATGCTTGAATTCGTTTGGTGGGTTTGGTCCTTCATATGAGATTAACGCGTTAATCAGTCACTTCATAAAATACACCCATCAAAAATATGGGGTGAACAAGGGGTGTTTGCTCTACGAAGAGAAACCTGAAATCTCATAGGGTTGAGATGTCAGTAATAAGAATGGCACCAACATGAACAAGTTATTCCAGCGTAGTAAAGTCGCAGCCTCACTGATCCCCTTATCATTACTCCTAACCTTTTCTGGCGGTGTAGTTGCAGAATCGAAATTAGAACTAGAACTGTCTGCCGACTTAAAAGGTAAACAAGTTTTTGAACACTATGGTTTGGATGAGAATATTCCAAAACTTGCGATGAGTTCCCTGATCCAAGGTGAACACTTGGTGGAACACGCAACTCGTAAAGTCATCATCGGTGATGAAGTCCGAGAGTCTTCGGTTTTCTTGGTCAAAAATACCGATACGAAAGGGAATATTGATTTAAGAATCAAATACAATCCTGAAAAACTCGATGGTCACGAGAATGTTATTGATGAAATCGAAAGCTACACTCGCACTGAGTATCGTCTTCGGAACTATGCACAAAGCTATGATGGTTCGTCAGTGGTGGCGACTGATCATGGTGATGGCAAGGTATCGATTGAATTTAACTATTCAAAATATGGCCTGCCTCAAGACATTGCCTATTTTCGTCACTTAAGCGTTGAAGTTAAGTTAGTCGATGGTGAGCCGATCACTATGGTTATCACTAACAATAACCCGTTTAATTACGACAAATATCGTGTCGATACTTACCATCAGATCATTGGTTTTAGACGTCTCGATAGTGGCAAACTGGTGATTGCGAAAAAGCATGTCGAAATCCACGGCAAAGCAAAAAAGAAACCTGTATCCCTTATTACGACCATAGAGCCTGTGGCCATCTACGATGAAGATTTAGGTGTGAACGTCTTGGCTCACCAAAGACTAGAAACCGTTTCTGATCCGAGAATGCATGAAGAGAGCGTCAAATTAGACCGAGTATTCCCTCTAATGGGCGATATGGTTCGAAGACAAGGTATCGATCTACCATTACCTTTTGGCATTTCAGCGGCGTACCGCAATCAGAATATGAACATTCCTTTCACGGATTTCGTGATTGAAGGGGTGGGGCTAAACGACTTGTTTGATCCACTGGGCAGTATCGGTGTGGTCAACGCGGAGAGCTTTACGCTGCGTGGAGACGTTAACATTCTACCGTTTTGGAATGTGTATGGTTTGGTCGGAAAGATTAATGTTGATGCCGATGTGGATGCGGAGTACACCGGCGAAGCGGGCCAATACATCCGCGATAAACTGAACAACAAACTCCCACATCTAGGTGATGCATTCTGTAACAAGCTTTATGCACTGTGTAATCAAGGTCGTTTAGATGTACCACTCCACTTGGAATATGACCTGATGGGTGTGGGTACCACACTGTCTCTTGGTTACCGCGAGTTCTTTGCATCAGTTAACGGAAGCTACACGACAACACGTCTTAAAGGTACTGATAACTGGGGTGATGGCATTATTACTGTACAGCCGATGTTAGGTTATCAGCTGGTGGACTACCGTGCGCAGCTGTTTGTTGGTGCTGAATATCAAGGTTTGGATGCACGCATGGACGGGCATGTGGTCGCGGGTGACATTGAATTTGATTACGACATTGGCGTGAAGCTAAATAACTGGGCTTACCTAGTTGGTTTCAACAAGCAGATTGGTAAGAACTACAACATCACCGCCCTGTACAACAAAGGTGAAACGCGTGATGCCATCACCGTGAACTTTGGCTACCGATTCTAGTAGTGAATCAATCATCAGCCACCAAACGTAAATACATAGGGCTTAGCCTGGCGTTAAGTTGGGCTGGTCTTAGGCAATATTATCGAACGGATTGAACCCATTAGGATGAGATTGAAGTGAGATAGGAGTGAACCATGACAACCAGTCAATTTATTATTGAAGCCATTACTGTACTCGGTACTGCGGCGTTCGCATTAGCGGCAGTGCTGGCCGCATTAGACAAAAAAGTCGACATTTTTTCAGTGACCGTACTTGGCGTAATTACTGCAGTTGGCGGCGGTACTATCCGAGATTGTATCTTAGATGTGACTGTGTTTTGGTCACAAGATCTTTCGTACATTGTGATTGCAATTAGCGCGAGTTTGTTTGGTTTTTTCTTTTTCCCACTGATTCAAAAAAAGAAAATCAACACGCTTTACTTGTACATCGACACGTTTGCCATTGCCATGTTTGCGATTCAAGGCACTGATAAGGCGTGGGAAATGGGATTTGGTGTACCTATCGCCCCTATTATTCTAGGCACCATTACTGCAGTAGGTGGTGGTGTTGTGCGCGACACATTGTTGCAGCGCCCAAGTTTACTGCTAACGAAAGAGCTATACGCTATTCCCGTTGCACTGGGCTGCTCGATATACAGCGGATTCCTTTTGTACGCGCCGGAGCTATCACAATTTGGTGCCATTTTATCCGCTGGCTTAATCGTGTACTTACGCCATATATCGATTCAAAAGCATGTGAATGTTCCCGATTGGGCGATTCTCCAACGGAAAAAATAATTGTCACAGTATCAAAGGCTGTTTGCTTGATACACCAGTTCTTCTCTTGCCACAGAAGTGGCAGGTTTGTCCATGCATGGAAGCTTGTTTGCCGGACATTCGTCCGGCTTTTTTTAAGGCAACACTATGCAATATTCAAAATTAATTAACGCATTGGCCGTAGGCAGTATTGCCTTGTCTGGTGCATCGTATGGGTCATTTTTCGATGAAGTTGACGGCCAGTTCGATATGGGCCATCACATCGCTGAGAATGCAGTCGGTTTTCTTCCTGTTCCAATCATTATTACCGAACCGGCAGTCGGTTATGGCGGCGGCTTGGTGGGCATATTCATGCATGAGACAGATGAGCAAAAAGAGGAGCGAAAACAAGCGGCAATGACGTCTTTAGATGGTGGAGCTCAACTGATGCCCGCATCAATAACAGCAGTCGGTGCAGCAGGTACACAAAATGGGTCTTGGTTTGCGTTTGCGGGCCACAGACATACTTGGCTAGACGACAAAATCCGTTACATGGGCGGCATGGGTTTAGGCCAAGCCAACCTGGATATTTATAAAGACATTAACTTTGAGGGTGTGGGTAACTTACTACCGCCAGTGAATACGACGTTCGGCTTTGATACTCAAACGACTGGGGTTGCGATGCTACAAAGTCTTAGATTTCGCGTCGCCGATACTCCCTTGATGTTGGGTATGAAGCAGTTGGCCTCTTATACTTCGGTAGAATCGAGCAATAGCGTAATCAACAAGTTTCTTGAATGGACGTTAGGGCAGGAGAGTATTACTTCCGGCCTAGGCGTATTGGCCGAGTATGACACCCGAAACAATCTATTTTACCCATCTTCTGGGTTTAAAGTCGCGGCTGATTACATGATTTATGATGAGAAGCTAGGCAGTGATTCTAACTATCAAAAGTCAAGCATTGAAGGTGAGGGCTACATCCCCATCACAGAGAAATGGACTATTGCATTTGCGGGAGATTACGAACGCTTTTCCACCGATGATCTTTTCATCTCTCCGACAACTCAGCCGTACATCAAACTTCGCGGCGTTGAGTCCTATCGCTATCAGGGGGATGAGATTGCGACGTTACAGGGCCAAGTCACCTACGACATTGACCATCGTTGGAAAGTGTCTGCATTTTATGGGGCAGGCCAAGCCAAAGAAGAGAGCCAGTTAAGCGAAACACAAGTAGTTGATGCTTATGGTGCAGGTTTTCGATATCAACTAGCGCGCCGCTATGGGCTGTTCATGGGTGTGGACGTAGCACGAAGTGAAGGTGATTACGCATTCTATATCTCTCTTGGTAGTGGATTCTAACCACTGGGCACAGTTGAGCTTGATTGGCATGGAGGGTTGTATCCTACATATGCGATTAACTTGATCAATCATGCCTACTTATAATCATTCGCAAGTCAGCACAAACGATTCAAAAGGAATGTGTATAGCGCATGGACACGCTTGTTTGAGCATAACATTCAAATTCAAACAAAGTGGATTATAAAATGAAAACGCAAAATACACTTATTACTCTTGGTATTTCGGCAATGCTAACTGCCTGTGGTGGTGGCAGTGCAGATAGCCAACCGGCTCCTACCAAACCAGAGCCACTAAAACCAGAGCCTTCTCAGATGATCAATATCGATCTTGGTTATGCCAACATAGAAGCTCAACGTGAGTCTGTTGTTGTCGACCGCCAAAATGGTGAGCAAGTCCGTGTTAACGTACAAGCGCTTAAAGGTATAGATTACGCAACCGCTGAACGCTTCTCACCAAGTCAGGTGATCGATTTGAGTGGCAAAGTCGATGCAACTCAATTTGGGTTTGCTTGCCCACAATTGAAACAGACAAGCGAAAACCAAGATGAAGATTGCTTGAACTTAAACATTTGGCGTCCAGATACGGTACAAGCCGGTGATGATCTTCCGGTTTATGTCTTTATACATGGTGGTGACTTTGAATATGGTGCCAGCTCTGAGCCTTTAGTTCACGGTGATACAGTAGTAGCCCAAGGCGTTGATGACAATAGTCCTTTTATCATGATCAGTTTTAATTATCGTCTTGGTGTATTGGGCAGTCACTGGGTTAAAGGTGAAAATGAAGATGGTAACTACGGGTTAGGGGATCAAGTTCGTGCGCTTGAATGGGTGCAGAACAATGTAGGCGACCTAGGTGGCGATAGCCGCAACGTTACGGTGATTGGCCAAGGTTCAGGTGCCATGTCGATCGGTTTGTTGCAGCAAAAGATGCAAGAAGGCACCTTGCCTTCGCACTATTTCCAACGTGCGATCATGCAAAGTAACCCTTATGGTTTTGAGTATCGCAATTACAAAAGTGCAAAGAGTCAGGATGACAAACTCGATCTTCAGCATGCTTCGGTAGAAGAAATTTTGGCGGAACAAGCAAGCATTTTGAGCTTACCAAACCAGATAGTGAGTTGGGCACTTAAAGGTGTTGGTTTATCAACGGCCTCTGAACGAACGCCAATGGGTACGCTTATGCCATTTTCGCCATACATGCTTTGTCATAAAACAAGCGCGATTACGACGTGTTCTGACTACCAAAAACAGCCATTCGACTATGACTTTTCGGTGCCAACCGTGATTGGCTCTAACGCCGATGATGCCAGTACGATGAGCATGTTGCCACGGTTGACCTTCTTAATTCCAAAGATAGTTGAGTTATTAGCAGATTCTCCAGAAGGTGATGTAGAGAGTGTATCTGTTTCGGAATTAGAAACCGCAGTATCTACTTGGTTAAGCGATGATGAAAACGTCGAGAAAGCAATAGCTGCTCTTAAAGGTGACGATGTAACGGTTGATTTGGACTTGCCAACCCTACCAGACACAGCTTATGAAGCGGTAAGCAAGCTGTTCTTTGGTAAAGACAGTACCGATAAAACATCAGAACTTTTAGCTTTGAATGACTTTGCGCCACACAACGAATCTGATCTCGGTTTAGCACTGGGTAACATGAGCCAGTTTAAAATGATGATGAACGACATGATTTTTGCAGGCCCAAGTCGTCAGAAGGCGTTGGAGTCTGAACAAAACGTGACGCTCTATCACTTTGCCTACAAGCCAAGTTTTAATGTTTGGACATATAACACCAAAGGTGAACAAGGCGATGTGGATGAGATTGACCTGCTCAAGAGCATCAGTTGTATCAGCGGTGCATGTAACGCTTCGGAATTACCATTTGTGTTTAACAAGGCGTTAAAACTTGATGGTAGCGCGGTATCACCGTCGAAAAAAGATAAAGCACTGATGGCGCAGATGTCCCGTCTATGGTTTAGCGACGAGTTGTTTGACAACTATCGCTATGACGCATCAAGCGATAGTGTACTGGAGTTTGACCAAGAGGGTGGTTACGGACTTGCGCTTGATTGGGACCGCTATGGTAATGCAGGTGATGATCCAGCGCTAAGTAACGGTCGTCTACTTGGTCTGCAGGAACTCGGAATTCTTGCCAACTATTTCTAACGAACCCCTAATCCTAACTAAGTACGCTATCCGTCTGCCAAACAGGTCTAAAGAAGCAGGCATGTAAAGAGGTAAGGAAACCTCACTGTTAGTCACGCTTGTTATCCAATTTTAATATTTTGATGAATCCAGAGGTGGGATATGCCACATGAATTTACTTTGGGGGAAGTTTACCTTCCACCATTCTTAGTGGTCGCTTTCATTGCTTATATGGCGACTAATTTAATATCCGCTGTCGCAGCTAAAACGGGCACTTATCGCTTTATCGCTGCGCCAGCTATCTTCGAGTTAAGTGTTTTTGTACTCCTTTGTTGTGCACTTAGCCTATTGCTACCAATTGTATAAACGGTGAACTCCAATGAAACGTTATTTAGTCACTCTCGTACTCGCGATCGCAGCAATTGGCTCTGCGGCAACTTACTACTTTCATTATGTACAAAATCCATGGACCCGTGATGGTCAGGTACGTGCCCATGTTGTACAGGTAACCCCTCGTGTTACTGGCGCAATCACGCAACTCAACATTCAAGACAATGCTCAGGTGAACAAAGGCGATGTTCTCTTTGTCGTCGACCAAAGGCCCTATAAAGTCGCATTACTCAAGGCAAAAGCAGCCAAAGAGCAAGCAGATGCTTTGTTAGCTAAAGCGCAGAACGAGCTTCTTCGTGCTGTGGCGCTTGAACAGCGCTCACCAGGCGCGGTTCCAACATTAACACTTAACAACTATGAGACCGCGGTTGATACGGCTAAAGCGAACTTGTCTGTGGCCGAAGCATCAGTAGAGGATGCACTGTTGAACCTAAGCTATACCGAGGTCAAAGCACCAGCGAACGGATACGTGACAAACCTGCGTCACCATGTCGGTGCACAGGTGGTTGCCAATAACCCGGTTGTTGCTCTAATTGACTCCGATAGTTTTTGGATTGAAGGTTTTTTCAAAGAGACGGATTTATCTGATGTCGATGTGAATAAAACAGCAAACGTGACGCTATTGTCTGACCAAAACCGTGTGCTTGAAGGCCATGTAGAAAGCGTGGGATACGGTATCTCAAAAGTTGATGGCAGTACGGGGTATTCATTACTTCCAACCGTTAACCCTAACTTCCAGTGGATCCGACTTGCGCAACGCATCCCGGTAAAAGTGAAACTGACAGTCGTACCGAACGATGTTCAACTTCGTGTGGGTATGACCGCGTCAGTACAAATCAATAAGTAATTGATGCCTATTGAGTCATAAAGTGAGGTGACGGTATGTTTTCACAAAGTACAAAAGAGGCGATCAAAACAGGTTTAGCCTTATCACTGACCATGATGGTAGTGCATTGGTTAGGCTGGCAAAAAACCTCTTGGGCGATGTTGACTGTGTTCGTATTATCGCTCACTAATGTTTATGGTTTTTCCGCATTAAAGTCTCAAAATAGGGCTGTAGGAACCTTGCTCGGCGCTGTTGTGGCGTTTGTCATATTGAGTTTATTCTCGCAGTCACCACTCGGTTTCTTTGTGGCGATATTGAGCTTTCTTAGTTTTTGCGTTTACATGGGGTTTGACACCAAGCGTGGCTATCTATTCAATATTGCGATCACCGTTTGCTTAGTGATCACCAGTGCTGGTATCGATAGCGGAGCCGCAGGCTTATCAACAGCGATTTTGCGTCTACAAGAAACACTTTTAGGTGTTGTGGTGTTCTCGCTCGTCTATCGACTGGTATGGCCGGTGACAACTGAAAGTGAGTTTTATCGCATTGCAAATGATACCACCGCTAAGATTGAGGAAGCGCTCGATAGAGAGAGTTCAAGCCAATTAGACGAAGGTAGAAACAACTTTGATGTACCGCCGTTAGACATAAAGCCAATGGCAAAAAATGTAAAATTGCTCAGCGATCTCATTGCCTTACCGTCGAGTAAGAAAACTGAGCTGGCTGAAAAAAAAGCGATTCTACAACATGCAGTAAAGGGGTTGATGTACTGCGTAAGCGAACTTAAAAAACGTACAGAAGGGCGGAGTTCGGTTTCAAACGAATCGCTACGCGCTGCACTTACCGATGCAAAATCAGCACTTAATGATGGCGATAAACAAGCAATCGCAAGGTTAAGTAAGCTACCGACCGCTAGGGCTGAACAGTTGGTGCAGGATGTAAAACCGAATCGATGGAAAGGTATTGCCGTGTCGCTTGGTGTAGCAATAACGGTTATCGTGATGTGGCTTTATCTGCCAGCTCCAGGGGGCGCGTTGCTGCCAGTGTTTGGTCTGATTATTGCGGTTAATGTTTCACAAGCTCCAGCAAAACTGGCTACCCCAGTAATCATGCTTTATACCGTTTTCGCTGGGTCTATTCTGGCGCAATACGTGTTGGTGTTTCCAACGCTCACTGAGTCGTGGCAACTGGCCCTTATCTTCTTCATAAATGTTGTGGGGTGGTACAAATTGTTTGAGTTACTCAACCTAGGATCAGTAAAAGTGCTGATGGGAAATGCATTGATTAATATGGTCGGTAGCGCGACAGAGCTTACGCCTAGCTACAATATAGTGTCGCCATTAATGATGTTGGTGTTCCTGTTTGTTGTTATGGCCATCGTACGATTCTATGCACTTCTGTTTGAAGGATTGCCAAGCTATGTGGGCCTGCAACACAAGCATTCCTAGCCTTTGTATTTATGCCTAATACCAACGCGTTTTACTGAGCTTAATTTAGCTGGTGTAACTCGTTGGTTTTTTTTATCTGAGCATTTCAATTTAAACCCATCACTGATGATGGGTTTACGTGGATTTACCTTAGATGGTAACTAACGTGTTGTTTTCATGAAGCTAAATTTAGCTGGAATATCTGAGTCTATGACGTGTCCAGTCCGTCATAATGAATTGTTAGATTATTAAAATACTACATAAAATAACCCCAACTTAAGCAAACAAACACACACTTAATTGAGAGGTTACTATGACTACTTCAACTTTAACTAAAACAGCTGAGTTTCAAAACGGTACTATGTTCGCAACCGCAGAAGACATGCTGTATGTACTGCAACTTAATGGCTCTTGGTTCGAGATGGGCCAGCAGTACGGCGCACTTGCAGGCAAGCACATGCAAGCAATGTACGACGTTATTGTACAACCTGAATTTGACAAGGGACTGATTTCTCAAGCGGACGCTTTTGAACTATTTGGTTCACGAGTATTTGAAGCCCTATCGCTGCGCCGCAAACAGTACTTCCAAGGTGTTGCAGACTCACTAAACTGGCCGGTAGAAAAAGTGGTAGTATTAGACCAAAGTGGTCCAATGGCTATTTATCTAGGTAAGTTGCATTCATTTTCTGGCTGTTCTTCTTTGGCGACCTGGGGTGAGAATACAGTCAATCAAAACACAATGATTGGCCGCAACATGGATTGGAATGAACTGTTTTTAGACTTCCCAGTTTATGCAACAGTTTACAACCCGACAGACGGTTCAAATGGCGTGGTTAATGTGAGCTGGCCTGGTTGGACTTGGTTTGTAACAGGTTTCAACGACAAAGGTGTGTACACAGATTTGCACGATGGTACGTCTATGGGCGGTAACATTGTGTCAATTGAGAAGCCTTCTTTCTTGAACTCTGTGTTCGACTACATGACAGAATCAAATACTGCTGAAGCTCTAAGCGCTCGCTTCCAAGCTTCAAGAACGGACGTTGCCTCAATTTGGATGGTTGCAGACCAAAACGGTCAAGCATGTGCGTATGAAAATACTATTCAAGAGAACCGCAAACGTGTATCAGACAAAGGTGCATCATCCTTTGCCACGGTAAATACCTTCTTAAATCCTGATTGGGGTTTAGGTAAACGTGAAACACTGAGCTTCTCACTAAAACGTTTTGACAACTTAAACGCACGTCATGATGAGCAAGCGGGCCGCATTAACACACAGACAATGCGAGACATCTTCGATTTACCTCTTTATGAAGCCGATGGCAGCTTTAAAGAGAATGGCGGCGTCACTAAACCAATTAACCAAGACGTGGATCTCACTAACTACCAAGTTGTGGCTGACCTTAACGACTTGCAAATGTGGGTGAAGCTACCAGCACTGGGCAGTGAATCTGATTGGGCACATGTCGATGTAAAATCTCTATTCAAACAAAGCTAAGAACTTTCGAGCATGAGGCACATTAGCGTGTATAAACAAACCTTAAGTAGATTTTTACTCATGGTGTTTGTTTCGTTGGCAGTGGGATGTGCCGCTTCATTTCCTGAAGTTGAAAATGATTTTGAACAAAACTGGCAACCGACGACGTATCAAAGCGAGGTATACCTGATTCCTAGCGCACCCGAGTCGCTGGCGAGAAGGATTGACCTAGTGAGAAAAGCTCAACAGAGTATTGATATGACCTACTTCTCATGGGACAAAGATCTAGTTGGCCTCAAGTTACTCAATGAAATTAAACATGCAGCGGATCGCGGAGTAAAGGTCAGACTTACTCTTGACGACCTGTTAGTTTTTAATGAAAAATGGCTCGCTGAGTTAAACCATCACCACAATATTGAAATACGCCTTTTTAACGCGTTTAACTCACGCAAGACTGGATGGTTGGGTAGGGCGGTCGATTTCGTTGGTCATCGTGACACACTGGATCATAGACTGCATGAAAAATACTTTAACGTTGACCAGCAATGGATGATCTTAGGCGGCCGAAATATCGGGAATGCATACTTTGGGTATAGCCAAGTCGGTAATTTTTTCGATATGGATGTCTTATTCCGAGGCGAAGTCATCGAGCCTTTTTCTAACAACTACCATGAGTTATGGGATAGCGATTTAGTGGTTGAGGCAACAGAGAAAATTAATGTTGAAGCAAGCCGTACCTACCCTAACTTTTATAAAGCGCTTGCCCTTTCAGTTGATCAAGACTCGTCATTAGATGCCCATATAGAAAACACGGTGGCGTCGTTAGGGCGTATCGATTTTCTAGCGGCTTCGGTTATGCCTGTATTCGACTCTAGAGAAAAGATCGAGGATTTACAGCCGTATTTTAGGGCGCGTGCTGAAAACGTAGTGAATGATCGTTTAGATAATACAAAACACGTTGTGATTTCGTCACCCTACATTATTCCTGTAGAGGGGAAGTTGTCCTTTATTGATAAGCTGCGCGAGCATGATGTGGAAGTCGAGCTGTTTACCAATTCCTCTAGTTCCAATGATTCTGGATTTGTTCCTGCAATCTATCAGACGAGTCGAGACTTAATGTTAAACGCAGACGTCAAACTATTTGAGTACAAAGATAAAGCGAAAAATGATGACCACTATTTCCACGTGGACACGTACTATCATAATAAGACGGTCATCATTGATTCTCAGATGACCTACATTGGGTCGTCGAACTTTGACCCAAGGTCGGATTTTCTCAATATAGAGTTCGGTTTGTTTGTCGACAGCACAGATTTTGCCGAGCAGGTAAAACACTACTTAACTAGGCAACAAAGTGATTTGTTTTGGCAAGTTAGCGAGATGAAAGTGATAATACGGTTTGGGAGTCGGGCGATGAAGTCACCACTAATAATCCAAACTATGGCGGAGCACACCGTGTTACTGATTGGATGTTTAGGCAAATGGGTCTAGAGCTAGAGTTATAGAAAAAGGGGCGATACGCCCCTTTTTTATGATTGAGATTGAATCGATTTGAAATGTTTGATGTAAGAATCCACCGCTTTAATGATGGACTTTTTGATCTGTAGGATAGGTTTTGAGTGCGTGTTCCAAAGGCCAAATGAAAACTTCATTCCATTTTTCAATTCAGCAAGCTTAAGGGGTTCCAGGTTATCTGTAACGTACTGAGATTCCGACAGTACTTTAGGTAGCCACGCCCAACCCAAATCGCTTTGAATAAGCTTGATCGCCAGTGCAAGTTGGTCGACTTCTTCGTTGTCGGCAGAGACAATAATTTTATCCTTAAGGCCATCATTCACAAACGCTCGCAATACAAATTGTCTTGTCGTGCGGAGTGCTGATAACACTTCATCTTTTGGTAATTTAGATAGCTCCCCGCCTTTTTTTACGAAGGGCAGGAATTCGACATGACCGATAAGCGTCGAGTCTTTGCCATACATACCTTTACTGTTGTCGATGTTGACGAGCCCAAAGTGGATGTCACCATTGTTAATTCCTTCTTCCACTTCTTCTTTAGTTTTCACCAAGAAGTTAACGCGCATGTTGGGGAAGTCTTCAGCAAGCTGCTCGCGTATTGTTGAAAGCACGCCATGCGGGACAACGCTCGAATAGGCAAAGTTGATACGCTCTAACCCTCCGTAGGAAAGACTCAGTGCAATCTTGTCGAAAATCTTGGACTGATCAATCGTTGATTTGGCGTAGTGATAAAGAAGTTGTCCTTCTTCGGTGGGTTCCACTTTGCGGCCAATTCGTTCAAAAAGTTCAACGGCAAGAATGTCTTCCAAATTGGCGATAACTTGTCCTGTAGTGGTGCGGTGTTTGTTGAGTCTAGCAGCTGCCTTACTGAATGAGCGCTCTTCATAAACCGTCACAAAGGCCAAGAGTTGTTCAATGCTAAAATTCATTGATCTGGAACTCCCTAAATGTAACAAAAAATTATGTACTAAACGTATCACTGAAACAGGAGGTTGCCATCATTTTACTTAAGAGTTGTGACGTCATATCGGCTAATCAGATCGTTTTTGGAAGGGTGACGTCCTTCACAAGAGAGTTAGTGATTCGATAAATATGAATAAAAATATCAGCAGTACGGAGACAAGGTAGAAATGGTTTCTACCAACAGAGGGAGATAAAAATGTATTGCATAGGTATTAATAATGAAAAAACTCACCGCACTCACACTCGCTTTGACGACTCTGGCATGACAAACTTCGCGATGGCCGAGGAATCGACGCCTAACCCTTCTGATTTAACCGAGACGAGCACGTCAGCTTTCTTTGGTCTAAATAACCAAGGGGCGCTCAAAGGATCGATTTCTGGTGACTTCGATTTTGACAATGGCCAAACGGGAATGCTTACAGTTGAAGGCACCATGACAAAAGAAGGGAAGTATTCCGATAGTCGCTTACAATACTTCCACGTATTCACCACTCAAAATCAAACCGTACCGCGCGCCGCTGTTTCTCTTGATGTGATTGATAATGCGATGTTCACGTCTGCTTCATTGGGCGGTGTGTTAGCAGTAAATGCAGGTGTTGAAGGCCTTCAGTTATTTCCACGCCTAGGTGTGTTAGCGGGGGAATACTCAGATACTTCAGTTGCGGCATTTAATGCAAATGACAAAGAAGCTGTGGGTGGCTCAGCAGCATTTTATATGATGTATCAATTAGGCGACGATGGCACTTACATCGGTGCATGGCCGGAATACAACTACTTAGATGGTGATATCGAGACTTCACTTTTGAAAGCCACTTTGATGATCGCAACACCATTCGCTGCCGATAAAACACGTTGGGGTCAATTGCGCGTTGATAATACTTCAGGCTACATGAAGAACGATGTACAGAGCATTAATATCGACGACACAGTAGTGTGGGCGAACTACAAGTTTTACTTCTAATTCCTGTTAAAAGTCTAAAAGTCCACCTAAACAGGATAAGTGAAAAGAAGACCTCGCCGATGATTCACCGCTAAGTATGAGTTGGTCTGGTTTTTCCTTTCGCTTCAAAGCCGCAGTTAACCCTGCGGCTTTTCTACGTTTTGCGTCATGACCTATTGCCGTATTGGAAGGGTAGAATTTATGTGAATTGCACCATGAGAAGTTTGGGTTTCAATGGTGACGGTAGGTGAGTAAAATACTCGGCATTAGAAGTGTCCTTATTATTGTGTAATGGGACGTTATCGTCTATGGAGCGTAGGTTGAGTAATGAAACAGTCGGATAGCTATGCCCTAAATCGAATTGAAGCCGTTATCTCCTATATCGACAATAACCTTGAACAACCTCTTTCTCTTCACGATCTCGCGTCGATGAGCTGTTGGTCTCGATGGCAACTGCAACGCGTATTTCAAAACTTCACTGGGGTGAGTGTTGCTCAATACGTCCGCGAGCAAAAGCTATCACGCGCTGCAGAACATGTGCTTTGCGGTCAAACCAAAATGGTGGAGATTGCCTATCAATTTGGTTTTGGTTCTGAAGTTGCGTTTAGCCGTGCATTTAGTGCCTATTTTGGCTTAAGCCCGAAAAAGTACCAAAAGCGAGGGACTCGTGATGGTATTAAGGCACCCTGTATTCGCCCAGCATACGCAAACTATATTGATTCTGATTCTGTAAAAGGCTTCTTTCAGGTAAGAATTGAGCATGCCGCTAGCTTTTCTGTATTCGGTGTAAATCGAAAGGTGATGGGCGTGATGGCAGCAAATCCGGATTATGCGCAGTCCGTACCAAAGGCCTGGCAATCTTATAAGCAGGCTATTGGCGACAAAACAAAAGATATCCAAACTTGGATTGGTGTTATCGATATAGAACCTAGTGGAAGCGACACCTTAGGGGAGTTGAACTATTTAGCAGGCAGTGAGCTTGTCCATTCTGACTTAGAATGTGTTGAAGTGCCTGAAAATGATTTTGCCGTCTTGCCTTATTCAGGAGAAATACAGCACTTTGCACAGGCGGTAGCGTGGTTGGTTATACATTGGTTGCCATCTTCGGGCTACATTGCTGTTGACGGGCCCGAACTTGAAATTTATCGAGGCGAGAGTGATAGCAAAGAGTTTGTAGCAGAGTATTGGTTGCCGATCCGCAAAGCTTAATTTTTGATCCTTCCTGACGCGTTGATCCGTGTTACGTCAATCTAAACTCGCCTGTTACTGACAAAAAACTCACATCAGACTGTAAACATGCACCAAATTGTTATGTTTTTTCAAATTTAGTCAATACAATTGCAAACGATAATAATTCGCAATTATATTTCTAAATTAGAAAAAGCAGGGACTGATGAAAATCAACACATTTTGCAAGACGCCTCTAAGCGCGGCCATTGCTGCCGCAATGATGGTCTCGTCATTTGCTCACGCTCAAGCTACAGAATCAAACAACTCAGAGATTGAAACGATTTCGGTACTAGGCCAAACCTACCGAAATACGGCAACCAAAACTTCTCTAGAGCCTGAAGAAACTCCGCAAGCCATTACAATTATCGATAGCGAAACACTAGAGAATCGTGGTGTTAAGTCATTAAACCAAGCGCTACGATACGCGCCGGGTGTCGTAACAGAGCAGAAGGGTGGCTCGGTTACCATGTACGACACTTTCAACATCCGCGGTTTTGACGTACAGCAGAGCTACTACGACGGTTTAGCACTTCAGTTCCTAAATGGTTGGAACCTTCAACCACAGATTGATCCCATTGCCATTCAGCAAGTAGAGATCTTCAAAGGGCCAACATCGGTACTTTACGGTGCAATGCCACCAGGTGGCATGGTCAACATGATCGCGAAAACACCGCAGAAAGAGTCGAGCACAGAAGTGATCGCCGCTAGCGGTTCGCGTAACCTTGTTGAGTTTTCAATTGATTCAACCGGTCAAATCGGTGATGGTCCATTTAGTTATCGTATCATCGGCCTTGCACGCCAGCGTGACGGTCAAGTCGACCACACGAAAGAAGAGCGATACGTATTTGCGCCATCACTGAACTGGCAGGTATCAGACCGCACGTTGATCAACTTCAACATGTATTACCAGAATGATCCAGAGATGGGCATTAACTCAGCAATGCCATCATCAGGATCACTGACGGACAATCCGAACGGGACTACGACGCCAAATACGTTTGTTGGTGATAAGAACTGGAGTACGTTCGAACGTGAATTCTTGATGCTCGGTTATAAGATTGACCACCAAATCGCGAGCGACTGGAACTTCCTACAGAACTTCCGTTATACCGACGCTGAACTCTACCAAGAGAATACTTACCACAGCGATTATTACGGCCACTGGGACCCAACAACGGGTAATCTAGACCGTAATATTTACAGCACAGATGAAGAGTCAAAAGGATACACAATTGATAACCAACTTTCAGGTTACATTGTCACAGGTGAAGTTGAACATAACCTATTGCTAGGTTTGGATTACCAACACCTTAAGGGCTCGTCGGTTTATGCGGAATACGGCAGTACAAGTCAGTTTGGGGATTTCAATATCTTTAATCCAAACAATGACCTAATCAACCGTGATTCGCTAACAAAAGCATTTGAAGTACGTGATGATATTAAGCTTCGCCAACTAGGTGTCTATCTGCAAGACCAAATTCGCTATGACCGTTTAGTTGTGATTGCTGGTGGTCGCTACGATACCTATAAAACTAGCAGCGATTACGCGGGCTCATACACCGAAGCAGACGACAGTTCATTCTCTTACCGTGTTGGTGCATTGTATGAATTGGACAACGGCATTTCGCCATTTGCCAACTACGCAACTAGCTTCCAACCTGTATCGGGGACTTCTTCATTCGGTGAAGCGTATGAGCCAGAAACAGGTGAGCAAATCGAAGTGGGTGTGAAGTATCAGTCTTCGGACTACAGCAAAACGGCATCGGCGTCGCTATTTAGAATCGAGAAAAATGATGTATTGGTGACCGACCCAAGTTCAGCTGACTTCCAAGATCAACTTCAGGTAGGTCAAATCCGCTCGCAAGGTATAGAACTTGAAGGGATGATTCAGCTAACTTCTGAGTTTGATGTGGCAGCTAACTATACATACACCGATATGGAAATCACCAAAGACAGTGCGAACGGGCTGCAAGGAACAACACCAATCTATGTTCCAGAACATGCAGCAAATCTTTGGTCTAACTACCGTTGGTTTGAAGGTCCGTTGTCGGGTACACGCCTAAGTGGTGGTGTTCGCTACACAGGCGAAATGCAAATGGATGCAACCAACACCCAAGGTAAGGTTCCGGCTTACACAGTTGTCGACCTATCTGTTGGATATGAGTTGGGTTACATGAGTGAATCCCTATCTGGAATGACAGTGAACTTGCTCGCTAACAACCTATTTGGGGAGGAATACTTCACTTGTTACGACCAAACCAACTGCTGGTACGGTGAAGAACGAACTATTGAGTTGAACTTCAAAACAAGCTTCTAATTTAGGTTTGTTTAATAGGAAAGCAGTGTGCAATCAGCACACTGCTTTTGTTGGTTAAACCACTGAATACTATCAGTACAATCCATTAATTTAGAAAAGAGATGTCATGTATAGACTGAGCGAAGTAGAAGTCATACGCGATGAGCGCACCATACTTTCGATCCCTAATCTCACTATTTCTTCTGATCAATTTACGGTGATCCTTGGCCACAATGGCTCGGGTAAATCGACATTGGTTAATTTGTTATCGAATCAGTTCTCAGCCGAGAAAGGACAAGTGACGCTCAACGACAAGCGAGTTGCCGAGTTTTCGTCCAAGCAGCTTGCTCAGCAAGTGGCGTACCTACCGCAGAAACTGCCAGAAGTGGCTGGCTTAACCGTGAGAGAGCTGGTTCGTTTAGGTCGCTATCCTTGGCGTGGTGTTTTTGGGCGTTGGAACCAACAAGACGCACAAATCATCAATAAAGCGATGATGATGACGGGTGTTGAGTCTTATGCAGAATCACTTGCAGATCAGCTTTCGGGCGGTGAGCGTCAGCGCGCTTGGGTGTCTATGTTACTTGCGCAGCAGTCAGATATTTTGATCCTCGATGAGCCGACATCAGCTTTAGACATTCAGCATCAATACCAGCTTATGGCTCTGCTCAAAGATTTAAACGAGCAAACCGGCAAGGGCATTATCGTGATTATTCATGACCTTAACTTAGCGTTGAAATATGCCAGCCGTGTTATTGCGCTTAAAGGCGGCAAGGTGTTCTTCGAAGGTGAAACAGAAAATCTTCATAATGAGAGCCTTCTCTCTGAGCTGTACTCTACGCCTGTAAAACTTATCAACCATCCAACACAAGACTGCAAGGTGGCTGTCGTATGTTAACTCATTCAATTTCAGAACTAAAAATCGCACGCAAAGCATGGGCTCTGGCCTTCGCATCGCTGGTTTTAGCAATGCTAAGTGCTTCTGCTTCTGCTTTTGCACAGCATCGAGTTATTGATAGCCGAGGTGAGCAAGTGTTAGACGCAGTGCCTCAGCGAGTTGCAGCGTTGAACTGGGATATCGCAGAGCAAGTGATTGAATTAGCCGTTGAACCGGTGGGTATGCCTGACATCGCAGGTTATGAAGAGTGGGTTGTGAAACCCGCAGTCCCGGAATCAACTCAGGACATCGGAACTCGTGTGGAGCCTAACTTTGAGCGTTTAGCGCAGTTAGAACCTGACGTAATTATTATTGCCTCTCCGCAGCTTGATCTGCTGCCGCGTTTAGAAAAGATTGCTCCAGTGCTTTATTACCATACGTACAGCGATAAACATAATAACTCACAAGCTGCGATCAACAATTTTACCCAGATTGCCCAAGCTCTTGATAAACAAGCCCTAGCGCATCAAAAGTTGGATGATATGGAAACCCAATTGGCCGCTATGTCTGCCCAACTCGATAGAGCGTTTCCTAGTGGTAAGCCAAACGTAAATGCATTCCGATTTGCCAGTACCACTTCTGTCTATTTGTATGGCGACAATTCAACGACGCAATACGTTCTCGAAAAGCTAGGCTTTAACCCTAAAATTGAAAAGCCTGCAAGCCAATGGGGTGTCACACAGGTTCGTATCAATGAGCTAAAAAACATTGAAGATGGTATAGGCCTTTACTTCAAACCATTTGATCAAGAAGCTAAGTTATCACGCTCTGTGTTATGGCAAGCTCTGCCATTCGTCCGCTATGGCAAGGTCAACAGTGTCGAACCCGTTTGGAACTATGGTGGCGCAATGTCGCTGCTGTACACCGCTCAAGCTGTGACAGACAGCTTGCTTGAAATCGCTGAGCAGCAAAATTCAACGCTATGAGCATTGCAAGTAATACGTTAGCTGAGGCCGATTTTAGAAAGGCTAGCTCTTCAATTATCGTGGCAGCACTGGCACTCGTTTGCGTCTTTGTCGCTGTATTGAGTGTGAATAGTGATCTACCTTTAGGCGCGCAGCTGGATTTGGTTGGCTCGTTGTCTTTTAGCTTCGATGACGACAGTAACTTCGAAGAAATACTGTTTACCCAATCAACCTTGCCTCGAGCGGTTATGGCGGTGTTGGTTGGTTCCATACTTGGGCTTGTAGGCAGTGTTCTACAGCAACTGACGCAAAACCATTTAGTTAGCCCTTTAACAATAGGCACATCCGCTGGCGCATGGCTAGCGATGGTGGTTGGCAGCGTAAGTTTTCCAATGGTCATGGCTGAGTACTCTGCAGCGGTAGCGATGGCGGGTTCCTTATTTACCTTCGGCTTGGTCGTTTTGATTGTTGGCTTAAGTAATTTATCCGGACTGTCTGTCGTACTTGCGGGTATGGCGGTCAATATCTTAATGGGAGCGATTGCGACAGCCATCACCTTGCTTAATGATCAGTATGCAAAGAATCTGTTTATTTGGGGAGCAGGGGATCTGGCGCAAAATGGTTGGGAGAATTTGCTGTGGCTAGTTCCCAAACTTCTACCTGCAATACTGATAGTTGTTTTTGCACCTCGCGTATTGGCATTGTTAAGACTCGGCCAGAGTGGTGCTCAATCTCGTGGGCTGAGTATCGTGCCTGCGTTTTTCTGCATTCTGCTGCTATCGCTTTGGCTTGTGTCTGCCTCAATCAGTACAGTGGGTGTGATTAGTTTTATAGGGCTTCTGTCTCCCAATATTGCAAGAGCTTTAGGGGCAAGAACGCCTCGTTACGAGCTATTGATGAGTGCATTGTTAGGCGCGTTACTATTGCTGGTTACAGATTGGGTTGCGATCGAAATGAGTTACTACTCATACGACTTCATTCCAAGCGGTACAACTGCGGCTTTAATCGGCGCACCTGCGCTCATCTTCTTTACTCGCAGAAAACTCAAGGCTCAGGATCAAATCTCTATTTCGTTACCCAAGAGTCATATTGCTTTGACTCGCGGCGTGTATCTAAAACTAATAGGCTGTTTCGCAACCGTGGTTTTGTTGAGCATATTTGTCACTCAAACCGGGCTTGAGGGTGAGGCCAGCTATGCGGTGAGAGTGCCAGATACCTTTACTTTTGAACTTATGTGGCCGAGGTTACTGACGGCAGTGTTTGTTGGCTCAGGTTTATCGGTCGCGGGGGTATTGCTCCAACGTCTGATCTATAACCCGTTAGCGAGCCCAGATATTTTAGGCTTATCTTCAGGGGCGACGTTTGTTCTGGTTGCAGCAAGTATTTTTGTGGGAGTGAACATCTTTGATTCTGCGCCGTTACTAGCGTTCATGGGAAGCATGTCGGTGTTGGTATTACTGCTAATCTTAGGTCGAAAAAACCACTATGCGCCCTCAATGCTTATCCTAACAGGTATTGCACTGACCGCATTGATCGACAGCTTAGTTCAGTTCGCTCTATCTAGAGCAAACGAAGATAGCTACGCGATTTTGACTTGGCTGTCTGGCTCGACATACCGCGTCACGCCTAGTATGGCGTTGACCTTAGGTTTATCGATTTTTGTGCTGGCCAGTTTAGCCTTAGTGACTCATCGTTGGTTAACCCTACTTTCTGCGGGCAGAGCATTTGCGCAGGCGAGGGGGCTCAATGTTCCTTTGGTTTTTGCTGCACTTTTCGTGTTAGTCGCACTGATTTGTGCGATTACAACGGCTGTCATGGGGCCAGTTGGCTTTCTTGGGATGTTAGCGCCTCACATGGCTGTGATGCTCGGTGCGCGTAAAGTAAAAGAGCAAATTGTTGTTGCTATGCTTGCTGGGTCGACCTTACTGGTGCTTGCGAACTGGTTAGGTCAAACCATTCGTTATCCAGCAGAAATCGCCGCTGGCACCATAGTCTCTGTATTAGGTGGCGGTTACTTCTTACTGCTACTGTTTAAAGCACGAATGTCAGGGCAATGATAGCCCTAACATGGCACCCTCTGCACTGTTGTATTACAGCAGTGCAGACACTTCTAACAAGTAATTCACTTGGTGAGTCAGGTTTGGATACTCACTCACTAAGATCTTAAATCGATCATCAATGCTGCCTTCACCTTTTACTGAAGTGAAGGTCTTCACAGCTTCTACTGGAGCATCGAGTAATGACGTTTTGATAACGTTCAAATCAATGTGATTCACTTTCTCTACTTTAGAAAGTGCATCCATGATGCTTGTAATGTTTAGGTTGGTAGATTCGACATTGTTCATGGTGGTTCGCTTGCTAACGATTATGTGCCATTTATAGTTTGGCGCTACTTTACATGCGAACCTGAAAGCGAAGCATGATTTGGGTCAAGGTATCGATTCGATTGATATCGTTTCTGCAGCCATCGAACAATCATATCTTTGTGGTCTGTATTCACTCTGTGCTAATAAATAACTGATTCCAAGTTGTTTCTCTCTATTTCAAGATGTGTCTAAATTGACTAAAATCACAACATAGCTTTCGCCAACAAAAGCACACAATCATATGTGCTCTCTTCACACATCGCTTTTAAGACCTAATAAAACTAAATGACAAAACTACAGTTCTTCCGTCACTACATCAAAATGAACCGCGTCTCTTATCTACTCGCGGTTGTCTTCATCTTTCTGGTCAACTGGCTTCAAGTCGAAATTCCTCGTTATATTCAGTTAGCGATTGATCTGATTGATGATGCAAGCACTGAAGGCCACGCACAGCTTCAAACCTATGTGCTTATGGTCGTATTCATGTCGGTGTCTATGGTGATTGTGCGTATTTGGTCTCGGATTTATGCACTTAATCCGGGCCGAATCACGGAAGCCGACCTTAAAAACACCTTACTGAAAAAATTGAACGAGTTGCCAGGAAGCTTTCACGACCGATTTGCTTCAGGAAAATTAATCTCAATTGTAAACAACGATTTAAATGGTGTCCGTCTACTGTTTGGCGTGGGTTTCCTTCAATTCTTTAATGCGTTACTCGCGCTCTCTTTGACGCCGTTATACATGTGGAGTATTTCTCCAGAACTGACCTTGTACTCTGTTATTCCTATAGCGATTGCGTTTGTCATTTTTCGAGTTGGTTTTAAACGCATGAAGGATCTGCATTTAGAACACATGAGCCGATTGCAAACGCTATCGGCACAGATGATGAACTACTTGTCGGGCATTGATCTCATCAAGAACCAGCAAATGTCACCTTGGGTCCAAACGGAAGTCGAGAAGCTGAATCAATTAATGCTTGAATGCCGAATGAAGATAACTCGTATTCAAGTCTTCTTTATGCCCGTTCTCGATTACGGTAACAATCTGATGAAGATTGTTATTTTGGGTTTAGGCGGCTATATGTTGATGCAGCATGAGCTGAGCTTGGGCGAAATCACTGCATTTCTGACTTACTCCGTTCTGCTAGCTATGCCACTGATGCAACTTGGCCGCATTGCAACCATCTATCAAAGGGGAATGGTTGGAATTCAGAGTGCGCAAACCATATTAAACGCAGAAACCCCCGAGACTGATACTCAACGGCTAGAAACCAGCGAAATTCGTCATTTTAAAGGCAAAGCTTTGTCGGTCAGGAACCTGATTTATCGCTATCCGGGGTCGGAGCGCGTGATCTTAGACCAAGTTAGTTTCGATATTCCCTCTGGCAAAAAGCTAGGCGTATTGGGTAGCGTTGGCGCAGGTAAAACGACTTTGGTGAACTGTATTAACCACCACCAGGAGTTACCGAAAGGGGCGGTTTTCCTGGGCGATACTGACGTAACGACATTGTCACGAAGTGATTTGAGGCGCTATGTAAAAACCATTACTCAAGATCCGTATCTGTTTTCTGCCACGGTTGAAGAGAATATTCGCTTTGGCACACATGATGAGGTAAGTCGTGAGCAAATCGATGAAGTGCTGGCACTCAGCCAACTCGCTGAAGATGTCAGTCGATTTGAGAGAGGCGATCAGACACTAGTGGGTGAGAAGGGTATCATGTTATCGGGTGGTCAAAAGCAAAGGCTTAGTATCGCACGTGCGCTGCTCGAATCGACAGACCTGATCATTCTCGATAACGTACTGTCTGCCGTGGACTATGAAACGGAGCGAAAAATCTTGGAAGGACTTTTCTCTCGATTAGAAAATCAGTCCGTTTTAGTGGTCTCTCACCGTGTAAACGCGCTTGAATATATGGATGAAATTATTGTGCTTCAAGACGGCAAAGTGATTGCTAAAGGCGATCATCACAACTTGCTCATAACCTGTCCTTACTACCTAGAGACATGGAAGCTCCAGCAAAACAAGGAAGAGCAGAACAAAGAAGAAAGCCAAATCGTGATAAATAAAGGGGAGGAAGCATGTTAAAGTCTGTCGATATCGCTTACCTCAAGCACTTCTTCCAGTTTGCTAAAAAGTATCGCAGTACGGCGCTTTTGGGCATCGCAATGCTGCCGCTTTCGGTCATTACCAGCATTTTATTTCCTTGGTTGATCATTCAGATCATCGATGTCCACCTTACCAATTCAGATATGGATGGGTTAATGCTCTATGTGGGCTATCTCATCCTTGTTCTTATCGCCAGTTATATCGTGGATAGCTTATATTCCTACAGCCTACGTAAGACAGGGCAGTATACGATTACTGACATGCGATCAGTGTTGTTTGAACGGGTACTCAAGCTTCCAAGGCGATATTTCGATGATACGCCAACCGGCGTCACATTAAGCCGACTAACCAGTGACTTGGAAACCATTGGCGAAACGTTTGTCACTTCAGTGGTGGGTTTGGTGAAAGATACGCTAAACACCGTCGCTTGATTGCCATGATGATGTACATCGATTGGCAGTTAACCGTAATAGTTATGGTGATTATGCCGCCAGTCATGTATTTAACTGTCTACATTCGCAACCGATTACGAGCGATGCATTTGGTCACGCGTTCGGCACTGGCAAGAGGCATTGGTTATCTGCAGGAGCTGCTTCATGGAATGAAAACCGTTCAGCTTTACCGCGCGGAAGAGCGAGTCGAAAAGCGCTATAAGAGCTATACCGATGAGTTCTTACGTGCTCAGAAAAAGATAAATAAATACGACGCGATTTTATTCTCGGTCATTTCGGGCGTCACTTCGATAACCATCGCATTGCTCATCTGGTATGGTTCTGGCGAAGTCCTTGCAGGCACTTTGACTCTGGGTGTGTTGATTGCATTCATCAATACTTTAGAAAAAGTTTTTGTACCGATTCGTGACTTCACCTCTCAAATTGCATCGATTCAAAGTTCTTTTGCGGCTTTTGACCATATCGAAGAGCTGTTTGTCGAGCCGACTGAAGAGCAAGGTCGTCAGTTACGAGATTCAAAGGAGTTACAAAGCCAGTTATCAGAATTCAAGAGCCTTGAATTTAAGAATGTGAGTTTCCGATATCGTAAAGACACGCCTTATGTGCTCAACAATGTGTCTTTTGTCTTAGAGAAAGGCCATCAAATTGCGTTGGTTGGGTCGACAGGTTCAGGCAAGTCGACAATTCTGCGATTGATTTCGAGAACCTATTTGGATTACGAGGGAAGTATCTTACTCAATGGTATTGAACTGTCAGAAATTTCCATTGCAGATTCAAGTCGACTTTTCTCGTTGATGATGCAAGACGTTCACCTGTTTGAGGCAAGCATTGGATTCAATATAGGGTTAGGCAAAGAGGCAATCTCTCAAGACCAGATCGTCGAGTCAGCTAAGTTTGTGTACGCCAATACCTTTATTGAGCAATTGCCAAACAAATATGACTTCAACATTGATAAAAACGGTAGCAACTTATCGGTTGGCCAAACTCAGTTGATTTCATTTGCTCGCGCGGTCGCACAAGGTGGGCAAGTGATGATGCTCGATGAAGCGACCAGCTCGGTAGACTCTATTACTGAAGACCTTATTCAAAAAGCCATGGCGCGATTGTTTAAAGAAAAGACTGTCATTGCTATAGCGCACCGCTTAAGTACGGTGCGTCACTCGGACCTCATTCTCGTGTTAGAACAGGGAGAGGTGGTTGAGCAGGGCAATCACAAGCAATTGGTCGATCAGAACGGGGTTTACGCTGGCTTATTGAAAGAATCGATTGTCGAAACGGCGGCTTAAGATTCCGCAAATTTAGAATCACTTGCGGGGGCAGTCTTCACAAAGGCTAGCCCCTTTGCATTTGTAAACCAGACAGCAACTGGTCCTCGTTAGCACACTTTTGTTATCTTCAGACGGAATAAGTCCTTGTATCGGTTTTGAAGGAAGATTAAGCGCGTCGAACCAAAGCTGAGCTTGCTCTACTAGGTACTCGTGATTGAGTTCCGGGCGAAAACCCTGCATTTTGATCAGGCAACCCAATACCAGATCCGCAATTAAGTGCTGACTGTTGCCGGGCCTGATTCGAATAAATTGATTCATCTGTTCTAAATAGAAATCAAACAGATCATTGAGTGCTTCACCAGCCATCTTTATCAAATCATTCACTTCACCATGATGGTGGGAAGCGTTTGGAAATGAGTATCCGGCGATATAGGTATCGTGCACCTCTTGAGAAATATCTCTTAAATTTGGAAGAGTCTGCAGACCATAAATTGAGACGAAAGCGACGTAAACAGGCTGCCAAGTGAGCAAGTCCCAAGTTCGCGTCATCCAATAGGCTTTACCTGCTTCAGGTGAAGTTTCAGCAAGTTGTTGATATAAGGCGTGAACTTGCTTGCCGCAATCTTGATAAAGCGTGATTTCTTTTGGTAAAGGCTGGCGAACTTCGCCTTTTAGATACGGTGTAACTTGGGAAGAGAATTCAAAAAGATGATGGTGGAAATCGGCACTCATTAGGATGCGAAGTTTAGCTAGAACAATGTGCTAGAACATTATCGCTAATAGCCATCAAAAGCAATTGATTCTCATTCCCCTTAAGGGGTTAGTCAACTTGTGCTTCACTTTTTAAACTGATTGGCTACCAAACAGTAAATCAATAGTTCGAGTAAGCTAACATCATTTACTGATAGACATGTTTGTTGCAGAATTAAGATAAACAACTCGCAATGAACGTTGTCTGACTATGCTGACTGTGACTGTCAAAGGTTTTGTTTCTACCTCTTTACTTACGCTTCTTTCGTTCTCTTTTATTGCTTCCGCCAGCGCAAACGAGATTAAAAAAAGCACCAGTGGTATTTGTCATGATGTGGCATCACCAAGCTATTCTCGAACGAAGAATTTTACTTCGTACGACTCAATAGGCGCTTGTTTAGACAGTGGTGGAAGGCTACCTAACAACGCTACACGAACAAAAACAGGCGCTCATAGCTTACCTGATACCAGCACTCAGTATGCTCGACATGAATTCGGTCATGGATGGCTGACATTAATGGGGATTGCCGGAACGCTCGCGCCGAAGCCTTAATTGCTCAATCTGTGGCACCTGTTCGCTTTCAGACCGACAAAGAGTGCCGCGTTATTGCAGGGCGTTGGAATTCAACGTTCACGGGTAATACTATTTACGATGCAGCTGATATCGATATCGACCATGTGGTTCCGCTACGATGGGCTTGGTCGCGCGGTGCTAAAACATGGGATAGAGAGAAACGGGTTCAATTTGCTAACGATCAAGCAAATCTATTAGCAGTTGAGGCGAGTCTTAATCGCCAGAAAGGAGCCAAAGGTCTGGATGAGTGGCTACCACCTAAGAACCAATGCCAGTACATATTACGCTTTCTGCGAATTAAAAAGGTTTATGGATTGGAGCTAAGCAGCAAAGAATCCATCGCTTACGAAAAAATTGAAGCAGACTACTGCGGATAAATTAAAGGCGCGATAATTGCGCCTTTACTGTTTCGGTTTTAAAGTAATCTAGGTCCCACAAAATGTTTGGTAACGGCCAAGTCTGAGTGGAGCAGGGTGCTCGTATGCTTCGAGTCCTTCTTTGCGATCAAATGGATGAGTAATGATCGCTAGCAAAGCTTCAAACGGCTGATAATCTCCATCTTCTGCCGCAGCTAATGCTTCCTCTACTTTGTGATTCCGCGGTATGTAAACCGGGTTAACTGCTCTCATTGCTGTCAATGCGGACTGCAGTTCTGCTTGAGAACTGAATAGGGCCTTCCACTTTTCAAACCATGAGCTAAAGTCATCAGAATTTTGGAAAATGGCCAGCAGCGAAGAGTCATCCACAGTAGAGTTTTCAACCACGGCTGTTGCGCAGTCAATCAGATAACTAAAGCATAATGTGTAATCGACTTCTTTAGATTCCATTAGGTGTAACAGCTCAGAGATGATTTCGTCAGTCTCACTGACTTGAAGGCTAGTTAACCCCAGTTTATCGGCCATTCCTTTAGACCAATTACGGTTGTATTGATTCATAAAACCGTGAAGTGTTTTTGTCGCCAATTCTACGCCAACTTCTTGGTCTTCAGAGATCAGAGGAAGGAAAGACTCCGCAAATCGGGCCAAATTCCACTGCCTATGTAAGGCTGATTTTGATACGCATATCGACCTTCAGAATCGATCGAACTAAACACGGTGTCTGGATGGTAAGATTCCATAAAGGCGCAAGGGCCGTAGTCAATGGTTTCTCCAGAAACTGTCGTGTTGTCGGTATTCATCACACCATGGATAAACCCAAGCAGTTGCCATTTGGCTATCAACTGAGCTTGCTTTTCACAAACCAGTTCTAAGAATCGTAAATAAGGATTCTCAGCGTCGAGTGCTTCTGGATAATGGCGTTGAATTGTGTAGTCAGCCAGAAGGCGAATTTCATCGACGTTACCTTTGGCTGCGACATACTGAAAAGTCCCCACACGTATATGGCTAGATGCAATCCGAGTCAATATTGCGCCTGGTGCACGTTCAGTTCGCCAGATTTCTTCACCCGTTGTCACTGCTGCAAGTGCACGGGTTGTTGGAACTCCGAGGGCAAACATTGCTTCAGACACAAGATACTCGCGTAGAACCGGACCAATAGCCGCTTTGCCATCACCGTTTCTTGAAAAGTCAGTGCGGCCAGAACCTTTAAGCTGGATGTCTTTTCTGCTGCCGGTTGTATCGAGAGTTTCACCAAGCAATAAAGCGCGCCCATCACCAAGTTGTGGATTGTAATGACCAAACTGATGCCCTGCGTACGCTTGAGCGAGTGGGGCAGAGCCCTCTAATTCAAGTTGGCCAGAAAACACTTGAGCTAGCTCATCATCGGTCGTGCCCGAAAGAGTAATATTGAGGGATTGTGCAAGAGGATAATTAAACTTAACCAGCTCAGGGTTGGGTACCGGCGCAGCAATTGGTGAGAAATGAAGTCAGGTAACTGTTTGGCGTAGCTATTATCGAATTCGATATGGATCGTCTTCGATGTTACCGTGTTTGCTTCGTCTGGGTTAACTTGCCCCTGAGTATCTTGGTCTGACACGATGTTCCCTTAAAATAAATAGTCCGATGGTATTAACATAGTTGGTGTTTGATTCAACAGAACAGTTTTTAAGCGCTGATCCACTCAAAAATTTAAGGCCTGTTGAAAAAGAATCTCAACAGCTTAGGGTGTCAGTTATTGCAGTAAAAGAAAATACCGTTTTTAATGTGGGATTGTGGCGTGTGCGCAGCCAGATCTATCGTTCGACTCCAGCTTCATCCTCTTCAACAATGTCGGTTTCCATTGCCGATTGTTTTAACCACATTCGTATCGCATTACTTTGAAGCACTTTGTTCTGGTAAGCCTTAGCTCTTTTTGACAGTTCGATACCGTAGGTTTCAAAACGCAGAGCAACTGGGGCAAACATGGCATCAGCGATTGACCACTCGCCAAACAGCCATTGCTCTGGATACGCTTCTTGCTGCTGTGACCAAATTTGATCAATACGAGCAATGTCATTTTTCGCTTGGTCACTTAGTTCAACAAAGCGCTTTGCTCGGCAGTTCATTGGCATTTCGTTTCTTAGCGCCATAAAGCCAGAGTGCATTTCGGAAGATAGCGCCCTTGCAAGAGCTTTATCTTTCTTGTTACTTGGCCAAGCGCTACCTGATAGGTATTCGTCGTTGATGTATTCAAGAATGGCCAATGAATCCCATATCGCAATGTCGTCATCAACAAGCGTTGGAACTTTCTTGGTAGGGTTGACTGATTCGAGAGTCTGGTAAAATTCTGGGGTGAAGAGCTTGAGTTTAACCACCTCAAAAGGAAGTTTGTTTTGTTCAAAGATGACCCAAGCGCGTAGTGACCAAGTCGAGTAATTTTGATTTCCTATATATAACTTCATGATTTTTCTCCCTTTGCTTTAATATGAATTTATAGGATTAAACCAAGCGCGACTAACGGATAATTTTGATAGTATCTATGGAATACAGCGATGGATCGCCAAAAAGGTAGTATCAATGGAAATAGAATCTCTCAAAGCCTTTTTAGCATTCGTGGAAACCGGAAGTTTCACGCGAGCAGCTAAACATATCAATCGAACACAGTCTGCATTCAGCTCTCAAATGAAGAAGCTAGAAGAGGAGTTAAATGTACGACTTTTTGAAAAAGAGGGCAGAAATCTCGTACTAAGTGAAGCAGGTTTAGCGCTTCAATCCCATGCAGAGCAACTTGTTACGGCGCATAACTTAGCGGTTTCCCAAATCAAACGTTATCAAGATAAACGTGCATTCCGCCTTGGGTGTCCGGAGGATTACAACAGTAATGTGCTTGCTAGGGTTGTTAGCGAGCTTCAAAAGTATCAGCCGACTTGCTCAATTCAAATTTACAGCCAGCCGAGCACAGTTTTGAGAGGCTGGATTGATGAAGGAAAGTTAGATGCGGCGATCGTCACGCGAGCGGCTGAAAGTGATGAAGGGATCTGGCTAGCGAGTGATAAGGGTGTTTGGGTCAAAAGCAAAAGTTATGAAGTTAAGGACGACGACCCTCTGCCAATTGCTCTGTATCACGCAGATTGTAAGTACCACAGTGCCGCCTTAAATGGATTGAGCAAAGTGGGTCGTGCCTATCAGTTACTTGCATGCTGTGACAGCTCTTCAGGGTTACGAGCTTTAGTGGAGCAGGGTTTATGTGTGGGCGCAATGGGTGAGTTAAGTGTCAGTAAAGAGTTGACCCCGATGACGGGCATGCCGCCATTACCCGCTGTCGACATTGCGTTGATATCCAGCGGTCATGACCACCCACTGTTAACGGCGATTTCATCAGAGCTTATCAAGTTTGAAGATAAGCCCGTACCGGCCATTAATGAAGAGCTTGAAGTCGTTTAGATAGACATGCAGCGCTAGGATTACAGCTACTTGCTATCAAGCGGTACTTCATCAATGGACCACATATTCAAGGTATGCGTCGTTTTATCACAGTAGCCGAGCAGAATTTGATACTTGGGCTCATAGCTGTCACCCAAATAGGTGCTGCGAATGAGCTCATTGGTTTTAGGTCGACTTGGGTGACAACTCGGCCTTTGAAGTTTTGAAAAACGACAAATTGGTTACTACTGTAAATCAGTTGTTCCTTATAAAACCAAAACTGATCCGTTGTATCATTTAACTGACATTTCAACGGCGTTGAGTCTACACCGTATGCACTAACAGACAATACCCCTAAAGCCGTAGCGATGATTCTCTTTATCATTCCGTGATTCTCTTCTTTTATTCTTCATTATCAATTCTAGAAAACGTTCGTGTTATTGCGACCTGACTGACCTTATACAAGTAAAATCGGCACTAGCGGTATTCATTAATGAACGCCTCAACTGGCATGTCTTTGTGAAACAACCATCCTTGTGCGTAATGGATACCGTGCTCCATTAACCAAGCTTTTTGCTCTTCAGTCTCGACCCCTTCAGCAATGATTTTTACCTTCAGAGAGTGACAAAGTTCGACAATGGCTTTGAGAATGATGAAGTCAACGGTATCTTTATTAATAGCCTGTATATATCTTCTGTCGATCTTGATCTTTTTAATGGGTAGTTCACTTAAGTATGTCAGCCCCGTTTGGCCAGTACCAAAGTCGTCAAGCGAGATGCTGTAGCCTTTGTCCTTTGCGTCAGACATGGCAAGGATCATTTTGTTGATATCCAATTTAGAGAAGCTCCGCTCGGTCACTTCAAACTCAATCTTTATCTGCGTTTGATCTCGATAACTAAGTGTTTCGACAAACGGTATGGTCATCATTGCCGGTGGAATGTTGGCTGAAATGAAAAAACTATCACGGATTGTTGTTTTGCTTGGCAACTCTTCAATCATTGCCATACATAGCTGGTTAAACTCAGCGACTTGACCAGAGTGCTCTGCAAATGGGATAAACTCATCTGGACGGCGAAATATGGAATCATTGCGGTACCAACGAATTAAAGCCTCTGCACCAATCCAATGGCCGTCGCGCATATCAACGATAGGTTGAAGGTGGTACTTGAACTCTTTTCTTTGGATACCCCACCAGATTTGAGTGAGCATGGAAGAACGCTTGCTACTTAGGGTTAAAACGGCAAGTACACAGCTAAAGAAAACCATAGTGATAAAAGATAGTGGACTGACTCTACACAGCAGCAGTTGCTTGAGTGAAGGATAACTCAATACAGCAACATTATCGGGATCCGTTGTTTGTGCAACCATCGTAGATTCCGTTAGCTTGGCCTTACTGTTTGACGGATTCGCCCCAAAGCTAAATAGCTCATTTTGCTGGTAGAAACGCGCAATCTCGTACGGGATAGGGGAGTTTATGCTGTTTAAAGCGCGCACATAGTTTTTAGACACAACCCAAGAGAGGTATATCTCTTTTTCGGGTAATAATGGGTGTTTAGAATGAGCTCGTTGAACCCTAGAATGCTGACTGGTTGCGAAAGAATTTCTGGTGAAAGATGCTCCGCTAAAGGTGAAAGGATGTCATTGCTGCAAATGACATTTCCTTGCTTATCGAAGATATACAGTTTCGCAACGGCCGAAATTGAAAACTCTAAGTCGAGCATTTCGCTCATTTGGTTATGGTCACATACTTGATAGTTAGTAGCGATTGAGTCTAGTTTGCTATTGATATTGGATAGCCATTGATCTTCGTGGTTAAGCTGCTCTTTAAAATGGCGTTGCAACTCGTTGACTTGGTGATTAAGAGTGTAGGCTTCACTTCCGACTAAAAACAGGATAGGACTTACTGAGAAGACCAACGAAACAAAAAGACTGAATAAAATTGAGAAGGTTTTTATACGCATTACCTGAGAGTTACCATTTCATCGACTGCGACTATTACATGGATGACTCAATGCCAGATCCATAACAACCAAAGTTGCATTACTGAATAGATTCAATATATCGAAGGCATCTCTATAAAGAGTGTTGCAATGCATAAAAATGCGTGCCAGTTAACTGTTTAGTTATCTAGCACGGCATTTGCGTATCACTTTCTTGAGGCAGTTACCCAAAGGTATGGAATGCGGTAATATGATTAAATAAAGAATCTATAAAACAGTATCTTATACTGTTCTTTATTGACCTCGTCCATCCACCATCACAAGCAGTGTTTTAGAAATAATCGTCATGTCCATTAAGAACCAGCTCTTCAATGATGAAAGTGAAAGTGCATAACTATGATCGAAACCAACTTTTCTGCGTACATCATCGATACACGTATCGTAACCTTGGTTCACTTGCGCAAGTCCAGTGATCCCAGGCATTACACCATAAGTTCTGTCTGCAAAGTATGGAATCGCATTCTCGAGTTTGCTGTAAAAACTAGGGCGTTCAGGTCGTGGTCCAATTAAGGACATATCGCCACGAATTACATTAAATAGCTGTGGGATTTCATCTAATCGGGTCTTTCTTAAAAATCGGCCGACAGGCGTAATACGCGGATCGTTTTCAGTCGCCCACACCGCACCAGAGCGTGACTCTGCGTCTTCGTACATGGTTCTGAACTTGATGATTTCAAAGAACACCATTTTTTCCGGTGTAGATTTACCGACGCGAAGTTGTTTGTAAAACACTGGACCTTTTGATGTGGTTTTAATCGCAATAGCGATAAAGGGCAGCACTGGCATTAAAATAAGGAGACCAATAGTAGCGCCAAATAGGTCGAACAGACGTTTTGCTGCCCAAATTGAAATTCTAGTGGATTTGTTGGTACTCATATCATGCTCCTTGCACGCGGTTCTTGTTAATTAATTTGCCTGAGTAGAAAGTGAAATACTCAATTACTCTTGATTCATATGTATCATTGCAATCCTAATGCCAATATTAAATAACAATAAAAACAATGAGATACGTTCTTTTTTTGGGTGTTTTTTATACTGGGAATACTTTTGAGAACAACAATGCTTGATTGCAAATAACGAAAAGCCCAATTTAGAGGGGAGGCTAAATCGGGCTTTGAGGTAATAAGTCTTAACAGTAAGGAAAGACTTAGATTTATTTTGCTAGTGATTGATTCGAGTCCATCGACCGGACTCTAGTCCAATGAGATATCTTAGACCTCCTATGAAGTTTGCGTAGTGACCGGATACGATATAGCTCAGAAGCTTAAAGACTTTGTAGTCAAAAATGTGTGGGAAGCTCAGGGTTAATATCGCTGCTGAATAGACTGCTATTTGCGCGCACAAGGCAGCCATAAAGATTGGATGTTCCATTAAGGCAATGGAACAAACCAAACAAGTTATCATTAAGTAAGGGGTAATCAGTCTTAAACCCTTACCAGAGAAAAATGCAAACGCCACGCCTTTGTGTTTCGGCAAAAATAGGTCTGACAACCGAATTGCTTGTTGCATGTTCCCCGCAGAAATTCTTAAACGACGTTTGAAGTCGTTATGCTCGTTAGTCGCCTCCATTTCAAGCGCTACCATGTTGGAATCGTATTTAGCTTTGTACCCTTGCTTAACAATCTCCATTGGGATTACGAAGTCATCATTGATTGTATTTTCTGGTAGCGGCTCAAAGAGGTGCGTTCTGAACAAATATAAAGCGCCATGTGCCCCAAGAGTTGATCCAAGGCTAGCTTCATTTTGCTTTACCTGTGTCTGGTACTTCCAGTATTTGGCCTCACCTAGACTTAGAGATTCTAGCAAACGGTAAGATCCGGTAACCACACCTGTTTTTGAAGATTTAAAATGCTGTTCAGCGACCAGTAGAGCATCGATCGAAACAAGAGCGGACACATCACTTAAAGCGGTAATGTCGCTATCAATCGTTAAAATTTGCTCATTAATCAGTGCAAGTTTGCCTCGATTTTCTTCGAATGCGCGTACCTCAATAAATGTGTCAGCGCACAGGGCTTCTTGAATTGTGTCCTGAGCTATTTCAACAGTGTGGTCCGTACATCCATCGCATGCAATGATAACTTTTAGCCGATCTCTAGGATAATCAAGAGAAGCTATGTTGCGAATCTTATCCGCAATCCAACGTTCTTCGTTATAGGCTGGGATAAGAAGCGTAATAGTTGGTCGCGCACGATCGGCTTTGTTGGTGCGATAGCCACGAAGTGTCTCTTTAACACATTTGAGCGGATGCCTTGTTGAATACCATTTTAAGAAAATCGGGTAGCCAACATGGTGGTAGACAATCAGTGCTGCACTCAAAAGACATGCAAATATAAGAATCCAATCAATCATGCGACTTCTCCCATTGTTAATTCACGATAAGCTCTGACCATGCCACGTACATCATTGTTTTGGAGAACAAAGCGGCGAGGGGAGTCAAGGGTGTCATTATCGACTTGCTTCGCGATAGCAGCGGCGAGGTCTACATAGTTTTCACTATCAACGAGCAGTGATGTTAACGGACAAAGGGTTTCGGATGAGGCGCCGACATCAGTAGCGACAGTTACAATGTCACAAGACTGGGCTTCCAATGTTGATAGAGGGAAACCTTCGCAACGGGACGGCATACAAAATACGTCTAGTGATTGATAGAACTTTGGCATGCTGTCCACATGACCAAGAAATGTGACTCGATTTTCCAGTTTGTGCTCTTTGACCAATGCATTGAGTTGATCAAACTGACTACCACTACCAGCAATAGCGAGATGCACATTGTCAGAGAGAAGCGTCATCGCTTCTATTGCGACGTCGTGACCTTTCACCGTCTCTAATCGACCTGCGCATCCAACAACTTTTTTATCTAGAGGCAACTTCAATAGTTGTCTTGCTAAAGCCTTGGAAGCAGGGCTAAACTTATCGCAATCGATGCCATTTTTAATTGTAATGGTGTTGCTATAACGAAAGTGGTTCTTCAGGGTTTCATGTACGCCATTTGCGTCTGCGACTAGCGTTGGTTTAGCAAAGGAGAGAGCCAATGATTGTAGCCAGCGTCTTTTACGGTTATTTAAATGCCAAGCGTCGTGTTCGGTATGAATACGATGAGGCACGTTAGATAATCGAGCGGCCGCCCCTGCATACAATAAGGGCCCTATGTGATGCGTATGAACCACGTCGGCTTTTAACTTAGAAAATACCTGAGCGAGGTCTTTAAATAGCGTCAGTTGTATACCGGGCTTTTTTTCCATAAACAAAATTTGGCTTCGTACAGTCTCAAGTTTTGGCCAGTTTGCTATCGCGGATTCTTTTTCCCCTTCGAGACTAATGATAGCGACGTTGTCTCGAGGGTCTGAAAACGCAAGGAAATCGAGAGCAAGGCTTTCTAATCCACCCGGCGCTAGGTGCTGCACTACGTGAATAATGTTCCGGCCTTCATTGTGATTAAAAGTACTGCTTTCAAAGTTAGTCTCGATATTCATACGTATGCCCTCACGTTTCAACTGTTACTTTTAGGGTAAAGCACGAGGCATGCCAATAATTTTTCAGTATTAAATTACTGTAATTTCAAGGTTTTTCTCAATGAGAATAAAGGCTTAGAATATTGATTCTCAGAATGAAAATCGAATTAGTCAAAGTGATTGGAATGGCTCTCAATCTGATGACTAATTCGAATGAGTAGGTGGGACTTTAGGGATAACGGTAATGACTGGCGCCTTAGTTATTGCTTCCAATTGGTCAACGCGTCTAATCGAGGTATCAAATAATTCAGTTAAGGTTGCCATACCAATACCTAAACCGATTCCCGCGAACAGGCCTGCAATAATAAAGACTGCGATGGGTAAATTTGACGGCGTGCTTGGCGTGTAGGGAAGGTCGATGATCTTAACGCGCTTGTTTTGCTCAAATTGACCCAATGAGCCCGTCAACTGAGCCATTTCATAACGTTCGATTAGCTCATCATAAAGTTGGCGTTTAATTTGAACGTCACGCTGCAAGCGAAACATCTCTTTGGCGCGGCTACCAAAACTGCTCGACTTTTCTTCGAGTTCGGCCACCATCGCGCGTAGACTTTTCGTCTCTTCGTTGAGTGATTCAAAACGGCTGCGCACAGACTGAAGGCTTTGCAATTGAGCCACAAGTAAAGGTTGAATATCGCTGACATCAGACAAAGTGTTACTGCTTGCGATATCCCACAGCTGATCGGTATTCAAATCAGGTTGTTCGGCTGTGAGTAGCGCTGTTCTTTCACTTTCAAGCCTCGATAGCTCACGCTGCTTTGCTTGAACTGAGCTGTGATTGTCTGTATATCGGGAACGAAGCAGCGTTAGTGCGCTGCGGATTTCAATGATTTGATCTTCAATACGGCCAACGACAGGGTTTGTTTTGGAAAGCTGTTGATCAAGGCTACCTAGACTTTTCTTAACGCCAGCAAGTTCGGCTTCTTTTTCAGCCAAACTTTTGCTTTAAAGACGCTAAACGGGATAGGCTTTGGCTTTGCATTTCAGGGGTGACTTCTGAAAACTCATTGCTGTATTCCGCTAGTGCGGATTCTGCTTGATCTAACTCAGCACGTCTTTTATCGATATGGAAAGATAAGAATTCGCTTGAGTCCTGAATAGAAGACCGTTCTGGTGCCAATAACTGCTCAATAAAATGATTACTCACAGATTCAAGTAGAGATTTCATGCCTTCGGGGTAACGGGCAGTAAGTTCGATCTTTAAAAAGTCTTTGCCAGCTTGAGAGACACTAAGCCGAGAAGAAATATCGCGAATAACCCTTTCAGCTTCTACAGGGGGCATGTCTTCGGTGATGAGCCTTCTTCTAATGCAACCGATCTCAATACATGACGACTTTTAAGCAAGGTTCGAATTGCATTGAGACGGTCTTTCAGCATGGTCGAAACGGCAATATCTTCAAGAAACGGGTTCATTTTTGCGGTTTCTTGAATCAACATACTGGTATGTGAATGGTAGGTGGTGGGCGCGAGTTTACCAATTGCAAAGCCTACTATGGGCAGAATCAGTATAGGCACCACCACTATGTATCGTCTGCGCCACGCGGCAGACAATATAACAATCAAGCGAAACTTTAACTCATTCATAAAAGCTCCATTCACAATAGCTCTAGTAGCCAACTTACGAACTCACTGCGCGAGTCCCAACTGTGATTGTCCAATATTCCTTTCTCAAGTATAGGTTGGTTTAGAGCGACTGGAAGCATATCAATCATTTGCTGTGCGTTTTCAACGCAATTAACGTGTTGGTTGAAGCCATTTAGTGCAGGGAAAGGTGTCGTAATGATGGGCGTTCTTGCTGCTATATATTCCATTAGCTTTAACGGACTGCAAGCTTGAATTTGCTCATTAGGAGTGAATGGCAATAAGCTGACGTCCCAATGCTGGCTATAGGATGGTAGCGTGTGGTGAGGTCTTGGACCTAATACATAGACATTGGGTAGCTGTGGCAATGCACACTTGTCCAATTCGTTAGGGCCAATGAAGACAAAGTTCCAATCACTGCGCTCAAGACAAACTTTTTCAAGCATATCGTAGTCTAGCCAATTCGATAAACTGCCATAGAATCCGGCGGTTGGTTTGCCATTGTTGGGTAAATCGTGGGCGCGTTTAACTGGTTCAGAGAAAAGTTTTACATCAACACCGTGAGGCAGAAGTTGAGTTTTACAAGCTGGGAACTTACCTCTGATTTTCTCGCTTGCGGCTAAGATAAGATTGGCTTTATCCATTAACTTACGTTCGTGGACGCCAACTACTTTATGATCAACGCCAGCAAGTGATTCAAAATCGTCTCCACAGTAATACACAACGGCTGATTCATCCAAATGACCACAAAGATCGGCGGCGGTTGGCAGAGAGCTCCATAGAATAGGAGAGCGAATGTTATTTGATTCGAGCACCGGTTTTAACTGACGTAACATCATTTCTTTTGCAATGTGTCGTGCAAATCGAGACGCTGGTGCTGGAATCGTTTTAAGATTCACTTCAATCAAGTTGTTGTTTTGCTTAGGCGCTGCAGGGGCATAGCCGGCTTTGGTTTTACCAAAGAGTTTGTTGATAACCCGTTGAGAGTCATGCCAATTAAGTTTTGGCTGGCGAAGTCCAATGGAGTTAACCCAAACTACTTTTCGCGTTTTTGAGATACGAGTAATCAAATGCTGGGTGCTTGACGGCAAGCCACCAAAATCTTCACCGAATACGATTAAATCACGCATGATGACCTCCTTCAGCTACTTCATTTTGGTCTTGTTGCTGATTGATTTGGCTGACCACTATAGCAGGGTTACCAGCCGCCACAACGAAAGGGGGCAGGCTTTTGGTCACAACGCTACCAGCCGCCACAACGGTTCCTTCGCCGATAGTGACACCCGATTTCACCGTGACATTGGTTCCGAGCCAAACATCTTTGCGCAAGATGATATCGCCAACTTGGTTTTCATCATCACCCTCACCGTTTGCTCTGCGTTTAGCATCAAGTGGGTGGCCTGAATATCCGAATATAAAAGCCCGACCTGCGATACGAACATTGTCTTCAATGATGACTTGGTTACCGACGGCGATGGTGGTCTGCCAACCGATGTCGACGTTGGACCCAACCGATAATGTTGGGTTGGCCGCCTGGACTCGACCGCTGAATGTCGTGCTTCCTGATATTCGACAGTCGTTGCCAATGCTAATCGTCAATGGCCCCGAAACATGGGGAATGCCCCGTAGAGGTATAGTCTTTTACCAACGTGGGATGCTCGTCCTTTAAATGTTGGAGTCGTAAGGAAAATCCGAATAAATGAATCGACAACCGAAGATAGCGCTCGATAGCCGGTGTACATGCATTTGTTTAGTAACTTGGGAGTCACAATTTCAAACTGACGAATACGCTTCAAAATGAGAAACATTTTGCGAAAACTAGGGCTTGGATGATATTGAAGCCAATGCTTAAACTGATGGATTTGTGTGGCTATCATGGCATACCTCGTGACGTAATCTTTGGTTGTTTAACCTAATTACTTCAACCTTTGTGCCATAAAATAAATTCAATAAAATTAGAGGTTTACTGATTAAGGTTCAGTTTGAGAACGGGCATTTTCATTTTGAGAATGATTTTGCTCAACAAAATTAACGGCGACGGTGAGTGCTGCAAGTATGTAAATAGGCCAGTTAAAGCCTTGTGTCAGAAACGTGCCAGAGACTATGGTCCCTATTAGCCCCGCATAAACGGCGTTTGCACATGCGTTGAGGCTTGGCGAATACATCAATGGGTTTTGGTCTATCCGTTTTATGGTGCCACGAGCAGTTTTAATAAGAGAAGTGATGGTGATGATGAACACTATCAAACCAACGAAGCCTGTTTCAGCTAAGACACCAAACCATGTACTGTGGACCGCATGATTCAAACCATCCCAATGTTGGCTGTAGAAGAAATAGTTAGCGTAGAAATTGTTTAAACCAACGCCTGTGATTGGATTATCTACCGCCATGTAAAACGCCGCTTCCCATGCATAAAGTCTCCCCATAGCGGAAGCATCGATGCCTTCTTCAGCCGCGCCACCTGATGCTCGGTCGGAAATTCCTGCCATTGCGAATAACGCCAAGGCTCCAATAACACCTAAGGTAATCAAAAGCGCTTTTGATCGAATCAGTTTAATCGCAAAAATACCAAACACGGCCAGCGATCCTAGCAGACCACCGCGGCTTTGGGTCGCAATCACGGCGGCCATGAGAACGGCGATGGCGATAGCGCCCAGTATTCGAATGAAAATGTTCATGCGTAGAGTAGTCGTTAATCCAATGGCAAACGCAAGCGGGAACATCAAAACGAGAGAGAGATCGTTAGGGTCGCCTAACATTGAGCCTAGGTCGCGACCAATTGTTACACGAGTTCCCTCTACTAAACCAATCCCATTCGCTTGGTTTGAAAGCGCAACGCTACCTATTAATATCCCGCTGAGCACGATGAGGACAGCGATTCTTCCGAGGTTTTTGTCGGTATTAACCAACCATGCAATGGCAAGGGTCATTACGATTATTTTCCAATAAATCCCTTTAAACAGATTGATTGCCAATCCTTTGTTTGAAGCAAAGACGATACCCAAGATAACTAGCCCCCAAAAAACCGCCATCCAGGTTAATGAGTGATGCCAGTAAACTTTAATAGTGCGGCTAATCAACGTATGCCAAAGCAGCGCTGATAACGCGCCCATTGAAAGAAGGAGTGGAATTTTAAGTGAATACAGAACAGGGAAGGCTTCATGGATTCTGAAAAAAGAAAAAAGTACAAATAGTGTCACCAGCCAAAATGTCTGACTTAACACGAACAGAGCACCGAGAGGAAGAAATGCGAGCACGATAGGCACCGCTGGGTGGGGAACAACAAACCAAGCAAGTGCGACAAGCGCAGTCATAGCGGTCGCTGCAACTATTACTTGGGGCTTGTTGTCTGCAATCATAGCTAGCCTTTCGTTTGAGCTCTTGGCGTAAGTTTAAGAATTTTTAATTTTAGGCTGAATCGGTTAATGCTCTGTGCAATATCACGGATCTTAAAGGGCACTAATGAAAGCATAGAAGAAATAACGATGATTAAAATGGTTGCACTGAAACCCAACATGACAAGACCTAACAGTGAATTAAGGTGAAGACTTAAACCAAGCGCAGCCAAGGGAATCAATACAACTAAGCATAACGATTTAACCTGATACGGCAGGCGGGTACGTTTTTGACTGTAGTAATACACCAAAAGAAGCTTGGTTAGTTGTGCAAGCATTAACGCGCCCACGATACCAACAATGCCATGGGGTAATAATACGTAACACAGCGCGAGTCCACCGAACGTGCATGCAAGGTTGATGTTAAAGATTGTGCGAGTTTGCTTGCTGTTGAGTAGACCGATGTTTACCAGTTCTGTCAGCTCTTTAAAGAGCACTAATGGGATGGTTAGTGTTAGCAGCGTGGCTGCGCCAGCATAAACATCAGGTAGCGCTAATTGGATAAAGATTTGTCCACCAATACCAACAGCAACTCCCAGCAGACTGATGTAGACCATCCCATATTGTGTCACTTTCGAAGCGGCGATTGGCCCTTGCGTATTTAGCGTATTGAAGCGTTTTGGCATCCACCACATACCAAAGGGCTGGACTAAAATGCACATTGCTAGCGCGAACTTAGCGGCAATAGCGTATAACCCGAGTGTTTCGAGAGACGTCGCATAAGCGATGATCCAACGCTCAGCTCCACTTAGCCCGAAAGCGACGAGTGCAGACAACATAAGAGGGACAGAATATTTGACGTATTGGCCCAGTTGACTCGGCTTAGGTAGAACAAATGAAAACTGATTCACAAAGTGAAGAACGAGAAACTGACAGAAAGACACCACCACACCAGCTGCGAAGATGAGCGTAACACTAGGCTGATGCAACACGATAACGACGACAAACATAACTTGAAGTAGGGCGCTGACAACGCTGAGTTTAAAAAAAGTAGAAGCCTTATCCTGCATTCGAATCCATGCCAAGCTGATGGCTAAAGCGCTTTCAAAACACAAGACGACAGCAACTAGCAGTAACTGATAGTGATTAAGACCTACAGAAGATGCGTCGATACTCTTTACTATGAGAATCAGTGCTAGAGTCAAAATCAAAGAGGTAAACAAGCAAGCATAATAAAGTTCGCTCGCTTTTCGATGTTTGTCGTTTCTATTGGTGACAATGCCAACGAAGCGATAAAGACTTTCGTGCATCGCCAACCCAACCAAAAGGCTGAAGAATGCAGTGGTGGTTGCGAGCAGTTCGAGCTGTCCCAGTTGTGTGGGCGTTAAATATCGTGCAATGAAAGGGAGCATAATCAATGACAAGCCTTTCACTAAAAACAGGCTGATCCCGTATGTGAGCATGCTCTTGAATGGTTTAAGCTTTTGCAGGTTCATAACTGAGCCTCGCCTTTAGATGCTTCCACACAATCAGATTCACAACTTGGTTGGCAAAGTGTGCATGCTATCTCGTCATAGGCCGCATGCGCTTGATAGTCTTGCGCTACAACTTGAGCCGCCTTGCCAACTTGCTTGATTAGGGTGATATCGCTCGTCGCGTACAAAAGTGCATTGGTTAAAGAGTTAACGTCACAAGCATCATATTTAATACAGTTCACATTATGTTCGAGCACTTGATCCCAGTAAGCGTTATCACGAGGAATGACAACGCACATGCCTGCCGCCATGGCTTCTAGAATCGATAGGCCAAATGGCTCATTGTGACTGGTCGAAACGAAAACGTTAGCGCTTTGACGAATCTCATTGAGATTGTCTGGCATCTCGTGCCAAGAAAAATGTTCAACCTGTTGGGGCGCTTCCGATACAGGTAATGCCTTGTTTTTAGGGCGAATGAAACAAACTTGAGTGTGATAGTCGACCATGTGGCTGATCGAGCGTGACACTTCAACCAACAAATCTAAACCTTTCCATCTTAGTAGTGATGCACACCAAAACACCGAAGGTTTGTCATACTGACACTGACTTGGCCATTGCTCTGAAGGTAGGCCATTCACGAACGTTTTGTAGTGAGCGCCATGCAGATAAGCATCGATCTTTTCTCGAACGATAGACGCTTCAGAAGAGGAAAGAAAAAACGTTGCTAACGCTTTTTCGATCGATGGCTTGGCTGAACCTAAGTAGAAAACGTGATTGGCTTTCGTTAAACAGTAACCAATCGATCTAGACGCGCCAACGGGGCCATGGATCAGTTGAATTATCGAAGCGTTCACAAGGGTATTCAGAACATAGAGTGGCATGTCCATTCCTGGGCCAGAAGAACCGAGCATTTGATCAATCCTAGGAAGTTTGAGCCAATAGAATGCCAACACGACAGTCATGAAAAGTTGGTGCAACCAAAAGCCAATACCATGATGACATTTCGCCAAAAATGCTATGGTTGGTACTCCGTAAACCGAGACGTTCTCTTGTTTAGCGAACTGGCTGTTGAGCCAATATTCTTTATTGGCTGTGACAACTGAAAAACGGTTATTTTGGCACTTCTTTAAACGAAGCATTTCTTGTGTGGCAATCTTTGAACCGCCAACGAAGTTGATGGAATCGAAGATTAAACAGTGTGATAAGCGCTGACGTTGACTCATGACTAACCTCCAATAGTAATTCGACTAGTAACGAAGGTTTTTATCGGGCTCAAGGTACGCCACAGCGATGGGCTACGAGTTTGCCTCGCCATCAATTGTCTTAGGTAGATGGCTTCGATGTTGCGCGTATTGTGTGCGATAGTGTGATTCGCAAGAACGTGTGAGCGAGCGTTGAGCGCAAGTTCCAGAGAAGAGTTAGGATTACTTCGCACTGCTCTCATACACTTAACCAAATCTTTAATACCTGAGTTTGCATAAAGCAGGGCATTCTTCTGGTGAGTGACGATCTCTTTAATGCCACCTTCATCCGGTGCGACAATAGGTAACTCTGCTAATGCGGCTTCTGCAATCACTAACCCAAAGGCTTCTTGTCTTGCACCACTGACGAATGCATCACAGCCTTTCAACCAACCAAATACATTCGGCTGCTCTCCCACAAAATGAACGTGCTTTTCGAGTCGATAATATTCGGCTGTGTTCTCTAATCGTTGGCGCAGCGGGCCATCGCCAATAACGACAAGGTGTGTGTTAGGGTACTCGAGAGTAATATAGCGAAGTGCAGAGATTATTCTGTCTATTCCTTTACGGCTGATGAGAGATCCGACTGTCGCAAATAGATAGGCATCGTCATCAAGCTCTAGCATGCCTTTAACGTTTTGCTCTGTTTGACTCTCTAAGCGCGATACATCAATACCGTTATGCACCACACTTAACTGCTCAGAGGGGTAACCGTCTTTACGTAGATTGTGGGTGACAGCGTCACTCACTGCAATAATATGAGGTGAGCGATGTAGACACAGTGTTAAACGTTCACGGGCTGGATAATCCGAGTGAACTTGAGTGACCAACTCAACACCTTCAAGGCTTGCTGCTAAGCACATCCACTGACAGGGTGCCGCACTATTAACGTGGATAAGATCGATGTTGGCATCGCGTATATAGCGACGCGCAACGTTCACAAGAGCGCGCCAAGAAACAAGGTCAAATTTCGGTCCACGTTCTCCTAGAAGCAAAGGAAATGCTGACAGTTCGCTATGAACGTGAAGTTTTGCCATTTCGTTATGAAGAGGCTCACAGTTGGTCCATAGGAATGGAGTAAACCGCGCTCTGTCGATGTGCTTAATCAGATCGATGATGCAACGCTCGCTACCACGAATCCAATCAGAGCCATAATGCACATAAAGGATGTTTTTTTGCTTACTCATAGCTGCGCTCTCCATATCAGTTTGTTTAGAGAGTGCAATCACGGTGCCAAAATCTATCTTATTGATTTTATTGAGTTGTATTAATAGGGTTAAGCATTATTGAAAATTGATTCTCATATTGAGAATGAGTCTGAAGCAGGGGTTATCCATGATATAGGGATAGGAATTGCGGTATAATGGCTTGTTGCGAGTAGTGTTTTTCTATAGTCAACTGCGCCTTTGTCCTAATCTCATTTTGCTCGAAAGCATTAAGGTTTAGCCAATGAGATAGGTGATTCTTAAGCTCTTGCATATTGCTTCCGATAAAGCCATTGTCTTGATGCTCAATCAGTTTAGCTAAATCTCCGACATCCATTGCAATAACCACGATGCCGCGTGCCATGGCTTCGAGTGCAGCCATAGGTAGCCCCTCATATCGCGAACAAATAATCAGCACATCGATCTGTTTCCAAACCTTTTCCATATTCGTTTGATGACCATGAAAAAGTACGTTGTTATTTGAATTTGCTTGTCTTAACTCATCCTCCATCGGGCCAGAGCCATAGCAATGAAAAGTGACATCTGGAAACTCCTGAGCAAGAGCCATAAAACGATCGGGTGCTTTTTCATGGCTCATGCGGCCAACGAAAGCGATTTCACTGCCTTGAGTCGAACTAAGCCCACCTAAGTTAATAAAATTATTAAGTCGTTTGGATCGCGAGATAAGCTTCTTTTGAATCTTGTTACTTACCGCCAAAGAATGATCAGAAATGAATGAGGTATAGCGATCTAAAGCATCGTATAGCCACACACGGCCTTTGGGTGTCTCACCAGCATGATAAGTGGAAATCTGTTTCCATTCGCTTTTTGAGCTCGACACTTTAGCGAGTTTGGTGATGATGCTCGATTTATAGCCGTGAGCATGAACCACAGTGGGAGAGTGGACTTTTAATAGCTCGTGAAACGCTTTGAGAATAGAGTGCTTAGGGTAAATACGATTTAAGAACAAAGAGGGAACGCCACGCGCTTCTAACTTGCCTTCGAGCTGGTTTTCGCCGCCATAGTCTTTCAAGAAAACAACAGCTACAGGTTCATTGTGTTGAGATAACCCATCGGCTAATTCGAGCACATGGGTTTCTATTCCGCCAAAAGTATTACTGTCGATGACTAACCAAATGCTATTAGGCTGGGTTGCTCTCATCTTCAGACTCCCAAGCTTGTTTTTTACGGTAAACCGTTGAAGGACTTAACTCGAGTAATACTGCTGCATTCAAAACATTACCATCACAGTAATCAATCGCGTTTTGAATCGTTTCTCTCTCTACTTGCCACATAGGCCTAATACTTTGTGGCTTAGTGCCACTCTGACTTTCTGACGGTTGCTCAAACGCATTTTGTGTCTCTTGGTTCTTCGGCAATTCAGAAATGCCTTGGGGTGACCCGTCACCTTGCACTATTTGGCTACTCGGGGCGTGAGTAGGCTCTTGGTATGGAGTTTCATTGGATACTGCGTGGTTTTGCATTGCTTCACGTTGAGGCTGTGATGTTTTGGCAACAGGTTTGGCTCTGGTAATTTGTGCCGGTAAATGATCGACCGTGAGCTTAGCCTCGTTGTTAAGAACCACAATATTGCGGATGATATTTTGCAGCTGTCGAACATTACCTGGCCACGCGTACTTCTTCATCATGACTTCTGCGTCTTTGTGGATGGAAGAAAAGTTCTTGTTGTCTTGTTTCGCGTAAATTTTTAGAAAATGCTTGGCTAATGTGATGATGTCATTACCGCGTTCGCGTAGGGGAGGCATCTCGACTGGCACAACATGAACACGATAATACAAGTCTTCTCGAAATCGACCTTCCTCAACTTCTAGCAGTGGATCTCGGTTGGTTGCACAGATAATACGCACATCGACCTTTAACTCTTTGGTTCCACCTAGCGGGGTGAATGTCCCAGTTTGCAAGAAACGCAATAGTTTCTTCTGCATCTCCAGCTCCATTTCACAAAGCTCGTCGAGAAATAGAGTACCGCCGTGGGCTAGGGAAGCCGCGCCTTTCCTGTCTGCTGTCGCGCCAGTGAAAGCGCCTTTCACGTGGCCAAATATTTCACTTTCCATCAAATCTTTTGGAATGGCACCACAGTTAATGGCAACAAAGGCTGAGTTTTTGCGTTGGCTTTCTTTATGAATGGCTTCCGCGCACACTTCTTTACCTGTACCACTTTCACCAATAATGAACACGCTTGCTGTAGTAGGGGCAACCGAGTCTATGGTTTTATAGACAGCTTGCATCGGTAAGCTAGAGCCAATAAAGCCTTGGAAGCGTTTGCGATCGAACTTGTTCTCGATATCGTCTACTAAATGTTCAAGTTTTGCTTGCTTGAGATGTAAATCAATCGACGTTTTTAACCGGTCAGCTTTAATCGGCTTTTCTAAGAAATCTTTTGCCCCTTTTTGCAATAGACCTACAGCGATATCGACTGAACCATGAGCAGTCGCAATGACGACCGCACTAGGAATTTGGTTCTCATTGATCCAATCAAGGATCTCTTCACCAAACATATCGGGAAGTTTCAAATCTAATATGATGAGCTGAGGCACGTTTCGCTCAATGAAGGCTTTTGCTTCTCTGCCTGTTTCTACGTGGAAGAGGTCATAAGGCTCATCCTTTACATACTGTTTGTATAGAATGGCCAGAGACGTTGAATCTTCTACTAATAATACTTTTGGTCGCATTTAAATATCCTTTTCACCAGACTGCTTATGCTTGGTCTGCCGCCAAACCATGTTGTGTCTATCGTCATTTCTTGTTATCTATTTTTATTATTACAGCTGATTAACCTTCAAGCGCTCTGCTCAAATCCTTTGAGCTTCCTTGCTTCTAGTGCAGCAATTGAACGAGTCGCTAAGTCTTTTAACTCATCTATGAACTGGTAAGCTTCTTCGGCTTGGCCTTCCAAGCACAGGCCTTCAATTTTGCGCGCCAAAAGCGCAAGTTCACGATTACCGAGAGCCATTGCAGAGCTGCCTAATGTGTGGCTTTCAAACTCGAGCTGTTCTGCGTCTCTTTCAGTGATTGCTTGGTAGATTTTTTCCAACCGAGCTCTCGACTCTTCAACATAATGTTCGATCAATGTAGGAATCACTTCTGCGCACGTATCCTGAATCATTTGCTGCAATACGGTCTCATCGACCAAATTTGAATCTAAATGGCTAGTGTCATGGTTCATAGGGAAAGGCTCGCTTTGTTCTGTATTCGTTTCTTCTTGTTCAGATTGCGATTTTCTTAAAGTTACCTGTGAATTTTGAGTGAGGTTGCAATCTTCATCGCCGTTTATATTTAAGAATAGATGAATTTTTTCAACAAGTTGTGAGAGACGTACAGGTTTTGATAAGTAATCATCCATTCCTGATGCGATGAACTGCTCACGATCACCGGTGAGTGCATGGGCGGTTAGGGCGATAATTGGGACGTTGGCAGTTTCACTGTCGAGTTCGCGGATTGCTTTGCACGCTTCCATTCCGTCCATCACAGGCATAGAAATGTCCATGAAAACTAAATCATAGTCATATCGAGTGACAGCTTCGAGCGCTTCTTTACCGTTCTCGGCGACATCGATATTCACACCGACATTTTTAAACATGTTAACAATAACCAATTGGTTTGCTTTGTTATCTTCAGCGACAAGTATGCGTAGATGAGACAGGTCATCGGTAGAAGATTTTGATTGATTAGTCTCGTCTGAAGCGTCATCGGCAAGGTCTAAGCGAACTGAGACACTGAATGTACTTCCAGTGCCTTTCTCACTGGTGACAGAAATGGAGCCGTCCATTAACTCACATAGGCGTTGACAAATCGCAAGGCCAAGTCCCGAACCCTCTTGGCTACGAGAGAAGGTTTGGTCAACCATAGTAAACTCATCAAACAAGTAAGGTATGGCGTCTTGCTCGATGCCAATACCGGTATCGATAACACTAAAATTAAGTAAGCAATGATCTGATTTGAGCTCTGAAGAGACTTTAATAGTCACGCTGCCTTGCTCGGTAAACTTCATCGCGTTACCGATGAGATTATGCATAACCTGTTTTAACCGATTAACATCACCTTTGGCATACTCTGGCATACTGCCTTCAAAATAGAGATGCAAGATTAAGTCTTTAGACTTGGCGGTTGTTGTATAGGTGTCTACAACACTTTCGAAGCTACGACGAACATTAAACTTTTTGTTTTCAAGGAGTAGGGTATTTGACTCCATCCTTGTAAAATCAAGAATGTCATTAATGATAGAGAGTAAAAAATTACCAGATTCTGTTGCGGTTGTAAGCAACTGCTTCTGTTCCTTGCTGATTTTGGTTTCTTCAAGTAAGGAAAGAATACCCAACACACCGTTCATTGGCGTGCGAATTTCATGAGACATTGACGCCAAAAATCGACTTTTAGAATCACACGCATATTCTGCTTCTTTACGAGCCTGTCTCAACTCGTCGTAAGTCGCTTCGAGCTTTCGCGACATTTCATCGAAAGCATGAGAGAGCTGACCTAATTCATCCTTGGAAGCAGAGTTAATTTGGTAACCAGGACCTCGTTCAGACAAAGTTTTTGTTGCATGAGTTAATCTAACTAAGCTTCTTGTTAAATATGTCCCAAGTACGAAAGAGAAAATTGCCACCAAAATAACTTCGACCGCTGCGATACCAATGATGGACTTTCTTGCTTTCTCCAGCATGGCATTGATAGATTCGGTACCAAAACCCATTTCAATGTGGCCAAACTCATCGCCATTAACCATGATAGGGACACGCTTATCAAACACGCCATCGTTAACACTTGAGAGGTCAACGTCGGATATCACATCTCGCTTCAACAAGATGTTGTCGCCAGCAGAGGCGAGTGTAATACCTTGTCGTACAACTTTAACGTATTGAACATCTTCAACGGTGACAATATCGTTGACCAGATCGTCTAAGCGGGCTACGTCGGTTGAAAGAACCGCGTCTTTGGTTGCATTCATGAACATTTCAGTTGTGGTATTGGCTCTCTGAATCAACTGACTTTCATTAGAGTCCCGCAAAAAGCCCATCGCGCTGACTACTAGAATGACGAGCAAGATGACCTCAATGGTGGCGATGCCAATAATGGTTTTTGAACGAAAAGTCATAACGCCTCCTACGGTTCAAGCGTTTGAATGTTTAAAGCTCTAACATCGTCCCAGTCGTTGTTAGTCGCAGACACAAACCCTTTGATTTTTAGCCTTTCTAATTGGTTCAACCCCATAGGGCTCTCATGAAGGTTGACGAGTAACTGTTGTATCTCTTGGACGACTTTAGGGGCTAGGTCAGGGTGGGCGGCAATAGCATGTGGCGTGTAACCATTGGTCGTCCAAATCGGCGTGAGTTGAGAACGCACTTCTTCATCGAGTGATCTAAACGTGCGCATGACACCTCCACCGGCAGGGAAGAGCCCACGCGCCACACTCAAATAGACGGAGTCATGGGAAGAAACATATTTTGGTGTGAACTCGACATTTCGTCCGTTAAGTTCTGCTTGAGTTAGGATTGTGGCCGCGAACGCTGCGGGAGAAGGGAAGGCTAGCTGGCTACCGTTAAGCTGACCCAGTGATTGAATGTTGGAATCTTTACGTGCGACGATGATCCCTTTTATCTGTTTGTCTTTCGCTTTTGCTATTGCTTGATAACCAGGGGATTGGTTGAACACTGTAAAATGGTAGGGATTCATGTAACTGAAATCATATTCTCCATTTTTTAGACGCTGCTCGAATGTAGGGATATCGACTGCCGTAACAAACACAAACTCATGTCCGGTTTTTTCACTGAGGTGATCCATAATGGGTGTCCACAGTTCGGCTAATCGAGAAGCTGACTGCTGCGGTACAATTGCAAAAGTAAAACGCTCGGAATGGACAGCGGTAGATGTAAGTAGCAATAAAGCAACGAATAGTGTTCTCATTACTGGATCCTTATGCAACTTGAGATAATAAATCATTTCTGCGAACCCAACTTTCGATTCGACGGCGAATTGAACTAGGCAAAAAAGGAATACGACGTAACTCTCTGATCATCTCTTCACCTAAGCTAGGTTGGTCAACAACATTCAACACAGTACCGAGAAGGTTAATCTTATCGTTCGTGAGCATTTCCGTTGCTTTTTTGACCTGAGATTCTGTATTACTTCCACCGCGTACAACTAGAATCGTACGGTCACACGCCGTCGCAACACTTTGTGCCGGTACATTACCTCGGTTTATTTGTAGCAAAGGTGATGTATCAACGATGACCCTGTCGAACTCGTTTTGCCATTGCAACACAGCATTGGCCATCTGCTTTGGGTCCTTGTACGCCAACAGGGTGGACTGATTTTTGGGGATACTTAATCCGGTAAAGACTTGATGCGTTTTCTTGTGCTCAATCCAAGGCTCTTCGTCAGCGCTGTTTGCCAATAAATCGAAGTGGTCAAATGCGGGGTTAAACAAATTAAGATCGACCAACAAGGTTTTATGACCCCCCAAGAGATAACGCTCGGCGAGGGCAGAAGCCACTGACGTGACGCCGTCACCTGGATTGCAAGCGGTAACGCACAAGGTACGACAGGACTTAAGCTCAGCTTCGAGATACAGTTGTTCAATTTCGGCATGTGTCGCTGGAATGGTCATTACAGAGCTCCTATTAACACAATGGTGGTAGTGAGGCGTAGGATGTCTTCTAGCCCAACTCGCGCTTTTTCTAGGAAACTTTCACGGCGGTCTGGAATATAAATGGTATCGCCAGCGCGCAGCACAGGAAGCTGATAGATATTCGCGGTTTTACTGAACTCAATTAAATCAAAGGTACGCGCTTGACCTTGGCAGCAAGACATATTCACCACGGAGATCTTTTCCAAATAGGCGTTGTCACTTGGTCCACCTGCTTCAGCAAGGATGTCCAGAATAGTCATCGTATCGTTAAAGACATAGCGACCCGGTTTATTGACCGCACCTAAGATACGAATGGTCGATTCTTTTGAGCGGTCAAGCCAGTTTCGATCTTTCTCAGGGATGTAAATGGTGTCACCGGTTTTTACTCTCGGTAGAAGGTTTTCATCGCCAGTTTCAAAATAAAGAGAAAGGTTTAACTTACTAACCTGTGAGTAGGATTTATCGCGATGCGTGATGCGAATGTTATGTATGTCGGCATCTTTTGTCGGGCCATCTGCGGCAGACAAGATATCAAGAAAATGCATATCATCCGTAAAGCGGTAGCGGCCCGGCGCATTTACTTGGCCAAATACGTAAATTGATGCATCTGAGCTTTGGCGAACCCACTGAGATTTATTGTCTGAAGGGTCTTGTGGTAAGTCGTGAACTCGGACAATTGAACCGGCTTGAATGTTGGGTAGCTCGCCGCGAGGGCCGCCTTTTTGAATGAACGCATCAAGGTCAAATACTTCCATCTTGCCATTGCTTGTGACCACTTCTATTTTAGTCGTGTCAGCACGCAGCGTTGGGCCGCCAACGTGGGCAAGTAAATCAATCAGATCCATTTCGTCCGACCATTCGATTCTGCCAGGGCGAACAACCTCACCAATAACGCTAACTGCACGTTCTGGTGCGATTTTCAGCCATGATTTCTCGTTCATGTCCGTTTTTTCGGGAACAAATATAGCGTCGCCTGCTTTGACTTGTGGGGGCTTACGCCTGTAAGGCCTTCAGTGAAAGCCGTGAGGTCAAAGCGAACCACTTGACCGTTCGCGCGCAAGATTCGTATTTGGCGCGATTCAGCGAAGCGAGTAGGGCCTCCTGCATTGGCAAGAATGTCCATAAAGGTTGCCCCTTTTTTGCCTTCGTAGGCGCCCGGCTTAGCAACTTCACCCATGATGTAAACGGTATTTGAGCCTGATTTAATCTCTTCTTCTTGTTTCGGTACAAAAATGGTGGTCCCTGGAGCCAAATCTGGAAGTAGCTCTCGTCGCCACTATCTAAGTAACGTTTTAGGTTGAAAGTCGTTGGATTGTTATTACTGATCACTCGAATTTGCTCGACACCAGCATAGCGAGTTACGCCGCCTGAGCGCATTAAAATGTCGACAAGATCGGTGCCGTTTTTGTATGAGAATGAACCCGGAGCGTTGACTTCACCAAACACTTTAATGGCCATTCGAGCATCTGCACTATCACCTGAGTTGGCAAGTTTTGCTGGGTCAAATTCTTGTTCAATGTTGCCAACAAGTGGTGAAGCAGGTACGAACAAGGTGTCTAATGAATTTAGGTTAGGTAGGGTGCTTTCATCACCACTGTCTAAAAACGCTTTATAGTTGAAGGAAACGCGTTTGCTGCCGCGTTTTAGCAGCATATTGTTAAGCTGTGCACCTGAGCGTAGACCGCCAGCGGCATGCAAAGCCGTTTGAATGTCAGCACTCTGTGGCAACGTATATTCTCCCGGAGACATCACGTAACCTTGAACTGAAACCAATATTTGTTGCTCGGCGATAAACACTTTGGCGTTGGAAAGGTCTCGAAAAACGGAACTCAACGAGTCCAATACAGCCATCTTCAATTGCTCTTCATCGTAGCCCGCAACATATAAAGGGCCGACTTCCGGCAAAGTAATGCGCCCGCGTTTGTCTACTTGAAAGCCACGATTTAACGTTTCTTCACCCGGCAAGTTAATTTGAATCAGGTCTCCGATTTGGACAGTAGACGCTTCTTCTTGCGCCATAGCAATAAAGCTAGTGAGCAGGGTAAGTGTGATGAGCCATGTTGTGTTAAAAAACTTACTGGTAGTCATACAAACCTCCCATGTCAGCTTCTTGAGAGTGATCTTGTGTCGAGATAACCTCGATACTTACGCGGCGATTAGTCAGCCTAACTTCTGGCGCATCGCCTTCGTATAGTGGCAATGAAGAGCCGAGTGATTGAGTGGTAACACGTGAAGGGGCTAGGCCAAAAATAGTAAGGTAACGCTTAACTTGCTTCGCACGATCCATTGCCAATTTTTCGTTATAAGCTTCACCACCAACCGCATCTGCATGCCCGGTTACAGAAAGCTTCAGGGTAGAGTGTTCCTTCAGGATACTGGCTGCGTTAGCAAGGTGACCCATGTACTTGGGGTTAATTTCCGAAGAATTGAAGGCGAATTGGTTATCGACATTCAACAAATTAAACAGCTCGTCAATGACAGCCAGTTGACGGTTAAAGTCGTTCTGATTGCGTGGTGGTACGCATCGTGTCTGAGATTTCACATAATCGAGCTGCAGTTCCAATTCGTTAAGTCTTTTACGTTGGATAACCAAGTCGTTAGCAGCATCTAACAAAAGGCCACCTTCAAGCTCGCGAGCAATGCGGTTTTGTTTTTCTAAAGCTTGCACTACCGCGGCAGGAAAACACCATTTAGCGCCTTCTTGAATCAAAGCATCGAGGTGAAGCTTGGTGAGCTTCCAGTCAAAGCGAAGACCGTGCTCAGGGCCTAGAGGCTCGTCAGGCATTACAGGGCTGAAGTCTGCAGCCATATATTGTTCTGCAATACCGCCGCGACCTGGTTCTGGAGAGCTAGAACAACCGACTATCAAAGCGCTAAATACAATTATGGCTACGTCTTTGTTTATTAATTTCATGCCAACTTCCCCTGTTAGAACCATTATTCACTATGGTTTTTTCTAATCGTTGCTTGAATCTTTAAAAAAGCCTTCCCACTAAGCCCTTGAGTTCACCGGTATTGCTTGACCGATACGAAGTAAGTTGATGATCTCCAATGGTTGGCCAGTTACGTTTTCAATTCTCATGTTTCTTTCACGTTCAATAAGGCGTTTGTACAGGTAAACCAGTGCACCCACACCAGACGAATCTAAAAACTGTACATCGCGAAAATCTAACTCAACCTCATTGTGTTGATCGTTCGAAATCACGTCATCAATAGCGGGTTGAGCGCTACGGCTCCCTTCTGCGTCTAGGTTACCGCTGATCATTAAAGTTAGTATTGAGTCGTTTGCTTCAACTTTGCGTAGTTCCATGGTGCTATCTCCTATCTGTGTTTACCTAGATAGAGCATCTTCCATGCCATATTTATTCTCTTTTAATTACAACTAGTTAAATTCTTGCTGTCGCCATTTCTTATTCTGAGAAAGAAAGTTTCTCAATTTGAGAAATCGCTTTTGTTCATTTTGAGAACACCAACTTCGATTGAAAATGACAGTAAACCCACCATTAACTAACTATGATATCGATCGTATAGGTATGGTATATATATTGATGGTAGTACGTAATCGTGCAAAATGTATGGCCATGAATATCAATAACGTAACTTCAAAGTCTTTTCGTTACTCCTTGGTTGCCATCGCGCTTTTGAGTGCTATGCAATCATTGACAGGCGAGATGTCAAGCCAACAGCCTTTGCTAGTTAATGCCAAAAACTACGAGTCAGGAATTGACATCGATGAGTATTGGCAAAGTGAAAAGCTAGACGGCATTAGGGCGGTTTGGAACGGCAAGGAGCTTTTAACTCGTGCTGGGAATCGAATTTATGCTCCCGATTGGTTTACTAAGCCGTTACCAGATTACATGGTAGAAGGAGAACTTTGGGCAGGGCGCGGCAACTTCCACATAGTGCAGCAAACTGTTTTAGACAAGAAACCGAGCGACGAAGCATGGAAAAAAATCGACTACATGCTTTTTGACATGCCGTCTGCTGCGGGTGATTTTAGTAAGCGTTACTACAACGTCGTTCATTATGTGGACAGTGTTCGTCAGAATCACATCAAGTATATAGTCCATTATCCGATAGAGTCTGAAACTCAATTGTTTACCTTGTTAGATAACGTAGACAGCAATAAAGGCGAGGGCTTAATGCTCCGTAAAGTGAGTCGTCGTTATCAAGCTGGACGTAGTAATGATCTGTTGAAATTGAAGAAGCATCATGACGCAGAAGCATTAGTCATTGGCTACAAAGTTGGGAATGGTAAGTACAAAGGCAAACTCGGTTCGTTATTGGTTCGTTTAGAAACAGGCGTGGAGTTCTATATCGGTTCGGGCTTTACGGACCAAGTGCGGTCGCAACCCCCGAAACTGGGAAGTACCATCACTTTCAGGTACAACGGCATGACGCAAAACGGTGTCCCTAAATTTGCTCGTTATCTCAGGGAAAGGCCACAGCAATAGACGACCGAATATAAAAAGCCCGCAGTCAATGCTGCGGGCTTCTCAATGTTGGTATTCCAGCAGAAACTATCTCTCTGCCATGCTTAACTGAAAGGTCTCTGGTTGTTTGTGCATCCACCTCAGACGCAGGCCCAGCAGCAATGCGGCTGTAGATAAGCCAATGATAAACCCGATCCAGAAACCGTGTGCACCCATTGGATCAACTATCCAGTCCGTCATACCAAGAATGTATCCAATCGGTAACCCTAGAATCCAATAAGCGATGAAGGTTCGGTTGAAAATAGCCGCCATATCTTTATATCCACGCAGTGCACCTGCGGCTACAACTTGAATCGCATCGACACACTGATAAATGGCAGCAAACAGTAACAACTGAAGGGCAAGTTCAATAACCGCTCTGTTATCTGTATACCATAGGGCAATTTGCTCTCTAAATATGACCGTTAAGATAGCGGTAATCACAGACAACCCAAGACCGGTAAAAATGCCCACTCGAGAAGAAATAACCGCGCCTTCAACGCTGTTCTCACCAAGTTTGTGACCCACACGAATACTGACCGCAGCACCAATACTCATTGGAATCATGAACACTAATGATGAAAAGTTAATAGCCACTTGATGCGCCGCAACGGTTAGGGGGCCAAGCGGGGCCACAAGTAGTGCAACCACCGCAAACAAAGTTACTTCGAAAAAAATCGCAGCCGCTACCGGAAAGCCTAGCTTAAACAAGCGAATCTGCGCTTTCAGTTGTGGTTTATGGAAAGTCTTGAACAGCTCAATGTGGGTCAGTCTTTTCGAAGTAAGCACGTAAAACAGCATTAGAGAGAACATAACCCAATAAACGATTGCCGTTGCCACACCACAGCCAACACCACCAAGCGCTGGCGCCCCAAACTTGCCGTACACAAAGATCCAGTTAAGCGGGATGTTCACCAATAACCCAATAAAACCAATGACCATTGCTGGTTTGGTTAACGACATTCCGTCGGTGAAGCTGCGTAAAGTCTGAAATAATAAGAAGGCAGGCACAGCAAACATCACCGCAAACATGTAGCCGTTGGTTTTCTCAGCCATGAGAGGCTCAACATCCATCAAAGACAATATAAACTGAGTTTGGAAAAGAACGCCAATGATAGGAATGGATACAAGCAGTGCTAAAACAATGCCCTGATGAATTTCATAAGGAATCTTAACCTGACGGCCAGAACCATTAAGCTGAGCAACCACAGGAACAAGCGCCATTAGCAAGCCAACACCAAACAAAATGGATGGTAGCCAGATGCTCGCAGCGATGGATACAGCAGCCATGTCGGTTGCGCTCACGCCACCGGCCATTACGGTATCAACAAAGCTCATGCCGGTTTGCGCGATAGATGCGATCAGAACTGGTGTGGCCAGCTTAATCAAATTAACGGACTCTCGTTTATAACGATGCACAAAAAACTCCCAAAACAGCTTTAAAATAGATAAAAATAGGGGATGAGAAGTGGTATGCATAATAAAGAAATGTCACACTAACTACTAACAAAAATTTCAGGCTAAGAGATATGTTTACAGGTATTGTCCAAGGAATGGCACAGGTAGTGTCTATAGACGCGAAAGAAGCGTTCCAAACTCATCGTGTTCAACTTGTTGGTGACATGGCAGCTGGTTTAGAAATCGGCGCGTCAGTGGCACACAACGGTTGCTGTTTAACTGTGACGAAAATCGAAGGCGAAGTGGTCAGCTTCGATTTGATGCAAGAAACGTTGCGTCTGACCAATTTAGGTGACCTTAAAGAAGGCGATCACGTTAACATAGAGCGAGCGGCTAAGTTTGGCGAAGAAATTGGCGGACATAGTATGTCTGGTCACATCTCATCGGTTGTCGAAATTGTAGAAATCATTAATACGCCAAACAATCGAACCATTTGGTTCGAACTACCTGACGATATCGCCAAGTATGTTTTAGCAAAAGGTTACATCGGCCTCGATGGTTGTTCTTTAACGATTGGTCAAGTAGAACAAAATCGATTCAATGTTCATCTTATTCCAGAGACCCTTCAAAGGACTTTGTTTGGTTCGAAACAAGTCGGTGACAAAGTGAATGTGGAAGTTGACCCGCAAACTCAAGCAATAGTCGATACAGTGGAGCGGGTTTTAGCTGCAAAAATGTAAGCTGAGGAATGTGTAGACGTCCACATTACAAAGAATCGATAGACGAAAAAAAAAGAGCACTCGGTGCTCTTTTTTATTTTGAGGAACCAGCTAAAAAACCTGTTCATCATCTGAGTCTATAAACAATTCTATTCGACTATGCTGTTCATCTACCATCATGTTTAAGTGAATTGCATGGCAACAAGCAGGGCAGTCATCATAGAAGTTTTGATTACCGTTACTTGCGTCCAGAGTAATGCTAATAGTGTGTCCACAGTGCGGACAGTTAACCATTTTTTCCGTGTAGTTTCGCATATCTCATTCCTTACATCTTCTAGAGATATTTTCAGCTTAATGAAGTAAGTTTCTTATAGTCATGAATTAAGTACAAAGTTTGAGTTAACCCAAAAATTTACATAAAGACTTGGTTAATAAGTGAGAATTTGTTTCACAACTCTTTCAGCTTCATCCAAATAGTGTCCACCAAACAAGTTGTAGTGGTTGAGGATATGATAAAGATTGTAAATGTCTTTTCTTTGTTCATAACCGAGTTCTAAAGGCCATTCGTCTTCATAGCCTTGATAGAACTCAGGTTGGAACCCCTCGAACAGTTCTGTCATGGCGATATCACATTCGCGATCGCCCCAATAGCAAGAAGGGTCATAACAAATAGGACCAAAAGCGGAGTTCGCGACATTCCCATGCCACAGATCGCCGTGTATGAGTGAAGGGCGAGGTTGATGGTTCGACAAGAGATCCTTACAAACATCGACGAACTCATTCGTGCTAACTAGGTTAATGCCTTTTTCAGTTAACAGCTGAAGCTGCCAACCAATGCGCTGCTCAGCAAAGAATCGGCACCATTTTCTCTGCCATTGGTTAGGTTGTAAGGTACTGCCTATATAGTTGTCTTGATCGAAACCGAACTCTTTTTGCTCTCCCCACCGATGGAGCTTGGCAAGCTGTTGGCCAAACTGATAACTGGCCTTGGCATCGTCTAACGGTTTGGTCACTAGATAGTTGAGAACAATAAAAGCGTGGGTTTTGGTGGTATCGACCAAGACTGGTTCTGGTAGAAACACTGAGTTCGATTCTCTCATTGCGCGAATGTTTTCGAACTCAAGTTCAAAGTTACTGATAAAGTCGCGCTGATTTACCTTCACGAAGTAGCGCTGATCACCATCGCTGATCATGAAGCATTCGCTAATGTCACCACCATGCACCTTAACACGCTCAGTAATGTCGAATGTAAACATCAAACGTTCAGATAATCGTTGAGATATTGCTTGCCACATAGTCACTCCCAAACTTTACGTCACCATTGGCAAGTGTAGGTCAAGTTATGCGGAAAATCTGACTAAAGGCGCAAAGAATTGTTGTTTAATTTCTGAGAATTACCGACTTAATGATTTGAGTCAACTTCTATAAATGAAGTCGGTGCAATGTGACGCTGTACCTCTAAAACGTGGGAAGTATGCAAATTTTTACTATTGTTTCCCTTCGCTTATTGTTAAATGGGTTTGTTGTGTCTTAGTATTAGAATTAAAGCACGGGTAAAACATACACCGGAGATAAAAAGTGGTTGTAGAAACCGATGGATATTTAGCACTTATTGAGCATCTAGCATTCAATTTAGATGTGTTCGCTTCTGACGATAGCGATACAGGGGCAGAGAGTGTCGAAGACGTTGTGACCGATATGATCGCAACCAACATCATGGCTATTTTTGAACAAAACCCAGAGCTACACTCAAGCGTACGTTTCAAACTCCTAAAAGAGACCGATTCAGTACTAGAGGATTTGGGGGAAGTATTGGCAGGCGTTTGGAACAAACCAGCGACCAACGAGCAAATTACCTTCCTCGATGAATATGTTGCTCTGTTAAAGAATCTATTTGATACAGCCGTTGCCAAGTACGACTAGTTCAACTTTTCCATAGGCGAGTGCGATACTCGCCTAAATTGCCAAAACTTAGATGCCCAATATGGGTTGTCTACCCTCGATATAATCACACCTTTTGACGTCGATGCATGCATAAACTGCTTATTGCCAAGATATATCCCAACATGCCTCGTATTAAAGCCTGTTTTAAAGAACACTAAATCGCCGCCTCTTGCTTGTGAAAATTCAACGTATTGACCAATCTTACTCTGATCCTTAGTGGTTCTCGGTAAATTGACGCCTTTAGCATCTTGATAGGCAACCTGAACAAACGCAGAACAATCTATCCCATTCAAACTTGAGCCACCCAAGCGATAGGGTGCACCTTCCCAACGATCAAATACCAATAGAAAAGCATCCATTTTTGGATTCGGTAAAGCAGTACTTGCCTGTGACACTTGATTTGATGGTTTTTCAACATTGAGAGGATTAACACAGCCACTTGTGACTAAGACTGCTGAAAAAACAAAGGGTAAGCAAGTTTTCATTTCCATATTCACTGTCTTATTTTGGTCATTTAACTGAAATGTTTTCGTAATAAAGCACTCATAGAATCACCGACATAAACTTTAGTATGATGTTGGTTCCGTATATGAGCACTGCAAAACAAGGCCGTTTCGCTTTTTCTCTTGTTCACACCATCAGCGCGATATTCCTTACCATTTCTTTGTTAGTTATTACATTATCTATCACAAGTATCAAAGGAATTGAGCGTGTTGGTACACAATTTGAGACTCTGTCAGATAACGCACTCCCTCTTGCATTAACAAATGCCCAGTTAACCCAAACAATCTTAGAGCAGATTAAACAGCTCACCTATAGTTCTGTTGCGGAAGAACAAGAAGCCTTGGACATTATATCTGCCGAAATACTGCGATTGAGCAACAAAAGCGATGAGTTGTCGGAATCTGTATTTCACATCGCTAGCACTTTCGATTATGCGGTCTCGACAGAGCAGCAACAACAGCTGGCAGACAAAATCCAATCCTTACATTCGGTAACGAGCGCAATCATAGCGACCCAATCGTCGCTCATTGACAAGCAAAAGCAAATTAATGCCAAAGTGACCGAGTTTCGTTATGGAGCCAACACCATTGGCCCAGAAATGACCCGTATTAGTTCGTTTTTGTCAGGTGAAAATCCTGAGTCTATCGATGCTGCTAATCGATTCACATCCAGTGCGACAGCGATGGAAAGTACTTTCCTTATGCTATTGATGAAGGATGAGATGGAGGCTGCGGAAGAAGAGTACAAAGAAATGCGTTATCGCTTTTCAAGTATCAACTTAGCGTATGACGAGTTTTCTGATTGGCATCCTGACATCAAAGACTTCGCGAGTTTGGTTGCACCTTTCGATATGGTAAAAGCGGGCTTTGAACCAAATGGTGTTTTGGAGAACATTATGGAAAGGCTTGAACAGCGTCAGGTTCAAAAGCAGCAGTTAGCGGATGCGGCATTAGTCGCTCAAGAGACTGTCACACTCCTGAATGACATTTCGTCTAGGGCTGCCGATCTCATCGAAACCAGTGAAACGGTGGTGAATCAATCCATTACGCAAAACAAAGCGGTTTTGGTGGGTGCAGGCAGCGTTATCGTCGCCATTGTCATTGTTTCTTGGATTGTGCTTCGCCGTTGGGTCAATCGCTCTCTTAAACACATCCGCCGCCAGCTTAACCGCTTGGTTGAACATGATTACTCAGCATCGGTAAAGATTCTTGGTCCAACTGAGTTACAAGAAGTCGGTGGTAAGGTAAATCAAGTGATTGAATCGACGAGTGAATCGCTGCAAACCGTCACACGAAACTGTGAAACCTTGTATCAAAACGCAGAGATTAGTCATAGTGTTGCTGAAGAAAGCGACCAAAGCTTAATCGTTCAGAATCAGTCTTTAGATAGTATGGTATCCACTATTTCAGAACTTGAAGCTTCTATCCGTGAAATTGCGGTCGTCACCAATCAATCACACGAAGATTCCATCACAGCGTCTAACCACTGTAGCAAAGGCGTTGAAGTGATTGAGCTCAACCAAGTTCGACTCCAGCAACTTGAAGAATGTTTGCAACTCAACGAAGAAGCGATGAACGAACTCGATGGTCGAGTCAAACAGATCCGCGATATGGTGGATTTGATTTCAGGTATCGCGGACAACACCAACTTACTCGCATTAAATGCTGCAATCGAAGCGGCAAGAGCAGGGGAACAAGGTCGCGGTTTTGCGGTCGTTGCCGATGAAGTTCGACAACTCGCGAGCGGCACTTCTCAGCAAACGGCGAACATCCGTGAAAAGATGGCCGACTTAGACAAAGCCTCCGAGAAATCACGACAAGCAGTGACATTGTCACGTCAAGAAATGGGACTTGCAATGGAATCGAGCGTTGAAGTGAAACAAACGTTTGATGGTATTGATGATGCGGTAAAACACATCAGAGAGCGAATTGAGCAAATCAGTGTCGCAACGGAAGAACAGCAGCGCGCAACAGCAGATGTGAGTGAATCTATCCATCAAGTCTCTTCGCTAGGCGAGTCGACGAAACTCAAACTTGATACCATGGTTAAGAGCGCGGAAGAAGTAGCAGACATCGCTGGCCATCAACAAGCAATGCTCCATAAGTATCAGTTCTAGAACCTATTGAATTTTTTAAGCAAAAGGTCTGATGAAAAAGCGCACCGATTGATGCGCTTTTGGTTTTTACTTCTGCCTAAATGGTTGGGTGAGCATCTTATCGAGTCTCTGCTCATCGGGAAGTCGAAACTTGTCGATACCAATTTCAACTTCATGGTGGCCTTTTTCTGGTTGTGCTCGGTAGGTTGAAAAGATTCTGTCCCAAATTGATAAGAAGAAGCCAAAGTTGGAGTGCGTTTCTCTTACAATGACTGAATGATGAACACGATGCATGTCTGGCGTTACAATGAGTTTTCGCAGTACTTTATCCATAGACAATGGTAGCTTGGCGTTACTGTGATTAAACATCGCGCTACCATTGAGTATAATTTCAAACGCCACCACCGCAATGACAGGCGCTCCCAACAAAACGACCACCGCGACCTTTACCCAGATTGATAACCAGATTTCCACTGGATGAAAGCGTGCTCCTGTTGTCACGTCGATATCTTGGTCTGAATGGTGCATTCTATGTAGACGCCACAAAATTGGAACGCGATGAAACACGAGATGCTGAAGGTAGATGGTTAAATCGAGCAGCACGACAGAACCGATCACAACCAATGGCAATGGTAGTTCGTACCAGTTAAACAGCCCAAAGCCTGAACGGCTAGCAAACAAAGCAGCTTCAACGGCTGCAATAGGGCTAAGCAGCGCCATCGTTAATCCATTCAAACCGACTAACCCTAAGTTATTGGTCCACCGAAACCACCGGTTCTGTGTTAAAGCTTTCCTTGGGGCGCGTGTTTCCCATACCGCACACAAGAGCAAAATCACTACAAAACAGGTTAAACGTAATACATCGGGGTTGATCACCGCATCCTCCACTATCTTAATCAATTAAGTCTAAGTACAATCACGAACATTTTCTACGATAGTCAGTTTTCATCATGAGAGTTCACGCGTTTCATCGCCTTCTTCAATATCGCCAGTCCATAGCAACACGAGAGTTTTCAGCTCGTGGAGCCAAGATAGACCGGTGTAATCGCTGCCAAGTTTCAAAACAATATTGTCTTTGTGAGTATCAGCCAGACATTGAATCTAATGTTGCGGTGATGCTCATCATGTCGGAGAACGAAGTTTTTAAACCGAGTAACACAGGTCGATTGATTGCCGATGTAGTAAAAGAAGCCTTTGTTTTTCAATGGAACCGTACTGAACCTAGCCAAGAGATGCTTGATGTATTGGCGGATGAACAATACCAGCCATTTGTCGTATTTCCAGAAGAGTACGTTGAAGACAAGTCGCGGTTAATAACGAAAATAGATGCAGCGACAAACAGCTCGAAGAAACCTCTTTTGATCTTTTTAGACGGCAGCTGGCGAGAAGCAAGACGAATCTTTAGAAAGTCACCTTATCTTGCCACATTACCGGTTATCTCGATTAAGCCAGAAGTGGTGTCACAGTATGTGATGCGAAAATCTGACAATGAAAATCATCTTTCCACAGCCGAAGTGGCGAGCCTTGTTCTCCAGCACGCAGGGGAAACTCACGCTGCTGAAGAATTGCAAGACTGGTTTACGGTATTTCGCGAAACTTACCTGCTAAGTAAGACGCGTCTTAAGCCTGATTACACAAGACCCACGTTGAAACTTTTCTTGGAAAAGCGCGGAATCGCGAGGTAGCTCTAATATTTACAAATGCGTTGATTAGCCTTTGCTCAATTAATTAACTGACCGAACTAAATCCGTTTTAGGTCACAGATTGTAGGCGTAGCTATGTGGATAATGCCCAAAGATATTATTTTGGCTGTGTGAGCAATAGCCACTTCTAGGAGAGAAACGTATGTATTACGGCTTTGATGTCGGTGGCACTAAGATTGAGTTTGGTGCATTTAACGAAAAGCTTGAGCGAGTAGCAACGGAAAGGGTCCCTACACCTACTACTGACTACGATGCACTGGTAAGCACCATTGCAGAACTCGTGAGCAAGTATGACAACCAATTTGAGTGTGAAGGAAAAATTGGACTTGGTCTTCCTGGCATGGAAGATGCTGATACGTCAGAAGTACTCACCGTTAATGTTCCGGCAGCAAAAGGCAAGCAATTACGTGCAGACCTAGAAGCTAAGATTGGCCGTACCGTACAAATCGAAAACGACGCAAACTGTTTCGCATTATCCGAAGCGTGGGACGAAGAGTTAAAAGACTCACCATCTGTGATGGGCCTAATTCTAGGTACAGGTTTTGGCGGCGGTTTAATTTACAAGGGCAAAGTGTTCTCTGGCCGCAGCAACGTTGCTGGTGAACTGGGTCATATGCGCCTGCCTATCGATGCATGGTTCCACCTAGGCGACAATCCACCGCTTCTTGATTGTGGTTGTGGCAAGAAAGGCTGTATGGATAACTACTTATCTGGTCGCGGCTTTGAACTTCTTTACGCACACTACTTCGGCGAGCAAAAGAAAGCGATCGATATCATCAACGCACATGCTGAAGGCGAAGAAAAAGCAGTTGAGCACGTCGAACGCTTCATGGAACTGCTAGCAATCTGTTTTGCCAACATCTTCACAGGTAACGACCCGCATGTTGTTGCTCTAGGTGGCGGCCTATCAAACTTCGAACTTATCTACGAAGAAATGCCAAAACGTGTTCCTAAGCACCTTCTTTCGGTAGCGAAAATGCCTAAGATTGTGAAAGCGAAACACGGCGATTCAGGCGGTGTACGTGGTGCTGCATTCCTGAATATCGAATAATTCAATTCGATACACTCCCATTTAAAAAGCGCGCAGCAATGCGTGCTTTTTTGTTAATTGCAATCAACGCAAAAAGAAAAGGCTACTGATTACTTCAGTAGCCCAATTATACTCTTTAGCCTTAACTATGGCAGATAGGTTACGCCGTACTCTATTTCTTCTTACCAACGCCTAAGTTCTCACGCTGCTTTAGCGTGATTTTTCCAAAGCCAAGTTTTCTGAAATGATTGTCACGATAGTTGCGAACGGCCTTAGTGTCGGAGATCGCTTCGATCTGCTGCTCCATCTTTAGGTATTCAGAGATGTCGATGCCTTCTGCTTCAGCAACTGCTTCGTGGATATTGCGATGTTGTTGATAAGAAAATAGCAGTTCTTTCTCTTCGTCTTTGTAGGTGTATAAAATGGTGCGAGCCATAACGGTTCCTAAGTCTCTGTGCTCTATTAATAGAGCCTAACTAAATAATATCTTCATGCCGCCAACAAAAAAGGCCAGCTTAGCTAGCCTTTAGTGGGCGATATACTTGCAACACGTGCTTATAGGCCTAGATTCTGCCTTGTAGTGGGATAATTGTCACGCTTTCTCCCGCTTTAACCGTGTCTACTTCAGGTGTAATTTCGATTAAACAGTTAGCTTCGCTCATGGAGCGTAAGATTCCTGATCCTTGCTTACCCGTGGTTTTTACCGTTAGCTGGCCAAATTCATTGTGTGAATAGACGCCTCGGCTAAACTCGGTGCGACCCTGACGAGAACGTAAAGACTCTTCTGCCAATGCCTGAACTTTTAGCGGCTTCCAGTTGGCTTCACCTTGCATCTTACGAATAGCAGGTTCTACGAAATTCAAAAATGACACCATCACCGCCACCGGATTACCCGGCAAGCCGAAAAATGGCGTTGTATTGATTTGACCATAGGCAAGCGGGCGACCAGGGCGCATGTTTATACGCCAAAAATCAATATGGCCTAACTTATCGAGCGCCAGCTTAATGTAATCAGCATCACCTACAGACACGCCCCCTGAAGTCAGTACCATGTCACAAGTATTGGCTGCGTTTTCGATCGCTTCAATCATCAAAGATTTATCGTCTTCAATGATGCCTAAGTCGACCACTTCACAACCAAGTTTTTCCAGCAGTCCCATCAAGGTAAAGCGGTTGGAATCATAAATAGAGTTCGGCTTCAGTGGGGTGCCCGGTGCTTGAACTTCGTCGCCGGTTGAGAAGATAGCAACACGAATTTTACGTTTGACTCGACACTCGCCAAAGCCAAGTGACGCAATCATACCCATTTCTGCTGACTGTATTTTCGTGCCTGCTTCAAATACTGTTTGGTCTTTTGCTAGGTCTTCACCTGCTTGCCTAACATTTTGTCCAGCACGTATATCAGACGTGGTGAAGGATATTTGGTTTCGCTGGCCGTCGTTTTGGGTGGCTTGCTCACGCATGATGACAGTGTCTGCGCCCATCGGAGTCGGCGCGCCTGTCATGATCTTAACGGCTTCACCCTTTTTAAGCTCCTGTTCAAAAGAATGGCCAGCCATTACTTCGGCCACAACGTTATACGCAGCTTGCCCGATGTCATCACCACGAATCGCATACCCATCCATTGCAGAATTGGTGTATTGAGGTACATTGATTGGTGAAACAATATCTTCAGCCAGAATGCTGCCATAGCTATCCGCGACTGAAATGGATTGAATCAACTCAATTGGCTTAATGGTAGAAAGGATCTTCTCTTGGCCTTGCTCAACAGATAGAAAGGCTGGCGATAGGGTATCGCAGCATGCCGCGTTACTCGCACTCTTGGAAGCTATCTTTGAATGAGATTCAGAAACCGAATCAGATACGTAGTTTGAAACATAGCTAAAAACAAACTGAGCGATTGCATCGACGTCATTAATGTTGATTTGGGGAAGGTCAGTATCTACATCTGAATCGCTTGCCACCGCAATAATGTTACTGTCGTTTGGGTGCAACCAAGGTTTCTCTAATTCGTCACGATGAAGTTCAATCTTTGGAAACGCAATGTTCTTGCAACCCTCAACCAAAATAACGTCGAGCTCAGTCTGATCAAAACGTGTCAGCAGATATTCAAAACTAGCTTCTTCCTGCGGAGTTTCAGTCATCAAAGCATGGCGATTACGAGAAGAGATCAGCATTTGCGTTGCGCCAGCTTTGCGTAATCGATAACTGTCTTTGCCAGGCTTATCCACATCGAAATCATGATGAGCGTGCTTTAGTAAACCAATCGTAAGCCCAGCTTCGGTTAACTTCGGCAGTAACTGTTCAAGTAACGTTGTTTTACCTGTTCCAGAGTACGCTGCAAATCCTAACAGTGGGACAGAGGTTTTGTATTGAGTCATGATTGTAGAGTTCCGAATTGTTCAAGCTCTTCTGGCGTATTGAGGTTTACGAAGCATTCTGGTGAGTCGCTAAAATCGACATAATGGGTATTACACTCTTTGTAGAGCAAAATGATCTTTCGCTCACCCCGTTCCAAAAATGCACTCAGTTTAGGCAATACGCGTCGGTGAAACAGAGTGAAAACAGGCTGGAGATAGTCGCCGTCGTGGGCAACCAAAATGTCGTGTTCTGCTTCAACACTGCTGCAGAAGCGCTCAACAACGTCCGGAGTAATGTTTGGGCTGTCACATGGCACAAAGCCAACCCAATCTGAGGTACAATGTTTTAAGCCCGCATGGATACCACCCAAAGGGCCAGGGAAGTTGGTCACTTCGTCGCCAAAAACAGGGGCGAATTTTTGATAAATGTCGTGGTTACGATTGGCGTTAATTGCGATAGTTGTTACTTGTGGCGAGAGCTTATCAAGAACGTGCTCGATCAATGGTTTCCCATTTAGCTCAATCAACCCTTTGTCTTTTCCGCCCATGCGGCTTGCTTGACCGCCGGCGAGTATCACCCAATTAGTTTGAGTTGGATGTAGCATCTAAATTCTCGTAGTTTGGTTCGCGAATAATTTGTAGAAGAGGGGACTCAACCAGCGTCTTTTCTTTTATCCACCACTGCTTACGGCACAAATCCGTCAACGCGTTTTTCTGATGGCTGGTAATGACTAAGCTCGACCCTCTTTCCAACAGATCTTGCGCCATAATGACCAAACGGTCAATCGACTCTTGATCAAGAGACGCGCTAGGTTCGTCCATCAACAAAATAGAAGGCTTTAGGATCCACGCTCTTGCCATGGCGACACGTTGTTTTTCACCTCCGGATAGCACGGATACGTGCTCGTCGGCCAGCGTTTCTAACCCAACCATACGCAAGGCTTGAATCACGTCATTGCGTTTTTCTTGGTTCGCTTGTCTTTGAAATCGAAGGCCATAGGCGACATTTTGATAAACCGTGCCATCAAACAGGTAAGGGGACTGGTGCAAATAGACCACATTCTTTCTGCCCACTTGAAAAGGTAGCTTAGACCATAGGCTGTCGTTACCCGTTTGGACTTTTCCAGTTGTGGGTTTTAGTAAGCCCGCGAGGATCTTCAATAAGGTCGTTTTCCCTACACCATTATCACCTTTCAAATAAATAGAATCATTTGGGCCAATAGCTATTTCGGGAATATGAAAAAGCACTCGGTCTTTAAAGCGCATTGAGAGTTGATTAGCCGTTAATCGAATCGTCATACAAAGCCTTTACGTCCTTAAATAACCTTTGCCTCTCATGCTCGTCAGTAAGAAGTTGAGCATAAGTGCAAGAGACAATAACACGATACCTAAGGCCACACCTTGAGCGAAAGCCCCTTTGTGGCTTTCCATTGCAATAGCCGTTGGAATGTTTCGCGTAATGCCCATAATGTTTCCGCCCACCATCATCGAACAGCCGACCTCTGTGACAATTCGTGAGAATGCGGCAATGGTCGCCGCCATTAAAGGAAAACGCGTTTCCCAAATCATGGTCATGGCGACTCTTGGCATAGATGCGCCAAGCGTAATCGCCGTTTCTGTAATGCGGCGGTCACTCGATTGAAGCGCGCCGTGCATCATAGAAACCAACACTGGAAAACAGATGATCATTTGACCCACGATCATCGCCCTCTGAGTAAACAGCATTTGCCAATCACCCAAAGGACCTGAGCGCGACAACATCATGTAGAGTAACAAGCCAATCACCACCGTGGGAATTGCCTGTAACGTATTCACGATGGAAAGCAGTAGCCATTTACCGCGAAAATCGCAGTAAGCGAGCAAGAAAGCCGATAAGGTCGCCGGTATCAAAACTAGAGAAATTGCCGATAAAGAAACACTAAAGGAGACCGCAACGATCTCCCATAGCTCTTTATCGAAGCTGACCAATAAAGCCAGCGCATCGAGGGTAGTTTGCCAAAGGGTCATTTACGAGTTGGTCTCGTTAGCATTGGCGACAAATAGCTGTTTTCCGTTCAAACGGAAGTCGTTAATTAGTTTTTGACCTTTATCATCCACAAGCCATTGACTGAAAGCTTTCGCACCTTTTGAGTTAATGGTTGGGTAGCGTTCAGGGTTTACCAAAATTACCTGATAAGGGTTAAACAGCGCCTTGTCTCCTTGATACAGCAAAGACAAATCAAGCTTATTGTTATAGGCCAGCCAAGTACCACGGTCTGTTAGCGTATAACCTTGCATTTCGGAGGTCATATTGAGTGTAGGACCATGCCTTGCCCGACCGAACGATACCCTGAGAAGTTAGGCTCAATTTGGCTTTGCTCCCAAATGCCTTTCTCTTTCTTATGAGTGCCTGAATCGTCGCCACGAGACACGAACGTGATATTTTTCATCGAAATCTGTTTGAACACGTCAGTAACGTTAGACAGTTCTTTGATGTTTGCAGGATCGCTTTGTGGGCCAACGACAACAAAATCGTTATACATAAGCTGACGAGGTTCGATGCCGAAGCCTTTATCGACAAACGTCGCTTCAGCCTTTGGGGCGTGCGTCATCACAACATCAACGTCACCATTTTCTCCCATTTTAAGCGCTTTACCCGTACCTGCAGCAATGACGTCCACTTTGTATCCGGTGTCTTTTTCAAACTCAGGGAGTAGGTAGTCCAGTAAACCTGAGTGGTAAGTACTGGTGGTAGTTGCCAACCTGACATGGGGCGCTTCATCGGCAAAAGAGATTCCACTCATAGAAAGCAGAGTGACGGAAAGGGCTAAAGTAGGGAGCTGTTTCATTGATTATAATTCCATTTTTACTGTCGAACTGTCACCAAATACGCACTTGTTCCGTACGTTACGTCGAGGTGTTGGCATTCGACTAAGCTAACTTAAACGTTGTTATCGGCGCTTCTTCGCATAAACTGTTATACATAGTTAGGGCATTGCCTTACTGCATTCCAAAGTTTTTGCGACACCTTAATGTGCACACGCATATTGCAAAGACAATGCCAATAAATTGGGGCCAAAATGTTCCAATTTCAGAAATCATATCAAACGGTTAGAGTATAAAAACTTGAGTTAGGACAAAATGTCGCAATTTTGCCGATTTAAATCATGAAAATGTTGGTACACTCTGTCTCATCTAACAATAATCATGACGAAATCAGTATGTCTCACTCTACGTTCTCTTCTGCTGTTGAATCGAATACCACCTATCAAGCTTTTTCTGTACTTGTGGTCGATGACGAAGTCGGTATGCAAACCGTTCTTAAAAAAGCCATGTCGAAGCTGTTTTCCAAAGTAGACGCAGTGGGAAGTATTGAAGAGGCAGAAGTATTACGTTGCAAGAATCATTACGACTTGATCATTTTAGATATCAATTTGCCTGGGCGAGATGGCATTGAATGGGAAGAAGCGTTTAACGATCCAGACAAGAAAGCAGATGTCATCTTCATGACAGGATATGCGGATCTTGAAATCGCCATCAAAGCACTCAAACTTGGTGCCACAGACTTTATTCTTAAGCCATTCAACCTTGACCAAATGCTGTCTTCGGTGAAACGCTGCATGGATAAGCGGCTTAACGAGCGTATGCAGTACGCTCTGCAGCGCGATTTCAATCGTCGAATTACAACCAAGTTGGTCGGTGGTTCGGAGAAAACCAAACAGTTAAAGCAGCTGATGAATCAATTTGCTCCCTCACGCGCATCGGTACTCATTGAAGGAGAGTCGGGCACGGGTAAAGAACTCGTTGCCAGAGGCGTTCACGAGGCCAGTAAACGCTCAGGCCCATTCGTTCCTATTAACTGCGGAGCCATCTCACCAGAGCTATTAGAAAGTGAGCTATTCGGTCATACATCGGGAGCGTTCACTGGCGCTAAGAAGAGCCGAGAAGGCATGTTCCGTGTTGCCAATGGAGGAACTCTGTTTCTTGATGAGATAGGAGAAATGCCACTAAGCATGCAAGCTGCGCTATTGCGAGTGTTAGAGCAGCGCACAATAAGGCCTGTCGGCAGTGAAAAAGAGATCGCTGTAGATGTTCGAGTTGTGGCCGCAACCAACCGAAACCTTCAAGAGGAAGTCGAGAAAGGCAATTTCCGCTCAGACCTTTATTACCGTCTCAATGTACTTAAAATCGAAGTGCCACCGCTGCGAGAACGTAAAACAGACTTGTTAGAATTGGTGCCTTTCTTCACCAATATGCTCACCGCAGAATTAGGCGTTGCGGATCCAAAATGGGCACACGAAGATATGGCTGCTATGTTTGACTATGAGTGGCCGGGTAATATTCGCGAACTCAAAAACCTTATTGAGCGCTGTTTATTGATTGGAAAGCCACCAGCCCATCATTGGAGAGAAGTGAATGGAGGCGTTTCAGCCGCTAACATCACTATGACCGTAACAAGCAGCCAACAGATCCCTGTCATGCCAGAAGGGCGCGCCGACTTTGGTGAAGGTTACCCTAACGACTGGACACTTAAATCTGTGGAGAAGTCCCACATTCAACAAGTCGTCTCCCATTGCGATGGCAACAAATCTGCCGCCTCACGAATCTTGGGTGTCGCGCGTAAAACATTAGAGCGTAAATACAAAGAATGGGACAGCGAGGACGCATCCTATGCCGAATAGTCAAGACTTGCAGAGCATGGGCTTGCTGCAAAAGTGGCGCTATAGATTCAAAACCATGGTTCGATATCGTCTGCTGTTTTTGACCTCGGCACCGATCATTCTTACGCTGCTAGCATTGATTGCGATTACCATCTATTGGTCGATTCACTACACATGGAACAGTGCACTTATCGATGTGTCTGAGCGACTCACCGTTGCCGATAACACCATTACTCTTATTCAGCAAAAACAGTCTAATGCGGTGACGGGCTTTGCAAATTCTTACGAGTTCCAATCTAAGATCCGTTCTGAAAATGTCGATCTGAATGAGTTAAAAGCTTGGGTCAAACAACAGCCATTAACAGATGGTCTGGATTACCTGTTATTTGAAACCCCTGAAGACGCGCTAGGTTTATACGTTGAGTCTACGCAGCCTCAAACCTCCTTTGAAGTCGTAGATGAACAAACACTTTACGCAATTGCGCCTAGCCTCGCCGAGAGAGCTAAAACCAAGATGATTGCCAATGACACGGAAGAGAAACGAGGACTTGTCAGTCGCACAATCTTTCCACTGTATTCCGACAATCATGAACTGCTTGGTTATCTGCATGCCGGATCCCTGATCAATAACAGTAGTGAACTGGTTGATACCATTCGCGACGTCATTTATCCGATTCAAGATGCCTCAAGCCCGCACATTGGTACCTTAACTCTATTTCTAGAAGATCTACGTATCAGTACCAACGTGCCTTTAAACAGTGATGAGCAAAGAGGGCGCGCAAGTGGCTCGAAAGTGTCCCAAGAAGTTCAACAAGCTGTATTAGTCGAAGGTAAACGTTGGGTCGATCGCGCCTATGTTTACGATGCTTGGTACATTACGGCTTATAAGCATTAAGAGACAGCAATGATGAGATCGTTGGCATGCTATACACAGGTTACCTGCTTTGGCCATTCATTAAAGCTACCTAACAAACATCATTGAGATAAGCATTGCCACTCTGAGCTTACTGATCATTTCTGGCTTTATGGTGTATCGAGGATCACGCGATCTTTTTCGTCCTATCGAACAAATTCATAAAGTGGTCAAACAGGTGCAAATGGGCAAGAACAATCGCATCGGCAGCCTTGGTTTGGACGACAAACACGAGCTCGCGCAACTTGCAAAGCAGTTCGACAACATGCTCGATTCCCTTGAATCACGCAAAGAAGAGATTGAACGCGCCGCTCAAGATCTTGAATGTAAGGTCAACAAGCGAACGGCTAGCTTGAAAGAAAAAACGGAACAGCTTGAGCATCACATCAATTTGTTAAACCAGACGCGAGACAAGCTGGTCACCAACGAAAAGTTGGCCGCGCTGGGGGAGCTGACTGCTGGAATCGCCCATGAAATCAATAACCCAACAGCAGTGATCCTCGGTAACGTCGAATTGATCCGTTTTGAATTGGGGGAAGACTCGCTACGCGTCAATGAAGAGATAGACGCGATACTTGAGCAAATTGATCGCATCCGAAACATCACTAGGAGTCTGCTGCAATACAGCCGGCAAGGTGGCGTACAAGACCAAATTACTTGGCAGCACGTTAATCCAATCATTGATGAAAGCATTACCTTAGTAAAAACGGGCAGTAAGAAGAAAGAGATTCAGTTTGTTACTCAGTTAGACGCTCATACATCAGTGGAAGTGAATCGCCATCAACTACTTCAAGTACTAGTCAACTTACAAATGAACGCCATTTACGCAATGAAAGGTGAGGGCGTTTTAACCATCACCAGTCGTGATTGGAATGAAAACGGTGAGAATCTCGGGGCAGTCATCGATGTGATTGACGAAGGCTGTGGTATGAAACCCGCTCAACTGCAACGTATCTTTGACCCGTTTTATACCACTAAGCGCGATGGAACAGGGTTAGGGCTTTCTGTCTCTCAAAGTATTCTTAGTGAGACTGGTGGCGAGATTCGCGTTTCGTCCATTGAAGGCGAGGGAAGTACGTTTAGTATTTATCTACCTAAGAAATATGAAAAAGAAGAGCTTTGCGTGACGGCTGTGGGCATGTCTTAGGCTCTTATTGTGTAAACCCGAACAAAGAACTATGAACAACAAACAGATTTTGCAGCTTATTATTCAAGCGTCTCGCCATCTTATCTCGATTCTTATTGGCGCCGTCGCCGGTATTCTATTTGCCCTATATCACCAAGGTTCGATATTGGACATCGCACTATGGAGTTACATTGGCTCTATTGTGATTATGCTTGTGCTACTGCGAATCTGGCACGATGAATCATGGGCGCATAGTGTGTTTACCTCTTTCGTATCCGCAAGCCTTAGTGCACAGCTATTGTATTTTACTGTCACGTATATTTTGATTAATCATTACCTTACCGTGCCAGTTAACCAAATTAGCGACTTTGTTGTAGATAATGCTTCCTTTAAAGCATTCACTGGTTTCGATGTATTGAACGCAATTTTTGGCCATTTGATGCTTTTGGTTGCTTACGGCTACCTTGATGAAAAATTTTATAGCAAAAAAGCGGTTCAACGTTCATTAACGTTCGAGAAAGCTAAAGGTGACGAACTTCCTAAACATTTACTCCTCGATGCAGATCCTGATATGGAGACTGTTAAGACCTATATTTACGATGGCATAAACTATGTCGCGAAACGAAAAGGCCAAATAGTCGCCCTATGTTGTATCAAGGCATTAGACGAGTCGGCTAATGTGATGGAGATTCATAACGTTGCAGTGAGTGAGTCATTTAAGGGAAAAGGTTTAGGCACTTGGCTCTTAAAACGAGTCATCCAAGATCAAGAGTCCGCTGGCACTGCTAAGATTGAACTCAGTACAGGAGCATTTGGTTATCAACTTGGCTTTTATCAAAGAGTCGGGTTTCGAGTCATTAAGGTCTTCAAGAACTACTTCACCGACAATTACCCTGAGCCGATTTTTGAAAACGGCATTCAACATCAAGACATGTTGAGATTGTCTATCGATTTGCAATAGGAAAGTTGAAGAAAGGAAGTTAAAAAGGCAAACAGTAAACCTAACTTTGAAAAAGTATAGGGTCGCATGATGCGACCCTATTGATTAGATGATTCCTTTCGTTTTCTGTTTAAGTAGTACAGACATCCGAGCTGGACCACTTTTATCGATAACCAGATCATCGCCTCAAGTATAGCAAGGTAACGGCTAATTCATAGACTTACGATATTAAGAGAGGAGCCATATTCACAATTTCTATCGCTAGATCGACAGCCAATAGCGTAATGTAAGCAGCGCACGTTGTGAGAAGTCCATAGCTTCAATATCACGTTTCACTTGGTTCGCCATTTTCGGCTCGTCGGTAATAATCCCGTCGGCACCTAGCAATAACAAACGCTCCATAGCTGGGCGGTTATTGATCGTCCAAACTAACACCTCTTGTTCGCGCTGTTGTATCTCGATAATTCGCCAAGCTGTTAACCATTGGTCGCTGACCATTAGCATATCAACGTCACGCTCTAGGGCAGACTCGCCGACACTTGCCGCGTAAATAAGGGCGTATCGCAGTTTGCTAGGTTTATCTTCCCCCATGACATCCATAAACGCTCGAAGCAAGTCAGCATCAAGCTCGACACCACCATAGCTTGGTCATAGCTAACCAATAGCTCAGCCAAGACTTTTGCTAAACGTGTACTGGAATTGTAACGTTTTAACTCAATATTGAACTCGATGTCGGCAGCGTACTTATCAAGCAAGTCCTCCAAAAGTGGAGGCGGGGTTAAAGTGGCGTTTTGATAAGCCTTAACAATGTCCGCGTAGTTCGAGTTCTCGACTACTATCGGGCTGCCAGCCATTCTTCCAAGGTCGCGGTCATGAAAAACGATGATCTGACCATCTTTGGTTACTTGAACATCAATCTCGGCACTCCGTACACCCAAGGAAATCGAGTACTCAACGCCAGCCTTGCTATTCTCGACGTGGGCAAAACCACCGGCGCGATGGGCAACCACGTAGCCAGAAGTGTTGGTTTGAAGATGCTTAACAAAATCACGGACGTCAGCCAAGCCATTGAATATCGTAAATCCAATAAGAATCAGCGTTAATGAAAGAAAAATTTTGCGGTTACGTGTTGTTTGCTGAAGGCCAAGGGTGCGCTCTTGTTCGTTAACCAACTTCATTCGCTTGGTTTGCAAGCGCAGAACGTAGTACTGACAGCTTCCGTAAATGAAGCGGTCAAAAAAGCTAAGAAGGAAGGTCACAATCACCAGTAACACGCTGGCGAACAAAATCCACAGATATCGGTCTGGATCATACGTTGCCCAATTGAGGATTGGGCCAAGTAAGAATAGGAAACTCCATGCGAACGTTGCCGCGACCGCTACTCGCACGAACAACCAGGCAAAGTGGCCGATTACGATATGAGGGTAAATGTTTGAACTTAGTCGACGAGCCTGTTTGAACAACTCCCATTGAGAACAATTTTGGAAAAGACTTAAAGGAAGCGCTAGCCACCAGTTAGCCCAATACCGCACTACCACTAATACAGCAGGCAAGGTAATCAAAAACAGTAATAATACTGCTAGCCATATCGTGCTCATTTGATTGGAAAGGTAATAGTTAATGTCCCAATCGTTGAGCATTAATCCGTAAATCCATCGGCCACACCAAACTAAGGCCGCCAGCAGAAGACTCACACCAAAAGACTGAGCCAATACTACTTTGGCTACCCGCCAGCTTCTTTGAAGGATTAACCCGAGGGTGTCGACAACCGATCTTTTTCCAAGGTCGTGTTGTGCCAACATAATACTGATCGTTGATTGCTCAACGAAAAATGCAAAGCTAAGTTGGCTAACGAACCACAGACTGAGCAAGAAACCAACGGGGACAAGAAGAACGAAAGCAACTCTTGATTTGCAATGGCGCTAACACCATAGAAGCTCATCAGCTTAGATGTGACCCAAAGATCAAGAGGAACAAACAGAGTAAAAAGGGCGCTTCGAACCAATAGAAAACTCATAAGCATACGCAAGCCATTAGCTTTAAGTCGATGCCACATGAAATAGAGAATGTGTCGTGCGCGGTGAATGAATGCGTTGGTCAAAGTGTGTAGTGCCAAAATTTGGATAAGTGTTAAGGCCTTTGATTATATCACGGATTAGATCGCCCTTAACGCTAGAAAGAATAGTTGTACTGAACTAGAAGCCCCACGAATCTAATGTATCGTTTGTGCTAACTTTCAGATTGAACCGCGATGCGCGGCGGCAAAATACCATGCTTTTTAAACTCCTGCATAACGCGCAGAGTAATATCGGTTTCGAATAACTTCTCATACGCCGTATCCACAACGTAGGCTTTGCAAGTTAACTGGATAGCTAGGTAGTTATCAGTAATGGTTTGTTTCACCAACACGGTGACAGGCTTAGGCAGATGAATATAGCGACTGGAAGAGGCCGCTTCTTGAATCAGATCGCGCGCCAGCGTGATGTCTTCATTCATACCGACATAAAATGGAATAACGACCTGCATATCGAGCGCACCGTAGTTTCCGCTAACAGTCACTTCATTCAAAAACTTGTTATTTGGAATGGTGATGATGTCATCATTCAACGTTCGCATCCGCACCGAGCGCAGACCGATAGCGATGATGTCGCCATAATTGCCTTCAAACGTCACCCTGTCACCGACTTGGAAAGGTCGATCTATCATGACCGTCATCCCCGCAATGAAGGAAGCTGCCAAGTCTTTCAAAGCAAAGCCGACCGATACCGCCAGCGTACCGCCAATGAGCGCGAGAATGTGGTCGTTGATGCGAAAACTGAGCATAAACACCATCAAACCCGCCGTCATATAGATGAAGAACTGTAGGAACGATTGAAGCTTTTGTAGCAGCATGCGGTATTGCACAAACTGACTGCCCACACTTTCAACCATAGAGTTGATGAACTTCAACAATAGCCAGGTTGCCGCCACAATCAACAAAGAAAAGAACACGCCACTCCAACGGATTAAGCTCGCGAACTGCTGAATGTTGTCGACGCTCGCCACCTCTTCTGTGGCAAAAGCCATTGGGGTGACGAAAACGAATAATATGGAAAATAGTCGAGTCATTTTTTCACCAGACATTACTTAAATAATCTTTACTTAACCAACCATCACTTAACCAACAAGTGTTGGCGATCCAACACGTTCGTTATGTGCCTAAACCAATGATCAGAAACTCTGGCCTTGTCTTCGCTCCATTCGATGTATCCACGACTTTGAAAATAACGCAGCGTGCCGATGACTTCTGCAATAGTCAGTTGTGTACATTCAGACACATCCTCAGGTGATGCGATTTCGAGTTGAACGATTGAGCGCAAAACAGCCAGCATAGGCTTGGGCATTTTCTCAAGCTCTTGGGATTGAGGTGCGTTAAATAGGCGTACAACGACACGTTGACTTTCTTTGTCGCGATTAAGCGAAAAGCGGAAAAAGCGCAGGGCAACCGAAGGGTTCCCATCGGAATAGTGCCAAAGGATTCGGTAGAAACCCAGTTTCGCTCTTTCTTCTTCACTCACATCGGCTTGATCCCACTGCTTGGGTACAACAAGACCATCAAAGTGCAGCGAAGGTTTGTCAGGCTGATTTATTCGACTGTTTAATAGAGACTGCATTTGCGCCTCGTTCCATTTGGGAAGAAAAGTCACCCAATCAAACAGCAAACGTTCACCACGTGCACGATCAACAAATCGCCAACTGGCTTTTTCAATAGCGATGACTGCGCGATGATTCTTACGAGAACGCCTTAGTAGGTTAGTCAACTTAATGAGACCCGTTAATCCACCGACTTTCGGCTTAACCAATCTTTGTGCATTATCAATAGCGAGCAGATACGTTTCTTTGCTTTTTCTTAACCGTGCCAGAACCTGAATTTCTGTTGATTCTTTATCTAAGCCTAGGGCTAGGGCGAGTTCGCTAATCAATTCGGAATATCCAGCGTAAGGGCAGTTGAGATAAATCGGAGTGGCATTTTTCACTTTATACAAAAGGGTATTAAGCAAGGTTGTGGTTCCCACACCACGCTCGCCACTGAGCACACAAATCGCGGGGCTGTCGGTCAATACATACTTAGATAACTCTTTAATTTCATCTTGCGCATACTCGATTAACTCACTGTCTGGGCTGCCTGGCAAAACGTAGTCAAATGTCTCTTCGCCACGTACCCGAGCTAGATTATGATTACTTCTGTCTTGATTGGTTTGCTTAGCCACTTCGATACGAAATAGGTAGGCCAATATTTGGCTGAAGGCCGTGTATCGGGAAAGCGAGCCGATTAATTTATGTTGCAGAGTGTGGAGCGTAAGCCACGATGCACTGATAGCGGTAGCCACAATACTGATCAAGACAGTTCTCTGATGCGACACGGACCAATTAACAACGCTCGGCCTATCCTCGATGCTTCGACCGATTCAAACACCTTTTGACGCCATAACCTCAGCACGGATATAAAAATCAGCGCAAACCACAGCACCACAACATTGTAAATCCAGCTATAAATTGTTGCTTCGCCTACCGTACGTGCCGAAATTTGAAGAATCACACCGGCAACAATAAAACTCCACACAAAGCGGCGAATCGTTGAAAGTCTTAAGGCGGTCAGCTCTTTGCTGCTTCGCAAGCTGTGTCGGTACGTGAACTCAAGAATAAAGCTTACCGCAATCGATCCTCCAAGGATCCACCACGTAAAGATTTCAAGAAATATTAAATGACTCAAAGTCTCTATTTGAGTCAGAACTCGAAGCGATAGGGTAATCGCAAATAGCCAAGCAATGGCTTTATTGGCACGGCTTACATACCAAATCGCACGAATCCAAATTGGCGGGTTCGGATTGTTATCAAGCTGATTCTCTTTAAATAGCGTGATTAATCGCTGGCTATTTGCCAGCCACCACACTAGAGCAAAGTAAATCATCAACACTTTTAAACCCACCCAAATCACCGGAATGGGTGAGACAAGAATGTCATTGAATAGAGATTTAAAGCTTTGAAGCTGATAATGAACCAAATACTCCAAATTCAACGTGGTTAACTGCCACTCGTGTTGGAACTGACGCACTCCATAAGGGCCAAAGCCTGTTAGTTGATTGCGCAGTTCATTAGAAGTAAGAGTGAGAAGCTGTTGTTTCGATTGGCTTAAACTATTGAGGGTAAGGTAACTCTTTTGTACGGCCACCCAATTTTCTTTACTTGCATCAGATCGATAGATAACCAGATGTTCATCAAACTGTTTGGTCTGAATAGTGAGTTCATTAAGCACGCGCCCCAAAAGTTGATCGACACGTTTGATGTCTGAGGGCGTCATAAATAAAGGGTCGGGAAGAACATAAACTTGGCTAGCCAGCTCAGCAGCCGCATCATGAATTTTCAAATCATCATTGGGGTTAAAGTCCCAATTGGCGCTTGCTTTTAATGACACAGTCGCGAGGGCCAAGAAAAGACACAAAAAAGCCTGTCGGAATATCGGAGGCATAAAATCGACTTATAACGGTATTGGTTAAATTTAGTGTAGACGTAATTACACGGAAAGAACTGATTTATATGGCAAATGAAGGTTAACTGTGTAATCAACACGTCAATATTTCACCTTATCTTAAATTAACGACAAGACAGCAGATTTGATTCACAAACTGACGTAATCCATCTCTGTGAGCAACTATGGCAGCGGAAACTCGCCTTAGATAGGCCTAGAAAGCAAATCAACACTTGAAGTTAAGCCGAGTAACCAGTACCGTGGCGCCGATTTTTAAACTTTTTAGGTACGTATTTTGATCTCCACAGCGAATATCACTCAACAGTTTGGTGCTAAGCCACTTTTCGAAAATATCTCGGTTAAATTTGGCGAAGGTAACCGTTACGGTCTTATCGGCGCAAACGGCTGTGGTAAATCAACATTCATGAAGATCCTTAGCGGTGAACTTGAGCCAACTGGCGGTAACGTTAGCTACGATCCAAACGAGCGCGTTGCGAAACTAAATCAGGACCAATTTGCTTACGAAGAATACACAGTTATCGACACCGTTATCATGGGTTACAAAGAGCTGTGGGAAGTAAAGCAAGAGCGTGACCGCATCTATTCACTGCCAGAGATGAGTGAAGAAGAGGGCATGCTAGTTGCGGATCTAGAAGTTCAGTTCGCAGAGATGGACGGTTACATGGCCGACTCTAAAGCAGGCGAACTACTACTGGCTGTAGGTATTCCTGAAGAGCAACACTATGGTTTGATGAGCGAAGTAGCTCCAGGCTGGAAACTTCGTGTTCTTCTTGCGCAAGTACTGTTCGCCGACCCGCACATTATGCTACTCGACGAACCAACGAACAACTTGGATATGGATACCATTCGTTGGCTAGAAGATACACTAAACCAACGTAACTGTACGATGATCATCATCTCGCACGACCGTCACTTCCTAAACTCAGTGTGTACACACATGGCTGACTTAGACTACGGTGAATTGCGTGTTTACCACGGTAACTATGATGAGTACATGACGGCTGCGTCACAAGCTCGTGAACGCCTACTGTCAGACAACGCGAAGAAGAAAGCACAAATCGCTGAACTACAAACCTTCGTTGCGCGTTTCTCTGCAAACGCATCAAAAGCCAAACAAGCGACATCACGTGCTAAACAGATTGATAAGATCCAGCTAGACGAAGTAAAAGCGTCAAGCCGTCAAAACCCATTCATCCGTTTTGAGCAATCTAAAGAGCTGTTCCGAAACGCTTTGATTGTTGAAAACCTAACTCAAGGTTTTGAAGAAGACTTGTTCTCTAACTTCAACGCGATTTTTGAAGTGGGTGAGCGCGTTGCTATCATCGGTGAGAACGGTGTGGGTAAAACAACACTACTTAACACGCTTGCAGGCAAACTAGCGCCACGCGGCGGTGAGTTCAAATGGTCTGAAAACTCGAACATCGGCTACTACGCGCAAGACCATGCAGAAGACTTCGAAAAAGATATGGATCTAATGGAGTGGATGGGGCAATGGCGCCAAGAGGGCGACGATGAGCAAGTTCTACGTAGCTTCCTAGGTCGCATGCTGTTCTCTCAAGACGACATCAAGAAGTCGGTAAAAGTCCTATCGGGTGGTGAACAAGGCCGAATGCTGCTTGGTAAGCTGATGATGCACAAGCCAAACATGCTACTAATGGACGAGCCAACCAACCACATGGACATGGAGTCGATCGAATCGTTGAACAATGCACTAGAACAATACAAAGGTACCTTGTTCTTCGTTTCTCATGACCGTGTATTTGTAGACTCGCTAGCTACTCGCATCATTGAAATAAAAGACAACAAGATCACCGATTTCAAAGGCTCATACGCTGAGTTCCTAAAAACTCGCGGCATTGAAGGTTAAATACTTCAAATCTTACTAAACACACTAGAAAAGGAGCTCAATTGAGCTCCTTTTTTTGTAGGACGTTAGCCGCGGTAATTGTTGTTACCTTCATTTGCTCCGTCGCATTGTTCCAAAGCTCTCTATAACTGAAAATATCGTTGATCTTAGTTGGTTTAATCAGTGCAGTGACTGATAGCACCTCTTAAAAGTATCGGTTGTAATAGATACCTACTAATTTGTCATAGCTTTTCTCGATACTGATTCGGATGTCCGCTTCATTGCTGATGTAATAGCGCGAGTCCCCAAATAAGGTATAGTCCCAACCACTACCATTTAAACTCAGTGAAGGCACTATTCGAAGGTGTGTTTTCCAACGTTCAGGCCAATTGAATAGTACGCCTAACGGAAGCTGAAGGTCTGAATCATCAAGGTAGGCGAAATCGATCTGCCCACCAAGCATGGCATAGGCTGAAAGGCTGTGAGATTGACGAGTTGCGAAGCCTAAATAGCCTTTAAAATATGGGCGGTAACATTCATCATTCTCGCATTCACTATGCTCAAGGGAGAGCGCGAATTGCCATGCTAAGCGATCGTTTTCAAACAAAGACACATCATTAGTGTTGAGTGAAGCTACATTGAGAAAATCCAGAGATTTAAGGCGGAGTTTGTCATGGGTAAGGTGAAGCTCTGTATCCATTACTGTCAGAGCAGAATCTTTTAATCGTGCCGCATCGATAGACAAAAAGTCATAATACGCGCCATAACCGCGTAGCTGACATAACCGCCATAATCGTTGCTATAGCCAGTTCCGGCACCAAGGTTTATAGGTCGCTGAGCCAAATGAGGAGGCTTGGCTTTACTCTCCGGCCATTCAACACTAAAGCTGTCAAGTTTCAGTCTTGCCAGCAATAGCTTTCGTTTCTGTTCCTTGTAATTACTGTCTGCCTCATTCTGGGTGACTATCAACAGTTCTGTATATTCGGTTAACACATCGAGAACCTTCGCTTTTTCATAGTCCGAAAAAGCCTTAGACCGCATAAACTCATCCAATTCTGAAAGATCTTTGGCTATAGAGAGAGCTTGCTGTTTTTCTGAATCATTAAGGGCAAGGTACTTGTTTTGGATTCGGCTGTACTTTGATTGGCGTTGCTTAACCTTGGAAACCAAAGGCTGTCCATGGTGTTGAACGTCCGGAATGGCATGGAATATATCAATGGGCATATCCCAAGGTTGAAATCCGGTATCAAGAGGCTTATCCAGAACAATACTTAAAATATCTTTAAACGCGGTAGAGCAGTTATCACTTAGGAAGTAATAGCTAAATTCTACATCTTGTAGTTCAAAGAGATGCGCTTGTATCAACGCCACTTCTGGTTGAGTTAGGCTAAGTTCATATTCCCATAATTCCCGCTGCTCATTCTCAGCATAATTCCCAGTATGAAGGTAGTAAGTCGCCGTGGTATACGTGGCACTATAACCACCAAATATCCCATATAAAACATATTTTACTGGATTGTCATCAGGCGCGCATTGGCACCGAAATTAATCCCTGTATCGAGTAGCTCTATATCCGTTTTGTTGTCGCCCTGGCGGTTGAATTTCATCATCAGATGACCGAAAAAAGAGGCGGGGTTTCCAAGATATCCAGTGACATAAACAAGGCTGACTGATTCAGCTTTACTGTGCTGAATCCATTGCTGATAGTCTTCGCAATCTTGTAGAGACAGTGCTAAATCGACACCGAAGTTTTCTTTAACCCAGATGTAGCGTGCAGGGTAACGGCAATGTGCCGTGGTTGATGGCGCGGTAAAAGCGCTAAGAGTCGCAATTAGCTCTGATTCTGGATCAGAGTGGCCATGTTCGGAAAGGAAAAAGTCTGTACTAGTGATGGTGCTTCTGCCATTTTTAAAATGCAGCAACTTCGACCACTGGTTCATCTGCTCTTCATTCAGTGAAGACGAACCCAATGCAGACCAAGAAGACAAAAGAGCAACAAAGATCAGTAACCCCAAGCAAGACGACACGCCATTGCGTGTCGTCTGTTGGTTAATGCAGCTAAGACGCCGCGCACTGCTGTGAAGCATGTTTTGCGACAATGCGGTAATAACTGTCAGCCTTTTCGTGATGAGGCATTTCAGCGTAATGATCATCTGCTAACACTTGTGCGAAATCACTTCGGATTCCTTGACGTACTGCCTGTTGCTCTTCTTGCCCACACTCAAGGATATTCAACATCGCCACCATATGCTCGCCGTTACCTTGCACTGTTTCTTGTTCCAACTCTGGGTAGCTCTGTCGATAAACTGTGCGGCAGCGTAAAAAGGACCGGCACACGCCCCAGGAGTTGAATAATGAGAAATAGATGCAGTTGTACCTAAGTCCCAAGTTACATTGGTGGTAACGGCAAGCCAGCCGTTTGCATAGCCATTGGCGACCCAATGCCCTAATCCGCATCCTTTATAAATGCCATCTAAAGAAGCATTAGCTTGGGGCAGATAAGCAAAAGCCATAATGATCAAAGCAAAGATTCTGTTTCTCAAAATAGACCCCTTGTTCAAGCTCAATAGAGCGGGGCAAACAATTAGCCCGCTGCGTTCTTTAAACTTTAGATGCAAATTGAGAAAAGTAAAAACAAACCAAAGCATGGTGAGTTGTTAATCTTACATTGGAAGTTGCTACGAACTGGCAAACCAAACCCTTGATCTTACGTAGTATTTCTATACTCAGCATTAGCGTTCTCCTATAGATGTCAGTACTTAAACTGCGCGACAATCTTCTCGAGCTTGTCACTCACATCGTTCACTTGAGTGCTGCATTGCGCTGCTTGTTTCACCATCTCATGGGTATCACCGGCAAGATCTGCAATCTGAGTGATGTTCCTATCGATCTCTGCTGACACCATGGATTGTTCTTCAGACGCTGTCGCAATCTGACTATTCATATCAAACACTTCCGAGATATGCTCAGTGATAAGCTCTATTGCCTTGACCACTTCATCGTTCTTGTCGTTAGTAAGATGTGCTTGTTGTAGGCTGTTTTGCATCAATGAGACCGTTTCTGATACACCTTTGGTTAAGCCAGTGATGGTTTCCTCAATCTGATGAGTAGAATTGTTGGTGAGAAGGGAAAGCTGTCTAACTTCATCGGCAACTACTGCAAACCCCCGTCCGTTATCACCAGCTCTAGCCGCTTCTATCGCAGCATTGAGAGCGAGTAGGTTGGTTTGCTCAGCAATTCCTTGAATAGACGCAATGACAGTGTGGATCTCTTTGCTTTGCTCCTCCAAGGCAGAAACTTTTTGCTGTGATGCCTCAATGTCTTTAGTCAATTGCTCAATGTTGTGGTTAGAATCCGTAGTAATTGTTAGTCCTCTGTCTGCTTCATCTTTTACGCGAGAGGCAGTTTGAGCGGCACTCTCAATATTGGCGGTAATCTCATTTGAGGTCATCACTAGCTCATTAACCGCTGTGGCAACTGATTCCGATTCCATCTTTTGCTTGTCGCGTTGCCCATACTTTCTCTAGAGGATTGCTCACACAACTCAGAACTGGATTTGAGCACATTCATAACTTGTGCGATATCGCGAATGTTGTCATGAAGTTTGGAGATAAAAAGATCAAATGCATTAGCAAGTTGTGCTAGCTCATCGCTGCCTTGGGCATTCATTCTAACCGTAAGATCACCTTCGCCACGAGAAATGTCTTCCATTAACGCGGTGATTTGGCCGATACGTACCGTAATGCTTTTGGCTACAACAAGCAGCAAGAAAGATACTAGCCCAGCAATGACCGCACCAATCATATACAACTGACGTGTTATTTGGCCTGACACCTCGTCAATCACAATTTGAATCTGATCTTGAAGACTTTTTATTGCGGCCTCCGTTGCGTGCACATTATCACGGAGAACACCCAACATCCCCTGAGTTGGGCTCAAACCGAGGCTATCAAATGCGGCGAATAGGGTGTTACTACGTTCGATATAATCAAGATGAAGTGCTAGCAACTGCGGATCGCCCGCGACCAGTGAACTTAGTTCTTGCGCATAAGCGTTAAAGTCCGCAAGTATTTCAGGCGTTGGCTCCGCTAAGTAATGAAAGTCAGCTTCGACCAACTGCAAGTAGGCAACTTTGATGTCGTTGTCAGCCTTACGAACGACACCTTCTTTTAATACTTCGCGAGCTTGGGTTTGCTCACCTTTTAATCCTTGTGTTTCATTGCCCCCAATCTCAACTACGAGGTCAGCTAAAGCGTGAAATTGGCTTTGATAGGTACTCAGAGTTTGTTCAATGGTTTCCAGTTGCCCGCTTTTGGATGTTTGGTATTGACTAAGGTATTGATTTAAAGACGCGATGCGCGCACTTAGCGAGCGGAAAGTTGTATCAAAGCGCTCGATATATTTGGGATCTTTACGAGCAAGGAAGTCTTTTTCATGACGCCTTAGCGTGAGGAGCTCGATTTCACTGGCCTGATTCTGTTTCGCTGCGTTTTCAACTTCCCCTAAACGTTGAAAGCTATGTTGTTGATAAGCAGCGTAAGCGAGCACACCAGTTACAAGTGTGCCAATGATAAAATACAATTTCGTTTTGATAGAAAGCGACTGGAATAACGTTGAACCCTGCATAGGTCCTCCTTCTGACGTTGTGCTCCGCTTTATTACAGATTAATGACATTTTTATTACTGCGGATATACAACAGATAGCACTAGAGGGAGGATTTGCAAGGTTGCTTATTAGGAAGTTTTAAGTCGAAATAGGGGGTGCATTAACCCTTAACATCGAACTCAATTTTGTCTGCACCGCTAAAAACTTGAAAACGCAAGCCTTTCGCGCGAGCAATAGTAGTAATACCAAATTTATCGGCCAATTCTAATCCCATTTGGGTAACACCCGAACGAGAAAGAAGCACTGGAATTCCCATTTGTGCGACTTTTATAACCATCTCAGAAGTAAGACGACCCGTGGTGTAGAAGATCTTATCTTTACCGGTTTCTTGATTGAGCCACATTTCGCCAGCCAGTGTATCCACTGCGTTATGACGGCCAACATCTTCGACAAAAGAGAGCACCTCGTCGCCTTTACATACCGCACAGCCATGAACCGCACCTGCTTTTTTGTAGGTGTCGTTATAGTGGGTAAGGGCTTCAAGGGCCGTATATATCTCAGACTGCTTAATGGGCGTTTGCGGAACTTGATAATTTTCTAGCTGCTTCATGACATTTCCATACATGGTGCCTTGGCCACATCCTGATGTCACTGTTTTCTTCTTAAGCGCTTTATCAAGATGATCGGTATTCTCTTTAGTAATCACAGCTGCGGTATTTGTTTCCCAATCAACGATTACAGATTCGATTGATTCAATGTCAGAGAGAAAACTCTGGTTTTTGAGGTAACCAAGCACCAATGTTTCTGGCCTCGAACCCAAAGTCATAAGGGTCACAATCTCTTTCCAATTAAGCATCACGGTAAGAGGGCGTTCACATGCTATCTGCTTAACAAGCTTTTCGCCATATTCATCGAAGACTTCTACTTCAATGGTTTGTAGTGGGTTTTCAGTTGTTTTAATAATGTTGGGTTTCACTACTTTCTGATCCTAATTGTGAGTCTAACGTGCCTAATCTTATTGCTGTTTATATAGGTATGAATATTGCTTGATGCATTGCTGTTATAAACAAAGCTAGGCTGCCTTTAAAGCGTTATCACCATACTTTAATTCGGTGTATTTCCCAATAGAGGTGCCCACATTTTTAAATCTGGTGCTCACTTACGCCTCCAGACAAAGCCAAAAGCCGCATTAAGCAAAGGTTGAGATAAATGAACTTAAAACAAACGTCAGCGCCGACGGTTAACGATCAGCCCCAAGATTTTGAAGAGAGAGTCATTGAGAAAAACGACCTTGAGAAAACAGAAGAACTTTGGCCACTCAACTGCATACTGGAGTCCAAAAGTATTGAATCTAGTCGTTGGGTGACGACGCAATGGGAGCTAAATGGGTTTGAGCTTAAACCAGTAACCTCAGTGCAAGCTTGGCCTATTTAGAACTGTTTAAAGACGAAAGAACAGACTACCGATTTAATCTAAGTTCCCAACAGCCTAAGTTGTTTTTAGTGTTAGATAATAATGAAAGTAACGAACAACCAAAGATCGTTAGTCTTACTGCCTCTCAAAGCGTTGCTGCGCAGTACTTGGACGGGGACTACCTTGTACTCTCACACGACATGCCGTTAGCGATCCAAGCGTGGATGGAAGCTTTCATCGGCAGGCATGGCGAGCTCTTAGAACAAAGACGTAAGAAGCGCAAAGGAGCGGGGCGTTCCAGTGGCAAATAACTTCTTTTCACGTTGGTCCCAACGAAAACTAGAACCAGAACAGGCTACGTCGCAATCCACTGAGCTAGAGAAAGCAGAATCTAGGGTTGAACATTCAACTAGCCAATTTGAAGCTGACGTTGTATCTGCGGGGGATTTGGAGCTACCAACCGAGGCATCGACCCTTAATTCTGTCAGTGAAGAATCAACAGAGGGTTCGCTAGCCAATTTACTCGCTTCAGAGGTGGAATCGTCAGTTAAGAAAGCGGCCATGCGAAAACTGTTTCTGAGTGAAGAGTTCAACCAAGTTGACGCGCTCAATGACTATGATCATGATTTTAAAGCCGTTAAATCGCTTTCTTCGGATGTCGCTGAGCGACTACGTGACTGGGTTAACGATCATGATGATGAAGAACCAGTTGCAGACTCGCCTCCATCCCAAATAGACGCAGAAGAAGAGGGCGAGAACCTTGAATTAGGAAATAGCTTAGAGAATAGTTCTGAAACCAGTAACGAATGCGTTGGCGGACAAGGAACAGAAGGCGTTCAAGAGGACAAAAAACAACAAGAAGAGAATCTCGAACAAAGACCAGATGATTATAAGGGACAAAATATACCATATAAAAAGTAGGTACATTTTGACTCACGTAATCTCATCTATGAGTGGGACAAATTGTCTCACTTATAGGTTTGGCACACAGACTTACAAAATCATATTTAGCTGACAACCATTAACCTACTGTTATTTAAAGCTTTAACATCTATTTTTAAGTTGGTCTACTAATTGCTATGCACTCAGTAACGAGCATCAAATCATGTTCAACACTGGAAGCGAACCATGCTTAGAGAAACACAGCTTAAAGAACTATTACAAGAATCAAAAACAACGAATGGCAAAGCAAGATGGTTTGCTGTTAACAATACGGTAGAACTCACTAATCTCGTCCCACCTACAGTTAGCTATGAAAGTGGAGGCCATACACTCCTGATTGGCCCTACGGCAATCATACTCAGTGCTGCAGAACAACTGTCTGAGATGTCATCACTGACTCTGCTATCAACAGACGGTATCCCTTCAAAAGAGCACCACTTGTATTTTGCTAACCGAATCGAAGTCTCCGGTTTTCTGGGTACATTTGAAGTCGTTGTTGAAAGTGGCGTTACACAATCAAGCCTTGCTCCCATTGCGATTAATCAAGACTGTTTCGATATCGTCCTAGATCTGTCTTTGAACGGATGTATGAGCGAAGAAGTTCCTGTACCGGGTTATTACCCTGTAGGCAGGGGCTATCCAAGCCTTGCTGATGCACTATCCGAGATCCCAACGTTGATGGGAACCTTTGATAAACCGAAATATTTCCGACTTGATACCGACCTATGTGCTCATAGCCAACGTGGCGTAAAAGGTTGCGAACGATGTGTCGACGCGTGCCCTGCGGGCGCGTTGTCTAGCCAAGGTAATGACAAAATAGGGCATCGAATCGAAATCAATCCGTACCTTTGCCAAGGTATCGGAACTTGTTCAACGGCGTGTCCTACAGAAGCCATTCACTACGCGCTTCCAGAGCCTAAAGCGACCCAAAAATTCATTGAACGCACACTAGCAAACTATCGCTCTCAAGGTGGTACTGACGCCATAGTGCTGTTCTGTAGCTCTCGTCATGAGACCTACAACGTGATGGCGCTAAAAGCCTTGCCTGACAATGTCGTTCCAATTGTGGTTGAAGAGCTTCCAAGTGTTGGTATTGATACATGGTTTGCAGCTTTAGTAAACGGAGCAATGCAAGTGTTGTTTGCGGCGAGCCAACACATGCCAAAAACGATCCTAAAGGTACTTAATGGGGAAGTGGCTATTGCCCAAACTCTCCTTGAACAATTAGGCATGAACAAATCGATCGTAGACATTCTTTACTTGGAATCGCTACGTGACGCTAAACCAACCTTACTTAATGACAACCTTATTGCACCCATCGGGGAGTTAGAAGGAAGTAAACGTGAACGCCTGTTTCAAGCTCTTGACGCTTTAGCAGAACAGCCTAGCGATGCATCTCCAACAATCACTCAACTACCAAATAATGCACCATACGGCTCTGTCGATTGTGAGAGTAAGGATTGCACCTTATGTATGGGCTGTGTGGCGGTATGTCCAACCCGTGCGCTTCATCATGACGGAGACTCGCCATCGCTTAACTTCATTGAGCAAGACTGTATCCAATGTGGAATGTGTGAAAAGGCCTGTCCTGAGAATGCACTGACTCTAAACCCAAGATTTAACTGGGATAAAGAGACGCGTCAGAGCGTACAAACCCTGCATCAAGAGAAAGCAGCAGAGTGTATTCGTTGTCATAAGCCATTTGCACCTCAATCGATGATCACCATGCTTCAGAATAAGTTACGCGGTCACTCTCAGTTCAATAATGAACAGGCAATCAACCGAATCGCAATGTGTGAAGACTGCCGAGTGATTGATGTGTTTGAGTCGATGGCTGAAGACCCAACTGAGCAACTTAAGTACTGATTCACCGATATAAACCGCAAAAAATTAGGAAAAACCTATGGACAATCATCATTCTCAAACTGGTGAATCAAATACGCTCAGAGCGGATGTTTATCTTTTGATCGCCGCTTTGCTCAGACAAGCACCAAGCCAAGAGCTGCTTGGATTTATTGCTTCTCTAGAAATTGAAAACAATGGCAGTGACATGTCGAAGGCTTGGCAGTCCATCATTACTGCCGCAAACAAAGCAGATACAGAACAGTTAGCCGACGAATACCAGCAGCTTTTCATCGGTATCGGCCGTGGTGAAGTGGTGCCTTTTGCATCTTGGCACTTAACAGGATCATTAATGGAAAAGCCCTTAGCACTGATTCGACAAGATCTCGACCTGTTGGGTTTTGAACGAGAAGACACCGTTAAAGAGCCTGAAGATCATATGGCAGCCATTTGCGAAGTGATGGCGCATCTCGCGCAGGATGCCTCTAATGGAGAGCAAGAAAGCCTGGCGAATCAGCAAGCCTTCTTCAATCGCCATCTAAGCACTTGGTTTACCAAGTTCACCGAACAAGTGCGCCAAGCGCAAAGTTCTAATTTCTATCTGACGGTGGCTGATCTTATGGACACGTTTATTAACATTGAGAAAGTCATGTTCAGCGACAAAAAGATCACCAACAAAAACAAGTTAAAAATCGATGTGAAAAATCTAATCGACTCAGTAGATAGCTGACAGTTACTAGTTAATTCAGATCATTAGAGGTACATCAGCAGCATATATTAAGACGTAGCCAAAAATAAGACGTACCCAAAAAACATAAAGTCACCCATAGAGCAATAAGAAAGGGTAAGGAAGCAATAATGAAAAACGATAAACAAGTCGACAACAGTCGCAGAGAGTTACTCAAAGGAATGGCCACCGCAGCGGTTGCAGGTGCGGTCGTAGCGGGCACTACCACCGTTGCGTCAGCTTCTGAAGAGAAACCGTTAGACGTTAAGAAGAAAAAAACGGGCTATCACGAAACTCAACATATTCGTGACTACTACGATTCACTATAAGGAGCGATAAAATGAAACTAACGAAACGCTCTGACAACGTCAGTCGCGAAACCAATCAACTTGGCATCAGCCGCCGTTCATTCATGAAAAACACCTCGCTTGCTGCTGGTGGTGCGGTTGCAGGCGCATGCTTGCTATCTCCTGGAATGATCAAAAAAGCCGAAGCCAAATCGGTTCCTGCCGATGCTCAAACTGAAATCAAACGTACCATTTGTAGTCACTGTTCAGTGGGATGTGGCATTTACGCGGAAGTACAAAATGGCGTGTGGACTGGGCAAGAGCCCGCGTTCGACCATCCTTTCAACGCTGGTGGACACTGTGCAAAAGGCGCTGCTCTGCGTGAACATGGCCACGGTGAGCGTCGATTAAAGTACCCAATGAAGCTTGAAGGCGGTAAATGGAAAAAGCTTTCATGGGAGCAAGCCATCGAAGAGATCGGTAACAAAGCGTTAGAGATTCGCCAAGAGTCAGGGCCAGATTCGGTTTACTGGCTAGGCAGTGCGAAACACAACAATGAACAAGCGTATATGTTCAGAAAGATGGCGTCGCTTTGGGGTACGAACAACGTTGACCACCAAGCGCGTATTTGTCACTCAACTACAGTAGCCGGTGTAGCAAACACTTGGGCTACGGCGCCATGACAAACTCTTTCAATGACATGCACAACTGTAAGTCTGCGCTGTTTATCGGCTCGAACCCAGCAGAAGCTCACCCAGTTGCGATGCAACATATCTTGATCGCGAAAGAAAAGAGCAATTGTAAGATCGTAGTAGCGGATCCTCGTCGCACTCGCACAGCAGCGAAAGCCGATCACTATGTCTCTCTTCGCCCAGGTACCGATGTCGCGTTCATCTGGGGTATTTTGTGGCATGTGTTTGCTAACCAATGGGAAGACAAAGAATTCATTCGCCAGCGTGTGTTTGGTATGGATGAGATTCGTGAAGAAGTTGCTAAGTGGACACCTGCTGAAATTGAGCGTGTTACTGGCGTAACGGAACAAGAAGTCTATCAAACTGCAAAACTGCTTTCTGAGAATCGTCCGGGCTGCGTAGTGTGGTGCATGGGTGGTACACAACATACAACGGGTAACAACAATACCCGCGCGTACTGTGTATTAGAACTCGCGCTGGGTAACATGGGGCGTTCAGGCGGTGGTGCAAACATCTTCCGTGGTCACGACAACGTGCAAGGTGCAACAGACCTAGGCGTTCTTTCACATACACTACCGGGCTATTACGGCTTGTCGGAAGGTGCGTGGAAACACTGGTCTAAAGTTTGGGACTTGGATTTCGAGTGGGTGAAAGACCGCTTTGATCAAAATAAATACCGTGGCAAACAACCAATGACCAACATGGGAATTCCCGTTTCCCGTTGGATTGATGGCGTATTAGAAAACAAAGATAACATCGAGCAGAAAGATAACATTCGCGCCATGTTCTACTGGGGCCACGCGGTGAACTCGCAAACTCGCGGTCCAGAAATGAAAAAGGCGATGCAAAAGCTCGATATGATGGTGATTGTCGATCCATATCCAACAGTTGCTGCAGTAATGAATGATCGCACTGATGGTGTTTATTTGCTTCCAGCCACCACTCAGTTCGAAACTACGGGGTCGGTCACCGCGTCTAACCGTTCACTACAATGGCGTGAGCAAGTGGTTCAGCCCCTGTTTGAATCTAAGCCTGACCACGAAATCATGTATCTTCTTAGTCAGAAACTAGGCATTGCGGATCAGTTGTTCAAACACGTGGAAGTGAAAAACAATCAACCTGTGATTGAAGACATCACTCGTGAGTTCAACAAAGGCATGTGGACCATTGGCTACACAGGCCAAAGCCCTGAGCGTATCAAAGCGCACACAATGAACTGGCATACCTTCCACAACACGACGCTAGAAGCAGAAGGCGGACCAGCACACGGTGAAACGTACGGGTTGCCTTGGCCATGCTGGGGTACGCCAGAGATGAAACACCCAGGCACCCATATTCTTTACGACACTTCCAAGCATGTTGCGGATGCGGCGGTAATTTCCGCGCGCGTTTTGGCGTTGAATTTGAAGGCGAGAGTTTACTAGCAGAAGACAGTTACTCTAAAGGCTGTGAACTTGAAGATGGCTACCCAGAGTTTAATGACAAACTCTTGAAGCACCTTGGTTGGTGGGACGACCTTACAGAAGCTGAAAAGGCGGCAGCTGAGGGTAAGAACTGGAAAACGGACCTATCTGGCGGTATCCAGCGTGTTGCTATTAAGCATGGCTGTATCCCTTACGGTAATGCGAAAGCACGTGCTGTAGTGTGGACTTTCCCAGATCGAGTACCACTGCACCGCGAGCCGCTATACACACCTAGACGTGACCTTGTCACAGATTATCCAACTTGGGACGACAGTGAATCTATTTACCGTCTACCAACGATGTACAAGTCGATTCAAGACCAAGATAAGTCGGGCGAGTACCCAATCATCTTAACTTCCGGTCGTTTGGTCGAATATGAAGGTGGTGGTGAAGAAACACGTTCAAACCCTTGGCTAGCGGAACTTCAGCAAGAAATGTTTGTTGAAGTGAATCCGAAAGATGCGAACGACAATGGCTTCAAAGATGGTGACATGGTTTGGGTAGAAGGTGCAGAGAAAGGCCGTATTCATGTGAAAGCGTTAGTGACACGACGTGTGAAGCCGGGCATGGCGTTTATTCCATTCCACTTCGGCGGCAAGTTCCAAGGTGAAGATCTAAGAGACAAATACCCTGAAGGTACAGACCCATATGTGATTGGTGAATCAGCAAACATCGCCACCACCTATGGCTACGATCCTGTGACTCAAATGCAGGAAACTAAAGTGACTCTTTGTAACATTCGTAAAGCGTAAGGATCTGAACAATGGCTAGAATGAAATTCCTTTGTGACACCCAACGTTGTATTGAATGTAACGGCTGTGTCACGGCATGTAAGAACGAAAACGACGACGCATTAGAGTGGGGCATTCAGCGCCGCCGCGTAGTCACCATTAACGATGGCGAGCCGGGTGAGAACTCAATCTCGGTGGCTTGTATGCACTGTACCGACGCGCCATGTAAAGCGGTCTGCCCAGCAGATTGTTTTGAGCATACAGAAGACGGCATCGTGCTTCACAATAAAGATTTGTGTATTGGTTGTGGCTACTGCCTATTTGCTTGCCCGTTTGGCGCGCCTCAGTTCCCTAAACAGGGTGCATTTGGCGAACGCGGTAAAATGGACAAATGTACCTTCTGTGCAGGCGGCCCTGAAACTGAGCCGGGATCTGTGGAGGAGCGTCAGAAGTATGGTGCAAACCGTATTGCTGAAGGCAAGCTGCCAATGTGTGCGTCATTGTGTTCAACCAAGGCGCTGATTGCTGGTGATGCACAGAAAGTGTCTGACATTTTCCGTCAGCGAGTAGTTGAGCGCGGCGCGAAAGACGCAGGTTGGACGAACGGTGAAGATCTTTCTTACGACGCGACTAAGAGCTAATCATGGAGAGAGACATGTTAAAGCGATTCAAGCAAACATCTCTCATAATGCTGTCAATATTGGCAGCATTACTCCTTAGCATGCCGCTAGCCGCTCATGCTGAATCAAACCCGCCTTCAACGGCAGAAAGGGAAATGACTCAGTTGGCTGGCGCAGACTTTTGGCGTCAAGTGAGAGAGGGGCAAGAGGGGTATACAACGTCTCAGTTCCCTGAGCATGGGGTGTTGATCAGCACACCAGGCCAAACTTGGTACATTCTTAAAGAGAAGTGGATGTCACCAGCAGGTGCAGTTGCCATTTTTGGCAGCATTTCAGTGGTCATCTTAGCCTACATTATCGTTGGCCCTGTGATGTTGAGTGCTCCTCGAACGGGTAAACGTATCAAACGTTGGACAAGATTGGATAGGGCGCTGCACTGGAGCATGGCCTTCACCTTTTTGACACTGGCGTTCAGTGGCTTGATGCTGGTTTACGGGAAGCATTTCCTTAAGCCGTATGTCCCAACTGAGCTTTGGGGCTTCATCATCATGTTGGCTAAGCAGTATCACAACTATGTCGGTCCGCTATTTGGCGTGCTGTTGGTTCTGATCTTGTTCAAGTGGTGGCGTAAATCTATCTTCGCTAAAGTGGACTTTGTCTGGTTTATGAAGCTAGGCGGAATGGTGGGTAAACACAAAGGTTCGCATCCCTCAGCAGAGTTCTCAAACGCAGGCGAAAAAGCACTGTTCTGGCTATTGATTGTGGTGGGTACAGTTGTCGCGCTAAGTGGTTTGGTTTTAGATTTCCCAATCTTTGGCCAAACTCGCCGCGATATGGAACTGTCAAACCTAATCCATATGCTCTCTGCACTGATCCTGATATGTGGATTTGTCTTCCATATTTACATCGGCCTATTTGGTATGGAAGGTGCATTGGAAGGCATGGTGACAGGTGAAGTCGACGAGACATGGGCAAAAGAGCATCATGATTTGTGGTATGCAGAGGTGATGGAGAAAGAGCAGTCAACAACGCAAGAGTCTAACGCAAACAATAAGGAGGCTAAGCCAGATGAACAAACCGCATAAAGGTATTTGGGTTGCCTACATACTCAGCTGTTTTACGCCTTTTACTTGTTTAATATCTGGCGTTATAGCGATTGTTTACGCAGGCTACCGACTTGATAAGAATGAAGATGGCGAAGTAGTAAACTCCCATTACTACGGTTTAATAAGAACCTTCTTTCTAAACTTAACCTTCTTTGTTGTATTGATCGTCACTGTTGCGACTGCCAATGGTGTACTGGTTGGGGTAAGTGATTATTGGTACAAGAGTACAATGCTCGACAAGATCGCCTACGCCATCCCTTATGTTGGGATGTGCTTTGCATTCGCCGCTATCATCCTTTGGTTCGTGCGAATGTACCGTGGAATGAAGCAGCTTAAAAACAACCAGCCGTTAAATATAACTACTGGCCCAAATCTATAACAGATCGACCTATTGAAAAGCGCCTGATTCTTCTGGCGCTTTTTTTGTGCCTAAAATTTGCGCGATAGTGGTGCGCATTATATTGGTGCAATGCATCATGACAGTGCATAAAAATCAGCAAAAAAATACACAATAAAATCATGGATATAGATAAATTAAAGGATATTTTATTTATATTATTCATGCAGTTAAATGACTTACGGCGAAGTATTTTGTTACATAACTTACCATTGGTGTGATTTTTGCCTAAACAGCTCAGCCATAACTGCTCTGAATTGGAGCAGCATAAATCAACATGCACATTTTACGTGCAACAAAATGGAGTTGTTTTTTAATGAGCGTTACAGCCGACCAAGTACATGGAGCAGTACAGGTTCTCACTCAGAGTTCAGATACCTTATTTTTACTATTGGGTGCCATCATGGTTTTCCTGATGCATGCTGGATTTGCTTTCCTTGAAGTAGGGACGGTAAGACACAAGAACCAAGTCAACGCACTGGTAAAGATACTTGCTGATTTTGGCGTCTCTGCCATCGCCTATTTCTTTATTGGGTATTGGGTGGCTTACGGTGGCCACTTTTTCGCGCCTGCTGAAGAGCTATCCCAAGGCAACGGTTATGAGCTCGTTAAGTTCTTCTTCCTACTAACCTTTGCGGCTGCTATTCCAGCCATCGTATCTGGTGGTATTGCTGAACGTGCCAAGTTCTACCCGATCTTAATTGCAACCTTCTTTACGGTTGGGTTGGTTTACCCTGTATTTGAAGGCATGATCTGGAATGGTAACTTTGGCGTGCAGGCTTGGTTTGAGGAGACATTCTCAGCCGGCTTCCATGACTTTGCAGGTTCCGTTGTGGTACACGGCGTAGGTGGATGGATTGCTTTGGTTGCGGTTATTTTCCTAGGTATGCGTAAAGGGCGTGTACGCGCTGGTAAACACACCAACTTCGCGCCTTCGAATATTCCATTTCTCGCGCTTGGTGCTTGGATCCTGTGTGTAGGTTGGTTTGGTTTTAACGTCATGTCGGCTCAGCAACTCGAAGGTATTAGCGGTCTAGTGGCGATGAACTCGTTAATGGCCATGGTAGGCGGCATCATCGCTGCATTGATCGCCGGTAAAAACGACCCAGGCTTTATCCATAACGGTCCGCTGGCTGGCCTTGTGGCAGTATGTGCGGGTTCAGACCTTATGCACCCAATCGGCGCCCTCATCACTGGCGCAATTGCAGGCGTTGTGTTTGTTTATCTGTTTACCTACCTGCAGAACAAAACAAAGATCGATGACGTTCTCGGTGTATGGCCACTTCACGGTGTTTGTGGCGCATGGGGCGGTATTGCTGCGGGCATCTTTGGCCAATCTAGCCTTGGTGGGTTAGGGGCGTAAGCTTAACTGTGCAAGTTCTAGGTACATTGCTTGGCATTTCTGTCGCACTGATTGGTGCATTGATTGTTTATGGCGTTATTCACTCGTTAACCGGCATTCGCTTAAGTGAAGAAGACGAGTTCAATGGTGCCGACTTAGCGATTCACAAAATTTCAGCAACTAGCGAAGATTAACCCAGATTTTTCTTATCAAAACATCATAATTGAGAGCGGCTTACAGCCGCTCTTTTCGTTCCACGTCACAGAAACAAATTAACCCTAACAAAATTGCGACTATGGTCTAATCGCGAACGCTTCAGGGCCTTTCCAATCGGTGCTAATCTTAAAGAAAAGCCAATGGAAGGTTGTTTATGAAATTTCCGTATCGAAACATTGTTGTACTTACGGGCGCGGGTATATCCGCGGAGTCAGGTATTCAAACATTCAGAGCTCAGGATGGGCTTTGGGAGAATCATCGTATTGAAGATGTAGCAACTCCAGAAGGTTTTGCAAAAGATCCTGATTTGGTTCAGTCGTTCTACAACATGCGCAGAGAAAAACTGCAATCTCCGAATATCAAACCTAATGCAGCTCATATCGCTCTTGGTGAGCTAGAAAAGTACCTCGACGGAAAGGTCACGATCATCACTCAAAATATCGATAACCTACACGAACGTGGCGGAAGCCAAAACGTCATTCACATGCATGGCGAGCTACTGAAAGCGCGCTGTAGCGAGTCCAATCAGGTGATCGAACAAAAAGGTGACATCGTCACAGGGGAGATGTGTCATTGTTGCCAGATCCCATCTCAAATGCGACCTCACATTGTTTGGTTTGGCGAAATGCCATTAAGAATGGGGGATATCTACGCCGCTCTAGAAGAAGCCGATCTGTTTATCTCAATTGGCACATCAGGCGTGGTATACCCAGCTGCAGGCTTTGTTCATGACGCGAGAATGCACGGAGCACATACCATAGAGATAAACTTAGAACCAAGTGCCGTTGAAAGTGAGTTTGCGGAAAAACGCTACGGCAAAGCTAGCATCGAAGTGGCTAAGTTAGTGGACGAACTGCTATCACACCTGCCTGAAATCAAAAAGCAGGCATAGCGCCGGGGTCTAATTAAGACGTTTCCTCTTTGTGGCGCTGCTTCATTTTGTACATTTCTGCGTCGGTTGACTTTAACGCGTCGTCAAGCTGTGAACGACTTGTCGTCTGAATACCATAGCTATAGTTAATCGGTTCTCCGTGTAAAATTGAAGACAGCGCCTGCATGTAATCTTGACCGCGTCCTTCTTTCACTGTTACCACAAACTCATCACCGCCCACTCGAAAACACTGCTCATCCATTTCACAGGCTTGCTTTAAGGCTTGCGAGAAGCGTATGAGTACCAAATCTCCAACATCATGACCTTTAGTGTCATTGACTCGCTTCAGACCATCTAGGTCGAAATAGATTAAATCAAAATTCTCGAGAGTAATTCGTGACAGTCGCTTGCGATTGTATAGGCCAGTTAACTCATCAATACACGCGCTCTCCTTGGCTTTCTTGATTAAGTCCGTAATTCCAAACGCAATGAGCAAGTAGCAACCTGACGAAAGCCATCTTCAATCATGGTGTCGAACAGTTCGTAGGTATCGGCGATATCATCCAAGGTTTTGAGTTCGGTGATGATGTCATAAACGCTAGTAAAAATAAGAATAATGATGCCAATATGCAGTTTCTTGCTGCTCAAAATGACAGACTTTGCAATTACGTAAATGTAAACAACAACCGCAAGGGCGACACTTTCGAACACTACATCGTAAATAGAGTCAATTTTGGCGCTGTTGGTTAGAAACAACGAAAACAGGACTGCAAGAGAGAGCCCTAAGAGCGCGAGAAGCATTAAATTGTCTTTCCTCATTCACACATCCCTTGGCAATTGTTAATACTAATAATAGCGCAAAAATAAAGCGGCCTAAGCCGCTTTAACAAGAAATAACGTATTGTATTGAAACAAAATCCAAAGGGGATTAGACCACTTGAATTAATTGCCGACTTTGAGTCTTTGGAAGTAGTCATCATAAAGCACACTTGCTTCACCGACTTCATCTTGCCAAGTACCGCTGTCCATCACTTCTTGTGGTGGGAAGATACTTGGATCATTGGCAAACTCTTCAGGCAGTAGAGGATAGGCAGACTTAACTGGAGTAGGGTATCCAATCTCAAGCGCAATCTTCGCAGCGTTCTCAGGGCGAAGAAGGAAGTCAATCATCTGATGCGCCGCCTCGATGTTTTTAGCGCCAGAAGGAATAGCTAGGCTGTCCATCCAAAAGATTGCGCCTTTCTCTGGCCATACGATGTCAATCGAAGCGCCTTCTTGGCGTGCCATGTAAGCAGAGCCATTCCAAAGCATACCAAGCGACACTTCACCGGCTAAATATGGGTTAGCTGGGAAGTCAGAATTGAATACCAATACGTTTGGCATCAGCTTACGTAGCTCTTGGTAAGCCTCTTCAATTTCCGCAGGGTTAGTTGTGTTAGGCGAGTAACCCAGTTTAGTCAGAGCAATATGAAAGACTTCACGTGAGTCGTCCATCAGCATTAACTGGCCTTCCCATTTTGAGTCCCAGAAATCGTCCCAGCTTACTGCTGAATCCTTATCTAGCATATCGGTATTGATACCAATACCCGTTGCACCCCAAATGTATGGGATAGAGTAGGTGTTACTAGGGTCGAATGGCTTATCCAGATAGTTTGGATCTAAATCAGCAAAGTGCGTTAGCTTTTCTTTATCGATTGGCTGAAGCATTTCTTCTTTACGCATTTTCGACACAAAGTAAGTCGAAGGTACAACAAGGTCATAGCCTGAGCCTTGTGTTTTCAACTTAGCGTACATACTTTCGTTAGACTCGTAAGTTGAATAGATCACTTTAATACCAGTCTCCTTGGTGAAGTCTTCTAAAACTTCATTTGGAATGTATTCAGACCAGTTGTAAAAGTAGAGCTCTTTGTCGGCAGCAAAAGTCGGGGAAGCGAAGATCGTTGCGGCTAAAACGCCCGCATACAGTTTAGTTTTCATCTCGTATCCGTTTAAATTATAAGTTCCTGATTGTTCGGATAGAAAGATAGCACAAACGAATAGATTTATTTAGATTTTTGCTAAATAGATCATAAACAAACACTGTATTAGCTATAGACTTTACTGATTTATCAGTAAGTATACGAAAAAGGCGACCTATTCGGTCACCTTTTGGTGGGTTATTGGCCCGCTTTTAGTTTCAAGAAGTACTCTTCGTACTGGAATGTACTGTTGCCAACTGCGTCTTGCCATTCGATACGGTCCAAATCTTCTTGGCTAGGGAACAATGGCTCGATGTCTTTGAATTTCGCGTTAGACGCTTCTACACCCGTTAAGTACCCTGCATTGCGAGAGATTTGCTCTGCGATATCTGGGCGAAGCAAAAAGTCGATCATCTTATGCGCCGCTTCTACATTCTGTGCACCAGAGGTGATCGCAAAGTTATCGACCCAACCAATACCGCCTTCTTTCGGGAATACCAGTTTGATAGGTAAACCTTCTGATAAAGCAGCTGCCGCAGAGCCATTCCAAATCATACCCAAGCCCACTTCTCCAGACATGTAAGGAGCGCCTGGATTGTCAGAGTTAAACAGTAATACGTTTGGCATCAGCTGTTTTAGCTCTTCATAAGCGGCATCGATTTGTGCAGCATCCGTTGTGTTACCTGAGTAACCGAGCTTCTTCAATGCGATGTGGAACACTTCACGCGTGTCATCCATCAGCATTAGTTGACCTGCTAGCTCTGGCTTCCACAAATCCGCCCAGCTTTGAAATTCAGCTGGATCGTACATATCTGTGTTAACAGCTAAGCCTGTGATACCAATGACATGTGGAATAGAGTAGTCATTATTTGGATCGTAAGGCTTATTCAGATAGTTTTTGTCCAAGTTATCAAAGTTAGTCAACTTAGACTTATCAATCTTTTGCAACATACCTTCTTCGCGCATTTTAGCCACGAAGTAGGTTGACGGTACGACGAGATCGTAGCCTTTGTTGTGTGTTTTTAGCTTGGCATACAAGGTCTCATTAGACTCGTAAGTTGAGTAGATGACCTTAATGCCTGTTTCGTCAGTAAACTGCTCAAGAAGCTCGCTGTTGATGTACGGCCCCCAGTTCATGAATACCAATTCTTGATTATCTTTCGCACTTACTGCTGTTGAAAACAGAGATAAAGCGCATGCACTACCAGCTAATAAAGTAGCCCATTTTTTCATTGACGTTAGCTCCAAACTAAACGTGCCCTAAGGCAGAACAAAGAAAAACAGAATGGTAAAGACCATTCTGTTTCCATCGATTAATGCGTTGTGTCGTTATTTGACTTTTTCTCTTGCTAGCCATTGAGAGGTTAAAACTAGCACCAAAGAAACAACTAACATTATCGTTGCAAGAGCATTCACCTCAGGGGAAATGCCCACTTTAACCATCGAGTAGATCTTCAATGGTAAAATTTCATACGTAGGACCAGTCACAAATGAACTGATGATTACGTCATCCAGCGATAGGGTAAAGCTTAATAACCAACCCGCAGCGACCGCTGGTTTCGCTAGTGGTAGAATGATCTGTTTTAAGATCGTCCATTCACTAGCACCTAAATCTTTTGCTGCTTCCAACATTTTTACGTCGAAGCCATTGAGTCGGCTGTAAACCGTAACAACAACAAACGGCAAACAAAACGTAATGTGAGCAATCAACAAAGTAAAGAAACCAAGTTTGGCGCCCAACACTAGGAACAACGCGAGCAAAGAGATCGCCATAACAATATCAGGCGACATCATCACCACAAACAGCATGCCGTTAACGACACCTTTGCCTTTAAACTGATAGCGGAATAGGGCAACTGCGGTCAAACTACCAATAATCGTCGCCGCGGTTGCGGAAAATACCGCTACATTTAATGAGTGCCAAGCAGCTTGCATCAAGCTGTCGTTGTTCACTAATGTTTCGTACCACTTTGTTGTGAATCCACCCCATTTCATACCAAATTTGTTGGCGTTAAATGAGTTCACAATGAGCACGATAATTGGCAGATACAAGAACGCATACACCAATGTCATAAAGCTGAATCGAACACTACGTCCCATTACTCAAGCTCCACTTTTTTATTCAATAGCTTACCCGCTCGGTAGTAAGCATAAAGCATGATTGCCATTGCAACCGTCAATGCAATACTGGTCGCTGCACCAAATGGCCAATCCCTTGCGTTGAGCACTTGGCTCTTAATCACGTTACCAATCAATAGGTTCTTAGCACCGCCAAGAAGGTCTGAAATGTAGAACATTCCTAGTGCTGGTAATAGAACCAATAGGCAACCACCGATAATACCTGGCATGGTTAGTGGCAAAACAACCTTAATGAAGGTCTGCCATTTATTCGCACCTAAATCTTTTGCCGCTTCGATGTAAGTATCATCCAACTTCTCAATTGCTGAGTAGAGTGGAAGAATCATGAAAGGCAGCAAGATATAGACTAAGCCAATCATCACTGCGGTTTCTGTGTACATTAAACGCAGTGGTTTATCGATAATATCTAGCGCTAGCAAACCTTTGTTCAGAACACCTTGAGTGCCCAATACAATTTTCAAACCGTAAGTACGAATTAAAGAGTTCGTCCAAAACGGTACGATAACCAAGAACAGCATCACTGGTCGCCATTGCGCAGGCATCTTCGCCACAATGTAAGCAAACGGGTAACCAATTACTAAACAGATCAAGGTTGCCACGATTGCCATGTAGAAGGAGTGCCAGAGTACTTTCGCGTACAATGGATCCATCAATCGCGCATAGTTATCGAGTGTGAAGGTCATCTCAATAAGGTTGGCTTCATCTCGAGTCAGGAAGCTGGTTCCGATGATCATAATGTTCGGAAACAACACAAACAGTGTCAGCCACCCTACGATAAGCGCAATAATCGCGTTTTGCAGATTAATCTTGTTGCTCATCTTTCAATACCACTTCCCAGCTTTCTACCCAGGTAATTGCGACTTTTTGGCCTAGAGAGTGGTCCACATCTGGATCGTCTTCATTGAAGAACTCACTCACCATTACGCGCATGCCAGATTCAAGTTCGATGACAGAATCTAAAGTCATGCCTTTGTAGGTACGTTCAGTCACGTGGCCCACAATACCTTTTTGCTCGCTCTCTTTAATCTCTTCGATGCGTAAATCTTCAGGTCTCAACAACACTTGAAGTTTATCACCGGCTTCAACAGGTTGGTCGTAGTACACAACCGAATTGACACCTTCGATGGCGGCTTTTATGCGTTTCTCATCGATGCGTTCAACCACTTCTGCATTGAAGACGTTAATCTCACCAATGAAGCGAGCAACGAACAAGTTCTTCGGCTCTTCGTAGATTTCACGAGGTGAACCGTCTTGTTCAATCACGCCATCACGCATAACAATGATGCGGTCAGACATAGACAAAGCTTCTTCTTGGTCATGGGTAACGAAAATGAACGTGATACCCAATTGACGCTGAAGTTGCTTAAGCTCGATCTGCATTTGCTTACGAAGCTTATAGTCCAGTGCCGAAAGAGACTCGTCGAGTAACAATACCTTAGGCTTATTAACCACAGCACGAGCAATCGCGATACGCTGCTGCTGACCACCGGACAATTGGTGCGGTTTACGGTTTGCCATCTTTTCTAGACGAACCATGCGCAGTGCTTCCATCACACGAGGTTCAATCTCGCTCGAAGCGACCTTCTGCATACGCAAGCCAAATGCAACGTTATCGAACACCGTCATATGTGGGAATAGGGCGTAGCTTTGAAATACTGTGTTTACATGCCTTTGTTCAGCTGGAACTTGTGTAACGTTTTGCCTGTCTAGCGTGATTTCACCGCTATCTACTGACTCAAATCCCGCAATCATACGAAGCACTGTGGTTTTACCACAGCCTGACGGGCCTAAAATCGTGAGGAACTCACCGTGATTTACATCAAGATTAAAACCACCAATGATCTGTTTACCATCGAAACTTTTGTCGATGCCAGATAAACGGATAACTGGCTGATCTGCTGTTTGTTTAGCGTTCAACGTCTGTATTTCTCCACCTTGTATTTGGTTATTAAAATTTATGGTCAATAGCCGTCTCATCAGAGGCGCGAATCATAATCACCAAATTTGTGAATGCAAAGCGTTTTTTTAGTAAAAACCGAAAATTTTTTTAAGGTCAAAGTAAACATTATTTACCATACTAATTTAATGATGTTTACAGAGGCGTTAATTGATTAATTATCAGCCAATTAAGCAATAATGCAAGCGTATGGCAGTGATCAGATTTTAGTAATCGAGCGGTTGCAGTATAATGACGGCAATTTTGTTTCAATCACTTAGGTGCCTCTCGGTATACCCTGGAAGACATAATGAATAACGACATCGAAAAAGATTTCAACATCGGCGGAAATGTAGAGCGTGCGCTCTCGGGTGACTACGACCTAAAAGTCGCGGATGTACTGTCCGAAGCATGGACGAATACCATCAAGAATTTTATCTCTTTCTCTCCAGCTATTATCGCTTTACTGTTCATTCAACTTGCCATTTTTTACATCGCGTTAAAGCTACAACTTGGTGACCCTGCGGTCATTCTTGATGCCTTATCAAACCCAGAAGCGTTTAACCAAGGTATTATTCAGGCAATCTTTGTGGCCAACTTCAGTTATGAAGTGGTTAGCGCACCGATTTTTGCGGGTGTCAGTCTGATGGCGATGAGCCATGCAGCAGGCCTAACAACTAAATCGCGTCACATTGCTAAGGGGCTTCAATACACGGTACCAGTTATTATTGCGACGCTTTTCAGCCTGATCTTGCAAGGTATCGTTGGGGCTTTATTACCGCTTCTGTCTCTTTACCTGTCACTTGCCTTCAGTAACTCTATTTTGCTGATCTGTGAAAAACGCCTGTCGCCATTCCAATCACTACTTTTGTCTTTAAGAGCCGTAAACAAAAAGATTTTCGCGCTGGCCAGTATCTACCTTGTCGTCATGATGATGTTCGTTGCTGCAGCTATGTTATACGGCATCGGCTTGATCTTTGTTCTGCCATTCTTCTTCCATGTGAAAGGGGTGGTGTACCGAACTATGTTTGGCATCCGTTTGCAAATCGTGGCATCTGAATCTCCTCACTCAGACGATGATGACAATAACGACAGCAACAACAATGACCAACAAAACAAAGATCCAAAGGTTTTCGATGCATAAGTTCACTGGATTAACTGCTGCTGCGCTCTTTACTGGGTGCAGCCTTTTTGTTGTCTACGATTACGAAACAGAAACCAACCAACCGAAAGTTGTCGTAGAAGAGACCGAAAGCAAAAAGAAACCAAAGAAGAAAACTGCCCGTGATAAAGACGGCAGCATTGATTTCGCAGCCATCACCGATGTGAACGAAAAGAAACAAGCATTCTTTGACTACTTAAGGCCTGGTATCGAGCTAGAGAATAGCCGTATTACCAAAGAGCGACGCAGGCTCGAAACTATCGATGCTCATTTCGATGAAAACGACGTTACCAGTGAAGATTTGGCCTATGCGAAACGACTCGGTAAGCTTTATCGATTGCCGGTCCCTGATTCTGGTATCACGCAAGATTGGCTTACGAGTATGTTGCTAAGAGTCGATGTTCTACCCGAAGCGCTAGTCCTGACTCAAGCGGCCAACGAATCTGCTTGGGGAACATCTCGTTTTGCTACCGAAGCCAATAACTTTTTTGGCCAATGGTGTTATACAAAGGGATGTGGATTGGTTCCACTTCAACGAGTCGAAGGCATGACACATGAGGTAGCAAACTTTGATTCAGTACAACAGTCTATTCATGGCTACTTTATGAATGTGAACCGTAACAATGCCTATCGTGAGTTACGAGACATTCGATACAAGCTTCATATCGACGGTCAGGATTTGTTAAGTCACCAAACTGCCACAGAACTGACTCAAGGATTGCTTCGCTACTCTGAACGAGGCCAAGCCTATGTCGATGATTTGAAAGCGATGATTCGCCATAACCAAGGTTTTTGGCTCCAATAAACGAAACTATAACAATGAAAAAAATATCAAGCCTCATTTTAGCGGTAGCAGCGCTGACTCACTCTTCAGCTTTTGCTGAAGAGTACCGCTTTACCTACTCAAAACTTTATGCCCAAATGAAAGTCAATGCGGAAGAGGGCTACGACGATGTTAAAGTCGGCTTCTTTTTCCGAGATGCCAGTGACGGCTCATTGTGTCACATTGAAAAAACTTGGATGGAAAAAGAAGAGAAATACGAAGAGATTCAAGTGAGCCCAAGTAATGAAGTACTCGTTCCACTTGATAGCCATTTAAGACGCGCAAACCCTCTGGTTTATGTTCATACTCCAGCTGATAAACAGTGTGACTTTTCAACCGTTGTCCATACTCGTAAAGAGCTTTCGGGTAACGTAAGCTACGAAACCGTTGCTGCTATCATTCCGCAAATGCAATCCATGTTAGAAAGCCTTGGCGGTATGTTTGCTGGCTGGTTTACTCCAGAAATTACAGGACTCACTCTAGAGTTCGACCGCCAAGTAGAGGGCGTAATTGGTCTAGCAAACGGTGACCAAGTACAGATTAACCAAGGTAAAGCGATCATTACTTTAGAGCAGATTGGCACTGATGGCTGGATGAAGCTACCTGCACAAACCATTCGAGTGCTGCCGTACATTCCAGCTGGAAAATAGATTATCTCCAGACCAAAAAAGGCAGCCCGTTGGCTGCCTTTTTCATATCTATGCAATGAAACAAATCATCGATTACGAAAGATTCGTCACATCCAATTTTAACGATGGATCGAACTCTTGAACTGAGTCTTCATCCACAAAGTTTTGAGCAGGCATCTCTTCCTTATCAAACCCGATATCACCACCATTGATCACGCCAGAATCGCGGTCGATAGATTTGAAGTCGAACAGTTCAAAGTCAGCCAGATGGCTTGGCACGACATTTTGTACCGCGCGGAACATGGTCTCAATACGGCCAGGGAACTGTTTGTCCCAAGCGTTGAGCATCTGTTTTACATTCTGGCGCTGAAGGTTCGGCTGAGAACCACACAGGTTACATGGAATGATAGGATACTCGCGCATCTCAGAATACTTGATGATGTCTTTCTCACGGCAGTACGCCAGTGGACGAATAACCACATGCTCGCCGTTATCAGAAACCAGTTTAGGAGGCATGCCTTTAAGCTTACCGCCATAGAACATATTCAAGAATAGTGTCTCTAGAATATCGTCACGATGGTGGCCGAGCGCAATCTTGGTTGCACCCAGCTCTTTAGCCGTACGGTACAAGATACCACGACGTAGACGAGAGCACAGTGAGCACGTCGTCTTACCTTCAGGGATCTTATCCTGAACGATAGAGTAGGTATCTTCTTCAACGATCTTGTATTCAACGCCAAGGCTTTCTAGATATTCAGGAAGAATATGTTCTGGGAAGCCCGGTTGTTTTTGATCTAGGTTGACCGCAATCAGCTCAAAAGAGACTGGGGCGCTCTTTTGAAGGCTCATAAGAATATCTAACATGGTAAAGCTGTCTTTACCACCAGATAGGCAGACCATGATACGGTCACCGTCTTCGATCATGTTGTAATCGGCAATGGCTTGGCCGGTATTACGTCGAATACGCTTCTGTAGTTTATTGAAATTGTACTGTTGAGCCTTTGTGCGCTCTTGGGTCTGCTCAGTCATTTAAGATACGTCTTTTGCTGGTTCAAACTAAAATGAAGTGCGTATGATACGCAAATATCACGAAGATTCTAGCTATTCTGAGGCTATAAACAAAAAATCCCCACGAAACTTCGTGAGGATTTAGGTCATTTTCTAAATGCAGTGTCGTTAGATAGCGGTAGCAGGGTCGAGAGGACTCACGTAACCAGCAGGTTTTAAAGCAAGTACATCACAATCAATCTTATCAATCACATGTTCTGCAGTATTGCCAATGAAGACTGCAGAGAAACCGGTGCGTCCCGTAGTACCAAGTATGACCAAGGCAGAATTTAATTTCTTAGCAGCATCAGGGATAACATCTTCTGGGAGACCTTGTTCTACAACCGTAAACTCTTCATCGAAACCGTGTTTTTGTCTCAATGCTTTCATAGCGGTCAGGTGATGACCGCGCACTGCATCGGTATAAGTTGATGGGTCAAATTCGGGCAACTCAATCGTAATATTGGCTGGCGTGACCGGATAAGCATTGACTAAATATGGCTGCCCACCTAGGCGGTCTGTGAGGCTCTTGAGCTGATCGACCATTCTGTCGTTAAGATCGATATGAGTTTCGTTTTCAGAGCCAACATGAACAGACGCTAAAATACTAGCGTTCTCTGGCCATTGGGTATTTTTAACCAGAAGTACTGGAGCGGGGCACTTACGAAGTAGGTGCCAATCCGTCGGAGTAAAGATGACCGACTCTAGAACGTCATGCTTACGAGTGCCTTTAATCACTATGTCGTGCTCACCTGCATATACTTCAGCGATAATCGCTTCATAGGGCGATTGTGCCAAACCACTTTGACTTCAAAATCGAAAGAATCATCAATGTAGTCAGCCGCAATTTTTCTCATCCACTGTTCACGCTGATGTATAACGCCGCGCCGCATGGCATCGCGCTCGTCCATAGACAACATGGAGGTCATGTCATAGGAGAAATCATAGATTGAGAGGAAGAAGACAACGCGACTGCGTGACTGACTCTTGCTGGCGAGCTTAATGGCTCTAGCAAGTGCCGGTTGGTCATCATGGTTGATATCAGCAACAACTAATATCTTACTGTAAATACTCATATTAACCCCTGTGAAATGGAATTAGTCTCTACCTTTAATGTAGCGTAGTTCGGGGTAATATTTTAGAGAAAAGAGGGGAAATTAGGAAAAGTATGATGTAGCTCAGGAATGAGCTACATCATTGAAGTTACTTAAGATTCTTTTGACACACCAGCAAGATCCATCAGCGCATCGTGATCGATGATAGTAATGTACTTACCTTTAACGCTGAGAATTTCTGATTTTTGGAATCGACCTAACAGGCGGCTGATCGTTTCAACGGTCAAACCTAAGTAGTTACCAATATCACCACGAGTCATGGTCAAACGGAACTCGCGAGGGCTGAAACCACGTTGCGAGAAGCGCGTAGATAGGTTGAACAAGAATGCTGCTAGACGCTCTTCAGCGTTCTTCTTAGAAAGAAGCAGAATCATCTCTTGGTCGCCTTTGATTTCGTTACTCATCAAACGCATGATTTGCTGACGAAGCTTTGGCATTTTGCCAGACAGATCATCAAGAATTTCGTAAGGAATTTCACAAACCATTGAAGTTTCAAGAGCTTGGGCGAAACTAGGGTGTTCATCGCCAGTAATCGCATCAAAGCCAACTAAGTCGCCAGCTAAATGAAAGGCTGTAATTTGCTCATCACCTTGCTCTGTGATTGTGTAACTCTTAATCGTACCAGAGCGGATAGCGTACAATGACTTAAGCTCATCGCCCGCCTTAAATAGTTCTTGGCCTTTTTGAATTGGCTTTTTACGCTCGATGATTTGATCTAACTGATCAAGTTCAGAGTCATTTAAGGTAAACGGGATACAAAGCTGACTGATACTGCAATCCTGACAATGGATAGCGCAGCCGCCTGATTGAACGCGTTTTGTTGCAGGTTTTTCAGAAATCATAACAACCTTTCACTAATTGATATACATCAATATTTTAACACTCATTGGACATAAAGGGTAGTGTAAAAACTTCACATATATCAGTTCGCTACAAGTTTAATGACAAAAGTGATAGTGATTGATATATCGTATGTAGGCCATACAAAAGCAGCAAAGATGCCGCGATGTTCCGAAAAGTCGGAGATTGTTGCAAAGACTTCAAACTTTGAGAACCATAGCCCACTAATAGCATGGTGGGAAGTGTACCCAATCCAAATGCGAACATAATCAACGCACCATCAAGAGCACTACCTGACACTGCTGACCATGTTAACGTTGAATATACCAAACCACACGGTAACCATCCCCATATAAAGCCGAATGGCATAGCGTGAGTAGGGTGTCTCAAAGGCAAAAGCTTGCTAGCGAAGGGAGAGATGTACTTCCATAGGCCTTGCCCAAGCTTCTCCAACTTGAGTAATCCGAACCACCAGCGGCCGATGTAAAGTGCGAGCAGCACCATAAAGACGCCGGTGAATACACGAAGAAACCCAAGTAAGCTGTTGGCTGAAGAGAGGCTTGCTAGCGATGATAGAGCCCCACCCACTAAAGCACCAAACAGTGCATAGCTGATTAAACGGCCAAGGTTATAAAACAGTGGAATCCACTTTGAGGGTCTTGCCTGCCCAATACTGAGCATAGATGCGATGCCACCACACATACCCAAGCAATGACCCGCGCCTACAAATCCAATGGCGAACGCACCAATCCAATCAGGATTCACTTAGTGTCCTTTTTCTCGTCTTCGTCTTCAAATAAGATGTTGTGGCCTTGACGCTCCAGATCTTCGAACTGCTCACTTTTCACTGCCCACAAGAAAATACCTGTGGCAACACAAACTAAAACAATCGCGATAGGAATCAGTATGTAGAGGCTTTCCATCCTATTTCTTTCCTTTCTCTTTTTCTTTAAGAAGTCGTAGGGAGTTAGACACTACCACAACCGAGCTTGCTGACATACCTAATGCTGCAAAATAAGGCGCTACGAGACCAGCAACCGCTAGTGGCAAGATAAATAAATTATACCCCAAGGACCACGCTAAGTTCTCTCTAATGATCTTACGAGTTTGGATCGCCATTGCACGTGCTTCTAATAAGCGATTTAAGCGGTCACCCAGAAGCACCATATCAGCCGACGCCTTCGCCACATCGGTACCACCGCCCATCGCTACTGACAGGTGGGCACCAGCAAGGGTAGGCGCATCATTAATGCCATCACCCAACATCATCGTAACATCCGTTTCTGGTAACTGATTGAGATAGTCGAGTTTATCTTGCGGTTTCGCGCCTGCCACTACCTTTTCGATACCCATTGCTTTAGCTACTGGCTCAGCGTTTTCACTAGAGTCACCAGTAAGAAGCGTCACTTTAATACCGACGCTTTAAACGCCTCAATAAACTCTTGACTCTCTTTGCGGATAGGATCGTGATAGCTGAAAGTTGCAACAAGTTCATCATCAATCGATAGGTAAATACTGTTCGCTTTTACTCGCCTGTTGTTACTTCCAAGTACAAACGTGGCACTGCCAATTTTAAGTGTCTTACCCTGATAAATACCCACAACGCCTGAACCAATGATATTTTCTACGTCGGTAATCTCGTATTCACCAGTTTTAAATGTTCTAAAGGCTCGAGCGATAGGGTGATTGGCATGCGCTTCTAATTCAGCAGCAATCGCAAGGGCGCGTTCCTCGTTCCAGTCGCCTTGTAGAAAGTCACCATAAAGCGTCGTTTCATTTATCTCGATATCGCCATGGGTGAGCGTACCAGTTTTATCAACGACTAAATGATTCACTTTACACAGAGTTTCAAACACATGGTTTTTGCGAAGTAAAATACCTAAAGTACCCAAGCGAGATGTTGCACACGTAATAGCGGTAGCGTTGCCAAAGATAGGGCACATGGACAAGTGGCAACCAACACTGAAAGCATGATCCAAAATGCATCATCCGGGCGCGACTGGTGCCAGAAATACCAAGTACAAGCTGCGATAACTAAAATCGCACCCACAAAATAGCGTGCTACCACATCGGCAATCTCAGCAATCTTCGGCTTCGACATTTGCGCTTCATCTTGCAAACGTACAATACTGGAAATCACGGAATCTGCTTTGGTTGACGCGACTTCTAGACCAAACGACTCTTCACCATTCAAAGTACCCGCAAATACACGATCACCTTGCTTCTTAACTACTGGAAGGGACTCACCGGTTAACATGGATTCATCAACATGGACACGTCCAGACAGGATAAGACCATCAGCAGGAACGTGCTCACCCGGTAGGACTCGTATCTTGTCACCAACCTTAAGAGAGTTAACAGGAACCTGTTCACCGTCTAAATTGGTTGCAATGGACGGTACAAGCTTAAGCAGGTTACCGCTCGCAGCAGCGGCTTTACGCCTCGCGCGCATCTCTAAGAAACGACCAATCAATAAGAAGAAAGTGAACATCGAAATGGATTCGAAAAATACTTCACCTTTCTCTTGCACGGTCGCAACAACAGACGCGACGTAAGCAATAATAAGAGCGATGGATACCGGGACATCCATGCCAAGTGTTCGACCTTTGAGACTTCGCCAAGCGTTCACATAAAAAGGCAAAGCGGAATAAAGCAGAACTGGTGTGGCGAATATTAAACTCACCCAACGGAAAAAGTTTTTAAACTCTTCCTCTAGATCAGCAAACACTTCCAAGTACAAGGCAACGGCCAACATCATGACTTGCATTGTCGCAAGACCAGCCACACCAAGACGGTATAGATACTGCTTCATGGAAGCATGGTAGTTTGCTTCGTGTTGATCAGCTTCAAAGGGGGCGGCTTTATAACCAAGGCCGTGTATTTGACCGAGTAATTCACTCAATCGCGTTTTAGTTTTGTCCCAAACAAGAATAGCGCGATTGGTCGTTGTATTTACTCGTATTGAAACCACGCCATTGCTCGCCATCATATGCTTTTCTATCAACCAAGCACATGCGGCGCACGATACACCATCCAGTGACAGCGTCACTTCACTTTGATCTTCGCTATTTCTGACAAACTCAGTTTGAACTTGCTCGTTGTCATAATGGATGAGCGCTTGCAGTTGCTCTGGTACTAGCTCAACTTTTTCAGCTGGTGCTGTGCGATATTGGTAGTAGGAGACAAGGCCATTATCTACGATTGTCTGAGCGACGGTTTCACACCCTGGGCAGCACATAGTGCGCGTTTCGCCCAGGATGTCGACCTTGAAATCCGTGTTTACTGGTACATCTTCACCACAGTGATAACACGCTTTAGTCATAGTAATTAGTTCAACAGTTGGATAGGTTGGTCAGTAGGGAACTCAATACGGCCTTGGATTAGCCATTGCTCGTCATGTGGAGTCAACTCAAGGAACCATGGGCCTTGGAGCTCACTATCAAGAGCAATGCGATATTGCCCCAAAGCATTAGCAGTAACAAGCTTAGTGAAATCATGATCAGGAAGCGTTCGATGCGCAAACATCGCGGTAATCGCTGGGTAATGTTCTAATTCACCCTTATCAAACTGGATAATGACCGTGTTGCCATCGGAATGAACGGATGCATTAAGCCCTAATTCTTTAGTCACGTTGACTCTGGAGATATCAACGTTAATGCCTTTACCTTTCTTATAGTAATCTTCAGTTACTAGGTGAACTGAGTGGTTGGTAAGTATAGCAACTCGCACCAAAGTTAACATTGAAACGCCAACACTTAGGAAGAGTAGAAACCACGGCCAAAACTGCTTATACCAAGGCTTTTCCATATAAAAACTCTCAATCTATAACAAAATAAAATTAATATTTTACAAACACTTAGGAAACTTACTTTAAAAGAAAAAAAGCCCCTAATAAAGGGGCTGTTATTGAAATGTTACTTATTACTCTTGCTCGGTATTACTTAAGCCCCAAACGTAGCAGAAACAAGTTGAATCTTGTCTTCGCCGAGGATGTCTTTCCAAGCAGGCATCACACCAGAGCGGCCGTATAAGATAGTTTCCGTTACGTCTGCACGTGAGCCACCAAACAACCAAACTTGGTCTGTTAGGTCTGGAGCACCCACAGCTGGGTTGCCTTTACCGTCTGTACCGTGACAAGCAGCACACACAGCAAAGCGAGCTTTACCTGCTTCAGCTTCTCGAACATTCACAGAGCGGCCTGACAGGCTAAGTGTGTAGCTTACCACTTCACGTACGCCGTCTTCGCCAAGTACATCTTTCCAACCTGGCATTTGACCGACACGGCCTTGCATCAAGCTTGTTACGATAGCTTCAGGCTCACCGCCGTACAGCCACGCATCGTCAGTTAGGTTAGGGAAACCTTTTTGACCACGTGCATCTGAACCGTGACACTGAGAACAGTTTTGTAGGAACAAACGTTGGCCTACTTTTACTGCTTCAGAATCCGCAGCGATTTCAGGAATAGGACGCAGAGTCGTGCCATCTTCCTGATAAGCTAGGCGCTTAAACGCTTCACCAAAGTAGGCTTCAGCATCGTCTAGTTCTTTCGCATACTGGTTCAACTGCTTGTTCTGCTGCGCTTTAGCAATAGAAGCTTTCGACTCTTCTAAAGAACGAACCGTTTGATCCGAGCTCTGCCAACCTAACACGCCTTTGAAATTACCCAATCCTGGGTAAAGGGTTAGATAGATTGCTGCGAAGATGAACGTACCTACGAAAAGATAAGTCCACCACTTAGGCAATGGGTTGTTTAACTCACGAATACCATCGTATTCGTGGCCCATATCATCGCCTTCCTCAACACCCATTTTGTCTTTTAGGCACCACATCAAAAGAGCAGCACAGCCAAGCAGGGTACCAACGGTGATTACGATGATCCATAGACTCCAAAATGTAGTCATTACTTAGTCACTCCTTGATCTTCTGAAGAGGTTTTCTGCTCATCGGCAAAGATAAGGTTGGCCGCTTCGTCGAAACGCGCTTTACGGCTTTTGCCGTATGCCCACCAAACAATACCAATGAAGCTAACAAACAACACTATGGTCCAAATACTGTGAATAGTACCGATATCCATAATCTCTCCTTACTTCATCGCATGGCCAAGAGACTGAAGGTAAGCGATGATTGCATCCATCTCTGTTTTTCCTTCAACATCTTTTGCCGCGTTCGCAATCTGCTCGTCTGTGTATGGCACACCGAACTGATTCTTAAATATCTCAAGCTTCTTCTGAGTATGCTTGCCATCCAATAGGTTTTCTTCTAACCAAGGGAAGCCAGGCATGTTTGACTCAGGAACAAGCTCACGAGGGTCAATAAGGTGAACACGATGCCATTCATCAGAGTAACGACCACCTACGCGCGCTAGATCTGGACCAGTACGTTTTGAACCCCACAGGAATGGGTGTTCCCAAACGTGCTCGCCAGCCACTGAGTAGTGACCATAACGCTCAGTTTCTGAACGGAATGGGCGTATCATTTGACTGTGACAAACATTACAACCTTCACGGATGTAAATATCACGACCTTCCATCTCTAAAGCAGTATACGGACGAAGGTTTTCAACCGGTTCAGTCGTTTGCTTTTGGAAGATAAGAGGTGTGATCTCTACCAAGGCACCCAAGCTGATAGCAAAAACGATCAAGATGGCTAATAGGCCTACGTTTTTCTCAACTAACTCATGGCGATTTTTGGAATTATTGCTCATTCTCCATCTCCTTAAGCCGGTTGCTGAATAGCTTTCAAGCTATCTTTAGGTGCAGCGATAGTTTTGTATGTGTTGTAAGCCATTAGGAACATACCTGAAAGGAAGATAAATCCACCAATGAAACGTACTGTGTAGTACGGGTATGAAGCTTGTACAGACTCAACAAAACTGTATGTTAGCGTACCGTCAGAGTTCACTGCACGCCACATTAGGCCTTGCATTACCCCTGAAATCCACATCGCTACGATGTATAGAACCGTACCAATAGTTGCTAACCAAAAGTGAACATTGATCAGGCTTACTGAGTACATGCGTTCTTGACCAAAGAGGCGAGGTACTAAGTGATAAACTGAACCAATAGAAACCATTGCAACCCAACCTAACGCACCAGAGTGAACGTGACCAACAGTCCAGTCTGTGTAGTGAGAAAGTGCGTTAACTGTCTTAATAGACATCATAGGGCCTTCGAACGTTGACATACCGTAGAACGAGAGTGACACAATTAGGAAACGAAGGATTGGGTCATAACGAAGCTTATGCCATGCGCCAGATAGGGTCATGATACCGTTGATCATACCACCCCATGATGGAGCAAATAACACAAGAGACATCACCATACCTAGTGACTGAGTCCAGTCAGGTAGGGCCGTGTAGTGTAAGTGGTGCGGACCTGCCCAGATGTATAGAGAAACTAGCGCCCAAAAGTGGACAATAGATAAACGGTAAGAATAGACAGGACGCTCAGCTTGCTTAGGAACGAAGTAATACATCATACCTAAGAAACCCGCTGTCAGTAGGAAACCTACAGCGTTGTGTCCATACCACCATTGAACCATTGCATCAACGGCACCAGAGTAAATTGAGTATGACTTCCCGTATGAAACAGGGATCGCCATGCTATTTACGATGTGAAGAACTGCGACAGTAATAATGAAGGCTCCGAAGAACCAGTTCGCTACATAAATGTGAGAGGTCTTACGCTTAATCAATGTTCCGAAGAACACGACCGCATAAGCGACCCAAACGAGGGTAATAGCGATATCGATTGGCCATTCAAGTTCTGCGTACTCTTTACCTGAGGTTAAACCCAGAGGAAGAGAAATGGCGGCGGCTAAAATAATAGCTTGCCAACCCCAGAAGGTGAATGCGACCAAAGGGCCACCAAATAGACGTGTTTGACAGGTGCGCTGAACAACATAATAAGATGTTGCAAAAAGGGCACTTGTACCAAACGCAAAAATAACCGCATTAGTATGCAGAGGACGTAATCGGCTATACGTCAACCACGGCGTATCAAAGTTTAGCTGTGGCCAAACTAATTGAGCGGCAATCAAAACACCTACAGCCATACCGACAATACCCCATAATATGGTCACCAGGGTAAATTGACGAACGACGGTATAATTGTAGTTTTGTTCAAGCTGCTTTTCTTGGCTCATTTGCATGCTTCCAATTTCTAATTAACTACACTTTACTTCCAACACGACAGATGTCGTAATGCCACCCAAATCTGCAAAATTTGCCCACTTAAAAACGAAGTTGAAAAATCTTGCCGATTTTAAAAAAAAGTGGCATTTTCAGCTCACGACTATACTTGAATTAACAATTCAATGACAGAGTAGTAACCTTACACTCGGTTGGGTTTTGACTATTTATTTCAAAAGTTTGAAGTTTGTTACACGAGGAAACCACCTTATGCCGGCTCAGAAGCTTACCAGAGCTCGTTTTGTACAAATAATCATCATGTTAACGATACTTATTGTTGCTTTTTTTTGGCGCACTTTAACTCATAAGAACCGCGTATATTTCGATTGCAACTTGACAACAATTTGTACATTTAAAGTAAATGATGATGCTTATACGCTATCTAATAAGCCCGGAAATTTTGAAGTTATGACCGACACCAACGATCCATCAATTACACTCACGCACAACCAAGAAATCATCCCAAAAACAGAGGACGGTTGGTTACTCAGCAAAGAACTGTTTAAAGAAGGGGACAACGAGCTTGTTCTAAACTACACCGAACTGGACTTCGTAATTCGCGTAAATGATCAATAGATAAGAACCTAGATCGTAGACGTGACTATAGTGCCTATTAAAATCAATGAGTTTGGGGTATAAATAGGAAAACTTTTGATTACATGTCTTTGATGCAAATTTCCACAAGAGTTACCCATAATCCATCTGAAACTTTGGCAGTAGAAGCGCTTCTCTCTGATCTGATCACTGACAGCTTGAAGAGTGTTTTGTGTTATTTCACCGAAGACTATGATGAACATGCGCTCAGAGCTGCTTTTGTCGACTCCCTTCCCAAGAACGTTTCTTTGATAGGCGCATCTACCTGCCGAGGCTTAATGACTAATACTGGCGTTCACACCGGTCAAGTCGTCGCAGTAATGGCCATTTATGATGACGAACATAGCGCTTATGGGAACACCCTATGCCGCATACAAAAAGACATAAGCATCAGCGAAACCGTCTCGGCGAGCATTGATAAGACCCTTGAGAATCTCGATAGAGTCGGCGAAGCGCCCAATTTTATCGTTCTACATGCCACGCCGGGTATCGAAGAAGAAGTCATTGCCACTATCGACCAAAAATTCGGTCTGCCAATACCCATTATTGGAGGAAGTGCAGCTGATAATCACATCGCAGGTAACTGGTCTTTGTTTACAGAAGAGGCCGCTGTGAATGAAGGTGCGGCTATTCAACTCTTCTTTTCTTCTTCGAACATCACCACTAATTTCAGCGCAGGTTACATCCCAACAGAGTTCAACGGTATTGCAACTAAGGTACAAGGAAGGGAGCTTCTAGAAATAGACCACCAACCCGCGCAAAGTGTCTATCGTGAATGGATTGCAGATCATGCAGGTATAGAGGTTCCAAAAGGCTTTGTGTTCGATCTCGTCACACAGTACCCGCTGGGCAGAGTCGCTGGCACCGTTTTTGAACAGCCTTACTTCAAGCTTTCTCATCCAATCAAGATAACAGGAGAAGAGGGCATCCATCTATTTACTGGCATCTGTCAGGGTGACAATGTCACATTAATGTCGGGAAGTATAGAGCAGTTGATCCATCGGGGAGCCAGAGTTGTTAAAGAAACAAAACGAAACTATAGCTTCGAAGCAAAAGAAATTGGAGCAGTATGCATCATTTGTGCTGGTTCAATGCTGCTTATCAAAGACGAACTAGAATCCCTCTATATACAAATCAAAAATGAATTAAAGGACACGCCGTTTATCTGTCCATTTACCTTTGGTGAACAAGGGAGGTTTGTTGGCGGGGATACCGGCATGGTAACCTCATGTTCTCTGCCGCCAGTTTTTACGAGTCGAGTTAACCATACAGTATGAACATTTCTCAAAGTGAACAACTCAACGAACTGATGCTTGAACTCGAGCAAAGCAGGCAACGTGAAAAACAACTAGCGAAAGAGAACCATACCATTCTCAGGGCCTTATCGAGTATAACCACATCCGAAAACCATCATCAGATTTTCAAAGAGATCAAAAGAGTGCTCTCTCTATATATAGATTTTGATGACTTTGTGGTTCTAACTCGAACCGACAGTTCGCAGCTGTTCCAAACTTTATTGACGACAAATCAAGTATTTAATGATTATACTTGGCAACGAGAAAACAAGTTTTCAAGGGCGGTAGCAGGTGAATGCATCATTTTGTTTCAACCCAATGTGTTGGTAGAGTTCTCGGGATTTAACTCACTAATTAGAGACGAACTACAGTCAGCGCTTTTAATCGGTGTAAAAGGTCAAGTATCTGAATCCATCATCCTGTTGCTTGGGAGAAGAAAAGGGCAGTTCGATATCCAAACCAGAGAACGACTTAAGAGGTTCAAACCGCTAATTGAGAGGGCGATCATTGATATTGAGAACAAAGAGCAACTTCAAAAACTCGTTCAACACAGAACTTGTGAGTTAGAAAAAGCCCAGCAAAAAGCTATCGAAGCAAACAACGCAAAATCACAGTTCCTGGCGATGATGAGCCATGAAATCAGAACGCCACTCAATGCGATCTTGGGGCTAATCGATGTCCTTACTAGCGATACAGAAAAAACTACGCATCTTACCATGCTTGGGCAAATGGAAGCGTCGGCAGAACTGCTATTAGTCATTATCAATGACATTCTCGATCTTACGAAAATTGAAACAGGGCATTTTGACCTTAATCTTCAATGGGTAAGTATCGTAGATGAGTTCGATAATGGCTTAAGTCACCTAAGGCAACTCGCTGAAAAGAAAGGCCTAGTTTTCAACTGTCACTGTAACATTGATGAAGAGAGCGAATATTGGATGGATCCAACTCGGTTCTCTCAAGTGATCTTCAATTTAGTGGGTAATGCGGTGAAGTTTACTCACTCAGGAAACATCACCGTCGTCCTTCAAGAAGCCGATGGTCGACTTACACTCGCAGTCCAAGATACGGGCATTGGTATATCAGAAGAGGTGAAAGATTCTCTGTTTTCGCCATTCAAGCAAGCTGACGGGTCGATTACTCGCAATTATGGCGGAACAGGGTTAGGGCTTACGATTACCAAACATCTAGCCAGAATCATGGGCGGTGAGATTGCCATCCAAAGTGAACTTGGGATCGGCTCTACGTTTGAGGTGGAAATTCCAATCAAGAAACGCTTAAAAGTCGACTCGGTTAATTCAGCAGGTCGTTCATTAAAGGTGGGCGAAAGATTAAATGTTCTCGTTGTAGAAGATACTAAGACCAACCAGATGGTGATTGAGCTCGTCCTAAAGAACCATGGGTTAGACGTGTCCATCTTAAACAATGGCAAAGAGGCGTGCGATTTCTTCAAGGACAACTCGAACAGCTGCAACATTGACTTAATTTTGATGGACTTGTCCATGCCCGAAATGGACGGGCTCACTGCGAGCAGAGCCTTACGTAATATGGGGGTTAATCTACCGATCATTGCATTGACTGCACACGTAATGGAACAAGACAAACAAGAATGCATTAAAGCAGGAATGAATGGCTTTGTTGCAAAGCCAATTCGCAGCGAAGACATCATAGCGACAATCAATGATGTCTTTGAAAGAGCCTAATAATCAGAATACCAATCTTTGATTAGGTAACTGATTATTAGGTATTTTATGGTAAATCACTTATGTTTAATCTGTGTGAGTTAGAAAGGAGTATGGGCCACAAACTCAGCCAGATTTCACGTAGCATTACACATAATTTAACATAATATACATAATGCGCACTGAGATAGGGTTTCTACAGCACTGGTTTTGGCTACCATCAATGTGGCTAAAGCCATTGATATTCCTTGGAATCCACGCCCGTTAAACTTTTTTGCGATGTTCGCCCACGCTTGCTGAGCTTTAAATTCTTTTGCTTTATCTGCGGCCAAATACACCAACACTTCTTCTGCATCCATTCCTATGGTTTCCGCCATAAAAAGTGCTTCTTTTTCAGTTAGATAGCGTCGACCATTTCTAATTGCACTGATTTTCTGACGACTTAAGCCTAAGTCATGCGCAATTTGCTTGTCTTGTATGTAGTTTTTCGCCGTTTTATAGGCATCTAACAGTTCATTTGAGTACATGGAAAATCCTCCGTCCTGTTAATTGTATACCCGAAGTCCACAAAAAGCGGTCTTTACAGTATCGTTTTTTGTGTCCTACAGTATACGGAAATCGATACTTAATCGTATTTGACTACCTTGGGCGTTAGCCCTTGACGCTTTTGCTCTTGGTGGTCACTCGCACTCAGTCAAGGAGTTAGATTATGAAACCGCTAGATTTAAGCAATGCTGTTATTTTAGACACGGAAACCACTGGCCTAGATAAATGGGCGCAAGTTATCGAAGTATCCATTATTGATGCGTTACACGGTAACACTATTTACACGTCACTCATCTGCCCATCAAAGCCAATCCCTGTTGACGCTACCGACATTCACGGCATTACCTATGATGATGTTCGCCATTCTCCAACGATTGCTGACGCATGGCATGACATCCGCACCGCTTTATCTGGTCGTGACATTCTGATTTACAACGCTGATTTCGACACTCGTTTGTTGCTTCAATCACTGCGTTATTCTGGTTTAGAGTTTGCTTCCTTCGATTTACAACGCCAATTCATCAATGAACTGTCTACTCAATGCGTCATGCTTTGGTACGCCGATTTCTACCAAGAAGAAGACCCATACCACGGTGATTACAAGTGGCAACGCCTCACTAATGCCTGTGTTCAACAGGAAATTGATACATCTGATTTAAAGGCGCACCGAGCCTCTGCTGATTGTGAAATGACTCGCCGCCTTGTTCATGCCGTTAACGCTCAACTACAGGCTTAATCCCATGGGCGACTTCATCTACTTCGACAATGAGCCAAATGTGGGAATCAATGTGTATTTCCCATGGGGTCATCACTTCTTTAAAAATCGCCAACAGTTCGATGCATACATGGCGATGCATTACGGCAGTGACGCTTATCAGCTCGTCGAAATCACCGATGAAAACTATCAGGAATTGGTACGCAAAGGAGTGTTTCATGCAATCTAAGAAACCTCACCAATACCATGATGAAGTTCGCCCCGTCATTGTTGACCACTTGGCCTTTTCATTTCCCCTATCCAACCTCACCCACTTGGATAAGTCGAACGACCAAGACTTTATCAACTTGCAGTTCCCTGAGTTTCGTCAGCCAAAAGCAATCACGCCCGAAGCCATAGAACGTGCGGCCATCAATCACAAAACCAAGGTCATGAAAGTTCTGGCGCATCGCCTTGATGAATTCATGGAAAAGGTCTTCAAGTTCCGTCTGTCTCCTATGCGTGGCCGTGGCTTACATGGCTATGAAGATTCGATGGTCATTCTTGATATGACGGGAACGGTTGAGTGTGGCTTGATTGGTATCGGTGGCAACCAAGACACCATCTTTATTCAAGTAAACGGCTCAGGTTGTAAAAAGCTGTTTAGCCACATTACACCACAAAAACTGCATTGGTGGCTCTCCTCTATTTTGGGTGTCACTCGCCTATCCCGTCTCGACTTGGCCGTCGACGACTACACCGGAAACTTTGACTGCCAGTATGCGCAGATGTGCTTTTATGAGGGTGCATTTCGCACCGCCAAGAAAGGCCGTGGCCCAACAATGGTCCCTCATAAACGTATCTCTCAATCTGGTGAACTCTTTGAAGAAGCCACCATTGTTGGTTCTCGTTCTTCAACGGTTTATTGGCGTGTCTACAACAAGAAGTTAGAGCAAAAAATCACAGACCCTAACGTCATTTGGTACCGCAACGAAGTGGAACTAAAGAAAGTCGATATTGATTACCTCGCCTCGCCTGCCTCGGCCTTTGCTGGACTGTGTGACTTTGCGGCCAGTATCGAACCTGCCGAGCCTGTGAAATTCGAAAAACTCAAGAAAGTACAAGGTCTTGAATTCTTCGGGCGTATTGCTTGGGCTCGTCGTCAATGTGGTACGGCACTGGCTGAAATCATCGCGATGACTGAGGGAGATTTAGGGGAAGCCTTTGGCATGTTGATACCCCAAAAACACAGACGGGCTGACTTCGAACTAATCGGCGTCCCCGACTCATACCAATCACTTATGAACAATGTAATGGAGTCAAGGTAATGGCAGTAATCATCACAGGGATTGCAGTAAAACGCTTCCCGAAATCAGGTCAAGAAATGGCGGAACTGAGCGTTCTTCGTGAAGTTGAAACCGTTCAAGTAGAGAAGTTCGAACAATACGGCATCGGCTTTAACACCGATATTCCGTTTAACAAACAGGCGTTAAAAATGGATGTGGCTTACGCCAAGAAACTCATTGAATCACGCGCCTTTGTCCCAAACACGCCTTACGATTTGTCGTTTGGTGCAAACCCTAATGATCCGTTAGAGATTCTGGTCACTGAACTTAAGCCAGAAGATGACGGCGTGAAAAAGCACTTTACCGAGTCACTTAAAGCGGCCAATTAATCATGTATTCGTTCGACGCGCTTCCAGAAATCATCACCGCCATTCAGTGGTTCTTAGCGATTCTCTTGAGCGCATCGGGCTTCCTATATTGGCTGTCTACGAGGTAACACCATGTACGTTCTAGTTTGTAGTCAGCCAGTTGTCGAAAACACCTGTCCATCAGGATGGAAAACCATGGCGTTAACTCAGTTAATGCCGCAATACCTAACCGTCAGCGAGTTGATGTTATTAGCTCCTATTACGCTTGTCTTTTTCGCAACTTGCTACGGTTTTCGAAAACTCAATGAGAGGTAAACACCATGAAAAATCTAGTTAAACGCACTAAACAATTTGGCAAAAAAGCCGCGGTCGCAACATCTGTCGCGCTAGCAACTTCAGCCCCTGCCTTTGCATCGACTTCAATCGATGTGACTGAAGCTGTGGCCGTTGTAGCAGGTTTCGTCGTTGCTGCGGTCGCACTGGGTATCGCTTACATCAAGTTGTCTGCAACCAAAAAAGGTCTGGGAAAACTCGGCGGTTAATCACCTTCCAAGCTTGCTGCTAATCACTGGGGGATGTTCTGCGTCCCCCTTTTTTATGGAGAAAAAAGGTAATGGACTATGACACTCGATACTTACGTAATCGTCACTTTCTTTATGGGGTTCTACTTCTTGCACAGTTAATCCTATTCACACCAAAGGCCAGCGCTGAAACCATCCCCAAACGGGACGTTTGGCAATGTGTGCAAAATCACCCTAACTCTGTTTATGAAACCGTCGCGTTTGTTGAAAACTCAAATCAATGTTTGCCTCTCATTGATTCAAAGATCCCCAATCTACCCTGTTTAGCACCGCCATTTATAAAGCCAGTCGCTTCCTCTACACATCACGTAATGTGCGTTTATAGGGATTCATACCCCATTTTCGATATGGTTATCGGAGATGCTTATCTAATTAGGAATAGGTGCCCAACGTCACACCCTATCGACAATGGTGATGGTACTTGTTCAAACGATGTTCCTAGCCCAATCACTTGCAATGACCCGCAAGTCACCAAAGATATTGAATTTGAGCAGTTGGCCTGTCAGCAAGGTAATCCAAATTCGAGTCTTTATGATGTCGATTTTCAATGGTCGTGCTCTGAAAACCCAGCGCCTCAATACCCTAACGTTTCAACGTCATGTAACTACAATCCAAATGATTGTGTGGTTGGCTTAACGTGTGGCAATGAACAAGACGTTCCACATTGCGACCCAACGAGTGAAGAGTGCCGATACCCGACC
>NZ_JYJP01000030.1 GCF_001012815.1 Vibrio mexicanus
TAAACAAATTTGTCCAAATACTCATACGAGTAGTCTCTTATTAAAGTATAGAGAGCGTAGTAGCAAAAGGATGCTTACATGTGCCACTCTATACAAAAACCTTCAGCGCCATTGTCCGTTGCCGCATTGGTGTGTTTGACCACACTATCTCACCACGCGTCTTCAGCACAGCTTCATGCCAAGAGCTTAGGTGAAGCGGTTTCTGCAATTCAAGGTAGCAACAGTGGTTGGCAATACAACCCAGCAAGCTCGGCTTATTCAACGAGCGACTCCTTTGTTGTATTCAATGGCGAATATAGCCAGATGACCTCTGAAAACAACCAACTTGAACACAATTGGTCAAGCTTTGGTGTCACTGCAGGTTGGCAAGGTACACGGGATCATTATGTCGTTATGGGAATGGATATAACACTCGATCCTATCTATCAAAACTTACACGTTTCAGAGCCTTCAACAAACAGCGATACTGTTGGAGGGCGGGTAATCGACTATACTTTTGGATTCGGATACCGATTTGCAGACCCTGGGCTTCAACTTGGTGTATCTTTAATCGGAAGTGATTTTGCCGACTCACCAGTCTCAACCGAAGGTCCATTGAGCTATTCCGCAGGCTTAATCAAAGAATGGCGCACTCAAGCCTCAGTGAGTTCAACAAACGCTTTAGTGCTCAGTGGAACGATAGGAGGAAACTATCGAAGTAAATCAGAGTTTGATGCAACCCATTACGCTTCAAAACAAACCGTAGTCACTGTACCAAGTTCTGCCCACCTAGGCACAACACTCAGTCTTGCTAACCTAAATGACAATCTAAATCACAAACTAACCCTGTCAGCCGATATCGAACATCGTGACTTCTTAGTTGGATTCAACCGCGAGAAATCGCTCTATATCACTAAACTAGGCGCAGACTGGCGGCTGTTTCCGTCACAATCGCAACTTCAATACTCTCTGCGAGGTGGTATCCAAACACCTCATCTTTCTGGCGCATCGACACTCATCTCGTACGGCATCGCTCTCAATTGGAAGCATCATTTATTAGAAGCAAGCTCATGGCAAGAATTCGATGATCAAGGGCAAAAACGCAGCCTCGCAGGAGTGGGGTACTCATTTATTTTTTAACTGTAGTCGTTAATAAACTAGAAGCCATTCGTCATTAGCCATAGGCCATGAGGAAACCGAACATGTTGCCACAAGTAACACAACCATACCGTTTAACTCTACTGGTCATCATTGCCGCCATCTGTGGATGCACAAATCATAAACTTGAGCAGGAGCAATGCTACCAACAAGCGCGAATGAACGCTCAACAGCCCGAACGCGTTACTATCGGTATTGGCGTGAATAGCGATCTCACTCAAGCTCGTCACCAGTCTTTAGAAGACCTCGTCTTCCAACTCACGACCGACGTCACCAGTGAATCCAAAATCACCTATATTAGTGGCCTTGAAGATCAGCAAGATCTCACGTTGCAGTCAACCGCATATATCAAACAAAGCGTAGGGGAAGTCACCTACCAAACAATAGAGTGCCAACATCATCTATATGCGGTTGTTGCCACCAGAGATGACCGCCCAATTCATTATCGAAATTCGCTTTTTACCCAAGGCTCAGCTTGGACAAACCGAATAAACTTGGCTCAAAATCACAACAATACCCGCCTAACGGCTTATATTCCAACCACAAAGCACTTACAACCGCTAATCGGCCGCGATCTTTTTTACCTACTATCACGCCCTAGTAGGGCCACGCTTAATGGAGAAGTAGAGCTATTCATTCACTATGAATCGCCTATAACACTTCATCTGACTGCCTCAACAGAAGCCAACTACATCAGCGTGATCAGTTACAACAGTGCAGGAGAACTCAAACACTATCGAATAAACCAGCCTAACAATGCACAGCCTTATATCTTGCAAGACGTTTTCCAACCCTACGAGCCTGTTGAATCACTACAGTTTTTATTTGTTGAGCACGAAAATCCATTACAACTTTCCCATAACGACGATCTAACACCTCAGCAAAAGCAACATCAATTCCTCAATTTGTACCACCAGATAAAGCAACACCACTGGCGGGTAAGCACCGCGCTGTACTCGCCAAGTCGTTAAACCCAGACAGAAAAGGACACACCATGAAAAAACAACATGCACTACTCATCGCTGCAACCAGCCTTCTGTTGTGGGGATGCAGCAACACAGAAACCGCCGAACAGTATGAATGCCAATTCTACGATGACAGCGAAGCACCACAATGGTATTGCAACGAAACGATAGCTGGCTATAACGGAATACACTTTGTAAAAATCGCATTAGAAGAGAAAGAGGACTTACCTAGGGCCGCGCAAGAGCGACTATTACTCGAACACGCTCGCCTAAGATTTAACCAGCAGGCAAACAGTGAAGCCTTTGAGAAACGGGAGCTTGATGAACTAATTATTGAGCATCCTTACGGCACAGAAACATCAAGCTCGGCTCATTTTCAATCGACCGTGACATCTGAGTCTACGCTCTCTCAAGTGAAAATATATCGAGTCGCGTTTGACAGCGAGGGCACCATGTATGGCTTAGCGGGCATGCCTAAAAAAGCTTTATGAAAGCAATGAACGACAGCCAAACAACACACTAGGATCTATTGAACTGTCGCGGCTAGATTTCACTTAAGAGGTCAACAGGCCCTAATCAATTCGGCGGTTTAACGCATGGCTAAACCGCCAACAAACAGAGGGGTGAGAAATGAGTAGGGAAAACGTCGCAATCATCTACTTCAGTTGTTTACTTATTATAGGTTGTAACGGTAGAGCGTCCATCGAAAACAGCGCGTATAACCATTACTTTGATGGGCTAAAAGCGTATCAAAGCAGGGATTACCTTGCAGCCAAGCAGCACTTTCAACTTGCGAAAATATACATACCAAATGATGAAACCTTCATCGCTGACGAGATCCTTCAATACAGCAACTTTGAATGTACCATCAAGTGTGAATACCAAGTCACATCAAAAGGGAGAGCGGTTCAATATCAACCCAATCACTATTTAAACCTCATCAACCGTGATATCACAAATGATGCTGAGCCCCTTGATGGCCAGTTCACCCAGCCCGCGCGTATAAAGGCAATATTACAGATTCAAACCCATACAAAAGACAACCGCCTTCGTGCGGGAGAAGCAGCAAAGCTGATACTGCAAGTTCAGAACATTGGCCGAGGGAGCGCACGAGATTTGAACGTTTACTTTACCTCTTCCAGCGCTCATATATCCATCCAGCCCAACGCCAATGTTGGCTTATTAAAGCCAGGGGAAACAGCGACACTTACGTTCCCAATTTCCCAGCACATTAAAGGGCCAAAACATCGATTCGATGTTGACGCAAGGTTTGCCGACAGCTACACCAAGCTAGCCGGAGAAGTGCACTACACATACAGTAGCCAGGCCCTAAGCTACAAAAAACCTCGTCTTACACTAAAAGACCCTATGACAAGCAGACCCATCATTGCTCACTACAATAATCACAAACAGCTCTCCCTATGTAATAAAAGCAAGCACCCAGCTTTTGGCCTCAAGATTTCTATGACAGCCGATGGGCTCGCAGAACCCGCCACCATAAAAAATGGCGACATTCCCTTACTCCATCCAAACCAGTGCCGAATCTTTGATGCCTATTTTCGGCCTAATACTCAACTAAAACGTGGGGCAAAGATTGGTAGCCAAGTGATTGTAACCGACGTCAATGGTGAGCCGACACGGCTTAACCCTCAGTTAAAAGTAGAGCAAAGCCTCTTTGCCGATACCATCATCACCTCGCGTTAAACAGAGCAGATTGCAGACAAATTTGTATTAAACCTCATAAGAGTATCACGACGCTAGACTGGATACGACCGATACACATAGCCATTAAATCAAGGAGCCCACATGAAGTGGATCATCTGTCTCGTTTTCATGTTCATTGCAAGCACGAACATCGCCCAGGCGAATCCTTCTAATCACTGGAAAAATGATGACTTTCGTACCATTTCAGTAGAAAGCAACAGCGGTGTGGACGCAAAAGTCTACATCCAACGCTTTACCGAAAACAGTTACGGATTGCATTTTACTTCAGCTTCCCCCACTGTCCGTTTATGCCCTATGCTCCATTTCCCAGTGGGCAGATTTTATTTAATGAAACCCTAGTCAACATTGTTGGTGTCTGTCTTGACCAAGAGAATATACTATATTCGGTAAAACAAGATTCTGTGCAAGACGCGATTATCACTATACTGTATGCCGACACCTTATACGTCAGCGACCCCAATAATAACAACCAAGTACTCTTCACCTTTGAAAGTACCAATGCCAAACGCCTGTTTGTGTTATTACAATAACAAGGAGTGTTCAATGAGTTTCGCCGCTAAGATATTACTACCCGTATTACTGTTTACCCCAATAGCCCAAGCATCATACAACGACTTTTCAAATAAGCCGTTTGATAAAACAGGTAAAAGAATGGCAATGTCATCGAATATAGTGACCAAAGCCATTGAACGGGACCGCATCATTCCACTTCAATATAATCAAAACTTCAAGGCCAACCTAGACTATCTTTATTCCGAGATTGCCGATATGGGGCAGTACGAACTCGATCAAATTACCTCGCCAGCTCTGGTTAGTTCGCTACAAGAGGTCGTAGGTGAATTTGCTTGCGCGTATTATCGATTCAAGAACAACCAGCCAGAAGCAAAAAGATGCAACTCAAGTGCGACTACCGTCAATCGAAAAGAGCGAGTGCCATTTGTTGATGGCCAATACCTCACCAAACGAATCGAATCTCGAGAAATAAGCAAAGGCTTACCAAAAACTGAATTTTACACTTATCTACCCAGCAGCCAAGAAATTCCCTTAAACACAGTATGGGGCTCCGTTCATAAAGCCGGTATGTTTTTTGGCACCAATAAACTAGGATCTAACGACACCATACTCTCGGCGCGGAGTATATTTTATCGCTTGGATCGAGATGGTTATCGTAGCGGCCAACTGAACTCTCGATCGCTGGCGACTTTTATCATTCTTCCTCCAGTGCGGGAAATCGCAAACCAGAGCAGTGAGCGCCAGGCCCGTGACTTTGCCATCAAACATGCACGCGTTATCGTGCCTTTTCCGAAACCCTAACCAATAGACAAATTTGTATAAAACTGCCAACGCAGCGCTTCTAGTTATCCTGTAAGTGTCAATTAAACATACGGAGATGACACATGAAGCGCTTTTTTACAGTTTCAAGCTTGGCACTACTGACCACACTGACCGGATGTGGCTCTTTAGGAAACCTAGACTCTCTCAAAATGCACAAGGTGCAAGCACCAAAGCCCGCTCGGGGCCCTACTCTCAACAAACCATACAGCCTTATCAACTTACCTTTAACGTCTCGAACGAAATCCCGCAAGACCAAGTGCTAAACGCAGCTCTAAGCGCCATGACCGAACTGGATACCGACCTATCGTTTCGCCAATATGCACTGAAACAAGTGGTGTCAGTTCCTGGGGCGAACAACTATACCTATGGCATTAAAGGGTTGGTTTATTACCCAGTCAACAGCGTAAGAACACAGCACCCAACTCAGAGTTATCAGATCCTGAACCCAGCCAATAGTACGTATGTTTTTGAATACCAAGATGGCGAGCAATGGAGCATGAACCCATCGCTCGATTAGAAGATATTCGCGTTTGGCAATATGAAGTGACCTTAGAAGACGTAGGGCAAAAAGACGATTACACTCGCTACTCTATTCAAGTTGCGCCCACCGCACATTACATTGGTAGAAAGCACGATGTAATCACCGCACAGTTAATTTCACAAGACCAAGCTTATACCGATCTCATCACCCGAATAAACGCCGCACTTACAGTAAGCTTTACCAAAACCTATTACCACGAAGCGAAACCAAGCTGAAAAATGATGACATTACCGCTTTTGCCAATATCCAGCGCCGCTACAAAGATAATTATCAGCGGAGCCTATCAAGTAACGACAAGGCCGAATCGGAAAAATCAGGCACCATAATGCTAGGTGATACGAGCATCGATTTTAAGCTCTACCCTTATAAAACCGCGTCGATTGCCCAGTATAAAATTGGCATCCCTTTTCAATATGAGCCATCGAAAGGCGAGCCACCGCAATTTAACACCGCTCAATTCAACCCCGCTTTAAACCGCTTCATTTCAGTGCTTAACGACTAACCTCTAAAGTAACCAACCCATCAATACAAAAATAGCAGGCCATAAAGCCTGCTATTTTTACATCCCGTCATAACCGGGCAGTGCTTAAACGAGACTAGATGAGTATCTATCTCATGCAGACCTTGTCTTAATCCCGTCATAACCGGGCAGTGCTTAAACAGTTCATAGACGACGAGAAGAAAACCGCTGAGAAGTCTTAATCCCGTCATAACCGGGCAGTGCTTAAACGAGCGTCTAGAAGATACTTATGTATCTGTTATGAGTCTTAATCCCGTCATAACCGGGCAGTGCTTAAACCTTCCTAAAGAGATAGCAGAAAAAGGAAGCTTGTCTTAATCCCGTCATAACCGGGCAGTGCTTAAACATATCATCATCGAGCCATCTGGTGAAGTTGCTCGGTCTTAATCCCGTCATAACCGGGCAGTGCTTAAACATCGCTTGGGCAAAAATGTTAATGCCAAAAATGTCGTCTTAATCCCGTCATAACCGGGCAGTGCTTAAACTATGAAAAACTTTACATGTACACAACCAGAGATGTCTTAATCCCGTCATAACCGGGCAGTGCTTAAACACTGGATGAACTTTATGGATGACGAAAAGAAAACCGTCTTAATCCCGTCATAACCGGGCAGTGCTTAAACACTACTATCACTGGTTTTCATGCGGTTTTAAACTCTGGTCTTAATCCCGTCATAACCGGGCAGTGCTTAAACTGGGCACTTTCACTTATGCCAAAGATGTCTGATGATAGTCTTAATCCCGTCATAACCGGGCAGTGCTTAAACAGGATGGCACTGGTGGGCAGACTCTACTATGGTTATTGGTCTTAATCCCGTCATAACCGGGCAGTGCTTAAACTGTACCTCTCACAGCCCCTGTCTCGCAAGGGGTGTGAGCGTGCTGTGCGTCAAAAAAATACAACAAACATAAATATGCACCACTGGTAACTTTATAGTCAGATTTGTGATTATTTTCCATCTCGAAACCACCCTAATCAGTTGATTTAAAAGGCGTGCTTGGATTTGACCCCAAAGTGAATAAATAAAGCAGTGAATCTCACTAATTCTTAGCGACATATTCCTACAATATTTGGGGAAACCTAAATACTCAACTGCTCGTCAATCCTCTTTTCACTGACAATAATATGCTATTTGCATTTGAGAATACAAAACTATCAATTACAAAAATACATCGAGCACCTCTAAAAAATACACTCATGCGAAGACCTATATCAATAAAATATTGATTAAAACTACATTCTTATCAACTCCTTGCTTAGGGTAATTTTTGCGAAACAAATTTGCCTTGTTCTCAAGCGCAAGAAAAACAAGGTAAGTTAAATTTCTTATATAGAAAGAAAACAACCTAAAAGGGGCTAGGATGACAAAGGAACGTTACCACTGCTATTTGTTTGAAGCTAAGTCGATCCAACAATACCTATTTCGTAGCGGCAAGCTAAAAGAGATCATATCAAGCAGTGAAAGGCTTGATAGCCTAATCGACGATAAAGATAACAGCCCACTTTATAAGGTGCTATTGCAGCTTGGGTTCGACAGCAACCTTCTTGATCCTAAGCGTCAACCCCAGTGTGAAACAGATGAGTTTGTCTATTTCACCCGTTGTAAAGGGGGAGCGCTATTTTGTTACAGCCATAGCGATAGTGTGATTCACCAACTGCGTTCATTGTGGACTCTCACTGTTTCGCAAATGTTTCCCGGGTTAGAGTTTGTCGACGCCCTCTCCGCTGACAACAATTTAACCGCTGCGGTAGACAAAGCTAGGGTTTCATTAACCGCCGACCGAAACCAACCCGCAACAAAGCTACCTTACGCAACTCCAATTATGGCATTGTGTTCAAGAACAGGAGCTGTTGCCCACCCAGTCACAACCCAAGCCCGTTATGAGCAGTCTCAAAATACCAGCAATGACTATCTCAATTGGGACAGTATTTTGCACTTAGAGCATCATGCCCGTACCAAGAAGCTCAAAAACAATAACTTGTTAACCAAATACTCGCCTAACGGTATGAACGATCTTCAGTACCCTACAAACCTTGACTGCGAATTTCCATTTCCCGACAGAAACAACCAAGACATTGCACTAATCCATATCGATGGCAATGGAATGGGCTTACTCGTGCAAGCCTTACAGAGTGGGCTAAAAACATTTATGCACAGCAGTTCACTTACCGCCGAGGAACGTGACACCATTTACTGTCAGGTATTGCGCCAATTTTTCTTCAGCGTTATGTCGCGCCACAGAAAATGCAGCGAAATTTGCCACAGCCAACCTTATTGAACGTGCAGAGAATCTCAATGGTTATTTACCTATTCGCCCCCTCGTATTAGGCGGTGACGACGTCACCTGTTTGGTTCGTTCGGATCTTGCTATCGATTATGCACTAGATTTCTGCCAACGCTTCCAAGCAGAAACTAAAGAGCAACTCGAAGCGATCAAGGAAACGTTCCACAACATAGCGCATTTCGACGTTTCACAATTACCCAAATTACTCACCGCCAGTGGCGGGATTGTGTTCCAAAAGTCGGGGCAACCTTTTATCACCGCAAACGAGTTTGCAGAAAAGCTGTGTAAATATGCCAAAGCACTAACCAAGCAAGAAGCCAAACAACAGTCAGTTGGGCCAGCAGCACTTGCGTATCACAAGCTCTCTTCTGTCATGGCAGCCGATGTCGATTCTACACTCGACCAAGTCCTACTTAGCAAGTTGAATGGTGTCGATATTTATACAGGCACCTATCGATTCTTAGTGGAACCTTCAGCTAGTCAACCATACAGTTTTGCTGCAATTAAAGATTTAATTCTTTCGCTTCAAGCGCCTGAACGCGATTTCCCGATCACGACTAGCAAGTGGCGCAAACTTTTGGGCCATATGAGCCAAACTGAAACCGACAATCTATCGCGCACCCTTGCATTGTATGAAAAGCATGCCAGTAAAGACTATTTAAACGAGGTTAAACAAAAGTTTGCTCACTTTGGAGGAACCGATGATGGTGCATGGTGGTACTGGCCACACCCAGACAAAGACAACACCCTGCAAACCGTAATCAGTGACCTTATTATTTTGGAGCGCTACTGGTTAACTGCCCGTCACCGAACTTCTCAACCGACTTCTGATCCTGCCAATAACAGTAACAAGGAGATCTCTTAATGCAACTAGTATTCGACATGCAAAGTTACTGGCTCGCAGGCACAGGAAGTGATGCCGGAGCATATGCGGATAACCTCGCAAACAAAGATCATCATGGGCTGCCTTTTTTACCGGCGAAAACCCAAAAGGGACAAATTAGAGAAGCGTTCAAGCTTGCCGAAGACAATGGCTGGTTTACTGATTTTACCCAACAGTTTGATAGCAAACTCACTCAAATTCTATTTGGCGTAGAAAGCCGCGATGGGCGTAATGGCCAAGGAGTACTGCAATTTTGTAATGCTGAGTTGTCTGATAACGAAAAAGGTTTTTTCTTACAAGGCGACAGCACTGAGAAAAAGCAGCGCATCAATTGCCTTTTCACGTTGTTGCACAGTACTGCTATTGATGAACTCGGCAAAGCAAAACCATATTCGTTACGCAGTTATGAAGTGGCTGTGCCAATGACACTACACGGGAAACTCGACGCCAGCACACAACATCTAGAGCCTGCAGTTCGCCAAGCGGTTACACAACACCTGCCAACTTGGCTAGAGCAAGTATTACCTTTGGTGACACACATTGGCGCAAAGAAACAACGCGGCTTGGGTGAAGTCAACATTCGTCTTGTGCAAACGCAAGGAGAGTAACATGAGACACTACTTTACGTTAACCGCACTGGATGCATTGGTTCTTAGCCAAAACAACGCAACCACCGGAGGGCACCAGACTTTAGATTATGTACCGGGAAGTGCCATCTTAGGCGCGTTGGCCAGTAAAGCCTACCCACAAGATGAAGCCCTAGCATGGTCACTTTTTCATAGTGGTGAGGTTGTTTTCTCTAATTGTTACCCGCTCCAACAGGGTGAAATTGGCTTACCTACACCACTCAGTTGGCACGTAGAAAAAGACGAGACTGACGCCGACTCCATGCACACTTGGGTAGATCAATCCGGCGTACACTTTAAACGAAAAGAGGATGTGCAATACGAACAACTAAGAGGGAAATATGTTTATGCCAATGGTAGTCGAAAACGCCCAAAGATTTCAGTCACCACGAAAACTGCCATAGACAGCGATAAGGGCAAAGTGCTTGATGGTCAATTATTTCACTATCAACACATTTCAGCCGGACAACACTTTCTTGGCTTTGTCGATTGCCCTGATCACCTCGACAGTGAAATCATTCAACGCTTGAACGGTCAACTACGCATCGGCCGCTCTAAAGGCAGTGAGTTTGGTCGAACAGAACTAAAACCGATTCAACTGCCAAACGATTGGCTACAGCACGGCGATATCACGACCAAAGATCAACTGACATTATGGTGCATCAGTGATCTAGAATTACTTGATGTCAATGGCTGCCCTACTTTGTCACCAACCCCTAGCACCATTGACGCATCACTTGCCAACTCAACACTGGCAGCAGAACGTACCTTCGTTCGCTACTACTCGGTCAACCGTTTTAATGGCCACCGACAATGTTACGATACCGAGTCAAGATTAATCAGCAAAGGAAGCGTTATCACCATTAATCTCAGCGACGATGTGGACCGCAACGCATTGGTTGAGAGCTTAGCCTGTGGCGTAGGTATAAACCGTCATTTAGGCTTTGGTCAGGTCATCATAAATCCACAATGGGCAAGCCAGTCAAACTTGGCTGCGCCGATATTTTCTGCGCCAAGTGTCGAGGTATCCCAAGCCGTTTATCAACACCATAGTGCTACACCTCTCACTCAATGGGTACAAGCTCGTCTATCCGTATCAACAGCCCATAATAAGCAACATCAAAGTGCTGTCGCTTTAGTAGAGAACATTATTAAAGCCTACAAACGTACACGAAAATTCAATCATATTGGTTCCGCTTATCAAGTTGGACCATCTCGCTCGCAATGGCGACGAATCAATGATCTTCTTCGAGGTGCGAGTTCTGGCGACTGGTTTGCCAAAACATTCTGCGACGACAACTGTATTGCGAAAGCGAAAAACGACCCACTTGGTTGGGGTACACAATGGATAGACGATGGTAAACCCACTACATTTGCAGACTATTGCCAAAACCAAATGTCTGGTTGTTCAGAAGCCACATTGTTGAAAGCGATTGAAATGTTAACTAGGGTCAACCCTGCCGAGCAAAAAGGGCTGCTTCGCATTGAAACCTCAATCAGTCACGAAGCCTCCTCACCGATAAGTCAATCCAGTAACCCAGAGGTGCAGTCATGAGTTTTATCTTTGTAAATCATATCACCATCGAAACTCAAAGCCCTATGGCAATCGGCACAGGTGAAAGGGAAGTGGGGTTTGACAATCAACTGGTTCGAGATATCAATAACCTCCCCTATATCCCCTCCTCCACCATCAGCGGCGTTTGGCACCATTTAACCCTTGATGCCGTGGGTCAGGCTCTTACACATAAATGGTTTGGTCAACTCGAGCATAAATCAAAACTCGCCATTAGTCATGGCTACCTACTCGACAGCCAGCAACAAATTGTTAAGGGGCTCGTGACTCAAGAGCGTATACAAGATGATGTTTTGTTAGCGTTCTTACAACAACAAAAGCCGATGCATAGGGAACGCGTTCGGCTGAATGATCGCGGTGTAGCCGCAGACAAAGGTAAGTTCGATCAAATTTTGCTGCCTACAGGGGTTCGTTTTAGAGTCACGCTACAATGGCAAGGTGATAGCGAGCAAGATCTCAAAGAGTTTCAATCACTTATTTCCCTTTGGTCGAACCGTCAATTCGCCTTCGGATCAAGCACAACTAATGGTTTAGGGCAGGTAAAGATCATTGGGCAGTGTTCACAACAAATTAAACTCACAAATAACCCACTGGCTGGTAAACAATTGCAAGCCAGTCTCAATGAATATATAGCGCAGAATATATCGCATTCAACCAATGACACCTTGTTTGCACAGTTGTCACTTAAAGCAAGTGGCACTTGGCGCTCAGGCCAAGGAACTCAGCATTTAAGTGATGAAGGTGCATCCATCGACGCTGATATCATCACCCATTCAGAACCTCAAATTGTTTGGAACAATCAAGGGGCTTCAATACAACAAAAAATACCTGTTCTTCAGGCTTCCACTTATAAAGCATTATCGCCCACCGATTCGCCTATCATTTGCGTCGCCTACAAGGTCATTGGGCAGAGGCATTGGCTCATTCAGGTGAAGAAGAATGGGTGACGCGGCCAGAAGAAGTCGACCAACTGTTTGGCTTTGCGAATGAAACTTCTAGTGAAGGCAAAGCTGGCATGTTGATTTTTCATGATGCCCCACTCACTAACTATGAAAAAGTCGTGCGCTATCACAATGCCATAGATCGCTTTACTGGCGGTGTCATTCAAGGCGCTCTATTTACTGAAGAGCTCCTAGAGTACCCAGAATTTGAAATAAAAATTACGGCTAAAGTTGGCGCTACGATCTCTTCTATACAACAACAGGCGCTCAAAGCCACCTTTGACGACATTGAACTTGGACTTTTACCGATTGGAGGAGGCAGTGGCCGAGGCCATAGCCTAACGCAGCGCCATGGGACATGGCATATTGATTGGGAACAGCTCACTGTAACCGACCACATACCAACGGCAGAAGGAGCGAACTAATGAAAACCATCGAACACTTCAAACAGCTTAAAGCCTCACTTGGTCTCTCAGTGATCCCTGATTTGGCATTATCTAACCTCAAGGTAATTTCCTCACCTAAGCTGCTAAACCTTGAAGAAGTAAAACAGCAGTTTGATCTTTTCGACCCAGACAGCGGCTGGGTACTCTATCGAGACTCACTGCGTACTGAAATGGTTGACTTTTCAAGACACGATATTATTGAAGGTGAATGGAGTAAGCCAGGCCACTCACTGCGTATTCGTTTGGTATCTCCAAACCAATATCACCTAACACAGTGTGCAGAACAACCAGGTGAAGCCCACGCTTATCAAGATATCAAGATATGCCTTCAACCTATCTCTGGGCGCAAGGTCGCGACATACAGAGTATGGTGGCACAGTGATTCAAAAGGCCCAAGGCAAAGCCGCTGGGAACCCTTTTACCAACAGTTCATTGGCTTTGACTTGGGAGAATAATCATGACAAAAGTAAACGTACCATACTCTTTTGTACCACTATCTCGCTGGGTGTACATGCCAAATTGGGCTCCGCTAGTCAGCCATGATCATCCATTTGAAGATGGATTAAGTGGAAAGATAGTGTTCAAAATCAATAATACAACACCGCTTTGTGTTGGTCATGAAAAAGACGAAACAGGGTTGCTAAAATTTGTTCGAAATTCCAAAGATCAACTTATCATTCCACAATCGACCTTAAAAGGCCTATTTCGAAGCGTAACTGAGATTGCGACTTTCGGTAAGTTCAACCAAGTTAACGATCGCCAGTTCTCTTATCGTGATATTTCCAACAGCAATAATTATTATCTAAGTAACATCATAAAAAATAATGACGTTATCTCTGGGTGGATTAAATACAGTGCCGAAGAAGAGAGGTGGGAATTCACCAAGTGCGATTATGCCAAAATTAGTCACAAAGACATTAAAGAAGCCACGTCTGTTCAGCTAAAAAACGATCAGCCAGCGATTGAAAAATACTCGCTATTGCCGCTCACAACAGAACTTTCAGCAACCATATCTGCACCAAAAGGAAAGCAGAAAAATCGTTGGGCCGAAAATATAGGCTCCGGAGGTGCTCTAGGCCACACCGTATATACCAATGCTCGTATACTAAGCGGTGGAAACAAGCCTGAGTTTTATGAGTTCAGTTACTTCTTCTACAACCGAGCCACAAGCCCACAGTTCACCGACATCGACAAACATGTTCAAAACCTGTTCTCCAATCACAATGAAGAACAAGTCAGCTATCTTAAAGACCACCCTCACCCAGAATATGGGATCCCGGTGTTCGCATTGGTAAAACGTGGCCAGCTTCATTCATTTGGTTTAGCTAAAATGCCAAGGGTAAGCTACGAGAATTCGATTAAAGATATGATTCGCAATACCAACCCTGCGCATTTGTCTGAAGCGTACTTCGATCTCGCTGAGCTGATGTTTGGTACCATTAAAGATCATGGTTTAGGGCTTCGCAGCCGAATCTATTTTGGTGATGCGGTAATCAGCAGTGAGTTTTCTAATAGCGCAATTTATGAAGCTCCAGCAACCGTCCTTGGTGAACCAAAAGCAACGTTTCTTGGTGCCTATATCGAACAAAATCAGGCTCAGCAATACCACTCCTATAATCACGACGATGCAAAATTATCCGGTTGGAAGCGTTACCCAGCAAGGCACTCTTACACCAATCACTTACCGGCTAACGATAATGAAAAGGTGCAATCTCGGTTTGAACTACTTGAAGAGGGGCATGAATTTCAAGGACAGCTCATCTTCCACAACTTAAAAAGAGTCGAACTTGCTGCGTTGGTGTGGTGCATGACTTTAGGCAACTCACCATATCAATGCCATACCGTTGGTCACGCTAAACCTCTAGGTGCAGGAACCATAAACCTAACTATTGATGATCAAGAATCGCAACTTAGAGCAAATAGTGGTGATTCAAACATATCGCTCAAAGTTAGCGAGCTTGTCGAAGAGTTTGAGCAACATATGAACACTGTATTTCCTCAACCTGGTAAGTGGTTAGAGTCCCCGCAAATTCGTCACTTGCTTGCATTAACGGATGAAGACATTGAGAACTACAATGACTTCCGCTATATGGAGCTTGAACAATTTAAGCGTGCTAAAACTGCAGTCGACTCCATGCCACCACTCGATCACAATGGCCAAGAACTTGCGCGTATTGATATCGTATCAGAATCACTAGGCTCACCGATATTTGGTAAAGGCCGCCTCAGTGCACTCCTTACTGACTCAGCATTTGATAAAGGCCAACTTCAGCTCGCTGAAGAGTATGCACAGAAACAACTTAAAGCTGCGGAAAAAGCCAAGGTAGCCGAAGAGAAATCGGCTTTAGAAAGTGCTGAAATGTCTGAATTCGATAAGTGTCGTAAACGGTTGGAACTCTTATCAGTCAATCAAGAGGACATGACTAGAACAGACAAAAATAATCGCACCGCGGAGCTGCGCGACTGCTTGAAAGTTGTAAAAACACTCAAACTCGAAAGCGCACAGGCTCAGCAACTTCTTGATGGCTTCAACACTCTCCAGTTTGGTGAACAAGTGGTAAAGAAGGCAACCAAATACTTGGAAAAAATTTAATGGAAGAGATCCTCAGCCACTTTCAGGTCTTGAGGTTGAACCTGCGATTTAGGCTAAACAAAGCGGGTCTATTGCCCGCTTACAAAGGTTCAATGCTCCATGGGCTAATGGGGCAAGGTTTAGCCCATATCGATAGCCGACTTTATAGTGCGTTGTATACTCAGCACGACCATCAACAACCCAAAGCCTACAGTATTGTGTGCTCTGACGCCAAAGATCATACACCTGAAGGATATATATTGAACTTTGAACTTCGGTTGTTTGGTGATGCGATTCAATGCAGTCATACACTAATTGAATCCCTGCAATACGCGGCACAACACTATGGTATTGGCCCCCAAAGAATTAAAGCTAAACTTATCTGCCTATCGAGTATCACCAATGGTAAAGAAGTGAGTGGAATTCAACCTATCGCACTGAGTCGCATGCTCACAAATACACAACTCCAACCACACGAGTGCGCTTTAGCGTTAAAAAGCCCACTGCGCTTAAAACATCATGCAAGGTTATTCGCACTGCCCCGCCTCTTGATCTGCTGGTCTGCAGCATCGCTCGCCGTTTAAATGCATTATGCCAATATTGGCATCATGAGAGTGCTGAAATTGCCGCCTTGATTCAAAAAAGCATTCCACACTGTCGCAACATTGAAACCATAGATCACACCTATTGGCAGGAGTGGCAACGTTACTCAAAACACACTGGCAACCTATGCCAGTTTGGCGGGTTACAAGGAATGGTGAGCTTTCAAGGTGAAGTGGCGCCCGCACTACCTTGGCTTCACATAGGTCAATTCCTACAAATCGGAAGCAAAACAACGTTTGGCTTAGGCCATTACACCTTAATTTCCCCGGAGTCTGTATCATGAGTAACACCTGCACTCACGTCGCGATCTGGAACGACAACCCGATTCCTATTGTCACCCCTCTGCTTCAACCCGACACCCAATGTGACCAACTCGTTCTATTTCATCTCCGTAATACATCGGTTTCCCAGATTCAACGCTTTTTAAGCAGCAGAAGGATCACCCTAGTCGCAGTTGAATGCCTTGATGAACACCACCTTCCGTTGGAATGTTTAAACAGCTTGGAAATTTCTTCCATCAACTTAACGCAAGGAAGCATGCAACAAAAAGATGCCTTACTTAACTGGGCAAGAGAGCGGCACATCCCCTGTTTTTGGCTCAATCACAATACCGATACCATCGCTTATCTTGCCCCTCACAACTCTACGCCAGTTCCCGTTGCTGATCGCCTGAAAATTGAAGAGTTTCTGCAGCTAAAAGGAATTCAAGTCACCGAACTAGAGAGACAACCCTCTCAGTTCAAATCATGGACAGACATAGCAACCCGCTGGGTAAATGCACTCTCTCACTACGAAAAGGGGTTTGGTGTACTCAACTTCTTGGCAAAGTCAGCTACTGCAGATACCCATAAATCTAAGCCACTCACTCTAGCACAGCAAAATAACACAGCGTTGAGAAGGTTATTAAATGACTTGGAAGAGAATGGGCTTGTCACTCAAGATGGCAATCGTGTTCAATTTGCGAACGCCGATGCCAAACGATTTTGCAACGGTATTTGGCTTGAGTACTTTGCGCTCAGTCAATTGAAAAAACTCGCCAAAGAACGGAGTGACATTCAAGACATAGCGATGAGTGTCAAAGTCGAACGAGGAGAACGAGATAACGTTCTTCGCAACGAAATTGATCTCATTGCCCTGATTAACAACCGTTTGTACATCATTGAATGTAAAACAGGAACACTTGAATCCAAAGAAAGCCAATTAGCCTTGTATCGATTGGACGCTATTGCAGACGTATTTGGGCCACTTACCCAAGGAGCGCTTCTTAGCTTTGATGGTATTTCACCGCTGATTAAACGACGTGCCAATGAACTGAATATTCAAATTTTAGACCGCCGAAAAATGGTGCAGCTAAAAAGCAGTATCAACAGACTCGCAGATAAGTACGCCACACCCGACGAGGTAAATGAAGAGGTACTTTAATGTGTTCGGAGGTACACTTTACCATACGTACCTCCATTAACTCACTGAAGCTGGCGGTGGATGGTTAAGTTGTATTGGTTCACTTTTTTACTCACCTGATCCATGTATTGAAAACGTGCTTTCTTATGCAATGTCGCCATTGAACCAGCTATGGACATGTCTGACTTACCACCTGTTATATCTAACACAATGTCTTTAGACGAAATATTGTTTTTCTCCAAACGTTCAATAATTTCACAGTAGCCCAAATAGAGCTGCTCAATATTCGCACCTTGAGTTGAAACCGTCTCACAGACAACATTTACATTGCTCAACTCTTTATAACCGCCGAGCCAGCGCTTCACATCTTGAATATGCTTCACACTCCCTTTTTGGTCACCTTCTTGATCACGCTCATCTGTACAAACAACGCAGACATATACAAGCTCTCCAGCACTATGTTCGCTGATAGCCTTTAGTATGGGTTGCCAGTTCCATTGCACATGGGAAGCGAGTATGTTGTCAGACTTAAGCCGTGAGATTTGCTCCGTAACCTCTTTCAAATCCCCTGAAATTGAATTCTGCTTCAAGTTAATTAGCTTTAACGTTTCCTCTTGGTTTTGTGTCTCTTCTGCGTTTTTCTGATCTTCAAAAACAACCTTAAAGCCCTGACTCGACGCCTGATAGACCCAATTATTCGTCGAGAGATTAACTATTAGCGCTTTGCAACTGTTTTTGATTCCTGCGTTCAACGTGCCTACTGGCTTAAACCATCCTTGACCCAAACGGTATAAGCCAAAAGTGCATGCACCATAGGCGACCAACAAAACGCTACCAAGCACCCAAGGTCTCAACGGCAAACCTGACAAAACATTCCAATATGCGAACAGTTCGCCACTTGATATTAAGTCGGCTAACCAACTCGCGGCCAACAGAGCTCCTAAGCTAAGTAACCACGCAATGATGGTATAAACTCCTGAACCAGAGGTCCTACTCATTGGTTAACTCCTTCTACCTAAAACTGATTTTATTGTTCTCAAGCCACAGCCCTAGTGGCGTACCTTGCTGCCCAGTACCATCATATACGCGCCTTACGGGCCACTCGCCCTTTACAAACACCTGTGCTGGGCAAATAAAGTCCACCAAATCGGTAGGAAAATACTCCAACAAATGATTCTTCAAACCATTCTTTTTATCTGTAAGGAACTCGAAGGTCATGCCGGCATTAAGGTCAAGGTACGTTCGAGCAATTTCTGTGTCACCGGACCCTCTTTGCAATATGTCGGCATCGGTAAGCAGCGTTGCCCTAGAACGAAAACTACGCATAAAATCGCTCTTTTTACCTTCAAGTAAGGCAATTGAGTGATCTTGAACGGGCAAGCCTGCAATCTTCTCCAGTTGCTGCAAAAACAAATCGGCAAGCCATAGATTGGCAGGATCTCGTTTTTTGATCAGCATTGGCTGACTGTGATGGCTACACTGATTTGCCGCAACCATTGCGTAAAAGGCAAATTCTAACGGCTTATGGGTAAAGTCTACCGTTTTCCCTAACACATAGAGTCGCTTTTGAATCAAATGAAAGTCTAATGCGATGTTTTGTGGTGACTGCATCGCATTTTGATAGGTTGTGAGATCACGATAAGACTGATTTTCTAAACAAGCGAGGCTGCCTTTGGTGTGAATGTTCTTGTGCCTGATGAATGGAATTTCCGCCAGCATCACTTGCGCATTATGTGCGTCAATATAACTGTTACCGTCGCGCGCTGGGATTGCATGAGTATTTGGTGTTGGGTAGTAGAAATTGCGGTTACCCTCATACACCTCGTCAACCAACACATGGGACAACTTGTCCTCATCGCGAGCGAACAAAGCCAATGCATAGCCTAAGAAAAACGTCATGGTTTTTCGACCACCAGCCAAAGAAGCATGCAAACGTATTTCAGGTTTATCTTGCGCACAAAGCTTAGCTACATGCCGGACAATAAAACTTGCCAGCGCTTCATGGTCTTCTCGCGAACGTGCATCGCTTACTGGGTGGCCAAGTTCATCAGGAATAACGTGGATGAGGTCTTGAGTCAACAAAGGAACAGGACGATGATAATCGCTACACAGCCTTTCTAACATCGAAAGGCCACTGTCATCTTTGGTCAATAACCCCAGCACAATCTGCTCTTGACCTAAACTGGTCGTGATAACTTGAATTTCATCTGGCCAGTACCAATTCTCTCCATCTTGCTGGCCTTGATGAATACCGTATAACGTTTCCGTGATTACTTGCGGCGTTAAACCCGCAATACTAAGCAATATATTTTTCTTGTTCATCGGCGTTGTCTCCTGCTAGCAAAAATACTAGCAATGGCACACTCCTTTCACCCACCAAAACAAATTTGTGCTCTACCAAAAAACCAAGCGAATCGCCTAGTATGGCGCACAATATATAGCTCTCAGAATACGAACTTTATCAAAATGAATACAGGCACTTAGTAGAAGCTGTGCAATGGTTCGCAAAAATAGTTCAAAATCTATACTAGTGTACTTTATAAGCAACTTCTTGAGTTTAATTAGCAGGTAACATTACCAAACCGTTAAGGAAATAAAGGTGATCTATTTAATTACTCCCTACGATGGTGTTGAAGATTGGGTAAGGATGCAATCCATTGACTTTGACCAACGTTTAACGCATTTTTCTGCGATTGATATCGCGCCAGGGGACAGAGTCATTGGTCAACTCGACATACAGCAAGTCAAAGTAATCAATCGAAAGCGAGCGACCTATCAACACATCACCGTCGATCTCCCCAAAGATGTCACTGATACGGGGGTTACTCCAGAACTGCTCGACTCAATGAATGCCAAGGTCAATAAAACCTATATCTCACTAGCTGGCGAAGGCCGAGTGGCGATAGCGAAGAAACGTATTCAAAGTGGGTGGTTGACTTTAGTACGTAAACTTAGTGACCTAGAACGTAAACCGATCGCAATCTGGTTTTACACCACAATGTCTTTGCTGTGTTTTGCTTGGTTTGGCGACATGCTAGCAGGTAGCCACCTGTTTCAGTGGTTACCTAGTATATTTAACACCGAGGATATTGGAGTTGAGGTAGATGTTGTTTCCACCCTAGTGAGTTTCGCATTTTATGCCTTCTTTTCTGCGCAACTCATTCGTGTAGGTAAAAAACTGGTACCACCGATCCGTAAAATTCGTGTAACCGACAATAAAAAGCCCAAAAAAGTTCTGCTTCACACATTATCGCACTACTTTGTAAAACCCATGCAAAATCAACAAGGCGAATGGGAACTCACTTTGACGAGCCGTGATAAAACAGTAACTGAAACAATCACTTTTACTGGCGATCTTTTCAAGGACATCGAACAACTAGAACAACTAGAACAGCGCAAAGAAGTGTCTTTAGAGTGGAATGGTACTCAGCTTATGCGAGCGTTAAGAGCGCACATTGAACGCATAGAGTTACTGGTTCTACTTGCCACCCGTACGACTAGAAACCGGGCAGGCTCTCATCAACATGCCGCAACAATAAAACAATGGTTATCCATTTACCTTGACCCGCAACGCTGCGCCATACAGCTTGAAAAAAATTTACTCGATCCGATCAACGTCGATGATGCCTATCAAACGCTCAACCAAATCATCACGCGAATCGTTAAGCAAACACACTATTCTGATGCCAATCTATGTATTGATATTACTGGTGCAACCGCGACCATTAGCTGCGCCAGTGCCATGGCAACTTTGCACACAAAAGCACAATTTCAGTACGTGACGACTGACGGGGCAGGAAATGTCTATCAACAAGATTTGCTGTACGTCACCGCGCCCGCTAAAGTCACCCCCTAGCCTTAAGTGTGCTAAGAAGGAAGCTCTATGACCTAACCTTATTCGCCCTTCCCAGCAGCATGGGTTTCTAACATACGGTGTGCGGCACTACACACCATAGTGATTCTCTGCTAAGGAGGCGGCATGAGTGTACCACTAACAATACAGGAACTTGAAAAAGGCTGGGACAAAGTAAAAAGCAACAAAGGCATGGCGGGAGTAGATGGGGTAACCGTAATGCGCTTTGCAGATGAAATTAAACAGAACCTACAAACGCTCCAAGAGCGCTGGAACAACGGAGAGTATCAATCCTTACCCTATCGCACTGTCACTCTGTCTAAACCCAACAAAAAAGATCGACTATTGGCAATACCCGCTGTCAAAGACCGCATCATCCATTCTGCAATTGCGCAAAAACTTATTGCAACATTCGAACCTGAATTTGAGCACATTAGCTATGGTTACAGACCTAACCGCTCCTATACCCACGCGATTCATCATATTGAGCACCTAAGAGATCAAGACTATAGCTACGTTGTTGACGGGGATATTTACGGCTACTTCGATCATATTTGTCATCACACTTTGGCCGAAATCATGCGCCGCTATTTGCCTGAAAACTGGGTAGATTCAATACTTAACCTGCTATTAAGCAAGCAAGTCAATGATGACAAACTGGCCTTTGGAAAAGACAAAGGCTTAGGCATCCCCCAAGGATCGCCTCTGTCTCCAATACTGGCAAACTTATACTTGGATGGTTTTGATGAAGCATTGCTCGACAGAGGCGAACAAATCATCCGCTACGCCGATGATTTTGTGGTTTTAGTTAAATCGGAATCACAAGCGCAATCCTGCCTAAGTTTCATTTCTCAGTACTTATCCCAACTTAAACTTCAACTCAACCCGTGCAAAACACAAGTCGTGAGTTTCCAAGATGGATTTACCTTTTTAGGCGTTTCATTTTTGGATAACATCGTGATACCGCTGAAATCTCACACTGAAAAAGCGTTGGTCAGCATAGGAAAGCACGAGCTAGAGCTCGATGAAGACGACATCCATGAACTAAAAAACGAAGAAGACCAACAGCTCAACCATACGCTCTGGCATACAAGCCTTCCCCCAGCACTGAGAACATTACAGTCGGCAATTTATGACGATAATTCCGCCATGCCCATGGAGCCAGACAGTGCTCGCATTGAACGATTGTCCTTAAACCACATAGCACGATTGAAACTGATTTACATACACAAACAAGGGGCTACAGTACATAAAAAGGGCAATCGATTAAATATTTTTGCGCAAGGCAAGCCTATCAACTCCATCCCTGCCCACTCCATTGATATGATTTTGTGTTTTGGGGCAATTCACCTCACTCAAGCGGTGCAACGTTTCTGTTTAGAGACCGATATTTGCGTTGTCTGGTTGACCCAATCTGGTCAATATCTAGGTTGCCTCTCTGCTCCTTTTCAAGGTGATCCCGAACTGACTCGCGCACAAATATTAAGTAAAGATAACGACACTGTGCGCTTATCGCTTGTTCGATTTTTCCTGCGCAGCAAAATCAACAATTGCTTGGGGCTCATGCGCAGACAAAACAAAAAGCAACAAAGAGATAAAACCTGTGAAAAACGGATAGTGGGGCTAAGAAACCAATTAGATAGCCAACAAACCGTTGCATCAATGCGTGGCACCGAAGGGGCGGCTGCACGCGAATATTTCCAATGGTTAAGACAGCAAATTGACCCTAAATGGCACTTTACCAGCCGCAATCGTCAGCCACCAAAAGATCCCATCAATGCCATGCTCTCTTACGGTTACACCCTGCTGTTTCATAATGTTCGGGCGCTCACCGAGGCAAGGGGGCTACTTCCTCATATAGGGTATCTACATGGAAGCCAACCTAGGCAGCCAGCACTTGTACTCGACTTAATGGAAGGCTATCGCCCTTGGGTGGTCGATGAACTGGTTGTCCAACTTGCCAAGAAAGGCGTCGTTTCCCTCGATCACTTTATCAACAAATCCCAGGGGTTTGGTTAAACCGTGAAGGCCGAAGACTATTCATTCAATCGCTTGAACAAAAGCTTCTATCTAAGCACCAACACCCCACCCTAAAGATCAAGGCTGATATAAGAAGGCTCATTGACATTCAAATACTTGAACTTAGACATCAACTTCTTTCTGGGCAATGGACGTTGACACAACAGAGGGTAAGGTAATGGCTGCGGAACACTATTTGGTTTGCTACGACATTTCAAGCCGAACCGTAAGGTACCGAGTAGAAAAAGAACTGTTAGGTTATGGCGAACGCGTACAGTATAGCGTATTCGAATGCCTATTAACCTTTGAGCAATTTCAAACTCTACGCCACGATATAAGACAATGGTTAGAAGACGGAGACAGAGTGAATTACTTTCGTCTTTGTATCCACTGCCTGCGGCGAAGAATCACTCAAGGAGCCATGGTGGCATGGCAGGCCTCACATTTCGAAATCATTGATGGGTAACAGTATGATATGGATTATTAGTTTCGACATAAGCGATAACAAAAAGCGCCGCCGAGCGGTAAAAGTACTCGAAGGCTATGGGCATAGAACTCAGTTCAGCGTGTTCGAGTGTTTGGTTCGCAGACAGCAGCTACGCCAAATTCAAACAAAGCTAAAAAAACTGATTGAGCCGAGTGATAAGGTACTATATTACCCAGTGTGCGGGAAAGATGCATTGTGCCGATATGCCGATGGCAATGGAGAAGTATATTGGCCAGAAGTGCTGCACATCGTTGATGGCTAACGATCACAAAGGCTCCATAGAAAGCATTACGTTTCAACGAGAATTTGGCGTTTTAATCTAGGTATTTCTCGAATAAAGCGCCAAATCCAAGCACATTATATAAATCAGTAACTTGGAGAAGCATTATGTATATTCATAACGCCAAAAATGGCAATATATGCATAAATAGTGAATATGTAATTTTACGCGAAATTTTTGACGCACAGCACGCTCCTAGCCCTTGCGCCATAAGGGCTACAAAAGGTACAGTATGAGCACTGCCCGGTTATGACGGGATTAAGACTAGCTGCTTCCTTAAGGAGGCGGCGTTCTTCTGCCGTATGAGCACTGCCCGGTTATGACGGGATTAAGACAAAAGTCGAAGTTAGAAAGAATAAATTTAATTTCTGGTATGAGCACTGCCCGGTTATGACGGGATTAAGACGCTTGTAGAGTATTGAACTCAAAAGCGTACCCCGTATGAGCACTGCCCGGTTATGACGGGATTAAGACAGCTTTTCTAAGCCCCACTGCAAAAGCATAAACGGGTATGAGCACTGCCCGGTTATGACGGGATTAAGACTACCCCACATGGTACGGGTTAGCGGTTGGTAGCTGTATGAGCACTGCCCGGTTATGACGGGATTAAGACCCGGTTTGGCGTGCTTTCATAGCAGTAGAGTAATGTATGAGCACTGCCCGGTTATGACGGGATTAAGACAAACCGCGTAGCTGTACATTATGAACGCGGCATATGTATGAGCACTGCCCGGTTATGACGGGATTAAGACTAGTAGCAATATTGATGTCTTCAACTTGTACAGTGTATGAGCACTGCCCGGTTATGACGGGATTAAGACATGATTGAAGAGTAATCTTCATTGATAAACGGATAGTGTATGAGCACTGCCCGGTTATGACGGGATTAAGACCTTAAATTTTACATCAACAAGTGCTGCCTCTATTTGTATGAGCACTGCCCGGTTATGACGGGATTAAGACAGCTCACCGTGCCCGCCAGGCACACACCACAACATATGAGCACTGCCAGCCATGCAAATGGATGAATACAATACGTGTGGCTTTAAAAACCAAACTGAGCTATGTTGAGCGATGACGTCGCACATTCAAACTTGGGAAATAGACGAATGAAATGGTTTGTGTCTCGCCATACGGGTGCCAAAGAATGGGCCAAGCTCAATAAACTCGACATTGATGTTTTCGTCGACCACTTAGAGCTTAATGCCATCAATAAAGGGGATACCATTATTGGTACACTCCCCATCCATCTTGCTGAACAAGTTTGCTCGCTTGGTGCACGCTATTTGCACTTATCACTTAACCTGCCCCTCAACAAGCGTGGCACTGAGCTAACCGCGCAAGACATGATAGATTGCCGCGCTCAGCTTACCGAATATCAAGTCGTAAGAATCGATGCTTAACCCCTACAGCTTTCACAGTGTACAGTCAACAAATTAACTTCCCTGAATCAAGTACAATATCGCCCTAGAATGTAACCAACCTAACTAGAACATCTTATCATTCAAAACTTAAAAGCTAACAATTCAAGGCATATAGACAAGGCTACTTGATAAATTGACGAATCATCAGAATGTTTAGTGCATTTGACCAATACTATGCCTAGCTTAGCAATAGCGTACCTGTCACACCAATACCTAGTTCAATGAAAAATTTTGATGAAAGACCATGAGTCTGTCTAACAATTTGATCACTGCTTTAGCCAATATAAACAGCACCTAGACCTCTCTAGGCGCTATAAGTTTAATGATATGTTGGAGGGAGTTCGATTTGGTTAAAACTCAACTGAAGCTTTTCCATAATTTCATCTGGCTCGAATTTGAGCTTTTTGCTTCGACAAAAGATAAGAATTTGCATCATCGAGTTTACCAACTTACGAATATACAAACGGTCCGTAGGACGGTTCATTCGTACCAAATGTCCCCCGACTCGCTTGGTGCATGGCTCACGAAGATCAAATAATTCATCTAGTGTAAGGTTGAAGAACCGTTCCTGATGAATAATCGACAAGCACACACTGGCGCAGTGTACCGTTAACACATCCACTTTCATTATCATGCTTGACCTCCTTTATGTTGGTCTTGAGCTTTAGACAACAGCTTTTCAAACGCACTGCCATCTTGACGAGTGAGATTCGGAACAAAGCGACTTGTAGATTTCAAACAACATCTTGGTGGTGCTGTGCCCCATCTGTTTCGCTATCCACTCTGGAGCCTCCCCTGCCGCGAGCCATAATGTTGCTGCGGTGTGACGTGTTTCATACGGACGGCGATAATCCATCCCAATTTCCTCTAACGTCGGCTTCCAGATGCGCTCTCTAAGGTTCGTTTTATCAACCGGGTTCCCTTCAGCATTGGCGAAAACATACTCACCACGCCCAGTCACATCATATTGTTCACGCAAAGCTTTGAGCACCATACTCGACATATCAATGTCTCTCGCTGACCCGATAGTTTTCACCGTTTGAGTCCGGCGGTTTACGTAGGTCTCTCGAACGCTGATTTTCTGCAACTCAAAATCGACATACTTCCATTTAAGCCCATCAATTTCAGACGTTCTCATACCAGTAAAGAATCGAACAATAAAATAGTTTCGGTATTCTTCGCGAACGGCATCAATAAACGTCATCACCTCTTGTAAACTAAAAGGGTGGACATCACGCTTTTCAATTCTAAGTCGTTTAATGTTTTCAAAGCTCGAGCGAAACCCATATCGGTCTGCAGCTTCATTTAGAATCATGCGAAGTGGCGTCATCACATGATTTACAAAGTCGGCAGACAACTGCTTACCATCTTTGGGTTGCATCAAGCGTGCACGGTATTTCAAGATGTCAGGGCGAGTGATTTTATCCACCTCAACCTCACCAAATTCTGGTATTAGATAGTTATGAAGGTAAATCTTCATACTGTCTTTGTAGCTTTCTTTCCAACGCACTTCGTTTTCGTGGTACCACTCAATCGCAAAGTCGGAAAAAGGTATGGTGCTGATACCCTGTATCTCTTGATTTGCTGACTTGTAACTGCCCAGCATCGCATCCTTCTTTTTCTGGGCAGCGATATCGTCTTTTATGAACTTCTTCGAACGTGGTGACTCAGGAAAGTACTCGCTATAAACAAAGCAGCCTAAACGAATATCGGCATCGATTTGTTTGAGTAATCGATTGAGTTTGCGTTCATTCGCTGGTGTATCCGCTAATAACGTCTGCTCACGGCAACGAACACCTTTGTAACGAAAGTCGATGTAAAGCTTTCCACTTCTAGAGTTGAGACTAGCCATGACAAATTCTCCCTGACGCCATTGGGATATAGTGCATATTTCTCGTTGCAGATTGGTACAAATCCGCTTCTATGGCTTCCCAAATGTAAAGAATTTTTCTACCATTGAAGGGTCGGATGTAGTGCTTACCTTCGATGAATATAGAGTCTCGCAGTGACGAATTAATGTAGTTGGCGCTAAATTTGATACGCTCTGCGAGTTCTCTAGCCGTTAAGAGGGTTTGGTCCATGCGACCTCCTTTTGTCCCCTGACAAGATACACTATTCACTTTAGTTCATCATCGTCCCCTGTCAAGATACAAATGGTGCATAATTTTGACGATCCGTTATAAGCTTAAAGAGCTCATTGAATTAAAAGAAAAAGTTGAAGAAAAAAAAAATCTCTCAGGCAGCAATTGCTAGAGAGATTGGAGTTCAAAGGTCTGCGATAAATAAGCTGGTGACAAGCAAGGACTATGTAACAACGACAACTACACTGAATGCTTTATGTGCCTATTTTGACTGTAAAATTGAAGATCTAATCGAGTATGTACCTGATTAGGGAGTGACCTATTCTGAAAAAGCTACTCATCAAAGTATCGTCCTATCTTAATTGTCACCGCACTATCCTATAGACAAAATGCTAGAGAATCGCTTGGTGATCACACCGTCAGTCATAACGAACTGTAACGCCCATGGACAGAAGTGAGCTAGAACCTTGACTCTAGCTCAGCCTATTAGACTTAAAAAATGACCTCTAACTAAATCAGTATGATTTCATCTTCATCAAACCATTCAGCATCAATAGCACGATTCTTGACTGCTAAAGGCTCTTGTGAGTAAGCAACAACAGCAAGGCTCTTCTCCGCCCTACTGCATATTACATAGAACAGCCGTCTGGTTCTGGATAAGACGGAGTCTATACCATTCGCCTCATTTTTCTTATCTGTAGCCGACAGATTTTCAGCGCCAAAGAGCTTCTCATACTTGAAAAGAAAGCCGTTTGAGTCTTTGTCATCTATTACTGCCAAAATGCGATCAAATTCCAACCCTTTAACTCCCTGATGAGTAGTAAAACCTAGCTCGTCGGCCACATATTTTGCATAGTTTTCAACGTGACTCAGTCTTGCATCAAGTGCTGTATCCCAAGCTTTTTGGATGGAAGGTGACTCAACGCCCTCTACGAGATCTGCGATACCTTCCAGTAAAAGGTCGTTCAAGATATCGGGGATTTCTAATAGTTGACTCTTCTCTATTAATGACAATAATTCTCTGAGGCTAATGTCATTTTTCAGCAAAGCTCTAACCTTACTCACTGCATCTTCCACAGAAGCTAATAGCGCTATCGGATCTGCAAGGAAGTCTTTATTCTCTCCTCCTATCAAATGAGAATGTTTCTTAATAATTCTCATAACTTCAAAGTCATTTTCTTTACGAATCGCATTAGCCAAAGGTAAAACCTGATGAGTACAAAATTTAAATGTTGAACTCGTTCCGTTTAGTAATGAATCTCTAAGGCTATCCTCCGCTGACAATGGAGTGAAAAACTCGTCAAACTCTCCTCTACGAGCTGCCATGGCATGTTCAAGCGTTAACGTTTTTACCTGACTAACATCTTTCCCATTCTCATCATCAGTTATCGTCTTCATCTGCTCTCTTATACGAGCCTCAACTTCTGATTTATTTTCATTGGGTGTCTGGGCAATAAATAAACGAACAAGACCTTCTTCTGCATCTGGCTTTGCAGTTTGTTGTTTACCATCATCCTCATGCCTAATTTTATTAATCAGCTTGATAACCCTTTTGGGGCTCCGAAAGTTGATTTTCTTTTCGGGTGTTTTCCAGTTCTCAGGTAGACTTGTCGCTAAGTCTTCTTTACCTCCGCTATAAATTCTCTGCATAAGGTCACCAAAAAGACCTAATGAAAAGCAGCCTGAATTATTTTTCTGGGTCTGTATAAATGCATCCATCAGACCTTTATTTGTATCCTGACTCTCGTCAATCAGTAGTATAGGGAACTTGTTAACTAACACTTTTTGGAACAGTGGCTGTTCAGTTAAAAATTCAGTGGCAATTTTGATTACCTCTGCATGTGTCAAAGACCCTGTAGTCAACCGTGTGCTAGTTGGGCTGTATGTAAAATTCTGTACTATATCGAGTTTTTCTAACCGTTTTAATTTTGAATCTCTACTTCGAGCGTTCTTTACTGCCGTCTTACCAGATTTGTCTTTTGCTTTATAAATTTTTGCTTGTAAATCATCAATACTTACCTTGAGGTCGGCTTCCAACCATATTTTTATATCGCTCGTAAATGGCTGAATTAACTCCCAAACAAAGCTGTGTATGGTAGAGACAGCAAATATTGGATCGTATTGAAGGCGATGCTTAATTTCTTCACAAGCAGCATTAGTGTAGGTGATAACGGCAATGCGCTGTCCTGCTTTTATAAACCTATGAAGGTCATTGTCACGTACTGCCTGAAGAACATTTACAAGAGTTCTGGTTTTACCCGATCCAGCTCCAGCAAATAGTAAAAAACTAGTAGGGTTGTCAATGTTTAGATATTGATAAATCTCTTTATCAACCTCTTGAAGACTATGAGTATCTACCATATCAGAACTCCTCCAAGGCTTCGGGTTCTTCAACCTCTTCAGGTTCTGCTAAGACAAATTCTTGGTCAGTATTGCTCAGCTCCTTTTTCAACCACTGAAGCCCTTCATCAATATAGGTTGGAACTTTTAGCTTTTTAGGATCAACATCATACAAAAGATCCAATGCCATCTTCGCCTTTTCACCATCTAAGGCTTTATATAGAGCAGTCGCACATTCTTCCAAAGAAGCCTTCATCGTCGCTTCGTGCATCTTTTTGACCATCCCAGTTGAGCTAGTCAAGTCTCGAAATAGTTGAATGTTACTGAGTGCTATTGCATCCTCAAACGTGTATGGAATCGCTTCCTCTTCTTTACCACCTGTATGATATTTGATCATAAAACCATATTGATATGCAGCTCTGACATTACCTTTAACTTTCTTATCATTTGAAAGATCCAGTACGTCATCCAGACTTAAGTCTTTCAGTTCAAACCACTCCCTAAGCGTATCACTGCCATACTTATAATCATTATTTCTTGCAGGCTGAACCTTCTTGCCATCCACGCCCTTCGCATCTGTATCGGTAATCACCAAAGTAGGTAAGGCTAGAGTATCGATTAGTGGTTTCAAACGTTGAGCGTGCGCACCACCAACCTCTAGTATTGATAAATAGCTACTTCGTAGCTCAGGATAATTATAATTAATGAAATGCGGTAATAGCATTCGCTCTGCTGCACCTTCAACCAGAATGATGCCATTTGCAAAGAAAAGATCGCAGTGGGTAGTCTTGAGGTAACGCGAAACAAACTTCTGAGTGTTAAGAGTCTGTTCGTCTTCAGTTGCCTTTTTCTTACCACTTCCAAAAACTGAAGATAAATCGACAACCTCAGCCTCAGGCACATCAGAGATACTAACTGCGGCTTTGCGTTTGAAATAGCGTAATTTCTCGAATCCAGCTTCATGAGCTATGTAGCTTGAATGGGTACTAAGAACCATCTGCGTAGTAAATTGTTCATCGATATCTTTCCTAAGAACTTCATAGGCTTTGCGTATAAATACTTGTTGAACCTGAGCGTGCAGGTGAGCTTCAGGTTCTTCAACCAATACCAAATGGATGGGTTCTATTGCAACATCATTTGCAGTTCTTCTTTTTTGAGCTTTTCCTATTCGTTGCCACCGATCTCTGAACGTAATCAACTTGAACACAATATGAATAAGGTTTTTGTATCCTAGTCCGTTATATTGCTCTGGTAAGGAGAACGTGTGATTATTAAAACCTTGCTTTTGAATATCAAATATCACGGCAGCATCATGCTCCAACCCTTTAATCGGATTAACGCGACTCGATAGTTTAACATCAGGATCATTGAATCCTGGGTAACCAAGAGCTTGTATTTCGCCCAATGCTCCCTTAAACGACTTGTCTAATTTCTTATCAAACTCTTCCTGAGCTTCCTCAATTGCTTTCAGTGCAGGAAGATCTTCGTCATCAGGTAAATCAGTAGGGTTTAGATGGCGAATGTAGTATTCCTGCAACTGGCTAGACAGGGTAATGCCTGTATTCACTTGCTCACTATTAGGATCTGTGAATCCGCGCTGTGCTTCTATAGTGTCAACTTTAAACAAACCGTTAAAAGGATCGTTCTCTAGTGGAGTGGCTTCCTTTGGCAAATCTTGAGTAGTAGAGATTTTTTTAGGGTCTAAGATGTAAGCTCTGATAACAAAGGAATCAGACAATTTTCTATTGAGATAATCTTTCAAGTCCCGAGGCCAAAAAGATAGCTTTGTCTCGTCGGTTCGCAATTCATCTATAGCTCTGAAATCTTGTAAAAAGTTCTCTCTAAGCTTTTCAATATCTTTGGGTTCATATGTTAGTCTGATCCCCAGAGCTCGCCCTTCCATTTAAGCGTTGGAATTAAATGTGCCACTCTGTGGACATCTTCAACACCAGCATCAAGCCAAACGTCAAGTGAAGGGCAGTACGGAATCCAATCGCTTATATCTTGCCCGTTTAACTCTTTTGGGTCGGTACTAAGCTAAGATTCTGCGTATTGATTTAAAGCTGACCAGTTACTTAAGGTAAAGTCAGTAACTGTAATCTTCCGTGACTTGTCGAGAAAGCATATAAGAGCATCTGTAGCTGAAGTTTTGCCGCTATTGTTTGCACCGACTAGCAGAGTTTCATTATCTGACAGGTTAACCCTACAGTTCTTTAGTTTTCGAAAGTTTTGGATTTGTACAAAATTAATCTTCATCCTTTAGCCTAGCCTTGGTAGCCATCAATTGAACTAGAGAATAATATGAAACCGATCATAATAGTTTGATAGTTCACTCAATCAAGTAAAAAAAGCTTGAAAATTAACTGATTGGCAAGTTTTCAGGTTTGAACTATTCACATTAGTTTTTTCTCGTAAAACTCTGACAGAATAAAAAATATTAACTTGTCTCGCTGACGCGTAATGGGGCATTTTTGATTTTGACTGATTTGTGCTACAGGTTGTTGCACAATTGGGAAACGGCTTG
>NZ_JYJP01000031.1 GCF_001012815.1 Vibrio mexicanus
AAGAGACAGCGCTATGCGTGCCTTTTTCGTGTTTATCGTCTGCGATTAAACTGCGCCGTTAAAGCCCATTTGTCGCCAAGCTTCGAAGGCGATGATAGCCACTGCGTTAGAGAGGTTGAGGCTGCGCGCATCTGGCATCATAGGAATTCTAATTCGCTGCTCCATTGGCAGGCTCTCAATCACATCGGCTGGCAGGCCACGGGTTTCAGGGCCAAACAGTAGAACATCACCATCTTGGTATTTAGCATCCACGTGATGACCTGTGGTTTTGGTGGTGCAAGCGAATAGGCGGTAAGGGCCTTCGCGCTCTTGCTCCAAGTAATCAATAAATGCTTGCAAGTTCTTGTGACGCTTTACTCTTGCCAAGTCGTGATAATCGAGCCCCGCTCTTCTCACTTTCTTCTCTTCTAAATCAAAACCCAACGGTTCAATTAAATGAAGATTGGCGCCACAGTTGGCACATAGGCGAATAATATTACCTGTGTTAGGCGCGATTTCTGGCTCATAAAGGGCGATGTCAAACATAGCGATTACTTCAAACTTGGTGATTGGAGAGGACAAAGTATAAAGCGGCTTTATAAAGCCGCAAGTAGGAGAGATGGAAATAGTTTGATCGCAGAGTGCTTAGAACTTATGCGCCTGCTGCAATAGCTGCTGTGTAGTTTTCTGAGACTGCTTCCCAGTTCACCACATTCCACCATGCATCAATGTAGTCAGGGCGACGGTTTTGGTAGCTGATGTAGTAAGCGTGCTCCCAAACATCCAGCGCTAGGATAGGTTCACCTTGGTCAGCGGCTACGTCCATTAATGGATTGTCTTGGTTGGATGTTGAAGTCACCACTAACTTACCGCCCTTGACGATTAGCCACGCAAAGCCGGAACCAAAGGTGTTGATGGCTGCTTGAGTAAACTGCTCTTTGAACGCTTCAAAGCTACCAAAGGTTTGATCAATTTCTTCCGCCAGCTTGCCTTGAGGTGCGCCACCTGCGTTTGGACTCATGCAGTTCCAGTAAAGAATGTGGTTGTAGTAACCACCACCGTTATTACGGATTGCTGGTGAGTGCTTGGAGATGTTTGCAAAGATATCACTCAGAGAAGCTGATTCTAGATCTGAGCCTTGAACGGCAGCCATGAACTTATCGTAATAGGTACGATGGTGCTTACCGTAATGAACTTCCATTGTTTTAGCGTCGATGTAAGGCTCTAACGCGTCAAAGCCGTAAGGTAGATCTGGGAAAACGTGAGACATAGTAAATCCTCCATAATTGAAGGATTTACTTTAAATGATAATGAGATCTATTATCAACTGTGTTTTTGTAGGGCTATTTACCCAAACTCAGTGGCAGAACGATATCGACTTGTAGGCCGCCAAGTTTGCCTCGTTTGGCTTTGATAGTACCGCTGTGCTGACGAATTGCCGTTTGCGTGATCGCAAGTCCCAGTCCCGTGCCTCCTGAATGACGGTCGCGAGCAGTTGAAACGCGATAGAAAGGTCGGAAAATATCTTCGAGCTCTTCCTCTGGAACGCCTTCACCATTGTCTTGAACTGACACATGCAGATTTTCGCCCTTAATGACGATAGTCACATCGACTTGGTCCTTGCCGTAGTGAATGGCGTTGCGCAGTATGTTATCAAGTGCACGCATCAGCAGTTTAGGGCTTCCTGTAAGCTTACAATCTGGCAGTGTTGAGTAGTTGAGCGTTTTGCCCATCTGCTCTGCCTCAAATTGAGCATCTTTAATGATCTCTTCCCACAGGCTAGAAAGCGGTTGAGTTTCACGTTGTAGGTGACTGTCTGCTTGAGTACGAGACAGCGCGAGGAGCTCGTTGATCATCAACTCTAGGCGTTGGGCCTCGGTATCAATGCGTTCAAGCTCTGGGCTTTCTCCTTGCTTGCGAACCGCCAATGCGCTGGCCATTCTTAAGCGAGTTAACGGAGAGCGCAGCTCATGCGAGATGTCTGACAATAATCGCTGTTGGCCCGAAACCATATTATTGACCGCTTCCACCATCTGATTAAAACTGGCCCCCGCTTGTCTGAACTCGGATGTGCCTTGCTCAAGCTCAGGGTCTGCCACAAATTCCCCTTGTGCAACACGCTTGGCGGCTCTTTCAAGCTTTCTTGCCGGCTGGCTGACTACCCAAGCTAGCCAAAGTAGTAGCGGGGTGCTGACAATCATAACCGCAAACAGCAGTTGGATAGGTTTATCAAACATTCGCAATAGTAGCGGTGGCGGTTGATTCCAGCGCACACCAACATACAGTTTGAGTTCTCGATCCGCCAAGGTGATGGGCGTTGGGCCAGCGATCATGTAATTGCCATAGAGCTTCTGTTTTGGCGAGTCGTCAGGCAGGCTAGTTACGAAGTTACGTAGGGCACGGATACCAAAATGGCTCTCTCGCTTAGTGGTCAAAATGTTGCCTTCTAAGTCAGTGAGATAAAGCCTAGGGCTTGGGTCGCGCGACGATCGCTTCTGATCGTTCAATCGAAACAAGATCCGACCGAGATCGGTTTCATCTTTAAAGCGGTGCTCAACTTTTTCCTTAATATCGATCAGCTTGTCTTTATGAGCATTTGGGATCTCATGGGCCTTGCGTGGATCAAGGTGCGGCAGAGAGAGTACTGCCAACAGCACCAGCAGCATGGTAAACCAAAAGATCGCAAATATTCGGCCGTAGAGGCTCTTGATTCGAGGCAAACGCATTAATCTTCCTCAATTAATAGATAGCCGCGTCCACGTAAGGTCTTGATGCGTGACTTGCCATCTTCTCGCGCAGGCAGTTTCTTGCGTAGGTTTGAGACGTGCATGTCTATAGCGCGATCGAAGGCGGCTAGGCGCTTGCCAAGCACATCTAAACTGAGGGTTTCTTTGGTTAAGGTTTGCCCTGGGTTCACGATAAAGTGACTTAGTAGAGAAAACTCAGTGGTCGTAAGGTCGAGCAGTTGACCTTGGCAGTAGGCCTCTTGCTTACCAGGAAACACTTCGATGTCCTGATAGACCAAGGCATCTTGGTTTTTGTTTGACGCTTTTGACTGAGTGCGGCGCAATATGGCTTTGATTCTGGCAAGCAGTTCGCGGTCGCTGAATGGTTTTGGTAAGTAATCGTCTGCACCAAGCTCTAAGCCTAATACTCTATCGATCTCTTCCCCTTTAGCGGTCAGCATTAAGACGGGAGTTTCCCATTTCTCACGCAGTCGCTTAAGTGTGTCCATACCATTCAGTTTGGGCATCATCACATCCAGAAGGATGAGGTTTATATCTTCGCTCAAAGCGGCTAAACCTGCTTCACCATCATTGGCTTCTGAAACCTCGAATCCTTCAAGGCTGAGCACCTCTTTTAAAAGGCTTGTAAGCTCAATATCGTCATCGATCAGGAGAATGTGCGCCATATAGTTAACCTTAATCACCGTTGTCAGAAGTTCTTTTATCATACTGCGAAAGAGGTGGCTTCGATAAGGTAAAGTTTGCTCTTTACGATTATTTACGCTCCCTATACGTCGCTTTACCTTGCAGTTTGTATTCTGTACCTGTGCTGTGAAGAACAGCTTCCTGATAACCCTATTTTAGAAGGTATATGATATGAAAATGACAAAGAAATTAGTGTTAGCCGCAGCAGCTGTTCCTTTAGTATTTGGTAGTGCGACTGCTTTCGCATTTGGTGGCAAAGGCGACTTTAAAGGTAAAGGTGAATGCCGTGGAGGTTCAGGCCACAAAATCCTACGCCAACTTGATCTGACAGATGAGCAGAAAACCCAGTTGAAAGAAATGCGCACCAATGCGAAGGCTGAGTTTAAAGAGATGCGCAGTGAGAAAGGCCAAGAGATGATGGCAGAGCGTCAAGCGTATCAAGCACAAGTAAACCAACTGCTTTTAGCCGATACGTTTGATGAAGCGGCAGCGAATGATCTTGCAAAAGAGATGGTAGAAAAGCAGCTGAGCGCCGCGTGAAAATGTTAGAGCGTCAGCACCAAGTGCTAAGCATCCTAACGCCAGAGCAAAAAGTGAAATACAGCGAAATTAAGCAAGAGCATATGAACAAGTGTGCTGAGAAAATGCAGAAACGCATGAGTGACAAGCAAGCATAATTTCATCGTGTGTTCGACAAAAGGCTGCCATTTAGGTGGCCTTTTTCATTTGTTTCACTGGTAAGACTTGAATGCTTATCTCAGTGCGTCATTTTTATTCAAAGTTTTGCGCGGTATACTTAGGGTAAATCAACGCCTTTGTCATGGATTATGAAACACGAGTATGCACGTCTGGTGACGTTAGCAGCATGGACAGCGACCATCGTTGCCACTGTGCTATTGATTGTGAAAGTTGCCGCATGGTGGTTGACGGGTTCGGTCAGTTTACTGGCTTCTCTCATTGACTCTTTATTGGATATTGCGGCATCTGTCGTCAATTTGATTGTGGTGCGCTATGCCCTGCAACCCGCTGACCGTGAGCACACCTTTGGCCACGGTAAGGCTGAATCTTTGGCGGCTCTTGCCCAAGCCATGTTCATTTCCGGTTCCGCTTGTTTTCTTATTTTGAACGGCTTCGACCGCTTCTTCCGCCCTCACGAATTAGAATCACCAGAGCTGGGTGTTTACGTCAGCTTGTTCGCTATCGTTGTGACTTATGGCCTAGTGACCTTTCAAAAATATGTGGTGAACAAAACCGGCAGCCAAGCGATTGCAGCAGATTCTCTGCACTACCAATCTGATCTTTATATGAATGCGGCCATTATGGTGGCACTGGGCTTGAGCTGGTTCGGTATTACTCAAGCGGACGCCGTGTTCGCAATTGGTATTGGTGCTTATATTCTTTATAGTGCCTTCAAGATGGTCAAAGAAGCGATTCAAACCTTGTTGGATAGAAAGCTGCCAGATGAAGAGTTGGATCAGATTCGTCAATGTTGTGTCTCAGTTGAGGGAGTATTAGGTGTCCATCAATTGAGAACGCGTATGTCAGGGCCAACACGTTTTATTCAACTTCATCTAGAGTTAGAAGATACGATGCCGTTGATTGAAGCGCATCGCATTTCAGATGAAGTTGAAAACTTACTACTGAAAACGTTCCCTGAAGCGGATGTATTGATTCACCAAGATCCATACTCTGTGGTGTTGGGGCCGGAAAAAGAGCAGAAAAACCAAGACTGGTAAGCTTGATACTCGGTGGTTTGCGCTAAATTAGTGGTTCAAATTATCAAACTAGTAACAAATAAACGTGATTCTGATGTGAGTCAACAAAGTCGCGAAGTAAAACTGTAATACTCTTACATAAGTAGAAAAGTTACGTAATTTCGTGCAAATAACAGTAGTATTCCTGCCCTGTGAAGGTAACATACTAGGCAGACTCAGAATGATTAAGTGAGTTGACGATAGGTGTCAGCTCGCAAGAAAAATTAATAATTGGATTCCCAAAAATCGAGGGTGAGCATGATTAAGAAGATCGGTGTTTTAACAAGTGGCGGTGATGCACCTGGTATGAACGCAGCCGTACGCGGCGTAGTTCGTACTGCACTATCTGAAGGTTTAGAAGTATACGGCGTGCACGACGGTTACTTAGGCCTTTACGAAGATCGTATCGAGAAACTTGACCGTTCAAGTGTTTCAGACGTAATCAACAAAGGTGGTACATTCCTAGGTTCTGCACGTTTCCCAGAGTTCAAAGAAGTGGCTGTTCGTGAGAAAGCTATCGAGAACTTGAAGAAGCACGGCATCGACGCACTGGTTGTTGTTGGTGGTGACGGCTCTTACATGGGGGCGAAGAAGCTAACTGAAATGGGTTACCCATGTATCGGTCTTCCAGGCACTATCGATAACGATATCGCAGGTACAGATTACACGATCGGTTACCTAACTGCGCTTAACACAGTTATCGATGCAATCGACCGTCTACGCGACACGTCTTCATCTCACCAACGTATTTCTATCGTTGAGATCATGGGTCGTCACTGTGGTGACCTAACGCTAATGTCTGCTATCGCTGGTGGCTGTGAGTACATCATTACTCCAGAAACAGGCCTAGACAAAGAGCAGCTGATCAACAACATCCAAGACGGCATCGCGAAAGGTAAGAAGCACGCTATCATCGCACTGACTGAGCTGATGATGGATGCAAACGAACTAGCGAAAGAGATCGAAGATGCGACTGGCCGCGAAACTCGCGCAACCGTTCTTGGTCACATCCAACGTGGTGGTCGTCCTACTGCGTTTGACCGTGTTCTAGCGTCTCGCATGGGTAACTACGCAGTTCACCTATTGATGGAAGGTCACGGTGGTCGTTGTGTAGGCATTCAAAAAGAGCAGCTTGTTCACCACGACATCATTGATGCAATCGAGAACATGAAGCGCCCAGTACGCAACGATCTATTCAAGGTTGCTGAAGAGCTATTCTAAGCACGATTGATAAAGCATAAATTGAAAAGCCAGTTGGGGAACCAGCTGGCTTTTTTTCGTTGTGGGGCTTTGTAGAAATGGCGAACAGTTGATCGCCAGTCCTTTAATAGAGGATTAGTTTATCGCCATAGAGATCGCGTAGCCGACAGCGGTTGCGGTAACCACGCCAATAAATCCTGGCAACAAGAAGCTGTGGTTGAGTACGTACTTACCAATTTGCGTTGTGCCTGAACGGTCAAAAGTGATGGCCGCCAGATCGCTTGGGTAGAACGGGAAGAAGAAGTACGCGTAACATGCCGGTAGCACACCAATGAGCACAGGAGCAGGAATACCCATCGCAAACCCAAGAGGGAGCATGATAGTTAGCACTGCTGCTTGGCTTTTTAGGAACACCGACACCACGAACATCGCAATGGCAAAGGTCCAAGGGTGCGCGGCCACGAGATCGCTTACTAGGCTGATTAAGTAAGGTTTGTGGTAGCCGATAATGGTGTCACTCATCCATGCGATACCGAAGATGATGATCACCGCCGTCATGCCGGCAATGAACACATTGCTGTGGACAATTTTCTTCGGATCCACTTTGGTGGTGAGAAGAATCACCGCACCGACAGACAACATCAAGAACTGAATGGCCACAGACATACTGACACCGTCAGGCAGCAGCGAGAGATCTTTACCAAACATAGCGACAAAGATAACGGTGGCAATACCCGCTAAGAAGATGCCTAGGCCTTTCTTGGCTTGATCTCCTACGTGGCCATCTTTCTCATCTGACTCTGTTTCATCAATAAGCTGGGCTTTAAACTCTGGGTCTTTACAGCGCTCAATAAAGTCTTGGTCTTGATCCAGCTCTTTACCGCGCTTAAGGCTCCAGAGACAACCAACCAAAACACCGATGAAGGTCGCAGGAATGGTAACCATCAGTACGTTAACCAGGCCGATATCTAGACTATTGTCTGCGGCGGTTGCCATCACAACCGCGGCAGCGGCAGCAATCGGGCTAGCGGTAATCCCCATTTGCGAGGCGATGGTCGCCATGGCCATTGGACGCTCTG
>NZ_JYJP01000032.1 GCF_001012815.1 Vibrio mexicanus
CACAGAAGATAAGAAAGTTTCAGTAGGTTTCGACTGGCGCTTCTAATCCACTCAAAACGTTTATAAAGAAACCTGGGTTGGTGATGGCTTAGTGCAGCCAGCCCAGGACTAAAAGACTAAAGCACTTTTCTTTAAGGCGTGACGAATCTATTTCGAGTTTTAAGCGTCAGTCTCTATTAACCCTCACGTACTTCCAACATTTTCTGACATGTCTGGCCAATCTATCAGCATTGTGATATTTAATCGGATAGCAGTTATATAAATGATGCGCCATCATGAAATATTGAAAAATCCAAGCATATTCATTTAACTATATGTGTAAGTAATATCATATGGTCTATTCTCCACTTATCTATTCATCACTTGTCTATTTGTCAATGTTAATTTTAAATGCTCAATAGAGAGGACAGGTGCAACTATTACTAGGTTACTTACACCAGGCATCACTTAGCCCTGTTATTAAACTAACTACCGTGTATAGAACGCAGTTCGTATAACTGGCATGTTGTTTTTGGAAACTTATAAGGTACAAAACATGTCGAACGCTCAGTTGAATGATCTCCTAACCTATACTGACTATAAACAATTGCGATCAGAGAATTCGCACAATAGAACGCTTCGTGAACGTTATGCAGTTTACATAGATAAGCCTGTGTTCAAATGCACCCTCCTTGCATTACCTTGATTTAAATCAAATAAACAGTCGAGCCTTAACTGTTTTTCTGTAGAGAAAAAATAAGAGCAGGGTTATGAATGTGGGGAATAGTTGAATTAACTTTGATTCCATTTTTATATGATATCAAATTGGTTATATTAGTTTCCGTCAGCCGGGGAGAGTAAAGTTCACTTCGGTTGAATAGAAGAATTTAATTAGATTGGAAAAGAAAACTTAAACTCTGGTTATTTTAATTTCCTATTTTGGTTTTTGTTTGATTCAGTTTGATTTAGTAAAAATTATAAACGCAAAATGCGTTGAAATAAAAACATCCACGGAATTTAAGCACACGGATGTGTCTTTAAACAAACAAGTTAATACTTAAAGGCACATATTATGAAAAGCAGCAAATCTCTTTTAGCACTTGGCGTAGCGGCAGCACTATCTCTTTCTGGCGCAGCGTTCGCAGCAGATTCAGAAGTCCACGACGCAGACCCACGTAACACAGCATGGCGTGGCGGTATTGCAACCGACCACAAAGGTGAAATTAAATTGGTTGCAGGTGGCGGTTTTAATAACCTATACGGCAACAACGAATACACAACACAAACCATCATGATTGGTGAGTATTTCACTCAATCAGAAAATGCTCGCTTCCGCTTAGCAAACTTTGATGAGCGTTTTGGTGGTGTTTATGTAGACCTTAACCTAACGGAAGCATCGAACCTATACACAGCAGGTTACATGCTGCCTCTAACGGCAACGAACGGAACAACGCTATTGTTCCCGTCAGTGAACTACACCTATGTAGATATTGATACTAACGAGATTGCTAAAGGCATGAACGCTGCAAACAACAGTGCTCTAAACGGTTACTCTACAGGTACGGGCCAAATGGCAGCACTCAGCGCCGCTAACGTATCGGGTGGCGATGTAGCTAACATGATTGGCGGCGACGACGCGCACTTAGTATCGGTCAACCTATACGGTTTACAGCCTTGGAATGACACG
>NZ_JYJP01000033.1 GCF_001012815.1 Vibrio mexicanus
TTGGGCGTTATGAGCTACAAGGAAAAGTAGAATGGGATACATCATCAGAAGTGCTTTAGAGTCAGATGCATTGGGTATCAATGAAGTATCTAAGCACCTTGGGTATTCAGAACTATCCTCTTCCGACGCATCGTCAAAGCTTGAAGAATTGCTGACCTCCAACCTAGATCATGTATTTGTTGCAGAGCTTGACGGTCAAATTATTGCTTGGTTGCACCTTATCTACGCACGTCGACTTGCATCTGATAATTTTCATGAAATCTGTGGGTTAGTTGTTTCTCCTGATTTTCGAGGTCGTGGTGTCGGTAAGCATTTAGTGCAATACGCTCAGGATAATATTGATGGTAATTTGAGAGTACGCTGCAATGAGCTTAGAGTGGAATCTCACAAGTTCTATGAAGCTATCGGGTTCAATTGCAGTAAAGTGCAGCGTGTATTTCAGCACGCTCATAACAAATTGCTTAACAGGGACTCCTAACGCTTGGCCACTTTCATTCAAATTGGCTTTAGTGTTTAGGGCACAAATTTTAAGTTGGGTGGTATAGCGTTATCGCCCGTTAGCAAGGCGTTA
>NZ_JYJP01000034.1 GCF_001012815.1 Vibrio mexicanus
GTATTTACTTCGTCACCGCATGGCTGCGCATCTGGTCGTGAGGGAGTCGATGCACTATTAGCCGCCTCAGCATACACAGAAGACATTTGTGTGGTGTTTATAGGAGATGGGGTATATCAATTACTCGCCGGCCAATCCGCTCAATCGACAAAGCTAAAAGACTATGCCCCAATGTTTAAGCTTTTCGACCTTTACGATATTGAGCAAGTTTATGTTTGCCAGGAATCGCTTGCCGAAAGAGGGTTGAGCTCAAGTGACTTGATGATTGATGTCGAAGCGGTTGAGAGCGAACAAGTTAAGGTGCTTTTGGCTCAATCGAATAAAGTACTAACCTTTTAAGAGGCGACCATGCTGCATATCGTAAAATCACTAGAGATGCTAGAACAGGCCAGTCGCTTGTATTCTGAAGGGGATACCCTCCTACTTATCGAAGATGCCATCTATGCGTCTTCTGCAAAGCACAAGCAGCATCAACTGATAACATCATGCAACACTTGTGTGTTGGAAGAGGATCTCGCTGCTCGCGGCTACTTAGACTTTGCTAGTGAGTCGTGCAAAATCGTCAATTATGTCGGCTTTGTTAACTTGACTGCAGAGCACGATTCTTCAGTGACTTGGGGCTAACTTGCCCCAAATCCTCTCGCTTACCTTCCAAAGTATGCTTATTGAGCAAAAAAGATCTGTATATTTCTTGACACACCTCTCACTGCTGAATAGAATTTTGCGTCCCTATTTGTACTAGATGCATTTGGGATAGATTTTTCACAAAGCTTACTTTTAAGTAAATTTCAGGAGCTAGTTAATGGCAACTATTAACCAGTTGGTACGTAAGCCTCGTGCAAAGCAAGTTGTTAAAAGCAACGTGCCTGCACTAGAAGCGTGTCCACAAAAACGTGGTGTATGTACTCGTGTTTACACTACTACACCTAAAAAACCTAACTCGGCACTACGTAAAGTATGTCGTGTACGTCTAACTAACGGTTTCGAAGTAACTTCGTACATCGGCGGTGAAGGTCACAACCTTCAAGAGCACAGTGTTGTTCTAATCCGTGGCGGTCGTGTAAAAGACCTTCCGGGTGTTCGTTACCACACAGTTCGCGGCGCACTAGACTGTGCTGGCGTTAACGACCGTAAACAAGGTCGTTCTAAGTACGGTGTTAAGCGTCCAAAATCTTAATGGTATCCGTTAAGTAAGGCCAAACACTAAATTAATTTTAATTTTTGAAGAAACTGAAAAGTTTTGGATAACCTGAAGAAGACAACGGAGAAAATCCATGCCACGTCGTCGCGTCATCGGTCAGCGTAAGATCCTTCCAGATCCAAAGTTCAAATCAGAACTGCTGGCAAAATTCGTTAACATCCTTATGGTTGACGGTAAGAAATCTACTGCAGAGAAAATCGTTTACACTGCACTAGACACAATGGCTGAGAAATCTGGTAAAGATCACTTAGCTGTATTTGAAGAAGCTCTTGAAAATGTTCGCCCAGCGGTAGAGGTTAAATCTCGCCGTGTAGGTGGTTCAACTTACCAAGTACCTGTAGAAGTACGTCCGGTTCGCCGTAACGCACTTGCTATGCGTTGGGTAGTTGAAGCTGCGCGTAAGCGTGGTGAAAAATCTATGGCTCAACGCCTAGCTGCTGAAATGCTAGACGCGTCTGAGAACAAAGGTACTGCGGTTAAGAAACGTGAAGACGTTCACCGCATGGCTGACGCAAACAAAGCGTTCGCACATTACCGTTGGTAATACCTTTTCAGTGCTGCAAGGTTCCTTGCAGCACTTCTTTAGTTCCTATGCGCAAGCTAGGAACTATTGCTATATCTAGGGGATAGCAAAATTTGCTGTCATAGACATAGCAATAGTCCCTAACTCTCTAAGTATAAGAGGATTCAATCGTGGCTCGTAAAACTCCCATTGAGCGTTACCGTAATATCGGTATCGTAGCGCACGTAGACGCTGGTAAAACCACAACCAGTGAACGCATTCTGTTCTATACCGGCCTTTCTCATAAAATCGGCGAAGTTCACGATGGTGCAGCGACCATGGACTGGATGGAGCAAGAGCAAGAACGTGGTATCACTATCACTTCTGCTGCTACCACGACATTCTGGCGTGGTATGGAAGCACAATTCCAAGATCACCGTATCAACATCATCGACACCCCTGGACACGTAGACTTTACTATCGAAGTAGAGCGTTCTTTGCGCGTACTGGATGGTGCAGTTGTTGTTTTCTGTGGTTCATCGGGCGTTGAACCTCAATCTGAAACTGTATGGCGTCAAGCAGACAAATACCAAGTTCCACGTATGGTGTTTGTGAACAAGATGGACCGTGCAGGTGCTGATTTCCTACGCGTTGTTGATCAAATCAAAAACCGCTTAGGCGCAAACCCAGTGCCAATTCAGCTAAACATCGGTGCTGAAGAAGATTTCCGTGGTGTGGTTGACCTAATCAAGATGAAGGCAATCAACTGGAATGAAGCTGACCAAGGTATGACCTTCACGTACGAAGACATCCCGGCAGATATGCTTGAAGAAGCAGAAGAGTGGCGCAACAACTTAGTTGAAGCTGCGGCGGAAGCAAGCGAAGAGCTAATGGACAAGTACCTTGAAGAAGGTGAATTGACTGAAGCTGAAATCAAGCAAGCACTGCGTACTCGTACACTGAACAATGAAATCGTACTGGCTACTTGTGGTAGTGCGTTCAAAAACAAAGGTGTACAAGCGGTTCTGGATGCTGTTGTTGAGTTCCTACCTTCTCCAATTGACGTTCCTGCAATCAAGGGTGTTGACGAAAATGAAGCGGAAGTTGAGCGTCATGCAGACGACAACGAACCGTTCTCAGCATTGGCATTTAAGATCGCAACAGACCCGTTTGTAGGCACTCTAACCTTCATGCGCGTTTACTCGGGTGTCGTAAACTCTGGTGACTCTGTTTACAACTCTGTGAAGCAGAAAAAAGAGCGTTTTGGTCGTATCGTACAGATGCACTCAAACAAGCGTGAAGAAGTGAAAGAAGTTCGCGCGGGCGACATTGCTGCGGCAATCGGTCTTAAAGAAGTAACAACAGGTGATACGCTTTGTGATCAAAACCATAAAGTTATTCTAGAGCGTATGGAATTCCCTGAGCCTGTTATTCAAATTGCGGTTGAGCCTCGCTCAAAAGCAGACCAAGAAAAGATGGGTGTTGCGCTAGGCAAACTGGCTGCGGAAGACCCGTCATTCCGTGTTGAAACGGATGACGAAACCGGACAAACATTGATCTCTGGTATGGGTGAGCTACACCTAGATATTATCGTTGATCGAATGAAGCGTGAATTCAGCGTTGACTGTAACGTGGGTAAACCTCAAGTTGCTTACCGTGAAACTATCCGTGGTAGCGCGGAAGTGGAAGGTAAGTTCGTTCGCCAATCTGGCGGTCGCGGTCAATACGGTCACGTATGGATTAAACTAGAGCCAGCGGAGCATGGCGAAGGTTTTGTCTTTGTCGATGAAATTGTGGGCGGTGTGGTTCCTAAGGAATACATCAGTTCGGTAGCGAAAGGTATCGAAGAGCAAATGAACAGTGGTGTTCTAGCGGGTTATCCTGTTCTAGATATTAAAGCAACACTGTTCGACGGTTCTTACCACGATGTTGACTCTAACGAGATGGCGTTTAAGATCGCTGGCTCAATGGCGTTCAGAAAAGGTGCACTAGAAGCTCAGCCTGTTCTTCTTGAGCCTATGATGAATGTTGAAGTAACTACTCCTGAAGATTGGATGGGTGATGTTGTTGGCGACCTTAACCGTCGTCGCGGCCTAATCGAGGGTATGGATGAGGGCGTTGCTGGTCTTAAGATCATCCGTGCTCAAGTACCACTGTCTGAAATGTTTGGTTACGCAACAGACCTACGTTCTGCAACACAAGGTCGTGCTTCTTACTCTATGGAGTTTAATGAGTACGCTGAAGTGTCTAAGAACTTTGCTGATGCAATTATTGCAGAGCGTGGTTACTAATACGTCGTATTGATCTGTAAAAAGTTAGTGACTTTTTTAAAGATCAATGCGTCCAAATATTGCGCTAACGGACGTTGGCGCATAAAATAGCAAATTCTGGCGCGTCCCGGTCAATAATGATCGCGGCGAATCATAACTAGGAAGGAACACGATCG
>NZ_JYJP01000035.1 GCF_001012815.1 Vibrio mexicanus
AATTAAGGGGTGAACAACGCCACCACCCAAACCTAAAGCATTGTGCCATAAACACTAAAATTGAAGTAGAAGCAAAAATGCCAAGCGTTGAGAATCCCTCTTAAATTGCTTGTTAGCCCACTACTCGAAGGTCTCATGAAATTCAACTTCACCTACTAATTTTTCTTCAGTAAACCAGATTGATTGAAAGTATTCAGCAGGGGCTCCTTGATATGTTAGCTCTGATTCAACTGCAAAGCCTACACGTGAATAATAGTTTGGATCTCCAACTAGAACACAACATATAGCTCTATTTGTAGACAGAAATTCCAAGGCTGAGTTCAATAACGCAGTGCCATAACCTTTTCCTTGAGCACTAGGCAAAACAGCCAGTGGACCAAGGCCGAAATAAGAGCCATTGAGACCATCAATCTTTATTGGGGAAAGAGCGAGATGACCAACAACTGCGCCAGCTTCTTCTACGACCAAGGATAGAACTAAGGCGTCATGTGCACGTAGCTTTTCAGCTAAGTATTGCTCTGTACCAGAAGAGTATGGTTTGCCCAAGAAAGCCAACTTCGTTATCTCTTCAATTTGGGTATAGTCTTTCGAACATTCGTTCCTTATGTTCATAATTCAATTATTCCTTGTGTGGCTAACGCCCGATTAAGTAGCCCGAAACGCACAACGATTGCCTCTGCATAACACCTTAAACACGGAATTGACTGCAAACCAAAAATGGCACGCGTTGAGGGTCTGCTTAAATTGCTTGTTATGTGTCTGGTTCCCACACCATGATAGTCGTTTCTATTTCATGGTGTTGTGCCTGATGTAGAACTTTAAAATCATGATTTAAATACAGCTTGATATTAAAACTCTCGCACTGTAGGTACAGCTTTTTGACACCAAGACTGATTGTTTTTTCTTTCGCTGAGTCTAACAATTTATGTGCAATACCTTTACATCTATGACTCTGGTGAGTAAACACACCACCAACCCAATGCTCATACTCTGGATAGTGCTTATTTTCACGAAATTTAAGCTCCAGAACACCGACAAGTTCAGTATCTATGTGAGCGACTAGAGACAACGGAAGTTTATTTCGATTAACGGATTTCTCTATGACTTTTTCAAGCACCATAGCTTCGGTGAAATCCGGAGCAATTCTAGCCCACTCATCGTAGTACCATTTTGCAATCTGTGGTGCTTCATGCGGGAAATCCGCTAGTAATGAAATTTCCATATTTCCTCTTCGCCACATAACGCCTGCTTAAGGGGCAAACAACGCTTCTCTGAACTGAAAGTAGAGTGCTTAAAACACAGAAGGTAAAAGAAGTATTAAAGTCGCCAAGCGTTGGTTGTCCCTCTTAAAGCATTTGTTATGTTAATGTCCTATAGCATTTAAAGCGGTTAGTACATCAAAATTTTCCCCAAACATACCTGATTCAGCTAATCTAGCAACCTGCTCTAGAAAGTCGGAATCAACAATATCTCTATAGTTTTCAGCTACAGAATTCTTTTTTAGAGCTAGGAAACTTTTAATGGCCTCACTATCATTAGCTCTGGAGTGCGATAGATAAGCTTGATATAAAAACTCTTTTACTTCTGTACGGGCGCACTCTTGGATTAGATAATCTTTAACCATTAAGAGTGCTACTTTTCTTGAAGTGAGAGGCTGTCCTACTAGCCAAGGATCTGATATGGCCTCGAACTTTGTTTCAGGTAGCGAAGTACAGTAGTCGAGTTTTTGGTTAAGCTTTGTGTAGCTTTTTTCTATAGCGAAGGTGTGAGTAGATAGCAATATTGCTAATAGACTAACGAGTAGCTTCATAAACACAGTCCCAAAATTTAGATTCATTACCAACAGAAAACAACCTTGCTTCGTCAGCAATTTTATTGGCTTCATTTCTGGTAATTGTATGTGCCGCAAGTAATACCTCACCGAAGACTTCCCAGTCATGCTCATAGATTTTTTTTAGTCGCTTTCCTGTTGTGGCACGTCCAGAAAATATATCAATAAACTGACTAGAAGCAACTGAAGTTGCTAGCAGATTCCCAAGTTCGATTTTACTATGGAAACGATCTAGGTACCCTTTCATTTTTGGTGATATAACCATTTCATCGATTTTACAGTATCTGAGGACTGACATTGTTATTCCTAATTATCAAGTAAACACTAACTACTTATGATAATCAGAGAGTTAAATCTAAGCACGAAGGAAAAGATAGGTATTTTAAGCTTTTTGATAGCGTTTTTGACTGTATGTAACATAACGCCTTGTTAACGGGCAAAAAACTAGTGTGCCATACTTTGAAGCGAAGCGGAAAATGGCATACGTTTTTTGTCCCTGTTAAACAATTTGTTAGCCGTACATTGCCCAATGGAAATACGGACGCTGACCATCCATTCGCTCAACTTCTGCGCCTAATTTCTTGTAAAACTCGTGTGCTTTCGTGTTGTATGGACTTGCCGTCCAAGAAATATGAGACGTTAATGACTTTTGAGCTTCCGTTTTCAAAGCATGCATAAGTTCAGCGCCGTACCCCTTTGACCTATGCTTGTCAAAAACTAGAAGATCATCAAGCCAAATAGAAGCTCGCCGCGAAAAGATGAATAACGATAATGAAACAAGGCGAAGCCCTGAACTTCGCCATCTACTTCCAATAGCAAAGCATGGGCAAACGGATAGTCACCAAATAAGGTTCGTTCAATTTTCTCTTTAGTTGTGGAGGTTTCGCCGTCGAACCCTTTCATAATCCGGTCAAATTCAGCTTTGTGTTCAATAAGTTCTAGCAACTTACCAGAGTCTTTTTTGATCGCTTTCCTTACGTTCACTTTGTCCTCCATAACTCAAGTTTCTGGTTGTCGGCTAACGCCCAATTAAGGTGTGAGCCACGCTACCACTGCACTCAACTTAGACGCCGTAAACACTAAACTAAACCCAAACTAAAAATGCCAAGCGTGGCGAATCACTCTTAAATTGTTTGTTATATGCCTTTCGTGCGCCTATACTTAATGCGCACCGTAAATACGCATAGGTAATTATCATGAGAAACGCATATAGTACGCAAGCACCCAAGAAGGCTGCAAACTTAAGCTTAAATAGCGAGTTACTCGCTGAAGCTAAGCGCCTAAACATAAACCTCTCGGCAACAATGGAAAAAGCCCTTGAAAAAGAAGTAAATCAGCGCCGTAAGACTGAGTGGTTAGAGCAAAATGCAGATGCTATCAACGCTTGCAATGAACTAACCGAAAATCACGGTCTATTTTCTGATTCTTACCGAGTATTCTAATGTCACAGTTTTCACTATACCAAAATAACGATAAAAGCACTGCTACCGCTTACCCATACTTTGTTGATGTTCAAAGTGAAATGCTTGATACACTGAATACCCGACTTGTGATTCCATTAACACCGGTTGAAATGTTAGAGAAGAAAGCCCCTACTCACCTATGCCCAGTGATCCACATTGATGAAGGTGACTTCGTAATCCTAACTCACCAAATGGCGAGTGTACCAACTAAGATCTTGCGTGATCCGGTAAATGATTTGAGCACTTTTAGAAACGAGATTATTGCTGCTATCGACTTCCTGATTACTGGCATATAACGCCCTGTTAAGGTGTGAGCAACGCAATGCCGAAGCGCCCGCATACCACCTTAATCACTTAAACCAACGCATGGTGAAAATGCCACGCGTTGCGAATCACTCTTAAACAGTTTGTTAGAAAATTTAATCATCATCCAGAAACGGTTTAATTTTCTTGTTTACAAAGTGATTCGGTTTCCAACCGATTGCAAGCTTATCAGTAAGTAGTGTATCTGCGAGTGATAGGGCTGACCCAACAAATGGTGCGACGACAGAAATTGTTGAACCTAAAGCGTACCTAAGTGTTTTTCCGGGTGTTTTTTCCAACCAGTGCTGACCACTTAACTCTTTTAGGTACTCAGATACAACACCAACATCAGGGTTAACCCCAACAGCCCATTTTTTAAATCTATCTGATTTTTCTAAAAGTTCTAAAAACTCCGAAAATGATCTGCGATCTGAATCTATGACTTCCTTAACTGATGGGTAATCATTGAGCACTACATGCTTAAAAGACGCTAGCTCGTTTTTGTTTAGGTCAGTTCTCTTAGTTACATGGGAGAACTTGATATTAATCAACTGTGATGAAACTGACGAGCTAAAAAAGTCGCCACCGTAATGGGATGCAAGCATCAAATCAGCGTGAGACTCTAAAATTTGGCTCAGTAAGCCCGCTTGATTGAAATCACCAGCACTTGGATTTATTCGCTTTGATTTAAAGGTGATGAAATCAAAGTCAATGTTGCTTCGAACTCTAAATCTCTCGGAGTTTTCAATAAAGTCCACATTTAAAAACAAACTACTATCGATATCCTTGCATCCTAACTGATTAGCTACAATTCTTTGTGCGCATTGGTTGATATAGCTTTGATCTTGAAGTTGTGCTCTTGCGCTACGTGTAATGCCGTTTTGAACAAAATGATCGCTTGAGAGATCATGTTTGGAAACTAATTTTAAAAACCGCTCTGCGTATTTGAGTGCTTTCTTTTTGTCGAAACCCAGTTTTTCAATTTGAAACTGAAGCCTTTTCTTTCGACTATGCAACTCACCCCTTTCTTGATCGCCAACAAACTTAATTGCTGCATACAGAAACTGATTATTGTCATTGTATGTAGAAAGGATTTCTTCGGTATAAACAGCAGTAACACTAGGCAAAGCGAGTAGCCTCAAAAATAAGTCCATGCCTAGTTGAGTTACAAGCCCACGGAAACTAGCATAGTCGATAATAATATGGACACTTTGATAAAATAGTAACGCTTCAGCGATCTCCCCTTTTGTTACGGGAACTCCCTCTTCCGAGCGCCTAAGTACAACTTTTTCAAACACCAGAACTCTCCAAAATTTTC
>NZ_JYJP01000036.1 GCF_001012815.1 Vibrio mexicanus
GCTAACGGGCGACAACGCCACTCCACCCAACATGAAATCTGTGCCCTAAACACCGGAGCCGATTTGAATGAAATTGGCCAAGCGTTGGGAGTCCCTGTTGAGCGCCTTGTTAGTTGCTGCACCTTCACTTCCTTTGGAAGCCAAGAAGCCAATGGGTTTTAGGTTATTGATTTCATGCGCCAAAGCAAACTTGGCAGCTTAAAATTTCAGCCCAACGCACGAAACGAACTCGGCCTTGAAGAAATGACCGATGAGCAAGAAGTGTAGCGCTACTATTAAATTTACAGAGAATGTGAACGATGAAGCCAAACAACCAAGTGTGCCTAAGTAAAACTGGCAAAGGTGAAATCCAAACCAAAGAATCAGCGCCAAAGAACTTAACACTCACACCACTTCAGTAAGCTACTAAAGGTGGATTCAACTGCAAAACGACCAGTGCCACTGGCGAGATAGGCGAAGGGTAGGGTGTATCAGGTGTGTTACTAGAGCCTAAGATCCTTCATATTAATTGCATTTGGTTATTGTTTTTCGAACTTCAACTAACGCCGCGTTAAGTAGTGAGCAACGCAGACCACCAAACTTAAACCATTGTGCCGTAAACTCTAAATCTGAAGCAAACCAAAAATGCCGAACGTTGCGAATCTGTCTTAAACGCTTTGTTATGTGAACTTATTATTCACCGATCTTCTGGTTTTAAATGTTTGACTCTTGCAGAGAACTCTTTAAGTTCTTCAATAGTATACTTGGTATACACTCTTTCAACTGAGGCTGGCTGATGACTAATACTTAAGCCAGTTCTTCTCGCAACTTTTGGTCGAATAGGGCGAAAAGCAAACCCACCACCACAATTTGGGCACACATTTTCTAAAATATCATTCACACAAGTTTCGCAAAAAGTGCATTCATATGTGCATATCATTGCTTCCGTAGAATCTGGAGCAAGGTCTTTGTCGCAACATTCACAATTTGGTCTAACTTCTAACATATGTTCAAACTCCATTTTGACTCACATAACGCCTGCAATAAGGTGTGCCCCACTGAACCAACAAAGCGCACTGAACTTCATACCAAAACCGCCGAGTGTAAAGCATCACCTTGATTGCTTTGTTATAAGCTTTTGATTATACGACAATACTTTTTAATGTTCTTAGATTTAATTATTATCGGCTGAATCTTATCTTTAGTTGGAGTCCAAATACTTCTGACTTCTTTTTGGTAAGAATACTCATTTTCTTTTATCAATGCAGGATGCACACCTGAATCAAAGTCGTGAGGCATTCTTCGTGGTTGATACTTACACTTATGACTACCTTGATACACACCTTTATGTTTTAGTGACTTACTAATACATTTAAAGAACTTATCTGGTTGTTCAATAGCAATACACGAATCATAGCCAAAGTCTCTCATTGCAGACTCGTCATACTCATGAGTTGTACAATAAATATAGAAATCAGGGCTATTTTGAGGTTTTTCTAATGTAATACCTGAAATATTTAGTGTTGCTCCTTCAGCTAAATTGAAAAAAGACTTAGTAAACTCAGGCTGATTAGCGGTAGACCAACTCGCTTGATCTATCCCCATGTATGTTGACTTAGTTCCTTCTTTATCATCACCAATTTCTTGTCCATGCTTTTCTTCATCTCAAAACTCATAGAGAGTGCCAATTCTCAATGACCCTTGCTCGATTAGCAGTTTCGCATGCTCTTTTCTCATATATTTATATAGAACATCCATATATCACCTATTAGCTTATAACGCCCAATTAAGGTGTGAAGCACGCGACCACGACACTTAATTTGAACACCGTAAACACTGAACTTGACTCAAACCAAAAATGCCAAGCGTGCTGAATCACTCTTAAATTGTTTGTTATGTTTTACCACAAATGCATGATTTATTTGAGAAAGAACTGCAATTTTCAGCTAGTTTTCTGAACCAAAACACAAGGCAAGAGCCAACTTGACCACCAAATGCGACCAACCCAAAACAAGTATGAACACTTCCCTGCCCAATGAGGCAACCCGACTTACTTTCAACAAGCGCCCTCTCTTTCCAACCAAAGCGCAGAACAATGGCGAATTGCCGAGACTACTGCCAAGGTAGGATGTGACTTGGCAATGAACCTCAAAGCGGCTTTAAGCCAGAGAAACTTGAATCCAACTGACTCGACCTGACAATGAAGCAACCCACGAATTTTGGCATATTTTACGGGCTGAGAAATTCAAGAATTTAAAGCGATAATGCCGACTTGCTGAGTCTACTCGGAACAATCAGCCCGAGGGACAAAGAACAGCTAAAAGGACTTTTAAGCCACTGAATTTATAGTGAAACATAACGCCTTGTTAACGGGCAAAAAACCAGTGTGCCACACTTTGTAGCGAAGCGAAAAATGGCACACGTTTTTTGTCCCTGTTGAACAACTTGTTATGTGTGTGCTCAGTTTCCAAAGCTTTTCCAAATAGTTTTAATGTTTACGAGAATACCAAAAATCAAACCGCCGATAAGCCAGATTACGGCGTGTGTAAATACACTTTGATTAAAGAAGCCCTCTGCAAACTTATCACCACTTATTCCCATGAAGATGAACATGAAAACAGCCCAAGGAAAACCAGTTTTAAGTATGAGTAAAGTGGTATCAAATCTGTCCATTTAGGTCGACTCCATAGCTTAAGTTTCGGTTGTTACCGTAAATACACATAACGCCTTGTTAACGGGCAAAAAACCAGTGTGCCACACTTTGTAGCGAAGCGAAAAATGGCACGCGTTTTTTGTCCCTGTTGAACAACTTGTTATGTTTTACCACAGGCAGTAGATTTGTTTGGCACGAAGCAGCGGTGCCTATTGAGTTTTCGGAGTGTCATCACACTACTTACTGACGTTTCCACCAAGTGCGAAGATTTCAAACGGCACCACCGAGATTTACGCGTCTACTCAGGGCTAAAATGAGGCAATAGTGGAGAACCAAAATCGCCAAAGAATAGGTGTCCAACCATAGCCTTTTGGGAACTCAAATTGCCGAGAAGGGAAGGGGTAAGGGCTGAAGTACTGTAGTAATGCACTGATGACTTTATTGATAGAACATAACGCCTTGTTAACGGGCAAAAAACCAGTGTGCCACACTTTGTAGCGAAGCGGAAAATGGCACGCGTTTTTTTGTCCCTGTTGAACAACTTGTTATGTTTTACCACAGGCAGCAGACTTGTTTAGCATGAAGCAGCGATGCCTATTGGGTTTTCAGAGTGTCATCACACTACTTACAAACGTTGCCACTCAGTGCGCTGATTTTTAATGCCACTACCAATATTTAAGCACCCACTTAGGCCTCAAATGAGGCAACAATGGAGAACTAAAATCGCCAAAGAATAGTTGTCCAACTATAGCGTATTGCGAACTCGAATTGCCGAGAAGAGTAGGGGTAAGGGCTGGATTTATTTGGTAATACACTGATTTTCTTAATAGAACATAACGCCTTGCTAACGGGCGATAACGCTTTACCACCCAACTTAAATATTGTGCCCTAAACACGGAGCTAAGTTTGTGACTGAGTTCGCCAAGCGTTAGGAGTCCCTGTTAAGTAATTTGTTATGTTTCTAGCCCTCGATACTGCGCTTTCTCCATAACGAAAGCACAAACATTAGAGTAAATAGCAACATAAAAGGCAGGTTAATAAGTGCCCCTGGAGCATCACCTACAGTTTCTATTGGTTTATGGGTACCTATATAAAATGCTCTCATTCCGTATTCAATGACACCAAGGAAGTACATAAGAGGTATTAGTGTTTTGTATCGTAAGCAAATAACTAGATACATAAAACCTATGATTAATTGAGATAAACCCCAAAGTGCAAATATCCCTATTACTGTAGATGATGCTTCTGATGGGTATGTATCAAGAGGAATGGTAGCTATTGACTGTGCCCCACCATCTGCCGCAAACAGATGATGCTGGCTACGCCATAACGTAATGGCAGTCAATAAATAGAAAAACCAAAGTGCTACCTTGTTACCAACATAGGTATTATCGATCTGTTTGGGTAGAAAATTTCCAAAGTCCAACATGTTGCACCTTATGACTGATAAATTGATTGAAACATAACGCCTTGCTAACGGGCGATAACGCTATACCACCCAACTAAATTATTGTGCCATAAACACGGAGCTAAATTTACGACTGAGTTCGCCAAGCGTTAGGAGTCCCTGTTAAGCAATTTGTTATGACTATGGTGCTACATATTGCTTTTTTGCCTATTTCGCGAACGCCAAACGTAACCACACGCTTAACATTCATTTCTTAAGCGTTACTCTTATTCAGTTTCCTTTTGTAATACAGCCCTTGAAATAGCATGAGTGTCATACTGATTACTACGATTGCGGAGACTTGCAGTCCAGATAGATTGGAGTCGTTGAGCAATAAAAAGAGGAGGATACCTGTAATCGGAGTTAGTATGAACGAACGCTTCATCTTTTCTTGAACAGTGAGATTCCACCAAAACAGTTTTTTCATTGTAAAAGTCCTTTATTACGAGATAGTC
>NZ_JYJP01000037.1 GCF_001012815.1 Vibrio mexicanus
GCAGGTGCAGCTGGTGCCTCTACCACGACAGCTGCAAGCAGTCCCCCTAAACAAGCTGCCAAGCCAAAGAGTACAAACTCTAACCAAAAAGTGTCGAAAAAAGATCCGCCCAAGAAGGTTGATCAATCAAAATCAAAGGAGTATGTTGGTTCTACAAGTAAACAAAATGTTAACAAAACTGCTAGCGCACCGAAGCAAAGCAACGCTAAAGTAAGCAAGTGGTTGTGGCCAACGAAGGGGAGGGTTATCAAGAACTTTTCTGCAGGCGATCAAGGGAATAATGGTATTGATATCGCAGGACAACGCGGACAATCCATTGTATCGACTGCTGGAGGAACCGTCGTCTATTCAGGCAATGCGCTACGTGGTTACGGCAATCTCGTGATTGTAAAACATAATGATAATTACCTCAGTGCCTACGCTCATAATGATCGGTTGCTCGTACAAGAAGGACAAAGTGTAAAAGCAGGCCAAAAAATAGCAACAATGGGCAGTTCAGGAACCAACAGTGTTCGACTACACTTTGAAATTCGCTACCAAGCAAGTCAGTTAATCCAAAACGATACTTGCCATAAATTTACTTGAGAAGAGTAATTTAGCGACATTAACAGTAGTAATGTCTTGCTAGCTCGCCAGGGGGAGGCGCTATGAGTATCAGCAACGCAGCAACTAAAGTCGAAGAGTTTGAGTTAGATAATGCCGAAGTAGAGCAGAATGAAAACAGCACTCAAACCACTAATCAAGCCGAAACCGTTGAAGAGACCAAAGAGGAATTTGAAGTCTCGACGAAAAGTCTAGATGCCACTCAGCTTTATTTAGGTGAAATTGGTTTCTCGCCACTTCTAACCGCAGAAGAAGAAGTTTTATACGCACGCCGCGCATTGCGTGGTGATGAAGCCGCACGCAAACGTATGATCGAAAGTAACTTGCGTCTTGTGGTTAAAATTTCTCGCCGCTACAGCAACCGTGGTCTTGCACTACTTGACCTTATTGAAGAAGGTAACCTAGGCCTTATTCGAGCGGTAGAAAAATTTGACCCTGAGCGTGGGTTCCGTTTCTCAACTTATGCGACATGGTGGATTCGTCAAACTATTGAACGTGCTTTGATGAACCAAACCCGCACTATTCGCTTACCGATTCACGTCGTAAAAGAGCTTAATATCTACTTGCGTACCGCTCGTGAGCTGTCACAAAAACTTGACCATGAGCCTACGGCAGAAGAGATCGCGACTCAGCTAGATAAACCCGTTGAAGATGTCAGCAAGATGCTTCGCCTCAATGAGCGTGTTAGCTCTGTAGACACACCAATTGGTGGTGATGGCGAGAAAGCTTTACTGGATATCATCCCAGACGTAAACAACTCAGATCCAGAAGTTTCGACACAAGACAACGATATCAAAGATTCGCTGATCCACTGGCTGGACGAACTGAATCCAAAACAGAAAGAAGTACTTGCGCGTCGATTCGGACTACTTGGTTATGAGCCATCAACACTGGAAGAGGTAGGTCGAGAAATCAACTTAACTCGCGAACGTGTTCGCCAGATTCAAGTAGAAGGTCTACGTCGTCTAAGAGAAATTCTGATTAAGCAAGGTCTTAATATGGAAAGTTTGTTCTCGGTGGAAGACGAAGTTTAGTGCAATATGAGTATCTAAAAGGCCGCAAAATGCGGCCTTTTTTAGTTTTAAGCTCGGGTGAGCTAAAGCTACAAGAGCTTTTTAAGACGGTAGAGCTCTTCCAGAGCCTGACGTGGTGTAAGATCGTCAGGGTCAATGTTAGCGAGTGCAGATTCCACTTCGCTTGGTTCTGGGATCAAACTGAGTTGATTGGCAATATCGACACCATTAGAAGCTGGAGCCGGTTGCCCTTGGCCGAGTTGTTCGAGTTTCGTAAGTTTAGCGCGTGCGTTTTTGATCACCGCTTTTGGTACGCCCGCTAGGCCAGCAACGGCTAGACCGTATGATTTGCTTGCTGCGCCTTCTTGTACGGCGTGCATGAAGGCAATGCTGTCGCCATGTTCTACTGCGTCTAAGTGTACATTAGCGAGGTTTGGCAATTGTTTTGGTAGCTCGGTTAGCTCAAAGTAATGGGTAGCGAATAAGGTCATTGCGCCCACTTTGGTTGCCAGCCACTCGGCACTTGCCCAAGCCAAAGATAAACCATCGTACGTACTGGTACCTCGACCAATTTCATCCATTAGCACTAGGCTATTTTGCGTTGCGTTGTGCAGGATATTGGCCGTTTCTGTCATCTCAACCATGAAAGTAGAGCGACCTGAAGCCAGATCATCGGATGCCCCGATACGTGTAAAGATTCGATCAATTGAGCCAATCGTGGCGTTTTCCGCTGGCACATAACAACCAATATGTGCCATGAGCGCAATCAGTGCCGTTTGGCGCATGTAAGTCGATTTACCACCCATGTTCGGGCCAGTAATGATCAGCATTTTGCGCTGGTCATGTAGCTCTATTGGGTTGGCAATAAAAGGTTCGTCCATCACTTGCTCAACCACAGGGTGGCGACCACCTTGAATGTGGACACTTGGCTCTTTACTTAGCGATGGGCGGCAGTAATCCAGAGACTCTGCTCGTTCAGCGAGGTTTTGTAGAACGTCCAATTGAGAAATGGCCGACGCAAGATTCTGCAGCGCTTCTAGATGCGGCAGAAGCAGATCAAATAGCTCTTCCCAAAGCTGCTTTTCAATCGCAAGGGCTTTAGATTTAGAGTTGAGCACCTTGTCTTCATGCTCTTTTAACTCTGGAATAATGTAGCGCTCTGCATTTTTCAGAGTTTGACGGCGTACATAGTGAGGTGGCACTAGGTGGCTTTGACCACGACTTACCTGAATAAAGAAGCCATGAACATTGTTATAGCCAACTTTAAGAGTGTCGATGCCATGTCGCTCACGCTCATCAGCCTCAAGCTTCTCTAAATATTCTGTCGCGCCTTCTGCAAGATTACGCCACTCATCAAGCTCTGCGTTGTACCCCGTTGCGATAACGCCACCATCACGAATCACGACTGGTGGATTCTCTTTGATTGCATTTTCGAGCAGCTGACAAACTTCATCCATAGGCAAAGAGTATTGCGCCAGTTTCGCTAGATATGGATGTTGGAGTGATGACGTGTATTCCGCCAACTCTGGTAGCTGCTGCATTGCGCTACGAAGGCGAGCCATGTCGCGAGGTCGTGCAGAACGCAGTGCTAGGCGAGCCAAAATACGTTCAATGTCGCCGATCTGTTTCAGTACAGGCTGAAGGCTTTCGTAAGTCGCGTTATCTTTTAGCTCAGTGATCGCGTCGAGTCGTTGATTAAGGGTATCCAAACAGCGCATCGGTTGGTGCAACCAGCGTTTTAGCATTCGGCTACCCATAGGGGTCGCACTGTAATCCAACACTTCGGCAAGCGTATTGTCGGTACCGCCAGATAGGTTTTGCGTAATTTCGAGATTGCGGCGCGTTGCGGCATCCAAAATGACCGATCGATCTTGACGATCAAATGTAAGCGAGCGAATGTGCGGAAGGGCTGTTCGCTGAGTGTCTTTTACGTATTGGATCAAACAGCCAGCTGCACACAAACCCAGCTTGGCATTTTCTACACCAAAGCCAACCAGATCGCGAGTACCAAATTGCTGATTAAGCTGCTGCTTCGCAGTATCTAGCTCAAACTCCCAAACAGGACGGCGACGATTGCTGTTACGCGAGGCCATCAAATGAACAGGTTCAAAGTCTTCCGGAAATAGCAGTTCACGAGGCGAAGTACGCTGCAGTTCCGCCGCCATCGCTTCTTCGGTTTCAGGCTCACTTAATTGAAAGCGACCGGAAGTGACGTCCAACGTTGCGTAACCAAACTTACCGTTGTGGTAATAGATAGCAGCAATCAGGTTATCAAGTCTTTCTGAAAGTAGTGCTTCATCGGTTACCGTTCCCGGCGTGACAATACGTACTACTTGGCGTTCAACCGGCCCTTTGCTGGTGGCCGGATCGCCACTTGCTCACAAATCGCGACCGACTCACCAAGCTGCACGAGCTTAGCTAAGTAACCTTCAACGGCGTGATAAGGCACACCCGCCATTGGAATCGGCTCACCCGCAGATGCACCGCGTTTTGTTAAAGATATATCCAAAAGTTGTGAAGCGCGCTTTGCATCGTCATAAAACAGTTCGTAGAAATCTCCCATGCGATAAAACAGCAGAATATCAGGATTTTCTGCTTTGAGTTTTAGGTACTGCTGCATCATTGGAGTGTGTTTTTGATCGGCTTTCACGGCTTACATCTTTTGTTTATCTCGATTGCGGCTTAGGATACGTGAAAGCACTAAAAGCGAAAAGGTTCGAAGGGGACTTTCGGTCATGAAAGATCAATATTCTTTAAGTGAAACGGTAGGTAGAGCGCTGCAATCTCGTCAACTCGTTTTAACCACAGCCGAGTCATGTACTGGTGGCGGGATTTCTACTGCGATAACCGATATAGCGGGAAGCTCCGATTGGTTTGATCGCGCCTTCATCACCTACAGCAACGAAGCCAAAATGGAGATGATTGATGTTCAATCAAAAACGCTTGAGGGCTTTGGCGCTGTCAGTGAGCAAACCGTTACCGAAATGGTTGCGGGGGCACTGAAGTACTCCAATGCCAATGTAGCGATCGCCGTCAGTGGTATTGCTGGCCCTGGTGGTGGTAGTGAAGAGAAGCCCGTGGGAACGGTGTGTTTTGCTTGGGGAGATGATGCGGGTTGGCTGCAAGTCGAGACTCAATATTTTAATGGTGACCGAATCGCGGTGCGCAATCAGGTTATCGAACATGCCCTGAGAGTACTGTATGAGCATCTGTGCGCAACATCATAAATTTTGTATTGCTAGCCAATTAGTTAGCCAAAGCGAATAAAAAAAATCCATACAGGTATAGACACTGTATGAATCAACAGTATAATAACTTTCAATTACTGCACAGTAGAATGCTGGCATCACAGAATAAAGACAAAGCTCACTGCCTTAGCGGTGAGCATATCGGAGAAAGAGATGGACGATAATAAACAGAAGGCTCTGGCCGCAGCTTTAGGTCAGATTGAAAAGCAATTTGGTAAAGGTTCAATCATGCGTCTTGGCGATAACCGCACAATGGACGTAGAAACCATCTCAACAGGTTCACTTTCTCTTGATATCGCACTGGGTGCTGGTGGCCTGCCAATGGGCCGTATCGTTGAAATCTACGGTCCAGAATCGTCAGGTAAAACAACGTTAACTCTTGAGCTAATTGCAGCGGCGCAACGTGAAGGCAAAACCTGTGCTTTCGTTGATGCAGAGCACGCTCTAGACCCAATTTATGCACAGAAACTCGGTGTTGATATCGACGCGCTATTGGTTTCTCAGCCTGATACGGGTGAACAAGCGCTTGAAATCTGTGATGCGCTAGCGCGTTCAGGTGCTATCGACGTATTGGTTGTTGACTCAGTTGCAGCACTAACTCCGAAAGCGGAGATTGAAGGCGAAATGGGCGACAGCCATATGGGTCTTCAAGCACGTATGCTATCGCAAGCCATGCGTAAGCTAACGGGTAACCTTAAGCAGTCAAACTGTATGTGTATCTTCATCAACCAAATCCGTATGAAGATTGGTGTGATGTTTGGTAACCCAGAAACCACCACAGGTGGTAACGCACTTAAGTTCTACGCTTCAGTTCGTCTAGATATCCGTCGTACCGGTTCTATCAAAGAAGGTGACGAGGTTGTGGGTAACGAAACTCGCATCAAAGTTGTTAAGAACAAGATTGCGGCGCCATTTAAGCAAGCTGAAACTCAAATTCTATATGGTCAAGGCTTTAACCGTGAAGGTGAGCTAATCGACCTAGGTGTTAAGCACAAACTTGTTGAGAAAGCGGGTGCTTGGTACAGCTACAACGGCGACAAGATTGGCCAAGGTAAAGCAAACGCAGGTAAGTTCCTACGTGAAAACCCAGAAGCTGCAAAAGCAATTGATGCTAAGCTACGTGAAATGCTGCTAACACCTGCACAGCCTGAAGCTCCAGAAGCAGGCGAAACACCAAAAGAAGAAGAGTTCTAATCACTCTTGATTCATTGAGAGCCTCGCCTATCGCGGGGCTTTTGTTTATCTAGTCTCGATTCCTACCCCCATCAATTTACATCCGAAATTAAGCCTATGTATTCCAGAAAAGCGCCAATTCTTTCTCCTATTGAAGCCGCAATTCAACTGTTAAGCCGAAGAGACCATGGCGAATATGAGCTTAATCAAAAGCTGAGTATTAAAGGTTATGAAGATGAGGACATCCAAAAAGCGCTGAATTTCTGTTTAGAGCATAACTACCTAGACGATCTTCGCTATGCAAGAAGTCAAATTAGACAGCATATTTATAAAGGCCATGGTGAGCGCAGAATTCGCCAAGAATTGAACCAAAAACGCGTTGCAGAATCAATATTGGAGCAGGCAATGGCGGAAGAGCCTCAAGATTGGTTTGAGCTAGCTAAAAGTGCCGCTGAAAAAAAATTCAAAGGGCAAAAAGCGAAAGACCAAAAAGAGTACGCAAAACAGGTGAGATTTCTTCAGTACCGCGGGTATAGCTTTGAGCAAATCAGCTATGCGTTAAACTCAGAAAACGAAGAATAACAGCAACGAAACGTATCAGTTTGGCTATTTGCCCTGAATTTACCTCTCAATCAGTTCTTTTCTGTTAGAAAACTAGTCGTAGCGTTAACCATGATCTACAATAGCGCAAAATTCTAACTCGACTATTTTCAGGAAGAGCTGCATGTACATGAGCACTGATGAGGTTCGTAACGCGTTCCTTAAGTTCTTTGAAAGCAAAGGACACCAAATCGTAGACAGTTCATCGTTAGTACCACATAACGATCCAACCCTGCTATTCACAAATGCAGGTATGAACCAATTCAAAGATTGCTTCTTAGGCGCTGAAAAGCGAGCCTATACTCGAGCAACTACGGCTCAACGTTGTGTACGTGCAGGTGGTAAGCATAACGACCTAGAAAACGTTGGTTTTACCGCTCGTCACCATACTTTCTTCGAAATGCTCGGTAACTTCAGCTTTGGCGATTACTTCAAAGAAGACGCGATTGCGTTTGCTTGGGAATTTCTAACCAAGACTCTTGGGCTGCCTGAAGAGAAGCTACTGGTTACGGTATACGAAACAGATGACGAAGCATTCGATATTTGGAACAAAAAAGTCGGCGTTCCTGCTGATAAGATCGTTCGTATCGGTGACAAAGAAGGTGGTAAGAAGTTCGAATCTGACAACTTCTGGACTATGGGTGATACAGGTCCTTGTGGTCCATGTACTGAAATCTTCTACGATCACGGTGAGCACATTTGGGGTGGCCGCCCTGGTACGCCTGAAGAAGACGGTGACCGTTTCATCGAGATCTGGAACAACGTATTTATGCAGTTTAACCGTCATGCTGATGGCACGATGGAGCCACTACCTAAGCCAGCTGTTGATACTGGTATGGGTATCGAGCGTATTTCTGCAATCATGCAGGGCGTTCACTCAAACTACGAAATCGATGTATTCCAAAAGCTAATCAAGGCGACAGCAGAGGTAGTCGGTCACGACGACCTTTCAAACCAATCGCTACGTGTAATTGCTGACCACATCCGTTCTTGTTCATTCCTAATCGCTGATGGCGTTATGCCTTCAAACGAAGGCCGTGGCTACGTTCTACGTCGTATCATTCGTCGCGCCGTTCGTCATGGTAACAAGCTAGGTGCGAAAGGCGTGTTCTTCCACAAACTCGTGGGTGTACTTGCTGAGGTAATGGGCTCTGCAGCAGACGAGCTTAAGAAGCAACAAGCGATTGTTGAAAAAGTACTTCGCATTGAAGAAGAGAACTTTGGTCGCACACTAGAGCGCGGCATGGTTATCCTAAACGAAGCACTGGATGCGCTTGAAGGTAAAGAGTTAGATGGCGAAACAGTATTTAAACTTTACGATACGTACGGCTTCCCTGCAGATTTAACTAATGACGTTGCTCGTGAGCGTGACTTCACGATTGATGAAGCAGGCTTCGAGAAAGCGATGGAAGAGCAGCGTCAACGCGCTCGTGAAGCTGGCCAGTTCGGCACTGACTACAATGCGACGATTAAATCTGAGGTAGAGTCTGAGTTCTGCGGTTACGTAGGAACGAAAGGCAAGAGCAATGTGGCTGAAATCTTCGTTGAAGGTGAAGCGGCTGACTCTCTGTCTGCTGGCGACAAGGCCATCATCATTCTAGATGAAACCCCATTCTACGCAGAATCAGGTGGTCAGTGTGGTGATGCTGGTGTGCTAAAAACGGAATCTGGTTTATTCAAAGTAGAAGACACTCAGAAACTCGGTAACGCTATCGCGCACCACGGTGTCCTAGCTGAAGGCGTTCTAGCGAAAGGTGATGAAGTAGAAGCGGTTGTTGATGCTGAGCGTCGCGCATCTATCTCTCTAAACCACTCTGCAACTCACTTACTACACGCAGCGCTTCGCCAAGTTCTAGGTGAGCACGTGACTCAGAAAGGCTCGCTAGTTAAACCTGAAAACCTACGTTTCGACTTCTCGCATTTAGAAGCGGTTACTACTGCAGAACTAAAAGAAGTTGAGCGCCTAGTAAACTCGCAAGTTCGTCGCAACCACGTGATTGAAACTAACGTTATGGACATCGAATCGGCTAAGCAGAAAGGCGCAATGGCTCTATTCGGCGAGAAGTACGATGACGAAGTACGCGTTCTTTCGATGGGTGAGTTCTCAACTGAACTATGTGGTGGTATCCACGCTGATAATACAGGTGACATTGGTCTATTCAAGATTACGTCTGAAGGTGGTATCGCGGCAGGTATTCGTCGTATCGAAGCGGTAACCGGTGAAGCAGCGCTTGATGCGATTGAAGCGGCTGAAGATAAAGCTGTTGAGAAGCTCGCTGAAGCGGCTAAGAAAGCCAAAGCACTTGAAAAAGAAATTCAAATGCTTAAAGACAAGATGGCTGCTGCTGAAAGTGCCAACATCATGGGTAAAGTTGAAGAGATCAACGGTACTAAAGTTCTGGTTGCCGCACTGGAAGGCGCAGACAACAAGAATCTTCGTACTATGGTTGATGATGCCAAGAACCGTGTAGGCAGTGGCGTTATCCTAATTGCAAACGTTGCGAATGATAAAGTTGGCCTGATTGCAGGTGTCACTAAAGATCTGACAGGCAAAGTGAAAGCGGGCGAGCTCGTTAACATGGTCGCTCAGCAAGTGGGTGGTAAAGGTGGCGGCCGTCCAGATATGGCTCAAGCTGGTGGTACTGATGTTTCGGCTCTACCTGAAGCTCTGCAATCAGTTCGAGGCTGGTTAGAAGAGCGTTTGTAATTCGCAAAAATTGAGCTCAATTGACACAGATTTGATTGAGCTTAACTAATCTAAAATGACCAAGTGGTTTAATTGGCGCAATGTTACTGGCCAAGTGAATCACTTGGTTTTTGTTTTATTTGTCATCGATAGATGACTCAATGAGATGCTTATCTCGGGAAGGTGAAGACTGGTGGAAAAGCCCCTAATCGTACAAAAGTTTGGTGGAACCTCTGTAGGTACAATTGACCGTATTGCACAGGTAGCCGAACACATTATTCAGGCTAAGAATGATGGAAATCAAGTTGTCGTTGTTGTTTCGGCAATGTCTGGAGAGACAAACCGACTTCTTGGGTTGGCTCAACAAATTGATGCAGTCCCGAGTGCACGTGAATTAGATGTACTACTGTCGGCAGGCGAACAGGTTTCTATGGCGTTGCTTGCGATGACGCTTAATCGCAATGGATACAGTGCCATTTCGTTAACCGGTTCCCAAGCGGGGATTGTCACGGACAGTCTGCATAATGATGCTACGATTAAAACGATTGATACTTCGAAGATCGATGAGCTTTTAGCTCAAGACCAGATAGTGATTGTCGCAGGTTTTCAAGGTGTGAATGAGAAAGGGGACATCACGACCTTAGGTCGAGGTGGGTCAGATACCAGTGCGGTAACCTTGGCGGGTGCGCTTAATGCGAAAGAATGCCAGATCTTTACCGATGTGGATGGCATATATAGCTGCGATCCGCGAGTAGTCAAAGGCGCTCGCAAACTTCCAACGATCGATTTTCCTTCCATGACTCAAATGGCTAAGCGAGGCGCTAAAGTGCTTCATTTACCTTGTGTCGAATATGCATGGAAGAATGACGTTCCTTTGAGAGTTCTTTCGACATTCGATGTCAATGAAGGCAGTTTAGTGAAAGGTGAAATGTGTTTATCTGATGTCTCAGGGATTGCGATTGCGCGAGACTTAGTCTCAATAGAGATACAGCCTGAGCATGAAGAACAAGTCATTAAACAGTGCCAAATGATTGGGATTGAAGTTTGGAATGTGATCAAGAAGGCAGAATGGACGGGAATCGTGATAAAACAGGATGCTAGTGCAAAGTTAGCTCTGGTGTTTAACGATAAAATCCGTAATAGTGAAGCTGTTAGCTTGTTAACGGTAGTTGGTTTGCAAGCAAAAGAATTGTTACATTTATCATGCAAGCTGCTTGAAGAGCAGGGAGTTACTGTTAATTATTATGAACAGGCGTGTCAATGTATTCAGTTGGTTGTGCCACCTGAATGTGTCGACAAAGCAGCGAACATATTGCATGATTCATACATTACGCAAAGCGGCTCAATTGATATTCAGCAAAAACATGCCTTGTTGGGTTAATCGCTAGTTTACCAACTTAGACAGTTTGTTGGATAATGGCGCCGTAGCAGAAAAGTCAGAGATTATTCAAGGAGCACAGAATGCTAATTTTGACTCGCCGTGTTGGCGAAACACTTATGATTGGTGATGAAGTTACAGTTACAGTTTTAGGTGTAAAGGGTAACCAAGTACGTATCGGTGTAAATGCACCAAAAGAGGTGTCTGTACACCGTGAAGAGATCTACATGCGCATTCAGGCTGAAAAAGGCAACGGTAATGTTGCATCAGGCAACTACTAAATTGTGCAGTTGAGGCTAGTGGAAACACTGGCCTTTTTTCTACCTATTGAAAGGTTCATATTGGCGGAAAGTGTGAATTCACACCGCTTTGATTAAATAGCCAACGGTTAAGCGTTTTTTTGCAATTTTTGCCAAGAAAGTGTTTGACATATTTTTGGTAAATCGTAATATGTGCCTCCGCAAGACGGTGAGGTGGCCGAGAGGCTGAAGGCGCTCCCCTGCTAAGGGAGTATACGGTTTGTAGCCGTATCGAGGGTTCGAATCCCTCCCTCACCGCCATTTCTTGCATCGTTTAATTTCAGTGTTTTTATTAACTCGGTTTTTAAACAAACAGCGCGTCCTTAGCTCAGCTGGATAGAGTACCTGGCTACGAACCAGGCGGTCGGAGGTTCGAATCCTCCAGGACGCGCCATATTCTTCTCTTGTTTTCTCTTAGGATTAAGCAGTGAAGAATATAGTGTGGTGAGGTGGCCGAGAGGCTGAAGGCGCTCCCCTGCTAAGGGAGTATACGGTTTGTAGCCGTATCGAGGGTTCGAATCCCTCCCTCACCGCCATTCTTTTTGAATGGATAAGTTGACCTCAGGTCAATTTTTTTGTTTCAAAAGAAACGTATTGTGATATAGTTCACAACTCTCGATTTCGAGAACATT
>NZ_JYJP01000038.1 GCF_001012815.1 Vibrio mexicanus
GCCGTTAAGGAGCCTTTTTTATGGCATTTAGTTTGAAATATGGAAACGACTCTATTTTCCTACAAAGGCGACCACGACTTTGTCTCTGTCAAATGTTCTTGAGAATACATAGTGCTTCTCTTGAGGAATCTCCTGATGTTGACCGGCGCCAATCGCTGGGTGGCGTTGGCGGAACTGTCCTAACGTTTGCCAGTGTTCGAGCAATTTCTCTCGCGGCTCATCAAGCGCCCAAATCATGTCAGAGCGAGTACCTTGGTGAAAATCGTCTGCGTATGGACCTATCTCGCGAGCCACCTCGTCACCGTAATAAACTTGAATTGCACCCGGAGTCAGCAGCAATGCGTTAGCTGCATTTCTTTGCATTTCGAATGAGCTAAAGCGGCTAAAGAATAGCTCGGTATCATGGGAAGAAATATAGCTGACGGGGTTGAAGTCAGGAGACTGGCCAATTGAATCTGAATAATCTTGATAGGTTGAGGCCATTTGGCTGAAACACGTTGCCCCCTTATCAATCTTTTTCTGCATATCAAAGTTAATCAGGCATCAAATCCATCATCATAGTATGGGCTGCGGTAGCTTGATGGCCCCAAACTTCTCCCATCATCCAAAACGGTTGTGGATCTTTGCCTTGTGCTTCTCGCCATGAGTTTAAGCTCTTTGTTGCTTCTTGTTTCAAGCGACGCCAAACCTTACCTTCAACATGCTTGACCGTATCAACGCGGAAACCATCGACACCAAAACGCTTAACCCAATCAGTTTGCCATTCAATCAGATAGTCCGACACCGTGTAATTTTCACGAGCTTCGACGCGAGTATTCGGGTTCTCGAGCAACCATTGTGGTGGTGTTACATACTGACCGGATTCGGTCTTAAAATCGGGCAGGCCTGCTAGCGTCATTAACGTCGCGCTTGAACCCGGTTTATCATAGCCAGGTAGCCCAGCACGCACCCAATCCGGCCCCCACCAGTTTTGCCACTGCTCGTGTTGATAATCGATACTCTCATTGAAGCTATGCCATGATTGGTCTGCTTTGGGCGCCCAGAGAGCCCATTTTTCTGGCATATTTTCCGTGTCAACAACTTGAATATTGTCGAACTGTAAGTCGGCTAGTGTGCTGTACCCAGAATGGTTGACCACCGCGTCTAGTAGGATGCGAATACCTCGTTTGTGAGCCTCTACCACTAATGTTCTTAAATCTTCTTCATTGCCAAAGTTTTCATCGATCTTGGTGAAATCACGAGTCCAGTAACCATGATAAGCATAGAATGGGAATGAACCGCTAGAGCCGCCACCCACAAATCCGTGAATCTGCTCTACGATTGGCGATAGCAAATGGCGTCAGTACCCAAGCTTTGAATGTAGTCAAGCTTTTCGATAATGCCTTTAAGATCGCCGCCGTGAAAGGTACCAATTTCATCTTTCCCGTCTTTCTGACGGCCGTAGCTTTGGTCGTTGCTTGAGTCGGCGTTGTTGTAGCGATCGACCATAACGAAGTAGATATTGGCGTTACGGTAGTTAAATTCAGGTTCTCTATCGTGGGAGTCAGCAGGTTCGAGCAGAACTAACCCTCCACTATTTTCTGAAGGCGTCAAAGAGACTTGTTGATTACGAACCGTGACCTCCTGCCGCGAGAAGGCCTCAATAAGTTGCGTTCCCTCTGCAAAGGTATCTCCAAGCGCTAACGTGACCTCTCCACCCTGATAGGACTCGCAAGTTACGTTCGGTATTGGTCGTTTAAAGGTGCTCTTCTCTGATTTTTTAGTCTGCCTTTCAATGGTGAGCGTATTCTCATCTTGATTGAAGGCAAAAGCATAGTCGCCCGTGAAGCGAATCTTTAGCGGCAGGATGGTCTCGGCGCTGCAATTAAGTGCAATTGGCTTGCGAAACTTTACTCTGTCGTGAGTGAAGCTCTCGCATTGCCCATCAATACCGTTGATGCGAACTTCATATTCATCTTTCGCAAGAGGCACAACAAGGGGCTCACTCGCGTTCAAAGGAAAGTTGCGACTGTTGGTTGTGGTGGATATGGATATTTGAGGGCTTGCCCACGCGGCTATGCTGCAGGAAGCCAACACAAGGGTCGTTATTGTATTGAGTTTCACGTTCAGTCCTTAGAATTATAATTATCCACAATTAATCTAAAACGAATGATTCAGCGAAGCATCCTACTTGCTCCTACGCCCCAGTTTGCGCACTGACTCATCCGTTAATAGATCCGCCAAGCTTCCAAAGGGGGATTGTTGAATTGGCACTTTTTGTACAAACTGATGGGATAGGGCAGAGCGTGGGGTATTGATGAGGAAATTACTAATAGCAGTCAGCTTAATTTGGCCGACGATTAGCCTAGCAAGTACGCAAGAAGTGTTGGATTATTTCCATCAACGCGGGGCAGAAAATACGAAACTCGTGTTATCAAGCGATTGGTTTGACTGTAGTGAAGAAGATTCAGTCAAAGTGTTTTGTTTAGACGCGTTTAAATACTATCAGCAAGATACCTTTGCCATGGTTGAATTTGCTAGCGCCAAGCCGTACAAACTAACGTTGTTTAGTGACTTTTCCCATAGCAGCTACAGTCAGTTACTTCTTAATCTACGTAGAGATGGTTATGAACTGGCGAGTGTGACTCGATTTAACAAGACCTTCAATGTGAAAGACCAGAGTGCGAATTACTCGCCCGAAGAATTAGATAAAGCGGTGATTGAGTTCGTTAATCAAGGTGGCGCGTCTGTCGAAACCCGAATGGTATGGAAACTCGATTCTGATCTTAAAAGCTCAGTTGCTACGTTTAACAGTAATGGCAGGCAGATAGAGCTAAGTTTTATTCTCCATGAGAAAAGCTAACGTAGCCTGAGAAACTCAGCGAAGCTATCTGCCCCGAGGTTACCGAATGTGCTCCATCGCCCAATTTTAGGTGATTTAACACTGCTTTTAATAAGGTCTTGTTGTGCATTCTGGCAAATCTACATAGTCTGAGCTCAGTTTTATTTAGAGGAGAGAAATAATATGGTCGATAAAGTTACCATCGCACCTCAAGGCCCAGAGTTCTCTGAACTCGTTCAAGGGTATTGGCGTTTAGCGGATTGGGGAATGACTCCTCAAGAGCGACTGACCTTCCTTAAAAAACACATCGAACTTGGTGTTACCACAGTCGATCATGCCGATATTTATGGCGGCTATGAATGTGAAAAACTGTTTGGTGAAGCGTTAGCCTTGGATAAGAGCCTGCGCAGCGAAATTCAGATAGTGACTAAATGCGATATCAACCTGTGCACGCCGAAGAATCCGGATCGTAAAATTAATCACTACGACACTAGCGCTTCTCACATTTACCAATCAGTAAATAACTCTCTTGAACGTCTGGGTGTGGATGATATTGATCTTCTATTGATTCATCGTCCCGATGTCCTTATGGATGCCGACGAAGTGGCAGAAGCGTTTTCAGAGCTGCATAAAGTAGGCAAAGTGAAGCATTTTGGCGTTTCAAACTTTACGCCGCGTCAGTTTGAGCTGCTTCAGTCTCGTGTGAGCAAAAGCTTGGTGACTAACCAGGTTGAGATTAACCCACTTAACTTCGAAGTGGCGCATGACGGCACCCTAGATCAGCTACAGATGTTAAGAGCTCGCCCAATGGCTTGGTCGTGCTTAGCAGGTGGCGAAATCTTTGCCGGCCAAACTGAGCAGGCTAAACGTGTACGCGAAGAACTTGAACTGATTCGCCAAGAAGTGGGTGCACAGTCTATTGATCAGGTGATCTTTGCTTGGATTCGCCGTTTACCATCCAATCCGTTACCGATTATCGGTTCAGGTAAGATTGACCGCGTTAAGGCTGCCGTTGATTCATTGGGTATTGAGCTAACCCGCGAGCAATGGTACCGAGTTTGGGTCGCTTCTAAAGGTCACGGTGTGCCATAAGCTTATCTATAATCGAACTCCCAAGAGCCAGTATTATGCTGGCTCTTTTTGTATTCATCGTTCAGTTTTTCTCTGGGAATCTCTTTAACCATTCGCACCAATTATGTTCCGTTTGCATCCAATCTGATCCATTAACGCCACATTCTAACCGTTCAATCCAGATAACAACCGTTCATCGCATTGCCCTACATGGGCGATGAAACCTCGTTAACTTAATAGCGTATACCCAAGTGACTTCAAGATGCAGGATTCAGAGCGTTGTCACGGGTTCAAGTTCAAGGCAAATGACGCAGCGGAATAACGAGTTCTTTCCAAGTCATTTAACGCAGAAATTGAACCCGTGACACGCTCCCGAAGGGCGAGTTTGCCTAGCCTGCATACTTTGTTAACGATTCTCAATTTAGAACCACTAGATTGTCGAATCGTTGCCGCGTTTGCAAACTAGGCAATGCTCGCTGAACCACGCATCTTGAGGCTACTTGGGTATAAAATTTGAACCACGAGGGAACGAACATGGAACACACATCTATAGCTGCGCGAATCTTGCGTAGCACAAGGCTCAATGTAAGCACAGCAATCGCAGCGGGGCTGTTAAGCATCTCGAGCGTCTATGCTGCACCAAGCGAAGCGCTTATTGAACAATATAATCAGGCGGCAATGGGCGATGAAGACCAGGTTGAGTTTGTGATTGAAAAATTGAAGAGCCAGATGGACAGCCAAGGGGCAGATGCATTGAGTATGGTGTATCTGGGTAGTACACAAACCATGATGGGGCGCGATGCTTACATGCCTTGGAATAAAATGAAGTACACAGAGCAAGGGCTTGCGACCATCGCTAAAGGTCTGTCTTTGATCTCTGAAGGTTCACTTGTTAATGACCAAGAGGTAAGACAAGGCCTACCTGCATCTCACTTAGCAACGGCAATTGCTGCATCTACCTACACATCATTGCCTGACATGTTTAATCACTTCGAGCGTGGTTACGATCTTTTCCTAGACCTACTTGCTGACCCTGAGTTTCAGCAGCAGCCATTCCCAGCATCTTCTTGGGTTTACTTCTATGCCATTGAGGCAGCGATTCGTGCGGAAGACTTGAAACAAGCTAATCAATGGCTTGAAGTAATGACGCGAAATGACGACACCGACCCAATGACGACTCAAGCTAGAGCCATTATTGCAGATGCAGCTTAAGGAGGCATTATGTTGGTATTCAATCAAATTGAAAAAACCTATCGATTAGGTAATCAGCAGGTTAGAGCACTAGCTGGCGTGAGTGGTGAAATAGCGAAGGGCGAGATGGTTGCATTGTGTGGCCCGTCAGGCTCTGGCAAAAGTACACTATTGAATATATTAGGTTTGTTGGACCAAGCCTATCTTGGGCAAGTGACACTGAATGGCACGCCATACCCAACAGATGCAATACAAGCGGCGAAACTGCGTCGAACTCAGCTTGGATTTGTGTTCCAGCGCTTTAATTTAGTTCCAGTGATGACAGCGTTAGAAAATGTTTGCTACCCCTTAATGCTCAATGGTTACAGCGCCAAAGAACAGCAAAAGCGAGCCACAGAAATCTTGGCGAAGGTGGGTTTGAGCGACTACCTGGATCACAAGCCAGACAATCTATCGGGTGGGCAGCAGCAACGGGTGGCAATCGCTCGAGCATTGGTCCACAAGCCGCAACTTGTGGTGGCTGATGAACCAACTGCAAGCCTAGACAGCCATACCGCTAATGTTGTTATTGAGCTGATGAAAACCTTAGGCCATGAAATGAGAACTACGTTCGTTGTGGCAACTCACGACCAGCGTATGGCAAGCCAGTGTGACCGCACCATCAACCTAATTGATGGTGAATTGTCCTCGGAGGAGTTGAGATGGGCAAGTTAATTCCAAACGCATATCGAATCGCGCATCTAAATTTGCAGCGAAATGGGCGACGCAGTCTGTTATCCATTTTAATCATTGCTATCGCGGTGTTTGCGCTAACCAGTGCAGGTGGGTTTGGATTGTATACCTATGAATCATTAAAAGAGTCGACCGCTCGTGATACGGGGCATTTGACCTTAAGTCAGCCGGGGTTCTTCGAGAAAGATGAAGAGGTGCCGCTTGCGAACGGGATCAGTGACGCAGACGAGATAACCAAGCAACTATTAACGAACGATAGCGTGCGTGGTGTCCAACCAAGAATTGAGTTCTCGGGGCTTGTGTCCAATGGAATGAAGTCGACCATCTTCGTTGCAACGGGTGTCAATGAGCGAGAGTTCGATATGAAAGGGCCTTTCTTAGACGTTCGCGAAGGTAAGACACTTTCTAACATTCAATCACCTCGCTATGACGCCGGTGAACCTGAAGTCATGTTGGGTGTGGACTTAGCGAGAAACCTTAACGTGGGGATCGGAGATTGGGTAACGCTACTGGCGACGACCAGTGACGGGGCGTTGAACGCGGTGGACTTTAAAGTTCGAGGCATTTACTCAACGGGTGTGCCTGAGCTTGATAAGCGTCAGCTCTATTTGCACATTACCTCTGCCCAAGACCTATTGGCGAGCGATCGAGTCAGTACGCTGTCGGTGTTCTTGTTTGATACTCATCACACAGCAGCAACCCAGCAGTGGGTCGAGACTAAACTCAACAACATGATTTTAGCGCAGGATATCGAGATTACACCTTGGCAAGATCGTGCGTTTTTCTATGTCAAAGTAAAGAATCTGTATGACCGCATTTTCGGCATCATGGGAGCAGTAATGGCATTAGTCGTGTTTGTTGCGTTGTTCAACACAATGACCATGTCGGTGACGGAGCGTACTCGCGAAATTGGCACACTTTCGGCACTTGGAACTTATCCAAAAGAGGTGATTTCAGGGTTTATGCGAGAAGCGGCTTTGCTTGCCCTGTTTGGCTCGCTAATTGGTGCAATTTTTACCGCAGCAGCATCTGTGTTCTTGATGGTATTCGAAGTGCAAATGCCACCACCCCCGGGTCGAACCGAAAGCTATCCACTCAGCATCTACTTCTCACCGGAGTTAGTTATTTATGCTGGGCTAGGAGTTGCCATCATTTGTATCTTTGCAGCTTGGCTGTCTGCAAGAAAAGGCGTGAATAAACCAATTACAGAGGCTTTAATCTATGTTTAAGCAATTACTAACAACGTCCATCGCTGCCGCTGCGCTTTTCTCTTCCATCAGCTTTGCTGCTAACCCAGATGTGACAGCAATGATCAAAAATGCAGATAACTATCGTCTGGATGAAAGTTCGGCCAAAGTCGTATCGGAAGTTAAGCTCTATCAAAACGGTGAGTTAGACAAAACTCGTCAATACCATGTCTACACACGTCCAGACCGCGAATCTTTGGTGTTGTTTAAATCGCAAGTTGAAGCTGGCCAAAAGATGTTGATGCTGGGCGACAACTATTGGTTGTTAATGCCTAAGAGCCGCCGTCCAATCCGTATTACACCGATGCAGAAATTGCTTGGAGAGGCATCGGTTGGCGACATTTCCACATTGACATGGAGTGAAGACTACCAAGGCGAATGGGTTGGAGAGACGCAAGTTGAAATTGCAAACAGCGACTTAGCACCTATTACTGCAAACCAGCTCAAGTTGATTGCAAAAACGGGGGCGCGAGTTATCAGGCCATTGATTTATGGCTTGATGCAAGTAACGATTTTCCAATCAAAGCGGATCTTTACCTTCGCTCCGGCAAGCTTGCTAAACAAGCTTGGTTTACCGAAGGGGACCGTTCAGGTCAAAAGCGTGTGGTGGAAATGACTTTGCTCGATCAAATTCAACCAGCGAAAAAGACCGTGATTGAATATCAAGATGTTCAACCTATGGCTTTGGATGACAAGTACTACAACCCTGCGTACTTAAGCCGTAATTCGGATCTGGAGCTATAGATGGCGCGAGCGTGGTGGTTAGGTTTGTTCGCGTTGCCACTCAGCACGGCAAGCGCTGAAACGCTGCAGGCTGAGTGGGATTGGGTGGTGAGTTTGGAATCTGCCATACTCG
>NZ_JYJP01000039.1 GCF_001012815.1 Vibrio mexicanus
ACAATACGGACGCGGGGTGGAGCAGCTTGGTAGCTCGTCGGGCTCATAACCCGAAGGTCGTCGGTTCAAATCCGGCCCCCGCAACCAATTCTCTTATGAGAACATGCGACACTAGTTCAGTTTATTGAGCGCTTCCTTAGCAAGGTTTAGGTCGCTCCAACTTCTTTCAAGTATCTACGCTTGAATACCGCTCTTTATAATGCTGAGAAGCATAAACCCCACATAAGAATATAGAACCTACCAAACGGTACTCTATACCTCTGACCCAAGCTTAATTAACTGAAGCTCGAAGCCCTTTAAAGATATGGCTTTCGGGTGTTTTTCTATATCTAATTAACAGACTTATCCACATATTCTTGTCTGTGGATAACTTGGTGGGTAACAAGGATTAACGCCAGTTTTTGAGCTGCGTCTAGAAAGATCATTTAATTACGAACTGAAGAGCTTAATTTACGAATTGCTTATAAGTTATTGTATTTTATGGTTTTAGTTGTTATTTCCTTGCGTGTTAATCTGACAAGGGAAGATCATTAAGTGATTGTTTTTTGATCCTAATCATTTATTGCCATTGTGGCTAACTTTCCAAATATTCCTTAAATCAAGCGAACTTTTGTTTTTTTTCCACATACGCAGTTTTTTAGAGCCAAATCAAATTATTGATGCAACTAGTGGTTATGAGTGCTTATGCATCTCTTGGAAGTCCTTTCTCAATAATTCGAATGAGTCTTTGCTGCTGCGTTCCTAAAGCTGGTGTGACCTTTTCTAGTTGTTGCTTTTGCTGGTCCAGGGCCCATTCGATATGAACATCCAGAATCGAGCTTAAGTGTAGACGTTTTTCTAAGGCATCAATGATTTTTGTTGAGTAAGGAGCGTTCCCCATGGCGATTGCAAGATTACGCAACCACTGTAAATGACCGATACGGCGAATAGCTGACCCTTGCATGGACTCAAGAAATTCTGTCTCTGTCCAGTTAAATAAGGTAACGAGATCTGCGGGTTCTAACGCCTCTCTGCGATGAAAATCTTCTTGTTCAGTCACTGAGGCGAATCGGTTCCACGGGCAGACTAGTTGGCAGTCGTCACAGCCATAAATGCGATTGCCCATTGGTTTACGAAATTCTTCTGGGATAACACCATCAAACTCAATCGTTAAATAGGAAATGCATCGTCTAGCATCAACGATAGTGTCTTCAACAATGGCTTGAGTTGGGCAGGAAGTAATGCACGCTCGACATTTACCGCATTCATCCTGTGAGGGCTCATCGACAGGAAGAGGAATATTAACCAGTAGCTCTCCTAAGAAGAACCAAGAGCCTGCCTCTTTATCGAGGATGAGAGAGTGTTTACCTGTCCAGCCTAATCCGGCTTTTTGCGCCAATGGGCGTTCCAGAATAGGGCTGAGTCGACAAAAGGTCGAAAGCCAATACTCTCTCCAACTTCCGCTTCTATCTTCTGCCCAAGCTTCTTGAGTTGGTTTCGTACAAGTTTGTGATAGTCGCGCCCTAGCGAGTAGCGACTGATATACGCTTGTGTGGGGTCACTTAGGTTCGATGCAAACTGTGCATCTGGAGGTAAGTAGTTAAGACGAGCACTGATGACTCTAATTGTACCAGGATGAAGTTCGTCAGGGCGGGCTCTCATCATGCCATGTCTTGCCATCCAATCCATTTCACCGTGATAGCCATTATCGAGCCAAGTTTGAAGTGTGGCTTCGTGCTCAGAAAGATCAACATCGGTAATGCCGACTTTTTGGAAGCCAAGCTCTTTTGCCCACTGCTTGATGTTGTTTGCAAGATCTTGGTAGTCCATGGCACGGTACTCGAAATAAGGGGCGGGATCTTACAAGATCTTAGATCAGGGATCTAGCCTCAGAAACTGCAAATGATCTAACGAATTTGCAATATTTTCGGTTTACTTACATATGAGAGCTTGTCTCTCAATTCCAACCCAGTTTACTATTCCTCTTCATATGATTTTTATATAGTCATCTATTCAAACCATAGAGAATGTTATTCATGAGCACGAAACAATTTTCCCTAACTGACGAACAAGCAACAATCCAACTGGGAAATGCTTTAGCGACTCTTTGCTCGCAACAAACTACGATCTATCTTCATGGCGATCTTGGTGCGGGCAAAACAACCTTTAGTCGTGGCTTTATTCGTGCATTAGGGCATCAAGGAAATGTCAAAAGTCCTACTTACACTTTGGTAGAACCGTACCAGCTTGCAGATTGGCAGGTATACCATTTTGATCTGTACCGGTTGGCCGATCCTGAAGAGCTAGAGTTCATGGGCATTCGTGATTATTTTACACCGGATGCGATCTGTTTGGTTGAATGGCCCGAGAAAGGCGAAGGTCTACTGCCAAAAGCAGATATGGACCTTGAACTGCGATATGTTGGCGAACAGCGAGAAGCGTTGCTTACGGCCAATAATGAGTATGGACGTGCGTTATTGAGTCAATTGGAGCTATCTTGATCGCCAAGCTAAAGAAGGTGTGGTTTGTTGTCTGCACCTTAATTCTATCTCTCTTTTCAAATGCGGTATTGGCTAACTCACTTGAAGGGTTTCGAGTGTGGCCTTCACCGGATGAAACACGTGTGGTTATCGACCTTAAATCTGAGGTCGAGTACAGCTATTTCACTCTAACGAGCCCGAATCGTTTGGTGGTGGACTTAAAGAAGACCACTTTGAATACCAAACTTCCCGTTGTGGTTAAGGATAGCCCTGTTCTGTCGCGTGTTCGAAAAAGCTCTCCACCAGAAAAGTCAACGTATCGTCTGGTTTTCGAACTCAAGAAGCAGGTTAAACCTGAGCTATTTAAGTTGGCGCCTACTCCCGGAGGCAATACGGCCATCGCTTAGTCGTGGACTTCCCTCATGGCGTATCAAAAGCTGAGCCACTAAGCCGAAAGCGCCGACGGTAAGTAAAGACATCTCTCAAGTGAAAGCGCCTTCTGAAATCGTCATTGTGATTGACCCTGGCCACGGTGGTGAGGACCCTGGTTCGATTGGGCCATCAGGAAAATATGAGAAAAGCGCGGTTTTAAGTATTTCGAGAAAGATTGCCGCGCAGCTTGATGCAGTGCCTGGTATTAAAACGAGATTGACTCGTAATGGTGACTACTTTGTTAACTTGAACCGCCGTGTTGCCATTGCCAGTGAAAATGATGCTCACCTACTGATCTCTATCCATGCGGATGCTTTTACCACTCCGCAGCCAAAGGGTGGTTCAGTGTTCGTATTGAATACTAGACGCGCGAATACGGAGATTGCTCGTTGGATCGAGAATAAAGAAAAGCAATCAGAGTTACTGGGTGGTGGTGCAGCTCTCGCCAGTAATTTTGACGACAAAAACGTTAACCAAACATTACTGGATCTGCAGTTCAGCCATTCTCAAAAAGAAGGCTATAAACTGGCGACTGAAATTTTATCTGAAATGGGCAAAGTGACGAAGCTGCACAACTCTAAGCCGATTAATACCAGTTTGGCGGTACTACGTTCGCCGCGTGTACCTTCGGTTTTGGTAGAAACAGGTTTTATCTCTAACCCGAAAGAAGAAAAGTTACTTTTCCAACGTTCTCACCAAGACAAGCTTGCGAGAGCGATAACAAAAGCGGTAGTGAGTTACTTAAAAGATAACCCACCAGAAGGCACATCATTCAGTGCTCAAGCGAAGGCTCAAACGTACAAAGTGAAGCGTGGTGATTCGTTGTCAGCGATTGCTAAGAAGTTCGGTACAACCACCAATGTGTTGATGAAAACGAATAACTTGAAGAGCACCAGTTTAGCGATTGGACAAATTCTGAAGATCCCAAGTTCAAGCCAAGCAGTGTCGGTTACGTCATCAAGCCCGAATACAGTGGAAACTAAGACTATTACTCATACCGTTAAATCGGGTGATTTCCTTGGCAAAATCGCCAATCAGTATAAGGTCTCAGTGGCTTCGATAAAACGTGAAAACAAGCTTAAGAGTGATACCTTAAGAGTCGGACAAAAACTGAAAATTACGGTGAGCTTGAAAGATCTTCCGGTAAGAAAGCACAAAGTGAAGCGCGGTGAGTTTCTAGGTAAGATCGCCAGTCAATATGGCGTCACCGTAAGTAGCATTCGCCAAGCGAACAAGCTGCGATCCGATGAACTGGCCATTGGCCAAGTGTTGATAATTCCGAATAAGTAGCAAATCATGACCATTAAAATCTTACCAGCTCGTCTTGCCAACCAAATCGCGGCTGGTGAGGTGGTCGAAAGGCCCGCTTCCGTCGTGAAAGAGCTGGTTGAAAACAGTTTGGATTCTGGCGCTACTAAAATCGATGTTGAGATTGAAAAGGGCGGCGCCAAACTTATTCGAGTGCGCGACAACGGCAAAGGCATCGTAAAAGATGAACTTGGCCTTGCGCTGAGTCGCCATGCAACATCGAAAATACATACGCTCGATGATTTAGAAGCCATTATTAGCTTAGGCTTTCGTGGAGAAGCGCTAGCGAGTATCAGTTCTGTCTCCCGCTTAACCATCACCTCGAGAACCGCGACTCAGTCAGAAGCTTGGTCTGCATACAGTGAAGGCCGAGACATGCAGGTCAAACTGCAACCTGCTGCCCACCCAATTGGCACGACGGTTGAAGTACTGGATTTGTTTTTCAACACTCCTGCGCGCCGCAAATTCCTTCGAACTGAGAAAACTGAATTCACTCATATCGACGAGCTGCTAAAACGCATTGCCCTGAGTCGCTTTGATGTGACTTTAAACTTGCGCCACAATGGAAAAGTGATTCGCCAATACCGAGCGGCGAAGAATGACATTCAAGCCGAGAAGCGTATTGCTGCGGTATGTGGCAATCCATTTGTGCGTAACATGCTCAAGATTGAGCTTGAGCATCAAGGCCTTAAATTACATGGTTGGATTACCACACCTGAAGGGGCAAGGCAGCAAAGTGATTTACAGTACTGTTATGTGAATGGACGTATGATGAGAGACAAACTCATCAACCACGCTATTCGTCAAAGCTACGAAACGAGTTTGCGCCCTGATCAGTTCGCGACTTATGTACTGTTTATCGAACTCGACCCGCATCAAGTGGATGTTAATGTTCACCCTGCAAAGCATGAAGTGCGTTTTCACCAAGCCCGTTTGGTGCATGACTTTATCTACCAAGCGCTTAGCGATGCCCTGTCTCAAACTCGTCACTTAGAGGCGCAGCCCGTCAATGAGTCTGCTTTCTATCGCGAGACTGAACACGAAAATAGTGAACGTGAAAGTAGTGAAAATCAGAGTGATTTGACGCCAAGCCAAATGTCGGTTCAGGTACTGCCGCCTCAAACTACATCATCGGCAGTAGAGTCTGAAAGCGTTGTTCCGGAGCGAGTATTTCAAGCTATCGAGAACACGCCTGATTATCCGGGTAGGGCAGGGTTTGAATCTCAGCGTGAGTCACACCATATTGCCGACTCAGCGCCAAGCCAGCGCTCAGACTGGGTAAACCAGGCGCCAGCTGCGAAATCACCGTCTGGAAATGGTCGAACACAAGCTAAAGACGCGATACGCAAAGACTCTCCGTCTAAACAAGAGCTCGCAGCCTATCAAGAGCTGATGAAAACACCGGATTTCGAGACGGAAACGACAGCCTCAAAGCCTCTAAATACTGAATCCGTAGTCACTTCGCCTTCAAAGCCGGTTGTGATTACTCAACTCGGTAAGGCGATTTCTGTCGTGGACTCACGTTATCTAGTGATGGGGAGCAAGGAAGGTGTTGCTTTGGTTTCTTTAGAGCGAGCGCAATGGTATCGAGTGCGTGGGCAATTGTCTTGTTCGACGGAGCCTTTGAAGGCTCAGCCATTGTTAGTCCCACTCTCAATGAAGATCTCGGCTGATCTCGTGGATCTGTCGGCGCAATATCAAACAAGTTTTGAAAGGTTGGGCATTCAACTCAAAGCGCGAGGATCGAATAATCTCATGGTGATGGGCGTGCCTGCACCATTAAGGCAACAAAACATACAACAGATCGTGTCAGATCTGCTATCTTACCTCGCTTCATCTCAAGCTAACGAGCAACTTAGCGTCGAACAGATGTCCGATTGGTTAGCGGATCATGTGACTGAAGCAAAACCTGACTACACTTTATCTGAAGCAATTCAAATTATTGCGGAACTAGAAATGCTTTGGCAGGGTCAACTACCTTTAGATGACCGACGATTTGTCACTTCCGTCGATTTTTCATCCACGATTAACCAGTTGCTCGTGAATTAAAACCGTTTGCTAACTTAAAAAAGAACTATGAATAAAGAACTACCTTTGGCCATTTTTTTAATGGGGCCAACCGCATCAGGCAAAACCGAGTTAGCGATTCGTTTACGACAGAAGTACCCGATCGAAATTATCAGTGTCGATTCGGCATTGATCTATAAAGGCATGGATATTGGAACGGCGAAACCCGATGAACGAGAGCAAAGCTTGGCTCCGCATCGTCTTATCGACATTCGTGATCCTGCCGAGTCATATTCTGCAGCCGACTTTCGTCGCGACGCACTTGAGCAGATGAACGCCATTGTCGCAGAAGGGAAAATCCCACTGCTGGTGGGTGGAACTATGCTGTATTACAAAGCGTTACTGGAAGGTTTGTCACCACTTCCAGCTGCAAACCCTGAAATACGTAAGCAAATTGAACAAGAGGCATTGACGCTAGGTTGGCAAGTGCTGCACGATCAATTAGCTGAAATCGATCCTGTTTCAGCAGCAAGAATTCATCCAAATGATCCGCAAAGATTATCAAGGGCATTGGAAGTTTATCGGATTTCAGGTAAAACTCTTACTGAGCTAACTCAAACTAAAGGGGAAACCCTGCCGTTTCGAGTAGAGCAGTTTGCTATAGCTCCCAAGGAAAGGGCAGAGCTCCACCGCCGAATTGAACTGAGATTCGAAAAGATGGTAGAAGCCGGTTTTGAAGATGAAATGCGAGCTTTATATGCTCGTGAAGATCTTCATCCTGATCTTCCTTCTATTCGTTGTGTCGGTTATCGGCAAATGTGGGACTACTTGGATGGGAACAGCACACTGGATGAAGCGATTTTCCGTGGAATCTGTGCAACCCGCCAATTGGCCAAGCGACAAATTACCTGGTTGCGCAGCTGGGATAATTTAACTTGGTTGGATAGCGAAAACATTGATGAGGCGTTAGAAACTGTTTCAAATGCAATAGCATCTGAATAGTTTAGCTGTGTATAATGTGATCGCTTTTGCGTGAATACACCCTGTTGAGGATCGAGTACTTGAATTTTGATGGACTTGCCATCATAACAGTATTCGAAAGGGTGATTATGATTCGTTTAGCTCAGATGCAAACGCAACGAACTGCAGTGAACCACTAGCTAAATAATTACAACAAAATTTAAAATAAGGAAAATAAAATGGCTAAGGGGCAATCTTTACAAGACCCGTTTTTAAACGCTCTACGTCGTGAACGTATCCCAGTATCTATCTACCTTGTGAACGGTATTAAACTACAAGGTCAGATCGAATCTTTTGATCAGTTCGTGATCCTTCTGAAAAACACCGTTAACCAAATGGTTTACAAGCACGCGATTTCAACTGTGGTACCAGCACGTGCTGTAAGTCATCACAGTGGCGAGCGTCCTTCGTCAGATCGTCAAGATAAATCAGAAGATTAATTATCAATATTAATAGTTTAAGGAGTTGATTGCTTGTTTGACCGTTATGAAGCCGGTGAGCGAGCCGTACTTGTTCATATCAACTTCACGCAAGAGGGTGAGTGGGAAGATCTAAGCGAATGTGAAATGCTTGTTTCTTCTGCTGGTGTGTCGACGCTACAAGTCATTACAGGTAGCCGTCAATCACCACACCCTAAATACTATGTCGGAGAAGGTAAAGCTCAAGAAATCGCCCAAGCTGTTCAGCTTGTTAGCGCGGATATTGTTATCTTTAACCATGCTCTGTCTCCTGCCCAAGAACGCAACCTTGAAGCACTGTGTAAGTGCCGTGTCCTAGACCGTACCGGTCTGATTTTGGATATTTTTGCTCAACGTGCTCGAACACACGAAGGTAAACTGCAAGTTGAACTTGCACAACTTCGTCATATTTCGACTCGTTTGATTCGTGGTTGGACTCACCTTGAAAGGCAGAAGGGTGGTATCGGTTTACGAGGCCCTGGTGAGACACAGCTAGAAACCGACCGTCGATTATTGCGTGATCGTATTAAGACAATTTTGCGTCGTTTAGAGAAAGTCGCAAAGCAGCGTGAGCAAGGTCGCCGTGCAAGAAATCGGGCTGAGATCCCAACAATCTCACTAGTTGGATATACCAACGCAGGTAAATCGACACTATTTAATCGAATAACCGAAGCGGGCGTTTATGCGGCTGATCAGCTATTCGCAACATTGGATCCTACGTTAAGAAAGATTGAATTGGCTGAAGTTGGCCCTTCGATCCTAGCGGACACTGTAGGTTTCATTCGTCATCTTCCACACGATCTGGTCGCTGCGTTCAAAGCAACATTACAAGAAACGCAAGAAGCTGACATTTTGTTACATGTTGTTGATGCGAGTGATGACCGTTTTCGTGAGAATATTCACGCAGTTCATGAAGTCTTAGAGGAGATCGATGCACACGAGATCCCGACGTTAGTCGTCATGAACAAAATCGATAATCTAGATGGGCAGTCGCCACGTATTGATCGTGACGAAGACGGTAATCCTACCACTGTCTGGGTATCGGCAATGCAAGGTTTGGGTATTGAACTGTTGTTTGAAGCGCTCACAGAGCGACTTGCAAGTCAGATGGTTCAGTATCAGTTGCGAATTCCACCACAGCATCAAGGCCGAATTCGCAGTACATTCTTCCAAATGAAGTGCATTCAAAGCGAAGAATATGACCAAGAAGGTAACTTGTTGATAGATGTAAGATTGCAACAAGTAGATTGGTCTAGACTTGAAAAAAGAGAAGAGGCAGTTTTACGTGACTTTATAGTTACTTAAAGGACTGCTACAGTATAACGTCATATCTAATCATGGAGCTTTCTAATGGCGTGGAATGAGCCTGGTAATAATAACGGCAATAACGGCCGCGATAATGACCCTTGGGGCAACAACAATAATCGCGGCGGTCGTGATCAAGGACCGCCAGACTTAGACGAAGTGTTTAGTAAACTGAGTCAAAAGCTGGGTGGAAAGTTTGGTAAGAAAGGTGGTGGTTCATCATCGAATGGTGGAGGCGGTGTCATTGGTTTTGGCATTATCGCTGTTCTTGCCATTGCGGTGTGGGTCTTCTCCGGATTCTATACAATTGGTGAAGCTGAGCGCGGTGTTGTTCTGCGTCTTGGTAAATACGATCGCGTGGTCGATCCAGGTCTGAACTGGCGCCCTCGTTTTATCGATGAAGTCACTGCCGTTAACGTACAAGCGATTCGCTCACTGCGTTCATCGGGTTTGATGCTTACCAAAGACGAGAACGTTGTGACGGTAGCGATGGATGTACAGTACCGAATCGCTGATCCGTACAAATACCTCTATGTGGTAACCAATGCTGATGACAGCTTGAGTCAAGCGACAGACTCTGCACTGCGTGCAGTAATCGGTGACTCACTGATGGACAGCATCCTAACAAGTGGTCGTCAACAGATTCGTCAAAGTACTCAAGAGACTCTGAACGACATTGTTGATGCTTACGATATGGGCATCGTGATTGTAGACGTGAACTTCCAGTCTGCACGTCCACCAGAGCAAGTTAAAGATGCGTTTGATGATGCAATCGCGGCTCGTGAGGATGAAGAGCGTTTCGAGCGTGAAGCAGAAGCTTACCGAAACGACATCTTACCAAAAGCAACGGGTCGTGCTGAGCGTCTTAAGAAAGAAGCACAAGGTTACTCTGAGCGCGTAGTAAACGAAGCTTTAGGTCAAGTGGCGCAGTTTGAAAAGCTACTTCCAGAGTACTTAGCGGCACCAGAAGTGACGCGTAACCGTCTGTACCTAGATACGATGGAACAAGTGTACTCAAGCACATCGAAAGTACTGATTGATTCAGAGTCGAGCGGTAACCTGCTTTACCTACCAATTGATAAGTTGGCAGGTCAAGAAGGTCAAACGCAAACTAAGCGTCAATCGAAGTCTTCAGCGTCTTACGACAATATTGAGTTAGAAACTCAATCAACGACTTCTGGCTCAAGCTCAACTCGTTCTAACGATTCGCGTCAAGGGAGATACTAGTAATGCGTAAGTTAATGATCCCTGTACTGGTTGTTGCGTTAGCACTGCTTCTTATGTCTGTCTTCGTTGTGGAAGAAGGCGAGCGTGGCATGGTTATTCGTTTTGGCCGTGTACTTGATGACAATGGTGTATCTCGTATCTACGAACCGGGCCTACATTTCAAAATGCCACTGTTTGATCGCGTGAAAACTTTAGATGCGCGTATCCAAACAATGGAAGGTCGTACCGATCGTTTTGTAACGTCTGAGAAAAAAGACGTTCTGATCGATACCTACGTGAAGTGGCGTATCTCTGACTTTGGTCGTTTCTACCTAACAACGGGTGGTGGTAACAACCTAACGGCAGAAGCCCTGCTTGAGCGTAAGGTAATGGACGTTCTTCGTTCTGAAATTGGTTCACGTGAAATCAAGCAGATCGTATCGGGCCCTCGTAATGAGGATGTACTACCAGATTCTGCTGAGATCGATGAAGAAGTGGCAACTGAAGCTGCGCTTCAAGCGCTTGAGATTGATGGTGAGCGTGACAAGATCATGGAAAATGTTCTTTCAGGCACAACTGAAAGCGCAATGGCCGATTTGGGTGTAGAAATTGTTGATTTCCGTATGAAGAAAATCAACCTTCCTGACGAAATCAGTGAGTCAATCTATCGCCGTATGCGTGCAGAGCGTGAATCGGTTGCTCGTCGTCACCGTTCTCAAGGTCGTGAGAAAGCTGAAGTTATCCGTGCTCAAGCTGAGCTAGAGGTGGCTAAGGTTCTTGCTGAAGCTGACAGAACGGCTCGTGTAACACGCGGTGAAGCGGATGCAGAATCTGCGAAGATCTACTCAGATGCATACAGCAAAGATCCAGAGTTCTTTGGATTTATTCGCTCACTGAAAGCGTATGAGAAATCATTTAGCGAGAAGAGTGATATCCTAGTACTGGATCCGAAGAGTGACTTCTTCCAGTACATGAATAACGCGAACGGTGCAGCTGCTAAGTAAGCGATATTTAGATACTTGATGTTAGATAATAATAAGGCTCCTTGTTAGGAGCCTTTTCTTTTTGTGTCGACAAACTAGGGGAAAATAAACATGTCGAATTCGATTTGGTTAGCGTTTGGGTTAGTGCTGGTGATAGAAGGCTTAGGGCCACTAATAGCACCAAATGGTTGGCGAGCAATGATCGCTGAGCTTAGCCGCCAACCAGACAATCAATTACGACGTATTGGCGGCTGCTTAGTAGTGAGCGGGTTGGTGATCATTTACTTTTTTATCTAACCTAGCGATTTAGTAATGCGGAGGTGGAGTCTCTTCTGAAGGATCGGCCATATTAGGCGTATCCATATTTTTCACCTTACCCACTACATATTTCATCTGATCTTGCATCTTAGTAATGAGCAGCTGTTGCTGCTCAACGCCGCATTTAAGTCTTCGATCGTTTGTTCTTGGAAGGCCATTTGGCATTCCAAATCGTTGATACGGTTTTCAAGTGCTTGAGTATTTTTTTCAGTCATAGTGGTTACTTCTATTCACTCAATGTCCAAGCTTGGGCAATTCCCGCGGAAGTCGCTGAGATTACACGCTGCTGGTTATCAAAAGCAGCATCATACACGACTGCTCGCGGAGGGCGAGTCTCTTTTAAAGGTTCGGCTTCAAATCCATCAATTCGCTTACCCGTGCTTGTATCCCAAACCATGACTCGGCTGGATGGGGTACCGGTGACAAGCTTTGACCCATCATCAGAAAATCGTGCCGCGGAAAAGATGAGCTGTCGCGAAAAGCTGCTCAACCTCGCTTTCGCTTCACCACTAGGTAATTCCCAGACTGTTGCTTGATTGCCGCCATCAGAGGTAAAAGCAAGCTCACCATCGCGATGCAAAGCCACGCGATTGACCCTTTGTTCATGTTCGAACTCTTGAATGATTTGGCCTGTTTCTGTGCTCCAAAGATAAGCAAAGTAGTCGTTACCCCCAGTAAGGGCAAAGCGTCCATTGGGTGACAAAGCCACGGAATTGACTTTTTCATTGTGCGCGAGGAACTCTAATCGGCGTCCGGTGACTAAGTCTACGTATATGGCCTTTCCATTGGTTAAGCCAAGTAAGACTTGTTGCCCATTACTTGAGATGTCGATATCGCGAATGAGACCATCTGAGATTGACCATAAGCCCTCGGCCTGAGTCCAGGACAAATCCCAGACGGCAAAATTCATTTGGGTTGCAGTGACTGCGTATCGACCGTTATCTGAGATCCGGATCCGAGAAACAGTGCTCGCTTGGGGATCTTGTTCGCCGAGTTCTGCTAGCTTGTTGTTCTCTTTGAGGTCCCACAGTACGAGTTGATGCTCTCTAGAGTAGACAAGTGCGAAGCGCCCATCTCTCGACAGAGCAAAACTGGTGGAACCGTTAGGTTCTAGTTCCCAGCGTTCATCATGCTTACTGGAGAAAAAGCACCCATTTAACGCAGTGATGACAAAAGAGAATACAAATAACTTAACAATGAATCGCATTCGGTTTACTCGACTCTCAAGTTTTGAGGAAAATTCCTAAACATATAGCTATATTGGTACAAGTTGGTTGTACGTACCATAACTAATGGCATAATTGTGGACAACAACTGAAGTTACCCTACATATTGGAGAATTCAATGAAATCAATGTTTAAAGTGTCACTGCTTGCAGCAACAGTAATGTTAGCGGTTGGCTGTCAAAAAGAAGAAGAGCCAAAAGCGGAAGTAGCACCAGCAGCTGAGCAAGTTCAAGCTGAAACAGGTAAAGCGGTACACTTTAAAACGGATGATGACAAGGCGGCTTACGCGATCGGTGTTTCATTTGCAAACTACCTAAGCACAAGCATCGAAAAGCCAAGCGAAATTGGTATCGATCTGAATAAAGACCTTGTCCTTAAAGGTATTGAAGATGTCTTCAAAGGCAGCGCAGAGTTAAACGAAGAAGAAACACGTCTAGCGCTTGAAGGCCTAGATCAGCGTGTTCAACAGAAGATGCAAGAGCAATACGCTGCGAAAGCAGAAGAAGCTAAGAAAGCTGGTGAAGAGTTCCGTGCAGAGTTCGAAGCGCAAGAAGGCGTAATGAAAACGGATACTGGCCTTCTATACCAAGTATTGACTGAAGGCGAAGGTGAGAAACCAAGTGCTGAAGATGTAGTACAAGTGCACTACAAAGGTACGTTGATCGATGGCACTCAATTCGATAGCTCATACGATCGTGGCGAACCAGCAACTTTCCCTCTAAACCGCGTTATTGCAGGTTGGACAGAAGGTGTTCAGCTTATGGGTGAAGGCTCGAAGTTCAAGTTTGTTATCCCATCAGAGCTAGCATACGGTGAGCAAGATACGCCAACTATCCCTGCAAACTCGACGTTAGTATTTGAAGTTGAACTACTAAAAATCGAGAAGCCAGTAGAGTAATCGTTGATTAAAAGCTGAATTAAGCTCGTAATTTTAGAGGCCTGACACTGTCAGGTCTCTTTTATTTTGCGGCTGTAAACTTGTTTTAAATCACTAGATAGTGACTTTGCGTGAGGTTCGATTCAAAATTTCTGATAAACTTACATCAATTTGTTGATTTTTTCTTCGCAAGGTTAGGAACACGTGACAACTACTGAAACTATAAATGCAGATATGTTGCTCGAAATGGAATCAGTTAATGTGATGCCATTCAGCGACCACGACAAAATTATTCTTCAATCCTATGAAGCGGTGGTGGACGGTATCGCCAGCTTGATTGGCCCGTTCTGTGAAATTGTTCTTCACTCACTGGAAGACCTAAACACCTCAGCAATCAAAATTGCCAATGGTGAAAATACAGGTCGTCAGGTCGGTTCACCGATAACCGACTTAGCTCTTAAGATGCTTAAAGACATTGAAGGCTCAGAACGTAATTTCTCTCGCTCATACTTCACTCGTGCAAAGGGTGGGGTGCTGATGAAGTCGATCACAGTCGCCATTCGTAACGGTGATAACCGTGTGATTGGCTTACTTTGTATCAACGTGAATCTTGATGCGCCATTCTCACAAGTATTGCAATCTTTCATGCCTACCCAAGAAGCGAAAGAAGCGGCTTCATCGGTTAACTTCGCGAGCGATGTAGAAGAGCTGGTGGACCAAACGGTTGAGCGCACGATTGAAGAGATCAACGCAGACAAGTCAGTATCGAACAATACGAAGAACCGTCAAATTGTGATGGAGCTGTACGACAAAGGCATCTTTGACATCAAAGATGCGATTAACCGAGTCGCTGACCGCCTTAATATCTCAAAGCACACTGTTTACCTATACATCCGTCAACGTAAAACCGAGGACGAGTAAGCGTGAGTGGACTGACCTACTCATTAGTCGTTAATGGTGGCGTCTATGGCAGCCAATCGGCTTTCAGTGCTTATCAGTTTGCCAACGCAGTCATTGAGCAAGGGCACACGCTAGTCAGCGTGTTCTTTTATCAAGATGGTGTCACCAATGGCACAGCATTGAGTGTCCCGGCTAATGATGAATTCGATCTGACTGCAGCTTGGCAATCATTAGCAAAGCAGCACGATGTTCGACTGGAAACGTGTGTGGCAGCTGCTTTACGTCGCGGAATAGTCGGCGCTGGGGAAGCTAAGCAACATGACTTAGAGCAGTACAACTTAGCAGATAACTTTGAACAGGCTGGTTTGGGAAGCTTGGCAGAAGCGATGTTAATTCAAGATCGAGTG
>NZ_JYJP01000040.1 GCF_001012815.1 Vibrio mexicanus
AAATTTTTAAGCCATTTCTCTCATAAAGGAAAAATGGTGCCGACTACCGGAATCGAACTGGTGACCTACTGATTACAAGTCAGTTGCTCTACCTACTGAGCTAAGTCGGCATAAGTGGAGCGCATTCTATTGAATGATTTTACGCCTTGCAATAGTTAAACTGAAAAAAAAGCCGATTTTATTCGTATTTCTTTTATTTGCCTGTTTTTGCGTCAATATTTGATGTTTAAGCGAAATCTCATGCTTAAGTTATTTGCTTTATAACAAGCTTGATGTATGTTCCCTGCTCTACTTCGTAAATGGATGTTGGAATTGGTATGACTCCTTACATGTCTTTTGATCGTTCTCAGTGGGCCGAGCTGCGTAAAGCAGTACCTATGACCCTATCTGAAGACGACTTAAAAGAGCTCCAAGGCATCAATGAAAACTTAACCATGACAGAAGCCGTGGACATCTATTTACCACTGGCTCGTCTACTGAATCTTTATGTGGCAGCAAGACAAAGCCGCAACAACGTTCTCAACCAATTTTTCGATAATACTCACTCTGCGCCACCGTTTATCATCGGTATCGCAGGCAGTGTCGCGGTTGGGAAAAGCACCACTGCACGTCTTCTTAAAGCCTTATTGTCACGTTGGGATAACCACCCTAAAGTCGAGTTGATTACCACCGACGGCTTTTTATATCCCAACAAAGTGCTTAATGATCGCGGTATCATGACCAAAAAGGCTTCCCAGAGTCTTATGACATGCGCCGATTGGTTCAGTTTGTTGCCGATGTTAAAGCAGGCAAACGCAACGTCACCGCGCCCGTGTATTCACATCTGACTTATGACATCACTGAAGAAGTGAAAGTGGTCGACCAACCCGATGTATTAATCATTGAAGGTCTGAACGTGCTTCAAAGTGGTATGGACTACCCTCATGAGCCACATCGTGTGTTCTTGTCTGATTACTTAGATTTTTCTCTTTTCGTCGATGCACAGCCCGAGCTGATTCAAAAATGGTACGTGGAACGTTTTTTGAAATTTCGCCAAGGCGCATTCACCAAACCAGGCTCTTACTTCAATCACTACACTCAGCTAACCGAGCAGCAAGCGATTGAGAAGGCGAAGAGTATATGGCTGTCCATTAATGGCATTAACTTGGAGCAGAATATTCTCCCAACGCGAGATCGTGCTCAGCTGGTGCTCAAGAAAGGCTCAAACCACACGGTTGAAGAAGTCCTACTTCGAAAGTAAGACCTGTCTGTCACAGGTGAAGGATATTACCATTCGAATACAAAAAAGGTTGTTACTTGGTGAGTAACAACCTTTTTTCTTCTTGCGTTCGTGCGTTTATTTGGTTTCAGGGCCGTAGCGATTATCCCCTTTAGTACCTTCTAAAAAGCCACATTCCACTAAGATCCATACCCCGCAAACCAATGCCGCCAATGAAGTCACCACCTGCATCATGCTTGACCCCGCTTCAAGGCTTGGATCGCCGACTGGCACTGTCATGCGGCCAATCACTAGAGGTACGTTGAGTAGTAACCACCAGCTCGACTTGTCACGGTCGTGCCAACGTTTAGCCGTAATCGCTAAGTCTGGAACCAAGACACTCAACAGAAAAACTGGCAGAAGCAAATGTGCAAAGTCTGGGAACAGTTTATTCGCACCAACTGCAAAGCCCATAATGGCTAGGTAATAACAGACATTCCAAATCCAAAAGACTTTACGTCCAACCCGTCCTTGAAATGAAAACAACAACTCTTTTTTCGACATCTTAAAAACCTAAAAACAAACTAATTAATGACTTTCTGAAAACACGCTTTGTCCATATCACGGATATTGACGGTTAGGCTACGCACGTGACTTGCCTGTTGTGTAAGCACTTCCAATAGCTGGCGAGACAAATCTCTTTTTTGCTCTTCAGTACGACCGTCCAGTAGCTCGAAGCTAATATGAATAAAATCCACACTGTCGCCTTCTTCACCCACAAGCCAATTATGATAACGAACCGAACGAGATTTTACTGAACCTACATCAAACAACCCGCAACGCAAAGTGACATTGTGTAGATCTTCTAGCAGTCCTTGAATATTAACTCGCTCGTCCACTGAGTTTGAGTACTCCATAACAAGATTCGGCATAGTGATTCCTTTTCGTGGGTTTCTTTCACCCAAACGGGCAATTCATACTCACTAATAGCAAGTAACGATTGAAAATCCGAGACATACACTTAAGAACTGCCCGCCCGATCACTGATATAGAGCTCTTACCATTTGCAAGGAAGCCATAAAGACATGACTGGAATCATGATCTACTCGATTTATTCTGTTATATTCTTTCTAAATTACGTTTATTTTTTACAGAAAATAAGCATTTTGTATTCAAAACCTTTTTACATTTATTGAAACGGAGATATTCCTATGCGTCGTCCTGTAGTGATGGGTAACTGGAAACTAAACGGTAGCAAAGCAATGGTAGCTGAGCTACTAAATGGTCTAAATGCGGAACTAGAAGGTGTAACAGGCGTTGACGTAGCAGTTGCTCCACCAGCTCTATACATCGATCTTGCTGAGCGTGTTATCGCTGAAGGCGGTAACAAGATCATCCTAGGTGCACAAAACACTGACCTAAACAACAGCGGTGCATTCACTGGCGACATGTCTCCAGAAATGCTGAAAGACTTTGGTGCTTCTCACATCATCATCGGTCACTCTGAGCGTCGTGAATACCACAACGAATCTGACGAGTTCATCGCTAAGAAATTCGCTTTCCTAAAAGAGAACGGCCTGAAGCCAGTTTTCTGTATCGGTGAATCTGAAGCTCAAAACGAAGCTGGCGAAACTGAAGCAGTATGTGCTCGCCAAATCAACGCAGTTATCGATGCGTACGGTGTTGAAGCGCTTAACGACGCTATCATCGCATACGAGCCAATCTGGCTATCGGTACAGGTAAAGCAGCAACAGCTGAAGATGCACAGCGCATCCACGCTTCTATCCGCGCTCTAATCGCAGAGAAAGACGCAGCAGTTGCTGAGCAAGTAATCATCCAATACGGTGGTTCTGTTAAGCCAGAAAACGCAGAAGCTTACTTCTCACAGCCAGACATCGACGGTGCTCTAGTTGGTGGTGCTTCTCTAGACGCTAAGAGCTTTGCAGCAATCGCTAAAGCAGCGGCAGCAGCTAAAGCGTAATTTTTCTTCTAGAAGAATTCTTAAAGGTCAGCGCAATCTGGCCTTTTTTTGTCTCTATAGAATCTGTAGATCGAATCCAGTATCCTTAGCGCTCCTCCGCAGTTGTAGTTAAGGATAGAGATGCGCGACAAACACGGCCTGCTTACCGGCTCGATTCCAGAAGTGCTGCGAAAAATGACCATTCCAATGACCTTTGGGATGATCTCCATTTTAATGTTCAACCTCGTTGATACCTTCTTTATCTCACTGCTGGGCACCCAGGCTCTGGCGGCGGTCAGTTACACGTTTCCAGTTACTTTTGCACTTAACTGCATCACCATGGGCATTGGTGTTGGTCTTTCCTCTTGTGTAGGGCGATTGCTTGGACAAGGCGAAAACCGCTCGGCAGCGCGCATTACCACTCATGCATTGATTCTTGCCGTCACGCTAATGACGTTGGCATCCACCTTTGGCTTATTAAGCATTGCACCGCTATTTTCTATGCTTGGTGCAGCGAAAGAGCTTCACCCTCTTATCGAGCAGTACATGCAGATTTGGTACATCACCATTCCACTGCTTGTGATTCCGATGGCGGGCAACAGCGCGATTCGCGCAACTGGCGATACCAAAACGCCAGCCAAAATTATGATTGTCGCTGGCCTGATTAACGGCATTCTCGATCCGCTACTGATCTTTGGCTTGGGTCCATTTCCTGAACTTGGTATTCAGGGCGCGGCGATTGCTAGCGGCATCAGTTGGTTTGGCGCGCTATGCTGTTCTCTCTACGTTTTAGTGAAAAGAGAGAAACTGCTCACTTGGCCCAACCTTAATTTCTATCTTCAGGATTGGAAGCAAGTACTCTCGATTGGTTCTCCCGCAGCGGTTTCTAATGCCCTAGCGCCTATCTCTGGAGCAGTGTTGATGATGATGTTGTCTTCACACGGCACTGAAGCCGTCGCAGCCTATGGCGCAGCTCAGCGTATTGAAGCGATACTATTATTAGTTCTAATGGCACTCACTTCGGTACTGACGCCATTCATGGCGCAGAACATGGGTGCGAAGAACCCCGAGCGTAGCTTCGCAGGGCTTTTCTTGAGTATGCGTTTCGCGATTGTTTTCCAGCTGTTTATTTTCATCATGATGGTGCCACTAAGTACTCCCCTCTCTGCTCTTTTCTCACAGGAAGAGACTGTTAGAGACCTGTTGTGGCACTACTTGCTTGTGGTGCCGTTTAGCTATGGCTTCCAAGGTATCGTGATGATGTTGGTATCTGGATTGAACGCGCTGCATTTACCGATGAAGGCCTTTATGTGGAGTTTCTTGAGACTCTTTGCCTTTACCTTACCGACCGCGTGGTTGGGCAGTTTCTACTTTGGTGTGGAAGGCCTGTTTTGGGGTGTTGCTGTTGGCAACGTATTAGGCGGGGTATTAGGTTATCTCTACATGATCAAGTTACGAGCGCAGTACTGTCCAAGTTTCTCAAGTTGATTAACCGTTTTACTTACAGAAACGAAAAAGCCGACGGTTAGCGTCGGCTTTTCTAAATCCATATTGCTCACTAGAGACTAAACTGGCTCTTCGTCTTCTTCGACGTCTAAGTCCACATCCAGTGGTTCTTGAGACAGGATGATCCCCGTGTTGTCTGCGTAGATGTAATCTTCCGGCACGAACGTCACACCGCCAAAGTTAACAGGAATATCCAGCTCACCGACACCTTGAGCATTTGCGCCAACAGGAATCGAGGCTAAGGCCTGAATGCCGACACTCATCTCTTCCAGTTCATCAACTTCACGAATGGAGCCGTAAACGATAATGCCTTCCCATTCATTTTCTTCCGCCACCGATGCAAGCTCTGCATCAATCAGTGCACGACGAAGAGAACCACCACCATCAATCAGAAGCACTCGCCCGATACCATCTTGCTCGAGTATGTCGCGAATGATGCCATTATCTTCGTAACACTTAACCGTCGTGATTTGACCGGCAAACGACGCTCGACCGCCAAAGTTACTAAACATAGGTTCAACGACATCGACTTGATCAATATAAATATCGCATAGAGCAGACGTGCTGTATTCCATAGTGTGGCCTCTCATAGGATTTATCATCTCCTTCGAGTATATCGGGTCATTAAGTCAATGCAATGACAAGCGGTATTTAACTCATCAGAGTTTGAGCTGTAACGACTACTGCAAACAATAAGTTAGTGGCAATTGAGCACAGCACCACTTGTGGCATCATAGGTGCAATGTCTTTCGGCTGCTTGGCTAAATTGACCGCTTTTGCGTGACGAAAAGCAATCAAGCCACTTAAAAGAAATGGAAAGCTCACCCATACCGCAAATGGCTGGCTCAGTAGATACGCAGCAAAAGAGAACACCGCTAACGCCAGAAGCAGGTAATGGTACTGTTTGGCACGTTCCGATCCCAAACGAACCGCCACTGTTCGCTTGCCACAAGCCGCATCATTTTCAATGTCTCGCATGTTGTTCACATTGAGTACCGCAACAGCTAGCAATCCACAGCCAATAGCAGGTAATGCCAAACTCAGGTCGACGTATCCGGTATGCAGGAAGAAGGTACCCGCAACCCCCAGTAACCCAAAGAAAATGAATACTGACACATCACCAAGGCCGACATAGCCATATGGCTTACTGCCCATGGTGTAGCCAATCGCCGCAACAATGGCGAGCACGCCAAGCCCGATAAAGGTCAAAATACTTTGAAAGCTCTCTAGCGCATAGAAGATAAGAGTTAGGCCAGACACTAACGTCAGCACGACATTAATCCCGATCGCCCCTTTCATCGCACTCAAAGACACGTCCCCAGATTGAATCGCTCGAGTCGGACCAAGGCGCTTTTCATTGTCGGTGCCCTGCACCGCATCGCCGTAATCGTTGGCAAGATTCGACAAGATCTGGAGTAATGTAGCCGTTAAGAACGCCAACAAAGCAATAGGAAGCGAGAAATGACCATTTGAGAAAGCCAAAATACTGCCCGTTAAGATAGAGACAAGGGCTAACGGCAGAGTTTTAGGCCTTGCGGCATCAAGCCAGATTTGCAGGGGATTTCTCATTGGAATAGGCTGTTTTCATTCATATAAGTGCAATTGTGTCACACTGATACCAAGGGCGCAAAATTTGAGGCTGTTGAACAAAAATAGTGAACAAAAAGGGGGATCAAAAAAGGCCACCGAAGTGACCTTTTTCATCCGTGTTGAATCAACTGCTTAACAGAGTTACTTCACACGGCCAACGTATTCAGCGCTACGAGTGTCTACTTTGATTACTTCGCCGATTGCGATAAATAGAGGAACACGAACAACAGCGCCTGTTGATAGTGTTGCTGGCTTACCACCTGTACCTTGAGTATCACCTTTTAGGCCAGGATCTGTTTCAGTCACTTCTAGCTCTACGAAGTTTGGCGGCGTTACTGCGATTGGGTTACCGTTCCAAAGCGTGATCATACAAGTGTTGTTTTCTACTAGCCATTTCGCGTTGTCGCCGACTGCTTTTGCGTCAGCAGCGATCTGCTCAAATGTCTCACTGTTCATAAAGTGGTAGAATTCGCCGTCGTTATATAGATAATCTAGGTCGATATCCATTACGTCTGCAACTTCACAAGTTTCACCAGACTTAAAGGTTTTCTCTAGCACTTTACCAGAAAGAAGTTTACGAATTTTTACGCGGTTAAACGCTTGGCCTTTACCTGGCTTAACGTATTCGTTTTCCAGAATTACGCAAGGCTCGTTATCAAGCATTAACTTAAGACCGCCTTTAAATTCATTGGTGCTAACAGTAGCCATTTTTTCCTCTTACATTCTTAGAGCTAAATTCAATGCCGCATATAATAACCCGAAAAGTCGATTCTGTTGAGCAAAACTGGCTCAAACAGCTAGCGAATGCGATCTCAGACCCAGCAAAATTGCTCGAGCAACTGGAAATTGATGCATCGCCATGGCAAGACGGGTTCAAAGCGAGAAGCTTGTTTCCGCAGCGTGTACCGCAAAGTTTTGTTGATCGCATGGAAAAAGGCAATCCAAATGACCCGCTGCTGCGCCAAGTATTACCATTGACAGAAGAGTTTGATGAGGTTGACGGATTCACGTTCGATCCTCTACTGGAGCAAGGTAACCCGACTCCAGGTTTGCTGCACAAATACCAAAACCGCGCATTGATGATTTTAAAAGGTGGCTGCGCAATTAACTGCCGCTACTGTTTTCGTCGCCATTTCCCTTATGAAGAGAACAAAGGCACCAAGTCAGTTTGGCAAGACAATCTCGATTACATTGCGCAGCACTCGGAGCTCAATGAAGTCATTCTCTCCGGTGGTGACCCTTTGATGGCCAAAGACCATGAACTCGAGTGGTTAATCAATCGTATCGCCGACATTCCGCATATCAAACGCTTACGCATCCACAGCCGTTTGCCAGTGGTGATTCCGACTCGCGTCACCGAAGAGCTTTGTGAGTTACTGGCAAGCACACGTTTGAAAGTGGTTATAGTGACGCACATCAATCACGCCAATGAAATCGATGAGCAGTTCCAGCAGCAAATCCAAAAGCTGGCACAAGCAGGAGTGACTTTACTCAACCAAGGTGTACTGCTTAAAGGCGTGAATGATACGGTTGATGCTCAAGTCGACTTAAGTGAAGCTCTGTTTGATGCGGGGATCTTGCCGTACTACTTGCACGTACTCGATAAGGTTCAAGGCGCGGCGCATTTTCTCGTCTCCGATGATGATGCAAAGAAAATTATGGCTGGTTTGATTGAGCGAGTCTCTGGCTATTTGGTGCCTACTCTGACGCGAGAAATTGGTGGCCGCGCGAGTAAAACCCCTCTCGATCTCCATTTAGAATAGTTGTGGTGACAACAAAAACGATTTGTTCGTCACACCCTAAATTTGCTTGCATACTGCCCCGTTTCTGGAGGCCAGTATGCAAAGCGAACTATTACACTTCTTTAATCTCGACCCGTTTAAATGGAGCGCGCTCCTATGCTGCGCCATTAACGGAACTCTGATAGGTATTGAAAGACAAACTCGCGGTAAACCCGTGGGCATTCGCACATCGATACTGGTGATTTCTGGTACCTACTTGTTCATGACTCTGGCGATGTCGCTGTCACCAAACAGCTTGGATCAAGCGCGCGTGCTGGGGCAGATCATCACAGGTGTTGGCTTTCTGGGCGCAGGGGTTATGATGACCCTAGATGGCAAAATTCATGGTGTCACGTCAGCAGCGATCATCTGGCTACTCGCGGCACTTGGAATGATGATTGCGCTCGGACATATTGCTCAGTCCGTCAATATTACCGTGCTCGCACTTATCGTCCTCCTTGGGGTCGACAAAGCAGAGAAACGCATCAAAGCGCTGCGTCGCGGCGTACACAAAACGTTTCAGCGCCGCAAACCAAAACGTCCGATCTCTGATGCATAATTGATGTGCTAGCCCATCATTAACCACCAAAAGTGGTACTCCTCCCACAAATTAGCAAAGTTTTTATCTAGCAAGGCTAAGTAAATTGGATAGTCACACTAGTGGCTATCCATTACTCAGTCAAATCTTGATTCCGCACAAAGAAAAGAACGATCCCAATTTAAGCCATTTAGATAAGTTATTGAGTTCACAAATCAATCCGGTGGTTTTCTTTACTATCAGTACAGAAGTTCAGACAATAATTTGGAGGTTGGCTTATGTTCTACGTGCACATGCTTCTGCTACTGACGGTCATCTTTATTGGTATTCGTCATGGGGCATTGCCTTTGGTCTACTTGGTGGCCTAGGCGTATCTGTATTAGCGTTTGTTTTTGGTATCGCACCCGGAACCCCTCCGGTCAGCGTGATGCTTATCATTTTGGCCGTCGTGGCCGCATCGGCCACCTTAGAGGCCACTGGTGGTCTAAAGCTACTGGTTAAGTTTGCAGAAAGGCTGCTACGTAAACACCCAAGCCAAATTGTTTTTCTCGGCCCTCTATGTACTTACACACTCACCGTTTTGGTCGGCACGGGCCACTCGGTTTACCCACTCCTGCCTGTTATCTACGATGTG
>NZ_JYJP01000041.1 GCF_001012815.1 Vibrio mexicanus
GCCCTTTTAGGGGGCTTACACAAAGCCACCTTCTTTAGAAGGTGGTAATTTACTCAGGTTTCTAACTTTACCGACTAGCGTTTATCTCGCCGATTTAATTAGAAGTTTGCTGAGCGTGGTGTACGCGGGAATGGGATAACGTCACGTACGTTGCCCATGCCTGTTACGTAAGATACTAGACGCTCAAAACCTAGGCCGAAACCAGCGTGTGGCACTGTGCCGTATTTACGTAGGTCGCGGTACCAGCTCATGTGTTCTGGGTCGATACCTACTTCACGCATACGCTCGTCTAGAATGTCTAGACGTTCTTCACGCTGAGAACCACCGATGATTTCACCGATACCAGGTGCTAGTACGTCCATTGCCGCTACTGTCTTACCGTCATCGTTCGCACGCATGTAGAATGCTTTGATGTCTTTCGGGTAGTTCTTAACGATTACTGGTGCTTTGAAGTGCTCTTCAGCTAGGTAACGTTCGTGCTCAGAAGACATGTCGATGCCCCATTCAACTGGGAATTCGAACTCACGACCTGAATCTAGAAGAATCTGGATTGCGTCAGTGTAGTCAACTTGTGCGAAATCAGAAGAAACAAACTGCTCTAGACGGGTGATTGCTTCTTTGTCGATGCGTTGAGCGAAGAACTCAAGGTCATCACGACACTCTTCAAGGACTGCTTTGAATACGAACTTAAGCATGTCTTCAGACAGCTTAGCAACGTCTTCTAGGTCAGCGAATGCAACTTCAGGCTCAACCATCCAGAATTCAGCTAGGTGGCGGCTTGTGTTTGAGTTTTCAGCACGGAATGTAGGACCGAACGTGTAAACCTTGCTGAGTGCACAAGCGTAAGCTTCTGCGTTTAGCTGGCCAGATACCGTTAGGAACGTTTCTTTGCCAAAGAAATCTTCGTTGTAATCAACATCGCCTTTTTCTGTGCGAGGTAGATTTTCCATGTCTAGCGTAGAAACGCGGAACATTTCACCAGCACCTTCTGCATCAGAAGCTGTGATCAGTGGCGCAGATACCCAGAAGAAACCCTGCTCGTGGTAGAAGCGGTGGATTGCTTGAGATAGGCAGTTACGAACACGCGCAACCGCACCGATTACGTTAGTACGTGGACGTAGGTGCGCGACTTCACGAAGGTACTCGATAGAGTGACGAGTTTTCGCCATTGGGTAAGTTTCTGCGTCTTCAACCCAACCAACAACTTTAACGTCAGTTGCAGCAAGTTCGAAGTCTTGACCTTTCGCAGGAGACTCAACAATCTTACCTGTTACTTCAACAGAGCAGCCAGTAGTTAGCTTTAGTACTTCGTCTTCGTAATTATTAAGATTATTAGGGACCACGGCCTGAATCGGGTCGAAACAAGAGCCGTCATAAATGGCAAGGAAAGAGATTCCAGCTTTGGAATCACGACGTGAACGGATCCAGCCGCGAACAGTGACTTCACTGTCTACCGCTAGCTTGCCGCCAAGTACGTCTTTTACAGGCGCGTAAGTCATGTTGTTTTCATTCTCCATTGAGGGATGCGAAAACCCAGCGTATTTCGCTAACTTGTTTAATTAATAAACAAAATGGCATTAACACACTGGGCTAAGTAAAACTATTTAAATCAAACGACCATATTACCTGTCAAATCGCTCGCTTCAACCTTTAATTGGTCGGTAGTCGAGGAAATTTGCTTGTTTACTTCGTTTTTCGCGGCTCAAGGGAGAATTGCGCGAGCAGCTCCTCAAGTCTCTCCGACAGTTGTTCAAGGCTTATGCTGATTTCGCTAGAGCGGGAGGCTGAATCGGACGTGCCTTCCGCATGTTCCGTGATTATCGATACTTTGCTTTGAACATCTTGGCTGATTTCGGTGGTGACTTGAGTTTGTCGTTGAATTTGCTCTGCGTGCACGAGCACCTGTTGCATTTCATCTACTACACTATTCATCGCCAATGATAATGATTCGATATCGTTAGAACGTTGATGTGCATGCTCACAAACCGAGTCAACCGATGCTACGGATTGATCGCTGTCTTTTTGGAACTGAGAAATAATGGATTCGATACTGCCAGTCGCTTCGGCAGTGCGGCTAGCCAATTGCCGAACTTCGTCAGCAACTACGGCAAAACCGCGGCCTTGTTCACCTGCACGCGCTGCTTCGATGGCAGCATTAAGTGCCAACAAGTTGGTTTGCTCAGCAATACCTTTAATAACCGACAATATGCTAGAGACTTCACTGGTTTGAGCATTGAGCTGAGAAATACTGCTTTTCACCGATTCGATATCAACAACGAGGTCTTTGATTTCAAGGCTAGCTTGATGGGCTTGCTCGGCGCTTTGTTGAGCAACCGTAGTAGTGTGCTGAATAAGCTCAGAAGCATTGACTGTAGCTTCAAGCACTTGAACTTGCTGTTCTTTCATGTGCTCTATGTTTGACTGAACGTCTGAGGTTTCTTGTCTCTGATTGTTGGCGGCAGTATTAGTCGTGCTTGCCACATTGGTCAGTTGGCTAGCGGAGTGCGCCAAACTGTTTGAGGTGTCTTGAACTTCAATCAGGCTAGTATCAACGGTGTTAATAAATGAGTTTAAAGCGTTAGAAAGCTGACCTAACTCGTCTTTCTTATGAGTCCTCAGTCGTTGAGAAAGATCTTTCGTCTCGCTAACTTTTTGCATGAAGCGCGAGGTGTGTTGAATAGGACGGATGATTATCTTGCGAATGAGCGTTAAGGTAATTAAGAAACCCACGAAAGAGATCGCAACCATGATAGAAACCGCGATTAAGGTGCGCTGGCTAATCAATTGATTTACGTGGCTCAGGTTATATTCCAGTCGAATAGCGCCTAGCACTTCGCCTTCTGGTGCTAAGTGACAGGATACGCAGTTTGTTCCGCGGTAATCTTCGCTAGATTTCATTGGCAGAGCGACAACAATGCCTTTGCCCCAGTCTGCTGTAAAAGGTTCAATGACAAGTTCGCCTTCTAACGCGCGGCGGTCGATGTCATCGGTAGGGCTTTGATTCGCTTGGCCTGGGCCGTACATCTTGCTGACCGCATCCGCTCGCAAGACTTTTACATTCTCAATTCCATCCTGCGCGAGTGCTTTCTGCCTTAGTGTTTCCTTCTGAGCCATGGTGCCCGTAAGCATCATCATATTGAGACTGTCGAAGTAATTGCTTGCCTTATCATAAAGCTGTTCACTAAGGATGGAATTGAGCATATCTCTCTGTTGGAAATATTGATAAGCCGTGGATGAAATTACGACAACTGCAAATACGGAGATGAGAGTTGTAAGTAACTTAAAAGTGATAGACGTTTTCATATTGTTGTTTTTTAGTAATATTCTTGGGCTGACGCGGCGAATATACCATTTATGTAATAATACTAAAGGACTAGCACGGGAAGATTGTGACCATACACTGTGTAGGGTTATGTAATTGTGATGTGACTAACATGTAATCGGTCAGTTTTTGTATATGAAGAGTTGTAAAGCTGACTTCACAGCATATCGCGTTCATTAAGGTGAAGTTGTTGATAGCTTTAATGCAGATAGAAACAAATAGTGGGAGTGATCAGGAAAGTGGTTCGTTAACATAAAGAAGCTGAACTAACCTAACTAACGTGCTAGAAGCAAGAGAATCAGGTTAGCCATCATCATTAAGTTTAGCCTAGCATTCTTCGTTGCCATATTTGGCCCAAAATAGCTCAACCGTTTGTGAAGCAAGTTCATTACCTTGTGCTGGATTCAATACCTCCGACATACCCATCAACTGAGGCCAATAGGCTGAACCTTTAATTAAATGGTGAAGTTGCATCATCGCTGTTTCCACTTCAGATACCTCTAAAGCCATTAACTTGTTCTCAGCTTGAATCATTAGCCATTTGTAGAGATTGGTCTCTTTCTTATCTAAGTTAGAAACTTGCTGTTTAAGCTCTTCCGGCTTGAAAAGGAAGTGGCCCATTGCAACCCGAGACAGTTCGACATACGACGGGTCGCTTGATAACGCTATCTGCTGCTTTACCAGCTCAGTCAACTGCTCTTTAAGAGATAACTCTCCATGAAGAAAAGACTCATCAAGTTCTTCATGACTCTTCCACAGACAAGAGAGCAGTGCCATCACCAAGGCTTCTTTAGAAGAAAAGTGATTGTATACCGTGCGTTTAGATACGCCTGCCATCGCTGAAATCTTGTCCATACTGGTGTTCGCCACACCAAACTCTAAGAAAGCTTCACGCGCTGCGCACAGCACCGCTTCGCGCTTGATTTCACTTCGACTTTTTTTTGTCACGGTCATGTCATTCATCCGTCTCAATAAACTGCGAAAATTAATTTTACACTAACCAGTTTACTTTTGAAGGATTATAAGTAAACTAATCGGTGTAGTTTACTTGCGAGATAAACTTACCGTGAAGAAAATCATCTTAGTAGGAGCGATATTTATGGCACTTTCTCAATTCACTAGCATGACAGCTGGCGAAACAGAATCTCAACCGTTACCTAAAACCTTCAAAAATAGCGATATCGAGTATGACTCTGGAATTCGAGACCTCGTTGATATCACTAAGATGTATTTGACTACGCCACGTGAAGAACCAAAACCTACCACGGCGTTACCTGTTGTGCTTATGACTAAAGCGGCGCTGCTTGAAGAGCAAGAGAATGTAGCCTATCGACTTGGCCATTCGAGCGTTCTGCTAAAAATCGATAATCAGTTTGTGTTAACCGATCCGGTGTTCAGCGACAGGGCATCGCCTGTGCAATGGGCAGGGCCTAAGCGCTTCCATCAAACCCCAATCAGCATTGATGAACTGCCAAATATTGATGTGGTGGTGATCAGCCACGACCACTACGATCATCTAGACAAAAACGCGGTAAAAGAGATGGCAAGCAAGGTTTCATTGTTTTTGGTACCACTTCGTGTGAGTAAACACTTGATTAAGTGGGGCGTGCCGAGTGAAAAAATCATTGAGCTAAATTGGTGGGAGTCTCATACATTCAACGGTATTGAGTATGTGTTTACACCAAGTCAGCATTTCTCAGGTAGAACCGCTTTCGACAAGAACCAAACTTTATGGGGCAGTTGGGTTATTGCCGGGCAAACACAGCGCGTTTTCTTCAGCGGTGATTCCGGTTATTTCCCAGGATTCAAACGTATCGGTGACCGATATGGACCTTTCGATTTGACCTTAGTTGAAACTGGAGCATACAGCGAAGCTTGGACAGAGATTCACATGTACCCAGAGCAAAGCGTGCAAGCGCATATCGATCTACGTGGAAAGGTGATGTTCCCTATTCATAACAGTACTTTTGATTTGTCTTTGCATGACTGGCAAGAGCCAATTCGCCGCGCCATCGCATTTGCTGAAAAGAATGGGGTTGAGTTAGTGATGCCTCAGATGGGGCAGCGTCTTGTTGTTGGAGATGTGATACCTTTGGAAAGTTGGTGGGACTAGCTCAGAGATCGGCAGCCAAACATAGAATGATCGAAGAACAGCAAACTTCCTATTGTGTTTAGTAATGAGCGAGATAACCTGTGTAGATAGGTTTGTAGAATAAGCGAAGCCTAGCTTCGCTTTTTTCGTTCAGTTGGAATAAGGAACATCCATGCTAGCGCGTATCTCAATTGTGGTTCAGTCTATTCTTGCCATCGCTATTTTCTATCTTGGTTACTCAATCTTTCAGTTCAGCAACAAGATCTCAGAAGTTATTGATGTATACCCGCAGATGCTGTCTGACGTTAGCCAAGTGACCGAGCAATTAGAAATTGAAGAGTGGCTGTTGTTTGCAGAGCAGGTGGAATCGTTGGCTCCTCAAGTGATACAGACCGTTGATGGTATTAATCGGGCATTACTTGAAGTAAATGGGACTGTGGCATCTGTTGATCAGAAGATCCCTTTGGTGCTAGCCGAATTTTCCGAATATCGCGAAAGTGTGATTCCATCTGTTGTGAACGAAGCCTCAAACTACAGAGAGCAGGTCATTCCACCAACATTGGCTGAATTGAAGTTGTATCGAACTGACGTAGTACCCCCTATGCTTGTGGAAAGCAAAGGGTATCGGACTCTGGTTCCTACTGTTATAACTGAGTCGGAGCAGGTAAGGGCAGAGCTGCCCGCGCTACTAGCAAAGATCGATCTCATACTGGATAAGAGCCAGGATATTGCTTCAGAAGCCACGCAAGGCGCGGTGAAAGGCGTAGTGCTTTCGCCGATTAACTTGCTGCGTGATGCAAGCACAGAGCTTAAATCGAAAGTCATCGAAGTCGAGGAGTAGCGCCCTCAATCGATTGAAATAGGTGAAAGAGGCTGCAGTTGCAGCCTCTTTTTCGTCTAAATCCTAATTCTCGTCTATTCGATAAGAGAATCGCTAGATGAGCTCGTTGCCGGTTTTGTCATCCAAGAAGAAGGCTCGAATGTTTTGTAATGTTGTATCCGCAATATTATGCAGTGCTTCATGGGTCAAGAACGCTTGGTGGCCAGTGAATAGGACATTGTGGCAAGCGGATAACCGACGGAAAACATCGTCGACGATGATGTCATTCGACTTATCTTGAAAAAACAGATCCTTTTCATTGTCATACACATCTAATCCCAGAGAACCGATCTTGCCTTTTTTAAGCGCTTCAATCGCCGCTGCCGAATCGAGCAGTTTGCCGCGACTGGTGTTGATGATCATGACGCCGTCTTTCATTTTGTCGAAAGCGGTTTCATTGAGAAGGTGATGGTTGTGTTCGGTAAGAGGGCAGTGCAGTGAAATGATGTCAGCCTTGGCATACAGCTCATCAAGTTCGCAATATTGAGCACCGAGTTCAATGGCTTGTGGGTTCTCATAAGGATCGACACAAAGGATGTTCATTCCCAATCCTTTGAAAATTCGCATTGTTGTAATACCAATTTTGCCTGTTCCTATCACACCAACAGTTTTGTTATGGAAGTTGAAGCCTACTAAGCCCTCTAATGAAAAATTGGCATCACGAGTTCGCTGATAAGCTTTGTGAAGGCGTCGGTTTAAACACATCATCATACCGACAGCATGTTCAGCTACGGCTTCTGGTGAATAAGCGGGGACGCGTACCACTTGAAGACCAAGTTGTTTCGCGGCTTCTAAGTCTACTTTGTCGAAACCGGCACAACGCATAGCGATGATTTGAACGCCGAGTGACGACAACTTTTGCAGTACAGGGCGTGATAAGTTGTCATTAACAAACGCACAAACTGCTTGGCAGCCTTCCGCCATTTGCGCTGTTTTTTCTGTTAGTCGAAAATCATGAAAGTGGAACTGAACATCGGATTTGGTATTGGCTTGATTGAATGCATCTTCGTCGTAGTTTTTGGTGCTGAAAAAGGCAATGTCTATCATAAGAGCCTCTCTAGAAAGAGAACGAATGGAGAATTCAATGTGACACATATCACCAAAAATATAAACGACATTTCCTTTAGGGGTATTGTTCGAGCGCTATTCCTTTGAGGCGATTGAGGATTGTAGGTATTAAAAAAGGAACACCTGAGCGTTCCTTTTATGAGTCGATGTTGGCTTTGCCAAGTTTTAGCAAATAACCTTAACGGCTAGACCACCTTGAGATGTTTCGCGGTATTTCGCGTTCATGTCTTTACCCGTTTCGAGCATCGTTTCGATCACTTTGTCTAGCGATACCGTAGGCTCAGATGAGCGACGCAGCGCCATGCGTGATGAGTTAATCGCTTTCACTGCAGCAATACCGTTACGCTCGATACATGGAACCTGAACCTGGCCAGCAACTGGGTCGCATGTTAGGCCTAAGTTGTGCTCCATTGCGATCTCTGCCGCCATACAAACTTGCTCTGGGCTACCACCCATAAGCTCAGCAAGACCCGCTGCCGCCATAGAACAGGCAACGCCCACTTCACCCTGACAGCCTACTTCGGCACCAGAAATAGAAGCATTACGCTTGTATAGACCGCCAATCGCGCCAGAAGCGGCAAAGTAACGGATGTAATCTTTTTCTGTTACGGTTTGGATAAACTTATCGTAGTAAGCAAGAACCGCTGGAATAATACCGCATGCACCGTTTGTCGGCGCGGTTACTACACGGCCACCGGCAGCGTTCTCTTCGTTCACAGCAAAAGCGAACATGTTTACCCAGTCAACTACTGACATAGGGTCATTAGTGGTTTTTTCTGAAGTCATCAGTTGCTGGCGAAGTGCAGCAGCACGACGACGCACGCGCAGTGGGCCAGGAAGAATACCTTCTGTATTCATACCACGGTCCATACATTCGCGCATGGTTTTCCAGATGTTAGCAAAGTAAGTGCGAGACTCTTCGTCTGAGTGCAATGCCGCTTGGTTTTTCATCACAAGCGTGCTGATAGATAAACCGCTGTCTTTACATTGGTTCACTAGCTCTTCAGCCGTTGTGAACTCGTAAGGCGCTTTGATAGGGTTTTCTTCTTCTTTACCAAAGTTTTCTTCATCAACGATGAAACCACCGCCGATTGAGTAATAAGTCTTTGAGTAGGCTTTTTCGTCGTTGATCCAAGCGTGGATTTGCATACCGTTTTCGTGAAGCTCAAGGTTCGTTGTATGGAAGTTCATACCACCTTGTTTAGGAAAAGAAACAGTATGGCAGTGCATGCCTACAGGTAGACGTTCAGTCTCTTCAACGCGAGCGATAAATCCTGGAATAGAATCGATATCTACTTTCTCGGGTGTGTTTCCAGCAAGACCATGATAATCGCAATATCTGTGTGGTGACCTTTCCCTGTCAGTGATAATGATCCATAAACGTCGACGGTAATTTTAGTGATGTCGCGCAATTTTCCCATTGAACGTAAATCATCAATAAATTCTTTACCAGCTTTCATAGGACCCACGGTGTGTGAGCTAGAAGGGCCAACGCCAATTTTATAGATATCAAAAACACTAATCATTAATAAGATGCCTCAGCTAAAGAGCCTCTCTCCCAAGGAGAGAGGCAGGACTTAGTATTGTTTGGTTATTATCGCAGATAATACGCGTTAGAAGATACCATTGATAGCAGAAGTTACTGCAGCTAGACCGCAAATTAGGGTAAATGCCTGTGCTGCTTTAGAAGTCTTGTACTTAGCCATTGCAGGTACTTTGTGCATTGCAAAGATTGGCATTAGGAACAGGATTGCCGCAATCATTGGAGCACCAAGGTCTTCAATCATACCTAGGATGTCTGGGTTGATAATAGCAACAGCCCAAGTTGTTAGTACGATGAAGATTAGAGCGCCTTTCTCAGCTTTAGCTTCAGTGGTTTGAGTGCGAGACTTAACAAGACCGACTAGACCTTCTTGAGCACCAAGGAAGTGACCGAAGTAGCTAGAAGTGATTGCCGCGAAAGCAACGATAGGGCCAAGCGTTGAAATCAGTGGAGACTCATGGATGTTTGCAAGGTAAGACAGAACGCTGATGTTTTGTGCTTGTGCTTCACCTAGTTGCTCTGGAGATAGAGATAGAACAACAGAGAATACGAAGAACATTACGAAGCCCATTAGCATCATTGCTGCACCGCCAGTGATAGCGTCAGTCTTCTTAACTGCGTTCTCACCGTGTTCACGACGTTGCTCACGAGCGAATTGGCTGATGATTGGGCTGTGGTTGAAAGAGAACACGATCATTGGAAGCGCAAGCCAGATCATTACAGGCATCGCACCCCAGTCTGGGCTTTCAGCCATCATTGAAGTGTTCCAATCAGGAATCAGGTATAGAGACAGTGCAAGTAGGATGAATACCAGTGGGTATACAAGTGCAGAAGTCACTTTCAGCATTAGTTCTTTGCCGAAAAGGATACCCGCAGTCATCATCGCGATTAGCGAGCCAGACAATAACCAACGTGGAATAGGTTCCATGCCAACTTGGTTAACTAAGAAAGAGTCAACCGTGTTAGTGATACCAACACCATAGATTAGAACGATAGGGTAAATAGCGAAAAAGTAAGCGAAAGTAATAAGGTTTGCGCCAGTTTTACCGAAGTGTTCTTCTACAGTCTCACTGATGTCAGCGTTAGGGTTTTTTGCAGAAAGTACGAAGCGAGCAAGAGATTTGTGTGCGAACCAAGTCATTGGGAACGCGATTAGAGCCAGAATAGCAAGAGTCCAGAAACCACCAGCACCAGCACGGATAGGTAGGAATAGAACACCAGCACCAACGGCGGTACCAAATAGTGATAGACACCAAGTGAAATCTTTATAAGTAAATTTACTCGGGTTAGCAGCTGTAGTAGCTGTAGTTGAAGTTGTCATAGTGTGTGTACTCATTTTGGGAACAGGAAATAAGTTGGTTGCAATTATGAACTTTATAATTGCAAAAAAATTAGATCTAAATCATGTATTTGTCCGACTTGTCACACCAGTGACGCAAAACATGTTTTTGGTCACGAAAATCACGTGCTAGAGATGATTTCTACTAATTTGTAGCATTAGTAAAACTTATTCGAAATGAGGTTTTTTGCTCGCAAACGTTTGCTATTTATGGGTGGGAGTTGTCTCAAAAATGAGGCTGATTAATGGAATAGGTGTTTTTGCATTGCATGTATGATTTGCGCTGTCATTCCCCATATATAATGGTTTTCATAGGCGATACAAAATACCCTATGGCGTTCGTTGTTTACGCTGAAGGTTTGGCTGATTAGATTCTTGCTATCGAAGATAACTTTTATTGGTACCTCGAATGCTTCTTCAACTTCATTTCTATCCACCTTTAATTGATAAGTTGGATCAATGAATGCGAGCGTTGGGGTTACGCTAAATCGGCTAATCGTATTGAGTTCGGGCAGCGTGCCGAACACTTCGATCTGCGATGTCCCTATGCCGACTTCTTCATTGGCTTCTCGAATAGCGGTTTCTATGATTGACCTATCTGATTCTTCATATTTGCCACCCGGAAAGCTGACTTGCCCCGGATGATGCTTGAGATGCATTGCGCGTTTGGTCAATAAAACATGAATACCCGAAGGTCGCTCGACAAAACCGATTAAAACCGAGGCTTTACGAAGAGCTTCTCCGTTAAGGTGTGCCACTCGTTTAAGTGATTCAAAATGATAAGGGACAGGTTGTTTAAGGGTAAAAGTTTGAATTAGGTTTGTTTTATTAAGATTTAACAAGGCATTACCTCTTGTGAGTATTTGATAAAACCTGACTTTTGGATCATGCTTTCTTAGTCACTTAATAATAAAGGTAGCTCATAAAGATGAAAGGGATTATTTTTACTGAGTTCATGGAGCTAGTTGAGCAAGAGTTCGGGTTAGATACACTGGATAAGATACTGGAGTTGGCGGAAGACGAAGGCATTTACACTTCGGTGGGCAGTTATGATCACCGAGATTTAGTAAAGCTTATCGTGCAACTGAGCAAGGTAACTGACATACCACCAGAGACCTTACAGCAAGTATTTGGTAAGTCGGTATTCAAAAATCTTTACCAAGCGTTGCCAGACACGGCAAGTTTGATCCATTGTAAGAACACATTTCAGTTTGTTCACCATGTAGAAGACTACATTCATCTCGAAGTTAAAAAACTCTATCCAGATGCTAAACCCCCTAAATTCGAATTTATCTCTGAGCATCAAACGGAAATGGTATTTGATTATGTCAGTGCTCGTTGTATGGCGCATGTCTGTTTCGGATTGCTAAAAGGGTGTGCAGAGTTCTACAACGAAGAGATAGACGTTGAAATGCTCAACATAAGTGATTCCAACGACCGTGTTCGCTTTGCGGTGTCGTTAAGGACTTAAGTTATGCCCAGCGATGGCGCTTTAGAGAGAAAACTGAAAAGAGAGATTGCAGCGCGGAAAGAAGCTGAGCGGCTCTTGGAGCAAAAGGGTGTTGAGCTTTACGAATCTAATCAACAGCTTAGGGTCGCTATTGGTCAGTTAGAACTCCAAACACAATACGATTTACGTAAATTTGAGTTTGAGCAGCAGATTGATGAGTGCTTGATTCATTTTGGCCGCGCGTTTCTATCACAGACGTTAGACGATGCCCTGATCATTAATTTTATACATCAACTGACAGTTAGCGATGTTATTGAATCTTCTTACGCTCGCTTTGTCGATCTTGACTTAGAGACCTTGAGCCTCTCTGAGTTTGGAGATAAGAGCATTGCGAGTGCAACGACCCTTGTCTCTAGTGTGACATGGAGAGAAGAGCGGCTATATCTGCCTCTCAAAGTAGAAGGTAACTCTGTAGGTGAATTGGTTTTTCAGGTTCGGATTGGCGATGTCGATCAGGAGTTTATTGCCAACCAGATGTCTTTGGTAGCAGAACTGTTGTGCAGCGCCATTAGTCGTCAGCGAATGGTTAGTGCAACATTGAGAGCGAAAAAGCGAGCAGAAGAGTCTGAACGAGCAACTAAAGAGTTTGTGGCCATGATTAACCATGAGTTGCGCACGCCTCTTACGGGTTTGCTTGGAAGCGCGGACTTACTTAAAGAGACGCCTCTGACCAAAGAGCAATCGGACTATCTGGCTAACCTGAATCAATCAGGTGAGTTTCTTCGAACAATTATCAATGACTTGCTTGATTTTAGTAAAATGAATGCGGGTATGATGGAGCTCATCTTAGCGGAGTTTAATTGGCAGGAGTTAGAGAGCTCGCTCACGGGTATTTTTTCGCACAAAGCAGCAGAGAAACAGATTAAATTTACCATCACACGTAAATCGGATGTGCCGGATCGGTTTGTTGGAGACTTTGAACGGATCACACAGGTTATGGTGAACCTAATTGGTAACGCAATTAAATTTACCCACGAAGGGGCGGTTGATGTGTTGGTTAAGTGGAAGAATGAACGTTTGGTGACCGTTATTTCCGATACAGGTGTTGGAATTGAGAAAGCAGCGCAAGCGACATTGTTCGATCCGTTTGTGCAAGCTGACCGTTCCAGTAAACGTAATTATGAGGGAACAGGATTAGGTTTGGCCATCTGTAAGAATCTAATCACATTAATGAATGGGGAAATAGCCTTAAAAAGCGATGTAGGGAAGGGGACACAATTTACTGTATCTTTGCCTTTACCCACGGTCGATTCGGAAGAGGAGGAAGAAGCGGTTGAGCAAGTGGTCGATGAACAGAAGTCATTTGATTCATTGTCGATTCTGGTCGTGGATGATATCCGAATGAACCAAATCATCATCACGCAAATGCTGAAGAAACTCCAAGTGAAGCCAGATATCGGAAACAACGGCCGAGAAGCGGTTAATGCTGTTGAAGCCAATCATTACGATTTGATCTTTATGGATTGTAGAATGCCAGAAATGGATGGTTTTGAAGCAACTCGTCATTTAAGGGATCAAGCTTGAAAACCCCCATCATTGCCCTTACGGCCGGAACAACGCTTGCAGAACGCGAGTTATGTATAGAATCTGGTATGGATGACATCCTGACCAAACCCTACACCGCCTCTGATTTAGAAAGCATGTTGACCAAATGGATGTGAAAAGGCCGCTTGGTGGGAACACGAAGCGGCCTTTTGGTTAATCGTTGTTTGGTTTGCCCGCAAGCGTGGGTAGGATTTTACTCAGTTTATCTAGCGTTTCCTGATATTCCGCATCACTTTGGCTATCTGCCACGATACCACCACCCGCCCAAGCGTAGAGTGTCTGATTGTTAGCAAGCAGGGTACGAATGGTAATGCTAGTATCCATGTGCCCATGGCAGCTAATGTAACCAATACTGCCACAGTAAACGTTTCGCCTATGAGGCTCTAACTCTTCAATGATTTCCATTGCGCGAACTTTGGGAGCGCCCGTGATCGACCCGCCGGGGAAACTAGCACGCAGCAGCTCAGCACTCTGATATTGCTCACCAAGCTCGGCGCGAATAGTGCTTACTAAGTGATGGACCGCCGGAAAGCTCTCAATATCGAACAGCTTAGGTACGTGCACCGAACCCGGTTTGGCAACGCGCCCAACATCGTTACGAAGCAAATCCACGATCATCAGATTCTCAGCTTGATCCTTCTCGGCCGTCGCAAGGTCTTGAGCGAGTGCGGCATCTTGTGCTTTATCTAAAGAGCGTGGGCGTGTGCCTTTAATCGGTTTGGTTTCAATTATCCCTTTGTGAACTTGTAAGAATCGCTCAGGTGAGACACTAATCACGGCGCTATCGTCTGTGCGAATGAATGCTGAAAAAGGCGCTTTGTTGACCGCTTCTAGCTTTTCATAAGCTTGCCATTCACTGCCTTGGTATTCGGCGTGGAATCGCTGTGCGAGGTTTATCTGATAGCAATCACCAGACAACAGATATTCTTGAATCGCATCAAACTTGTTTTGGTAAGTTTGCTTGGTCATATTCGATTGCCATTCTGTCGTCAAAGCAAAATCAGACTTTACCGTATAACCAAGGTTCTCTTTGTCAGTATCTAGGTTTGTTAGCCACTGCCAGTGCTCATCGACATTTTGGCCCACAACCCAAGCTTTCTTTTCTTTATGATCAACAATGACAGCCCAATCATATAAGCCAACGGCCATGTCTGGGCAATCAACTTCGTTGGCTGCGAGCGTTGGCATGGTTTCTACTCGTCGGCCAAGGTCGTAAGCAAAATAGCCCAAACTGCCTCCAAGAAATGGCAACGTGGAATCGTGGGAGCAATCAGGAATGTAGCGAGACTGAAGCTCAGCGAGAAGTTCAAAAGGATCTTGTTTGGTGTTGTAGCTTCCGCTTGGCCCTTCTACATTTGTCACATCACCCGAAGTTGTTAATTTTACCAACGGATTGGCCACCAAAATGTCGTAACGACTATCAATATGCTTGTTCGAAGCCGAGCGAAGTATCATCGACCATGGCAAATGTTCTATTTTTGAAAACAGGTGCTTAGATAAGTTTGGATGATAATCGATCGATTGGATTTGGATGTTGTTCAGGTCGTTGTTATTCATTTGTTTAATTTGTGACAAAGAGTTCGAACCATGCATGGCGTGTGAGAGCGAGCAAGAGTATCATAAAACGCAAAATGAAAGTGCCTACTTAATGCAAAAGCATGTAGATTCGAGCGCTATGGTTGTTTTGTCACCAACAGAGACTGCTCATAAAAATGCTCAACGCAAGCAGTTAGGTGATAAACATAATAAACACGAGGTATGCAATGACGGTAATTCGCAAACAGGATGTAATCAGTAGTGTCGCTGATGCGCTTCAGTACATCTCTTACTACCACCCACTTGATTTTGTCCAAGCTCTTGAAAAGGCTTATCACAAGGAAGAGAGCCAAGCCGCTAAAGATGCAATCGCTCAGATCCTTATCAACTCTCGCATGTCTGCAGAAGGCCACCGTCCAATTTGTCAGGACACGGGCATCGTGACATGTTTTGTGAATGTGGGGATAGGCGTTCAGTGGGATGCCACGGATTTGACTATCCAACAGATGGTGGATGAAGGCGTTCGTCAAGCTTACACAAATCCAGATAACCCATTACGTGCTTCGGTTCTTATGGACCCAGCGGGTAAACGTATTAACACCAAAGACAACACGCCAGCGGTTGTACACATTAACTCAGTGCCGGGTGACAAGGTTGAGATTCAAATCGCCGCAAAAGGTGGCGGTAGTGAAAACAAAACCAAAATGGTGATGCTAAACCCATCGGACGACGTCGCTGAATGGGTAGAGAAGACACTACCGCTGATGGGCGCGGGTTGGTGTCCACCGGGCATGCTAGGTATAGGCATTGGCGGTACTGCAGAGAAAGCAGCGGTACTGGCAAAAGAGTCTCTAATGGAGCACATTGACATTCAAGAGTTGATTGATCGTGGCCCTGAAAATGCCGAAGAAGAACTGCGTTTAGACATCTTTAACCGTGTGAACAAGCTAGGTATCGGTGCGCAAGGCCTAGGTGGTTTGACTACAGTTGTAGACGTGAAAATCAAAACAGCGCCAACGCATGCGGCGTCTAAGCCGGTTTGCTTGATCCCGAACTGTGCGGCAACGCGTCACGTTCACTTCACGCTCGATGGTTCAGGCCCTGCGGACTTAACACCACCAAAACTGGAAGAGTGGCCAGATATCACATGGGAAGCGGGCGCAAATACGCGCCGTGTTAACCTTGATGAAGTGACTCAAGCCGATGTTGAAGAGTGGAAAACGGGCGAAACGGTTCTGCTATCCGGCAAGATTCTAACGGGTCGTGATGCTGCGCATAAACGCATTCAAACAATGCTGCAAAATGGCGAAGGTCTTCCAAAAGGCGTCGATTCAAAGGTAAATTTATTTACTACGTAGGCCCGGTAGATGCAGTGGGTGATGAGGCTGTTGGTCCTGCTGGCCCAACAACGTCAACTCGTATGGATAAGTTCACCGACATGATGCTTGAAGAAACCGGCATCATGGGCATGATTGGTAAAGCTGAGCGTGGCCCTGCGACGGTTGAGTCCATCAAGAAGCACAAAGCCGTTTACCTAATGGCTGTGGGTGGTGCAGCTTACTTAGTATCTAAAGCAATCAAGAAAGCGCGTGTTGTTGCGTTTGAAGATTTGGGAATGGAAGCGATCTATGAGTTTGAAGTTGAAGATATGCCAGTAACGGTGGCAGTAGACTCAAGCGGCGTTAACGCACACCAAACAGGCCCAGATACTTGGAAAGTGAAAATCGCTGAGGCTCAAAAGTAACTCGCTCTGAATTTCTATTTACAGAAATAGTTATCTCATTAAGCGAATGTTGTACTTATTGTGTGACCGATTGATTTTTACTAAGGTAAACATTTGACAAAAGTGCAGTAAACACTGCACTTTATGTTGCATATAGCATTAATTTGACAGGAGAGGACATGCCTCGCTTTATTCAGATTCTACAGATTGTTATCGCGGTCGTCATAGGTGCGTTTCTGGGTTACGACTTGATTCTGCATGGGATCAGTATCTTTGAAGAGAAGTACGTCACCATAACCTGTGCTCTGTTCGTTCTACTGCAAATCAGTTTGTTTGTGATTTACAAGCTCATTGAAGATGATTAGAAACTCGGTTTAACGCCAGTAAAAAGCCTCTGAGAATTCAGAGGCTTTTTTGTTTTTGCCAAGCAGACTGGCAAACTGCCTAGTGAGCTAAGAGATGTACCGATAGGTTTTAGCTACGATCCACAATAGTGCCTTAAAAGTGGCCTTAAAAAATAGGTAGGCGTATTTACTGATGGTTTTTAGAAGATCTCCAGCGACACAAAGGCAATGGTAGGTGTCGCTGTATTTAAATTCTTGTAGGGTCATAAAGCTCACTCAGTTAACAAAACTGCGCAAAGTGTACCCGTGCTTCGCTTACTAAATTTACCTTGTTACGCCAGTGAAGGAGATAAAAGGGGGCATTTAATCATGTGTTCTGCGTCAAACGGCATGAATTTAAATGGCATTCCCTGTTCATCTGATATTAAGATTGAACCGAGTAAGCTCACCGCCTGATGTTAACTAGAGAAACTATATGAAGCGTATTAAGCAAGAAGTGAACGATTTTCTTCATCGAAGTTTGGACTCCCATGTCCGCATAGCTGTGACAGGGTTATCGAGAGCGGGTAAAACTGCATACATTACTTCAATGGTGAATCAGCTTCTTCATACCTCTACGCATGACAATTTGCCTCTACTTGGCGCGGCGAGAGAGAATCGCATCATTGGTGCAAAACGTGTTCCTCAAAAAAACATGATGGTGCCAAGGTTTGGGTATGACACGGCGATAAGCAGCTTTCTCAAACGCCGCCGATATGGCCGGTGCCAACACGAGACGTGAGCGAAATTCGTCTTGCGATAAAATACAAGCCTAAGAGCCGCACCAAAAAGCTTATTAGTTCAGCCTCGACGTTATACGTGGATATTATCGACTATCCGGGAGAATGGTTGCTTGACCTGCCTTTGTTGCAAATGGATTTTCGTGAGTGGTCTAAAACTCAGTTTGAAGCACTAAAAGGTCAGCGAGGTGAATTGGCTCAAACTTGGTTAGCTTCGCTGGAAAATCTTGATTTGTTCGCACCATTAGATGAGCGAGTAATCGAAACATTGTCGCAGGAATACACTCAGTACTTGCACGCTTGTAAAGAACACGGTCTTCACTGGGTTCAGCCAGGACGTTTTGTGCTGCCGGGGGATCTGGCAGGAGCGCCAGTATTGCAATTTTTCCCATGCGAGTATGACGAACATAAAGAAGTACCCAAAGGGTCAATGCTCGCTGCATTGATTGCACGTTATGAAGAGTATCAAACCAAAGTCGTGAAAGCGTTTTACAATAATCACTTTTCATTATTTGATCGCCAAATCGTATTGGTTGACTGCTTGCAACCGCTAAATGCGGGCTATGAATCGTTTCAAGATATGAAGAGTGCGTTAGAGCAAACGATAGCGAGTTTTGAATACGGTAAGAGCAGCTTTTTAAGGCGGCTATTTGCGCCTAAAATCGATAAAGTCCTGTTCGCCGCTACAAAAGCGGATCACGTGACACCAGAACAGCACCCTAATCTTGTGAGCCTGCTGCAACAGATGGTCCACCCATCTTGGCAACAAGTGGCTTATGAGAACATAGAAATGAATTGCGTCACGCTAGCCTCTATTCAGGCAACGCAGTCAGGCTTTATTGGGGATGGTGAAAGCAAAGTACCAGACTCCAGGGTGTGACGTTGGATGATGAGTCCATCACGCTGTTTCCCGGCGAAGTGCCGAGTAAGTTACCCAATGAAAGTTACTGGCAGAACAAAGGGTTTGAGTTTACATCGTTTAGACCTTCAGAGTATGAACCCGATGCGCCTCTAAAACACATCCGTCTGGATAAGGCGTTGGAGTATTTGATTGGAGACAAACTGAAATGAGTGATTTGAAAACCAAACAAGTATTTCGCCAAGATTTGAATACGAACGATGGTGAATCACCGGAATTGACAGCGAAGCACCAGTTTGATGAAAAGCAGAAGTTCGTTCCGCAAGTTAGCAATAGTGATGAAACTGAACTGGCATCCGAGCATAAGTTAGAACAAGTGATTCGACCTTTGAAGAGCGGAGGTAAACTTGCGGGAGGCTTGGCCATCGCATTTGCTGGCTTAGTTGGATGGCAGAGTATCGATGGTGTCATCTCGGCAATCAGTGCGGGTGATTGGCTCACTTTGGGCTGGACTGGGTTTATTGCAACCTTGGCGGGCCTTGGTATTGGTGCGTTGGGTAAAGAACTATGGCAATTACGCCGATTAAGACAGCATTTTTCTACTCAGCAAGAGTTAGAGTCGCTACTGTCTGAGGGCCGTGTCGGTCAGGCCAAAGAGATTTGTAGCAAAATCGCGAAAGATGCCGGGATACCCGACGAGAACCCTGACTTCGAGCGTTGGGTTAACGCCCTTCAATCTAGCCACAGCGATGCAGAAGTGATCGAAATGTACGATGCGATGGTCGTACAGGGGCAAGATAAAAAAGCGTCGGCTATAGTCGCAAAATGCGCGTCGGAATCGGCGGTATTAGTTGCGGTTAGCCCTTTGGCCGTGGCCGACATGCTGCTGGTGGCTTGGCGCAGCTTTAAAATGGTCAACGACCTATCAGAACTTTATGGCATTAAGCTAGGCTATTGGTCACGCATCAAATTGTTCAAGCTAGTGCTGATGAACATGGCGCTCGCAGGGGCGAGTGAACTTGCTATTGACGTGAGCTTGGATGCGATGTCGATGGATCTTGCAAGTAAAGTCTCGGCTCGCGCAGGGCAAGGGATTGGCGTTGGGCTTTTAACGGCGCGGTTAGGCATCAAAGCAATGGCTCTTCTAAGGCCTCTCCCTTGGCAGTCAGATCGCAAGGTAAAATTGGAGTCTATTCGTAAGCAGATTATCCAACGAGTGAAATAATCTATACCCAAGTAACCTCAAGATGCGTGGTACAGCGAGCATTGCCTAGTTTGCAAACGCGGCAACGATTCGACAATCTAGTGGTTCTAAATTGAGAGTCGTTAACAAAGTGTGCGAGCTAGGCAAACTCGCCCTTCGGGAGCGCATCACTGGCCTCAATTTCTGCGTTAAATGACTTGGAAAGAACGCGTTATTCCTCTGCGTCATTTGCCTTGAACTTGAGCCAGTGATGACGCTCTGAACCCTGCATCTTGAAGTCACTTGGGTATATATTTGACCAGAGCGGCATCGATTGATCAAAGCAATCGGTGCCGCTTTTTGGTTTGAGCCTCTATCTTTTTGACGAGTCGCTCTAAATTAACTTTTTGTTTTAGTTAGTGGTTTATTATAACTATAATCAATAGGTTGCTATTTAGAATAGTGCCGTCGGTTTGGTACTAACGAAGAATAATAGGTACAGCGAAAATCATGCCTTCTCAATTAATTCCAATGGTCTCCAAAGAGAGCGTTCGTCTCTTTACTTTGATGCTTAAAGACATCGACGATGATGCTTATCAGTTGTTGCGCGCTGCCACGATTCCAATCGATATCAATGAAGCGGACAACCGTGATTATCAGTACTTACCTGAATCGACGCTGAAAAACTTAATGGAAGTACTGTCGAAGTCGATGTCTGAAGATAAACTGGGGGTAGTATTTTGGCGCAGTTGCAAAGAAAATTTCATTCCTTATTTTTTAAGCAAACTTGGTGGATCCAAGACGCTTAAAGAAGCGTTAGAGGAGTTTTCAAATGTAGTTAGCCAAGAATCATCAGGCGCGACAGTCTATGTACAAGAGGCGGGTAATAGCTACTGGCTGGTTAGAGAAAAAAATGGCGTTGATGAATCTTGGTTTCAATTTGCAGAGATGTTTTCAGTGTTGTTTATGTGCGAGTTACTGCGGTCTTTGACCAACGGTATCTGGCGACCAACGCGAATAGGGGTCAGAAGCAAAGATAGCCAGCTTTTTTCCAAGCTTCCTTCATTAGATTTTGCTCAATTCTTTACCGAGCGCCCTGCAACCGCTGTTGAAATTCCAAAATCACTCATTAATACACCGGTGGACGTGGCAGCCTCGGCATTAACGCAGAGAACTCTGGTCGATATGAATCAAGTTGATCAGGGTGGCTTCCTTAATGAGTTTAAGTTGGCTATCTATCCGTACCTTCCTGTAGCAAGTTGCCAATTAAGCTCGCTGCTGAAATTTTGCGTATGAATGTTCGAACTCTGCAACGCAGGCTCAAGAGTGAGAATGTCGCCTATAAGGCTCTAATAGAAGAGATGGTTTTTGAGCAAGTTTGCGACATTCTTGCGACGACTGATACGCAATTACGGATATCGCGACCAAGTTTGGTTATTCGGATTCGCCACATTTTATTCGTTCATTCAAGCGTATTTATGGCATCACGCCTAAACAGTATCGCTTACGTCATAGGGTTTCATCATAGAAATCAGGGCATTAAGTAAGGCATGAATACTCGTGAATGTTGTCATCAAATGGCAATGTAAATCTATTGATATGCCACTTTGTTAGAGTTAAATTATATTTTGTATCTATGCTTGTATTGGGTTTGTTGCGTTTTTGATCTTTGAAGCCAGCAAGACGTAATGACTCTCTTGATAACCTCTTTGAGGTAATCGGGATCCCAAGCTCTTGTGAGTACCCCCGGATACCAAAGGACTAATTGATTCTTTAAAGGGACGATAACTATGACTTCAGCTTTCAAACTGACTGCGACAGCCTTGCTATGCGGTTCGGCTTTTACTGCATCGGCTGCAACGCTTTTTACCAATGTCGATATTTTTAATGGCACAGAAAACAAACTCTACGAAGACCACCATGTTTTGGTAGAAGACAATATGATTACTAAAATATCTGCAGAGCCAATAGAAGCAGGCGATGCTGAAGTGATCGATGGTCAAGGCTTAACAATGACACCTGGTTTAATCGACATGCACTCCCACTTTTGCATTCAAGAGGGCATGTTAGTGGGGCGTGACGGATACGACCAGATGGCCATGGGCGCGCGTGCGCATGTCTCAATGATGCAATATCTAGATCAAGGCTTCACAACGGCAAGGGACGCGGGGTGTAATATCCTTGGTATGGCAAAAGCATTAACAATGGTCTTATTGAAGGGCCGCGTATTTTCCCAGCGGGCGGTTTCTTAAGTCAAACAGGCGGACACGCCGACACGGGCAGTTTTAATGATATGCCAGGCTCGGTGGATGACCTTGAACGGCATGGATTTGGTTATATTGTCGACGGTGTTACTGAAGCGAGACGGGCAGCACGTCAAAACCTTCGTGCCGGCGCTACTCAAATCAAAATCATGGCGGGCGGTGGTGTAGCCAGTGAGTTCGACCCAATTCACATGACTCAATTCTCTCAAGAAGAGATGGAAGCTATCGTAGGTGTGGCTGAAGACTATGGTACATATGTCATGGCGCATGCGTATCATGATCGTTCGGTTAACCGTGCTATTGATGCTGGCGTCAAGGTGATAGAACACAATTTCCTTGTGTCAGAAGAAACCATTAAACGTATGAAGAAAGAAGGGGTCGCGCTGTCTGCTCAAGCAGTGATGTCGCTAGAAGCCTTCGCTGAGCCAGAGAAGATCACCTTCTTCAGTCCAGATCAGAAATCTAAAGCTGCAAAAGTTAATAGTGGAGCAAAAGACATGTTTACCTGGGCTCGTAAGCACGATGTGCTGATCGTGACCGGCGGGGATATGTTTGGTCCAGCGTATAACACTCGTCAAGCAGACAACATGGTTTGGATGAGCCAAGTTGGCTTTACACCCTATGAAATCATGAAGATGGGTACATCGAACGCAGCAGAGGTTCTAAGCTGGTCAGGTGGTATGAATCCATATAAATACGGAAAGCTTGGTGTTGTCGAGACAGGTGCCTATGCCGATGTGATATTGATGGAAGGTAATCCACTTGAAGATATTACGATGCTTAATGACTATCAAGACAAGTTTAAAGTCATCATGAAAGACGGAAAAATCCACAAGAACACACTTTAAATTTAGAAGGGGCGCAAGCCCTTCTAATTCGAACAACGTTAAATGGTGTCAATATGGCTAGATGTATCATTTTCCTGCTAAGTGTGGTCTTAAGTTCTTCGGCGCTTGCAAATAAACTCACTTGGTCTGATTTACAACCAAAGCTACCCGCTATTGAAGATCCTTTTTTGCTCCTTTCGGATGAACAACTTTTTGAACTTGGGACACTTGCACGGTTAGCGCAAGTAGAGACGCTCTCGTCAGAACAGCTGGATACTCAGAAAGAGATCAATGCTAAGCTTTCCGCCGAGGGGCTTGATGTGAAATGGCTATTTAGCAAGCGGCAAGAGATCATGGACTATCGCCGCAATAGAGCGACGCTTCCTAATCAGGCTATATCTGGTGGAGAGTTTAAAATTCCCGGCTTTATTGCTCCTGTTGAATTTGATGATGAACGAATCACCAAGTTCTTTTTAGTGCCAACTTCAGGGGCTTGTGTCCACACTCCGCCCCCGCCAGCCAATCAAATCGTCTTAGTTGATTTTCCTGAAGGTATGACTATCACCTCTCTATACCAACCTATTTGGGTAGAAGGAGTGCTTGAAGTTGAGAAAAAAGTTGCCGATGTCACGTATGTGGATGGAGCGATGGATGTCGAAACTGTCTACACCATGAAAGCAATAGAGGTAACAGATTATCAGCTTTAGATATCGTTCTTATGTCACTAAATGGCAATTAATTTCAGACAATCTCATTACACTAATAATGAGCAAATAAATGACGCGAGCAGACTATTTATGACATTCCATTACTCAGTTGCCAGCTTGGCGGTTGCCGCCGCTTTATTCTCAATAAACTTATATGCTGCCAATTTTGAAGGGCCAGACTCTGTCGACAACACCATCGCCCAGCAGACAGCGCATAAGAAATCTTGGCGTGAAAGCTTGGCCGAGCAAGGCTTGAATATGGGCGCAGACTACAACGTTTTAGGTTTGAGCTCAGCCAATGGTTCAAAAGGTAACCGTGTTGATCGTTCATCTGGTGTTGCTCGATTTTATGGTTCATGGGCGCTGACTGGTAAAGAATCGGGTAATACAGGCACTTTGGTATGGAAGGTCGAACATAGACACGCCTACAGCGATACTGCACCTAAAGGGTTGGCCTTCATTGATGATGTGTCTGGTGGTCCTGAGGGCTTAGGCTATGTAGGTATGATCGGAGCTGCGTTTAACGACCAAGGTTCTCGCGTCACTAATTTACATTGGAAACAAAAATTCAATGGTGGAAGAACGTCATTGATTGCGGGTTGGCAAGATGTGACGGATTATGTTGATGTTTATGCGCTAGCAAGTCCTTGGGGTGGCTTTAGCAACTTGGCTTTTTCAACAGGCGCGGGCGCAATGGGTTTGCCAGATGATGGTGTGCTTGCGATATCTGCAGGCCACATGATCACGGATAACTTCTATACTATTGCGGGCATTGCGGACGCGAACGGCAAGTCAGACGACATCTTCGACGGGTTTGATACTGTATTTGATGAAAGTGAGTTCTTTACTACGCTTGAGCTGGGTTGGACCGCGTCTCAAGAACAAATCTATACCGATAACGTGCACATTACCTTATGGGATTTTGGCGAAGATACTCGTCACAGTAACGCGACAGGAGAAGGCGGCAGAGGGGTTAACTTTTCAGCTAGCTACTTCGCGACAGAACAGATCATGCCCTTTATTCGCGGTGGTCTCTCAGAAGGTGACGTAGCGCTTTATGATAAATCTCTTAGCGTCGGTTTTGGCTACTTTGGCTTAGGTAAACCGACCAACACATTGGGCTTTGCGGTCAACTGGGCAGAAACTAATGATGTTGCGTTTGGTGGTGATGACCAAGTCACTGCAGAGCTTTATTACAACATGCAATTTGGTGATCACCTTCAGCTTAGTCCTGACATCCAATACATCAAAGATCCGGCGTTTTCGAGCGAGAGCAGCGCTTGGGTATTTGGCTTAAGGGCGAGAGTGTTCATCTAGCGAAGCTTCCGCGACAATCGAGCTACGATAAATTTTGGGTGATAGCCTGAAATACGCTTAAAAGCGCGAGAAAAGTGAGAGATATTCGCAAAACCGAGCTGAGTGGAGATGTAGGTCAATGAGTGGCCTGCTTCCATCAGCTCACAGGCGGAAGATAGAATCAAGCTGTCTCTGATATTTCGAAATGAGGTGTGCTCTTCTTTTAATTTTCGTTGGAGGGTTCGAACAGAGTAGTTGAGTAGATCGGCAGCCAGCTCAATCGTCAAAGAATGTTCTTTTACATATGGCAATAACACCTCAAATACACTGTCGGTAAAGCTCGTATGCCATTCAATCAGTTGAGGCTTAGGGGCAAGCACTTTGCTTGAGATGAATATCGGCGTTCTGAGAACCTCATCAGGGATGAGCACACTGGCGCAATCGTGTTCTACATACAGTTGGCAAGATTTGGGTACAACCGCTTCGATGATTTCGGTGGTTTTGCTCTGAACCTTAATCTGTGTCGGTTGCCACCGTTGATGGGTAAGTAAGCTCACCAGCTCGATGATGTATATGATGGCGAATGTTTCACTCCAAACGAATTTACCTGAATCTTCGTAGTCAGCGTAGCGGCAAAACCAGTTCTGACCATACTCTTGCTTCAGGATAACGCGACTGCCTGGTGAATCATTGGAGAAGATTGTATTGATATTGAGAAGAGCATCGCCAATGGTTTCGTAGCACTGGAACTGGATCAAAACTTGCGGAATGATTCGTTGACGAAATGCTAACGCGAGTAAATCAGTGAAACGAGCAGTCCCCAATTGCGACGAAGTGAGGTAGATGAGGCGTTTAACTGACTCTGAAGGTACAAAGTCATTAGCGTTGGAAAACAGGTCGGAGGGCAGTCCGGCTTCTTCAAGAACTGACTGAACATTCAATCCATAGTCTGAAAACACTTCTACCAATACTTTGGCATAGCGAGTCTGTACTACGGGGACTTGAAATGGACTGGTTGTCATGGTTACGCCACTCCTTGCGCTTAGAATTTCATATCTCGAACAAAACGTTATCGCGAAAGTTCAACACGCCCTAGAATTTGAAGAATATTTTTAGTAAATCTAACGCTAATTCCTTGAGTTATCCATGAAAATGCATATTTTTAACGTATAAATAAGTTATGAGTGATTATAGAAGGACCTCAAATGGCAGATAACACCAACACTGAAGTAGAAACCTCAGTTGAGCCCACTAAGGACGAGACACAAAAAACGACGGCAAAACAGGATAAAGTAAGAAAGGTCACTAATTACTTACTTATGTTTGTGGTTGGTATGTTGCTGTTTAGCATTGTTGCCGACCGTATTATTCCGATCACCGATACCGCTCGTGTTAAGGGTTACATCGTACCTATCAAACCTGAAGTCTCGGGCAAAGTTCTTGATATTGTCGTCCAACCTAACCAGCTGGTTCAGCAAGGGCAGGTTTTAGCCATTCTTGATCAGTCGGATTTTAAAATTGCAGTGGCTCAAGCCGAGCAAAACCTAGAGATTGCGGGTCAGAATGTCGGTGCTCAGACCGCAAATATCGCGGCGTCTCAAGCGAAACTGACTTCAGCAATGGTTGAGCAGCAAAACACGCAAGTTCAAGCCAACCGTATTTTAGCGATGGCTGAGAAAGGGGTGGTGTCGAAATCAGACGCGGATGAAGCAAGAGCGAAGCTTGCTACAGCGAAAGCGGCGGTGGTTAACGCGCAAGCAGACCTAGAACGCACCAAGCAGCAGTTAGGTAAAGAGGGGCAAGAGAATAGCCAAGTTAAAGCGGCCCTTTTGGCGCTAGAGCAAGCACAGTTAAACCTAGAACGCACAGAGATTAAAGCACCAAGTGTGGGTGGTGTATCTAACTTTAGTCTTTCGGAAGGGTTTTATGCATCAGCAGGCCAGCCTTTGATGACATTCGTATCGACAGATGATATTTGGATTGAAGCGTATTATCGTGAAAATAGCTTAGGCAATATTCAAGTGGGCGACAAAGTAGAAGTCGCTTTAGATTTTGCGCCGGGTAAAGTGGTTAGCGGAACGGTGACCAGTATCGATTGGGGTGTCGACTGGGGGCAGAATGACCAAGCCGGTAAGCTCGCCCAAGCCACTCAAAAAACAGGTTGGTTAAGGCAAACTCAGATGCTACCAATCACAATTGAATTTGAACGAGATGAAGTATCAAGCCTACTGCGTGTTGGTGGCCAAGCTGACGTAATTGTCTACGCGAAAGAAAACTCAATTTTCAACGCGATTGGTTGGGTTTGGATCCGCTTTATTAGTTTGTTGTCTTATGTCCGATAATTCAGTGAATGTACCCGACGCACATGCACAGACAAGAATACTGCGATTTACGCTAGGTGTAACAATTGCAGTGTTGCTTGCGGCATGGATAAATTGGCCTCTTGCCTTTGTTGGTCCCGTTTTTACCGCTAAGTTCCTGATAGATAAACCGTCGCTGCATAAAGAGACGGTTTACGAGTTGCTATTGGCATTGGTAGTCACCATGTTACTCGGCTTGCTACTTACTGGTGGTATAACCCAATATCCCATTCCCCTTTTATGCCTAGTGGGGCTTGCAATGTTGTGGGGCTATTACCTATTTAGCGATCCGAAGTGGAATTTGTTCGCAACCATCTTGTTGATTGCCGTTTTGATGCTGCCGTTTATGGGGATATCTAATCCTGGGATGTCGGTATACTTAGCGTTAGGCCTAGCCGTTTCAGGTGTGGTGGCAGTGACGATTTTCTCTATTGTGCACATCTATTTACCTGAGCCTGATGCCGAGTTTTCGGGATTTGCTGAACCGATGATCAGTAAGCAAGAGCGTTGGTATGCGGCTTTTCGTGCCATGTTGATATCATTCCCTGTGGTTTGCTTCTTTTTTGTATTCCAGATCTCAGAAGCTTTGCTCACCATGATGTTCATCGCACTGTTGTCCCTGATGATTACCGCAGAGAAATCGGTAAAGTTGAGTGCATTTTTACTTTTTAGTAATGGGCTTGGTGGGTTATTAGCGATCGCGTCATTTAGTATTTTGTCCATTGTGCCGAATATATTCTTCTATTCGTTGTTTATTGGTTTAATGGCCATTTGGATCGGCAAAAAGATTTATACCATTCCTGCTAAAGCCCCAATATACGCGACGGCCTTTAGCACGTTGTTGGTATTAGTCGGCAGTACCTTGTTGAGCTCGGGTGAGATCGACAGCAGTACCTTTATTCGACTGTTTCAATTGTTCCTCATAGGAGTCTATATGATTTTGGCTTCGCTCTTTTTGGAAACGAGAACTTGGGCGTTTCTTAAAAACTAGTTTATTAATAATTAGTTTCTCAAAAATCACAGTATTCATGTACAAGGATGTGTAATGAAAATAAACAGCGAGTTCTCAAATCATGCGATAGATGCCGCCATTAAGATCTTCGCCGTTGGTGTTTTGGTATTTTGGTGCTTTTCCATTCTAAAACCTTTTATTCTTTTAGTGATTTGGGGAGCGATCATTGCGACAGCGCTCTATCCCGTTGCCGTGGCGATACACGCTAGAACGGGAATGTCTAAAAAGAAAGCCAGCACTTTATTGAGTGTGATTGGGGTATTGCTGCTTCTCGGTCCGCTCATTGCGCTGTCTTCAGGTATCTACACCAGTACAACCGAGGTGGTGACAGGCCTTCAAGAGGGAAGCATCTCCCTGCCTAAGCCAAAAGCTTCGTTGCAGGAAATTCCATTTATCGGCGAAAAACTCTATGCCGCAATGGTTTATGCTTCGGCGAATATTGAAGGTGCCTTGTTGAAGTATTCTGAAGAGATCAAACTGTTTGTTGGTAAAGCAGCAGCGGTGATTGGCTCTGTCGGTGGTGGATTTGTACAGTTCATTATCTCGACCATGATTGCGGGTGCATTTATGGCAAATGCGGACAAATGCCAAGCGGGCGCTATTATGCTGGCAGGTCGTCTAACCGGTGAGAAGGGCGAAGACTAGTGAAGTTGTCCAAAGTGACGGTTCGCAGCGTGACTCAAGGAGTTATCGGTGTGGCGGTGATTCAATCGACCATGTCTGCCTTAGGATTAGTGATTGCTGGTGTACCGGGAGCACCATTTTGGGCGTTGGCAGTATTGCTTGTTGCAATCATTCAATTGCCACCCATTTTAGCGTTGCTACCCGCAATCATATACATGTTTAGTGTTGAATCGACAGTTGCGGCAAGCTTGTTCTTAGTCTGGTGTATTATCGTGAGTGGTAGTGATGCCATATTAAAACCTATGCTTCTAAGCCGTGGCTCAGACATCCCAATGCTGGTTATTTTGCTAGGTGCGCTTGGCGGCATGGCAATGTCAGGCATTGTGGGGCTGTTTGTGGGAGCGGTAGTGCTGAGTCTGACGTATCAGTTGCTCGTGGCGTGGTTAGAACATGAACAAAGTCAGGATGCGTAAATGAAAACGGTGACGGGCGAAGACAACTTTTACTTCTTGTTTGTCGCCCTTTTGCTGCTGTTCTTCGGTTGCGCAGCCATGCAGCAGTTTTATCCAGAAGGGCAGCAAACCATATTGGGCTTGTTGATTGTGACTCTGTCACTATCCATTGCGGGTATTCGTAGGCAGAAGAAGATTTATCGCTCGTGGTATGGGCTACTGCTTGTCACTGCCGCGGTGTCAGGTGTTATTTCTCTTATTGAAGATTTTGATTTTACTATTGTAACGTTGGCTTCCTTGTTGGCATTTTTCGTCTCTAGGATTTATTCAGCTTTAAAACAAGTGGTATTGTCGAAGACAATAAGCGGGAATCATATTGTAGGGTCCATCTGTATTTACCTATTGATGGGGTTAAGCTGGGCGACACTGTATCTGCTGATACTGGAAATTTTTCCACAAGCCTTCAATGGCCTTGAGCCTCTACCTTGGTTAAATAATCTATTTAATGCGCTTTATTTTAGCTTCATTACTTTGACGACCGTGGGTTATGGAGATATTTCACCGACGCTTCCAATAGCGCAATTTTTCGTTTTCTTGGAATCGATCATTGGCAGCTTCTATTTAGCCATCATGGTCGCAAGCCTAGTGAGCATGCGCCTTGCCCAATCGGAGCGAGCCTAAAAAGTCGATCAAAAAAGCCCTGCTCTTTTCAGCAGGGCTTTTCATTGCTAGTACTGTTTAGTTCCTAGGATATTAAGTTATCAGGCTTTTTCTTGAGCGAGTCTCTCAAGCTCATCGATGGTGGTTTGCGCTACCAGTTCGCCATCCATGTAGTAGCTGACGTTCTCACCGTCTTTAATGCCTTTCAGCGTCGCTTGATCACCATTATCGTAAACAATGTTCATCTCAACTGTATTGTCGTCGAGTTGGACCATTTCGCCACTCTCAATAGTACGGTTGTTAGACAGTGGCGCATCGGTCAGACTTGGGTCTAACTCGTCATTCACTTTGAAGTGCGTGTCCGCTTCAGAATCAAAAATGTGTGGAGAGCCAGAAAGCGGGTTTTTGCCAGTCCAGAACTCTAATGAGTTGAATACGACATAATCGGCTGCCGTAGTAATACCGTAGACCGGAGCTAACAGGAAGTTCACACCTGCACGAGCATAGCGGTTGTCCACGACTTCTACGTTAAACTTCATCACTTTACCTGTGACAGCGTTGCTACCCACACAGCCAGTTAGCGCAGCAGCCATTAAAGAAAGTCCAATCAGTTTTACAGCGATCATTTTCATTTCATTACCTGTTTCATTGTGGTTTTGGGAACGGGGCGAAGTATGCAGCTTTCCTAAAATTGAGAATTACCTTTTTACGCCACTGTGTGAAAAAGCAATTTGAACGATTGGACGTGTTCGATGTGAAGGGGATCAAGCTATCAATTTCACACGATCAGTTTTCGTAAAAAAGTAGGTACTCAGTGGAGGCATTGAAACCTATGTCTTACACTTTTTTTATCAATTTCATTTATTTGAGTGATGGCTGAATGAGTTCAAAACCGACGGTACTGGTTGTCGATGACACCCCAAGTAACCTAGATGTATTAACGGGTATTTTGCAAAATGACTATCAAGTCAAAGTGGCGATAAATGGACACATCGCGTTAAAAATCGCAACTATACAACCTCAACCCGACATAATTCTTCTCGATATCATGATGCCAGACATCGATGGCTATCAAGTTTGCGAAACATTGAAATCTCAGCCAAACACGGCGCACATTCCGATCATCTTTGTAACTGCGAAAATTGCTCCCGAGGATGAGGTAAAAGGGCTAGAACTTGGCGCGGTCGATTACTTAACTAAACCAATAACCCCGGCCATTGCGCTACAACGTGTTAAAACGCAGTTAGCTTTGTATGACCAACAACGCACCTTATATGAGAAGGTTAAAGAGCAAACCAGTGAGATAAACCAAGGTAAACTAGAAACGCTTCAGAGCCTAGGGCGAGCAGCAGAGTTCAAAGACAATGAAACTGGTATGCACGTGAAACGCATGAGTCACTATTGCTACATACTCGCGCGCTCAATGGGTTTTAATGAACAAGATGCGGAAACGCTCAGAGATGCCGCCCCAATGCACGATGTGGGAAAGATTGGTATCCCCGACAAAGTGTTGCTAAAACCGGGAAAGCTCGATCAAGAAGAGTGGACGATCATGCAGCGCCATGTGGAGTATGGGGTGGAGATTTTAGGGCAGTTTAGTGACTCAAAACTCATGCGAATGGCGATTGAAGTCGCACAAAATCATCATGAGAAATGGGATGGATCGGGCTATCCCAACGGCACCAGTGGTCAGGCTATTCCCCTCACAGCAAGAATTGCGGCGGTTGCAGATGTGTTTGATGCGTTAACCTCTGAGCGGCCATACAAAGCCGCGTGGGAGGTTGACAGGGCTGTAGGGCTTTTAGTTGAAGAAAAAGGCCAGCATTTTGACCCAGATGTGGTTGAACACTTTGAGAAAAATATTGACGAAATACTCGTCATAAAAGAGCGTTTCAAGGATGAATAGATCACACGTATTCTACCATTGCAATCAGACAACCCGTCGTTTGGCTCTTCAATTTTGGCTTGTCTTAGTCGGAGCCTGTCTTTCTTTTTATTCGGCCGCACAAAGTGGGGCCACTGAAGTTCAAAACTGGCTTAATCGAGGGCAGACGATCACGTTCGTGGTTCTTGATAACCATTACCCCTATTCATTTATTAATGAACAAGGGCAGGTTGATGGGGTCATCAAGGGCTATACACAGGACTTGATTGAACGGTATGGCGTATCGGTTGATTTTCATATTGTTTCTTCTCCTTCCGAAGCAAAGAAGGCACTTCGCGAAGGCATTGTCGACGTGTTTCCCTTTGCCCAAGTTCCAGAGAAAGTGGGTACGGTTTTAATCTCTTCTAAGCCTTACTTTCCTTATCAATCAGGAATCGCTTTTACCAAAGATAAGCTTTCCAATGGTGTAACCAGTAAGAGCGAAGGTACGAAAGTAGGTACAGTGAAAGGCTCGCTGAATTTAGAGCTTGCAGGGATTCAGCTTACGCGAATCAAAGGTATCGAGTTTAACTCAACTCTCGAAGCGCTAGAAGCATTGGAAAGGCAAGAAATTGATGGTGTTTTATCTGAACCTATTTCAATGATCACGCTAGCAAATCGTATTGGGATTGATGATCTGTCTGTTATATATGGCTTGGAACACTGGCGAAGCACAAAAGCCAGCATGTTGGTTCGAAAAGAAGCCATTGAGTTATTGGCATTATTGAATAAACAAATATTGTCGTTCCCCGTTGAAAAGCATAATGAGTTGCAAAAGCGTTGGCTTTCTAGCTCGCCTTATCGTCCGTCATTAAAAGGGGTGTTCGGATTTGGTAACCCTCCTTATATGTACCCCAATAGCCCCGCGGTGGGTCTAGAGCACCATTTAATTCAAGCGGTTTTTGATGAGATGGGCTATCAAGTCGGTGATGTCTCAACGATGCCACCATCCGCTGCGAAAAAAGCGATGGATAAAAATGGATCAATTTCGTTTGTTTCGAGTATGCCAACGATAAGTAAGTCGAATTTCTTTGCCAGTGATCCATTGGTTGAAATTGAATACATTCCCATTAGCCTAAAGCGACGTGCAATTAATTTGAGCAGTCGAGAACCACTCAAATTGGGAGCAATGGTTTATGAAGATAACTCTCCGAGTAAAACTGCCGTTTTGAGCTTGAAAGAATCCATCTCTGTAGAGAGTATTAGTAACTTTGACAGTATGGAGGAAGCCTTTAATCAATTGCGTTCGCAGGGCATAGATGCGTTTGTGATTGAAAAAAGAGTGCTGGACTGGTTCATCGCCAATACCAACTTTATTGAGCCTGATGAGCTACAGATGCATGATAAACACGCGTTGAGCTATCCCATCCGGGTTAAGTTTCGAGACAAGTTGATTCGAGACAAATTCAACCAAGTTTTATCAGGCAAAGACTTTAAGAAAGATCGCTACCAATCCATCATCAATCAGCATGTTCAAATAGACCTCAGCCGAGTTTTACATTTATCCAAAGTGGTTGCCGATGTTGCTGCTTATTTCATTGTTAATGATCGCTTAAATGAGTTGCCTGAACTGTTCGACATGTTCGACCCAGAGGGTAAGCTGTCCGTCATAGAGCTGAGCTTAGACAATGACCCCTACGCAATAACCTCTTGGTATAGAGGAGAAAATAGAGGGCTGTATGAATCGCAGGTCAATCTTTCCAATAGTGGTCACGTAAAACATGTTGCATCGTATGTGACATCAACCGGGGTAGGTAAGGCTGGTAATCTAGATTTCTACTTTTCAATGGATAAGCTGATGGATAGCTATGTCTACTATCCGCCGGTAAACCGTTTTGCCCGCTTTGGTTCAGGTGCACTTAACTATATCCAAGAGGTTTATGAGGATAATGAGCTTACTGATGAGGTGTTAAATCTTGACCTTAGGGAGCAGAAGTGGGTGAAAGATCATACCGTCATCCGCTTGGGGGTCGACCCAGCAGCCTTGCCTTACGAGGCGATTACCTCTAAGGGTGAATACGTTGGTATGATTGGTGACTACGTTTCACTGATTAAAAAGAAGACGGGTTTAAACATTGAGGCACATATTGTGTCTAGTTGGTCTGAAACCGAAGCGCTTATTAAGAGTGAATCGCTGGACTTGATCTCAGCAGCGGTAGAAAACAAAAAAATAGGTGATCCCTATCAGCCAGCTAAAGCACTTTTTTCAGCCAGAATGGGTGTGGCGGGCAGAAGTGGCTTTTATGATCTGCAAATCGAAGAAGCTCGAGGTAAAAAAATAGGGATACTAAGTGGTGCCTCCAATACCCCCTTTATTATGGAGCGTTATCCAAACATTGAGTGGGTGTTAATTGAGTCCACGGCCAGTGGCTTAGAACAAGTAGAATCAAAGAAGCTAGACGGTATGGTCGACACCATCACTGTCCTAAACTACTTGATTAATTCCTACGGTTATACCGATATTTCGATATTAGAAAGGCTTAACTTTTATGTGTCGCCTACCTTTCATGTCACAAACCGTGAACCGGAACTTTTGGCAATCATTAATAAAGCCATCAACCTGATTTCAACCGATGAGCATCGAAAAATTCGAGCCAAATGGTCTGCGCCAAGAGAGATTGAAACAGTTGACTATCAACTGGTTTACACCGTCTCGATTTTCTCTCTGGTGATATTGCTGCTCATATTTGTTTGGAACCGTCAGCTTAAAAAGCAAGTGGCAATTGCCACTAAGGCAACACAAGAACTAGAACATGCGCAGCAACATCTTTATGGCATTTTAAATACCTCTCCTATTGCCGCGGCTCAGGTGATTAATGAGCAAATTGATTACATTAACGAAACCGCGCGCAAGTTGTTTCGGCTAGAAGATGTGGACGTAAAAAGCTTTGACATTACAACTATCTATCCTGACCCACAAGAAAGGGCGGACATCCATCAAGAGCTTAGCACCTATGGCAAAGTGGTTAACCGCGAGTTGAACCTTTTAAAAGCGAATGGAGAAAGCTTTACCGCTTTAGTGAGTTACTACTTATTCGAGAGGGACAATAAACCCGTATTACTTTTTTGGGCCTTCGATATTTCTGTGATGAAGGAGTTAAATCATCAGCTCGAAGAAGAGAAGCTAAGAGCAGATCAGGCGAGTCAAGCTAAATCGGAATTCTTAGCTAATATGAGCCATGAGATCCGTACACCAATGAATGCCATATTAGGACTTTCACACCTTGCGATTGACGAAATTGCGAACCCGATTGCCAAAGGTTATGTGAAAAAAGTTCACCACTCAGCAGAAGCGTTGCTTTCTATCATAAATGACATTCTGGATTTTTCTAAAATTGAAGCAGGTCAGCTTGGGTTGGAGTACATCCCGTTTAATCCGCGTGAAACCATTGAAGAAGTTACCGAACTTATAGAAGTGAAATCGACGGACAAAGGGTTGACCCTTGATGTCGATATAGCGCCAGAAGCGGATCAGCTTATGATTGGTGACCCTTTAAGGTTGTTCCAAATTATCCTGAATTTAGTTGGGAATGCGATTAAGTTTACACAGCGCGGCGGCGTGACCATTTCGATCAATTTTGTGGAGCAACGGCACGACAGCGTAACGTTGAAGTACTCAATTAAGGATACAGGGATAGGAATTTCACCGGACAACATCGATCGTCTGTTTAAAGCTTTTAGCCAAGAAGACAGTACGACAACAAGACGATTTGGTGGGACAGGACTTGGCCTTAATATTAGTCAGAAGCTTGTAAATGCAATGGGTGGAACGATTGATGTAGAGAGTAGCTTAAATGAGGGTAGTGATTTTTACTTTACCTTGAACTTTGATTTAGCGTCTCAAGAACAGATTGAACAGCATAGTAAAGCACAAGTTGATGTGGTTGATTCATATCTCTTTAATCAGGCTCGAATACTCTTGGTGGAAGATAACGAATTTAATCAAGATCTGGCGTTTGCCTGTTAGATAAGATTGGTCTTGTCGCAGACCTTGCTGTTAATGGCGAAGAAGCGGTTGCGAAAGCCTCGACTGAAGACTACCAACTGATCTTAATGGATCTGCAAATGCCGATAATGGATGGTTATGAAGCTACGCGTTTAATTCGAGAGTCTGAAAACTCAGTTCCTATAGTTGCGATGTCAGCCAATGTGTTTGAAGAAGAAAAACGCAAAGCAACCGATGTCGGCGTGAATGACTTTATCGATAAGCCCATCGTATTTGAACGTTTTGTGACAGTGCTTAAGCAGTTCCTTGAAGGAGAAGGCGGAGCCCGTTTGTTGGTCGAACAAAGCGTGGCAGCGGTTTCCGAACCGAGTGAAATTGCACAAGACCTCAGCGTTTTCTCGTCGATAAGGCTGAAAGAATTCACCCAAGGCGATGAGCGTCTGCAGCACAAGCTTGTAGATAGGTTTATTTCTGAATCGCCGAAGATGATTCAAGACATCGAAACATCGTTAGATTTTTCTGAGGTGGAAAGGTTGTGCCATACCTTAAAAAGTATGTCAGCGTCGATTGGCGGGCAAATCCTCGCGCAGCATATGGCGACCATGGAGCAAAAAGTGAACCAAGGAGAGTCGGTGCTCGATGAACTTGCGCCAATGAGAGAACAGCATAGTGTATTGATTGAGCAACTTAAACATCACATGATGCCTACGCAGACGCAGGTTGAGTCTGCGTCAGTGGAAGTGGTTGACCATGCGGCGGTTGAAGCTCTATCTGCGCTTATTGATGCCTACGATAGTCAAGCGTTAGCCAAAGCCGAGGAGCTGTTTAACCAAACGGCAAACGCTACCCTGAATGAGGTGAAAAAGAGTTTAGAGCAGTACGATTTTGATAACGCAAAACAGCTACTACGATCTTTGTTGGATGAATAAACGCGAACCGAGGGTTGGCGCAAAAGGGTAAGTCTAAGTGACGAGAAATGCGTATTCTGGCGCCTCACATTTGAGGGTCTGTCATGAAAAACATCTTTTCTACCTTATTGCTGTCGTTCTGCTTCTTTTCTCCGCTAGGTATTGCCAATACTCAACTTGAACCTGACGATGATTTTGGCGCGCGACCCGCTTGGGGCGAGCAAACGGTCGAAGCCCTGCAACATGCGGCGGAAGAAGGGGTTGCTCATGCTCAAGTTAAATTAGGGCTCCTGTATGAACAGGGAGACTACTTTGAGCAAGATGTTGATGAAGCAGCTATGTGGTATTTGCTCGCAGCAAGCCAAGGGCACCCACAGGGCCAGTATAATCTCGCTCTGATGTTTATTGATGGCGTCAGTGTTAATTCAGATTCATCTCGTGCTATGTACTGGTTAGAAGAAGCAGCCAACAATGGGTATTTGCCAGCCATCTTGCATCTGGCCAACTATCAAAAGATGCAGCTCGACAACGGGTTAGGGAACATTAATTGGATCGAAGTGGCGGCCAATAAAGGTGATCATCTTAGTCAATTGACCTTGGCGAATTATTACTTGTCGATAGGCGTGGCATCCGATACCGTCGCTAAAGCTGAGTTTTGGTTAATCAATGCTGCGCAACACGGCATGTTAGAAGCGCAAGAGGCATTGGCTGGTTTGTATTTAGTGACCGATTATCAACTTCAAGATGAAATAAAAGCGCAGTATTGGCATCAAAGAGTGCTCGAAACTAAAATGGAGAAGCAGTTGCAAGAAGCTGCTGATATCAATGAATAAGGTGGTGGTATGAAAAGGATTCTATCGGTGCTAAAAGCGTCAGCTATTGGCTTACTACTTTTAATGAGTTCCGTCGCAGTGGGTCAGACGGTTTCAGATGTTCAAGACAAATTGATGCTGGATTTAACCACACTGCTTGAAGCGCATGAAGTGGATAAACCTTTCTATGAAAATGTGCTTCGCCGTAAGAATGAGAATCTGCGCGATCGAGTTGCGGAACAGATCAAAGCCGGCACCATCGAAGATGAAGTTGTTGGAAAGATAGTGAGTCAGCAGATTGAGCTACTCACCACCTTGATTAGGGAGAGTGAGCTCGCCATTGATACGCTTGCTAAGCAATCAAGAACGGCTGAAGAAGCCGACAAGGTGCAAATCAACCTGAATATTCAGCGACGCATCGCGATCATGGACCTGTATTACCAACAGTTGGATGAAACGCTCAGTCAAGCTGAAGCACGCGGCGTTGATGTTAAGGAAAACAGAGAAGCATTTCGTAGCGCGATGCTTGACCGTGTCGACTTTCTCTCCAACGCTATTCTTTACTTAGACACACAACAGAGAGAAGTTCAAACGAGGCTTCCTTATGTATCTGAAGATGAAAAAGCCGTACTCACTAATGAAGCGGTACGTTTGAACGAACGCAAATCGATGATGATCCAAAGTTTTGAGTCTGGCATCTCACTGCTTGGCGCTATGGGTATTGACGTCACCGAAGATAAGCAACTGCTGCTATCGATGACTGGCGATATAAACGCAGATGTACTCGATATCGATGTGGCGCTTGGGCTACTGGATGGGTGGGCAACGTCATTCAAAGAGTGGGCGTATGAGAATACGCCATCTGTCATCGTAAAGCTGACACTGTTTTTAGGTATTATCTATTTCACGCTTAAAGTCTCGCGTGTTGTTGGGAAAGGGGTTCGGAAAAGTGTAAAACACTCAAAGATGGACTTTAGTGTTTTGATGCAAGACTTCTTCGTTTCAATGGCCTCTAAAGCGGTTGTTTTCGTTGGCTTACTGGTGGCGTTGTCGCAAATCGGCATCGAGATGGGGCCTCTGCTTACTGGTTTTGGTGTCGCGGGTGTCATCATTGGTTTTGCCTTACAAGATACCTTGTCTAACTTCGCCTCTGGATTGATGATTTTAATCTATCGTCCCTATGATGTGGGAGATATGGTGAAAGTAGCGGGAATTCAAGGAACCGTGCGAAATATGAGCTTGGTGTCGACAACGGTACAAACCATTGATAACCAAAGATTGGTGATCCCAAACAACAAGATCTGGGGAGACGTGATTAACAACATTACCGCAGAGCGTATCCGCCGTGTAGATATGGTGTTTGGCATTGGTTACGGCGAAGACATCGACGAAGCCAAAGCGATTTTTAATGACATCATAAACAGCGATAAGCGTGTCCTAAAAGATCCGGAACCTGCCGTGAAAGTGCATACCCTTAATGAGTCTTCAGTCGATTTCGTCGTAAGGCCTTGGGTTAATACGGAAGACTATTGGGATGTGTATTGGGACGTGACGGAAACCGTCAAGAAACGCTTAGATGAAGCGGGTATCTCGATTCCATTCCCGCAACGCGATGTTCACCTCTATACGCATACCGTTGAAAAGGACTCATAATCCTGGGGCCAAAAACGCTTTTTTAAAATGAGATTATTGTAAAAGAGAAACAGCGGCCGAAAGGTCGTTGTTTTTTTGTATCCGCGAAGTGACTCTCGGTATTCGGTCAAAGAGTACGATTACAATGAGTTAGATACCCAATTGAGGAAGTAAAATGATCACTACACCCGTATTTATTGTTGCCATTGTTTTTGGTTGGCTTGCGCTAATGAAGTACTTTAACCATCAGCAAGCGATGTCAAAGATCAACGAATCGCAAAGCGCAGAGAATGAAGAGCTCCGCGAGCAAGTTAAGCAGCTCACCGAAAGGGTTGCCGTATTAGAAAAGATTGTGACTGACAGTAGCTATCAAGTGAATCAAGAGTTTCAAAAGTTATAACAGCTCAAGTGCTCAAAGCATTCGATTGAAATTTCATCATAAAAGGTCAAACACTCGAACAAACAGGGTGTAAAGCCCATGATTGTGAGGTTTGTAGACCCTTGATGCTTGACGCATCTGAGGGCTTGGGCGAAACTACTGTCAACAATTCCTGACACTTTGAGCTAAGGTTTTTCAGTGCGCCTAGAAGTTTTATGTGAAGACCGCCTCGGGCTGACCCGTGAGCTGCTTGATATACTTGCCTCCAAAAACATCGATCTTCGAGGTATCGAAATTGATGTAACCGGAATTATCTATCTAAACTGTCCCGATATCGACTTTGATACCTTCAGCGAATTAATGGCTGAAATACGCCGTATTGATGGTGTCCGCGACGTTCGAAAAATTCAGTTTATGCCTATAGAGAGGCATAACACCGAGCTTATCGCTCTATTGAATAATCTTCCCGATCCCGTGCTTGCGATTGACTTAAAAGGTCAAGTCGACATGGCGAACCATGCTGCGCTGAGTCTGTTTCAGAAAACCGAACAAGAGATTTTGAACGAGCAAATCTCAAGCATGCTGCCGGGCTTAACTTCTCTAAATGGGCAGAAGGTAACTGCGGCCGCCAGCGTGAAAATCTTGTGATAAACGGCTTAGACTACGTCATGGAAGTGATGCCAGTTTATATCTCTGGTGACTCTGAAGAGGCGACGTTGGCGAGTACCGTGATGATTATCCGCTCAAGCCAATCAGGACAAGCTTTTGAAGACAGTTTGCCTTTGCAAAATAACTTAGGTTTTGAGCATTTTGTTGGTGTGTCTAACCGCCATAAGGCGCTGATGAGCCAAGCGAAAAAACTGGCGATGCTCGACCAACCTTTGCTGATCGAAGGTGAAACGGGCACCGGTAAAGAGATGCTTGCTAAGGCTTGCCACAATCGTTCAAACCGAGCGTCGTTCCCGTTTCTTGTACTGAGCTGTGCTTCAATGCCTGATGATGTAGCGGAAACTGAGCTGTTCGGCCATGCCCCAGGTTCATTTAATCATGAACAAGGCCATAAAGGCATTTTTGAGCAAGCCAATGGTGGTACCGTCTTCTTGGACGAAATTGGTGAGATGAGCCCGCATTTGCAGATCAAACTTCTGCGTTTCCTTCAAGACGGCACGTTTAGACGTGTTGGCGAAGAGCATGAAGTGCATGTAGATGTGCGCGTGATTGCGTCTACCCGTCATAAGTTAGCGGATTTAGCTGAATCTGGCGCATTCCGTGAAGATCTATTTTATCGCTTGAACGTTTTGACTCTGCGCATTCCACCGCTTCGTGAGCGCACCAACGATTTAGGTCCGCTGCTCGATTTGTTTATTAACAAGTACACCAAGCAATTGGGTATGGCGAAACCAAGTATTGCAGACGAGCTACTCGATCAACTGGCAAATTATCCTTGGCCAGGAAACATGCGCCAACTCGATAATATGGCCCTTCGAGCGCTGACTGAACTGCAAGATGAGCCTTTAAGTATTGAACTGTTCCACCTTCCTCAATTGGAAAACGTGGTTTCAACCAGTACTAGCATCAACCTAGACGGCTCGTTAGATGACATTATGAAAGACTATGAGTCGCAAGTACTGGAGCGTCTTTATCAGTCCTTCCCATCCAGCCGTAAATTGGCTAAGCGTTTAAGTGTTTCACACACCTCGATTGCCAATAAGCTTCGTGATTACGGGATTCGCAAAAACTAATGAGTGATTGCAGTACTCCAACTGAAGTGTTTGAGCGTATCGATGGTCTTATTTTACGTACCGCGCAGTTAAGCGATGCGTCGATGCTGGCGAATTATTTCAACAGCAACAAAGCCTATTTAGAGCCTTGGGAGCCAAAGCGTGAGGCAGCCTTTTTCTTGGAAACAGGCTGGGCGCAGCGCTTAATTAAACTCAATGAGCTGCACAGACTAGGGCTTGGTTACTACCTTGTGATTCAAGATGAAGAAACCAAAGAAATGCTAGGCACTATCTCTTTTAGTAACCTGAGTCGTTTCCCATTTCATGCGTGTAATGTGGGTTATTCACTGGCAGAATCTGCGCAGGGGAAAGGCATTATGCGCCGCTGTTTAGAGGTGGCAGTGAACTACATGTTTGAGATTCAAAACATGCATCGCATCATGGCTGGATACATGCCATGCAATGAACGCAGTGCGAAAGTGCTGGAGGCATTGGGGTTCGAGAAGGAAGGTTACGCCAAAGATTACTTACTCATTAACGGGCAGTGGCAAGATCACGTACTGACTGCGTTAGTGAATCCAAATTGGAGTGCAAAATAATTATGAGCGATCGTCTTACCCAGCAACTCAACTTATTGATGGAGCTTGATAAGCTTAAATCTGTGTTGCGACGTACACGTGTAAAGAGTGCAGAGAAGCGTTTAGAAAACAGTGCAGAGCACAGTTGGCATGTGGCGTTAATGGCTATCTTGATGCAAGAGCATGCAAATGAAGACGTGGATATTACGCGCGTCGTTAAAATGTTACTGCTGCATGACATTGTAGAGATCGATGCGGGCGATACTTTCGTTTATGATGTTGCCGCTTCTGCGGAGCAAGAACAAAAAGAGCTAGACGCCGCAAAAAGGCTGTTTGGCATGTTACCCCAAGACCAAGGCGATGAGTTAATGTCGCTTTGGTTAGAATTCGAATCTGCCCAGAGTGCAGATGCCAAGTTCGGTAAAGCGCTGGATAGAATTATACCGATGCTTTTGAACTACCATAATGATGGGCAGAGTTGGAAAGAACATGGCGTAACAAAGCAGCAAGCATTAACGGTTAACCGCCGTATAGGCGACGGTTCAAGCGTACTTTGGGACAAAGCCCAACAAATGATCGAAGAAGCCGCAGAAAAAGGCTGGCTTCAATAACGAGGAAAATCAATGTCGTATTTACCTTTGGATCAATACCAAAGAAAGTGGATATTCACACATCAATCAATGCCTATTCCAGAGGCAGAACTAGCTGAAATTAAGCCAATGGATCAAGCACGTTCGGCGCAGCTTTGGAAAGAAAATATCAGTGCTCAAAGCCCAGATTCTGAGCGTTTGAGTTCGAGTGATTGGCCAATGAAAGCCGCTAATTGGATCGATGAAATCAATTGGATGGCAAATTGGGAAGACGACGATTTAGGTTTACCAGAAGAGCTGTTAGAACATCTGGATTGGCAAGATGATGTGACGGTTTACTTCTGCTATGAAAAGTACAATGTTATTGAGACCAAGTGGAGTATCTTCAAGAAGCATTGGAAAAACTTCCTGTTTTATGATGACGGCCCAATCTTGATAGGGCGTCGCAGAAAACAAGCATTATGGTTTGATAGTGAAGGCCAAGTGAAATTGGGATATAGAAACTAGTAAAAAGCAGCCACTCGGCTGCTTTTTTCGTTTCTTTAATTAATTCCACATTTTTTGCGTTTAGAGTGTGATGATAATTCCATAATTTACAGTGCGTTGTGAAAAATCTCTATGTGATGATAGTCTGAACAAATAAGAACAGGTTAATCATGGATATGGAATGTCTTTAGAAAAAGCAGTACCTGAGCTAAAAAAGGCTTTCTACGCTCAGATTCAGTCACTTCAAACTACTTCAGAGCCAAATACAAGCTCGACACTCGACCTTCTCACCAAAGAGGAGATTAAAGAGCTTGAAGCGTTATGGGTAGAATGGAACGTCTACAAACGTAAACAAGGCGTTTAGTATTCAGCGACGATTTTAACTTTCCTCTCTTTCTTAACCTTGCCAACGCTTAATCTCACCAACGTACGTTCACTTTTCTTCTAGAATTGAGTAAGTGGGTCGCGCTTTGCGGCTATTTACCTTTTATTTCCGAACTAGGAAGTAAGTATGGATAGAAAAGTCCTCGAATTAATCGTTAATATTACCGAACAGAAAAACTCAGATGCACTCGTTCAGTGCTTGCTGGAAACGTTATCTGAGATCCTACCAGCAAACTATGTCACCCTTTACCGATTAGATCCTAAAGCCAACATTGAAGTGGTTGCATCCATCGAAAAAGCCGATCTCCCGGCGACGGTGACGGACAAAAAAGGTTTGAATGAACAAAAAATCGTCGGTTTGGAAACGTCTTTTACGCGTGAGGGTGTGTTTGTCGAACAGCTCAGTGATGAGTATTGGTGTGTAAATTACTCTCTTCAAATTGGCGACAATGCCATGCTGGTACTAAGCTTGGGCTAACCAGTCTCCCCTCGGGTTACGAATTGCTCATTCAAGGTTTTCTCAGTATCTACAAAAATTACCATAGTGTGCTGCTTCAAAGTGAAAAAGACTCTCTTACAGGCTCTTTAATCGCCGAACGTTTGAAGAGCGATGCCGCCTAATTACTGGTGCGCTACTCGATGAAATGGCTGGGGAGGAAGGTGCAGCCAGTAGCCGTGGTTTGTGGATGGCGATTATGGATATCGATCACTTTAAACGGGTTAATGATCAGTTTGGCCATTTGATTGGTGATGAAGTGCTTCTGATGTTCGCGCAATGTATGCGGGATTTCTTCACTGAGGGCGAAGAGTTGTTTCGATTTGGTGGAGAAGAGTTCGTGGTGATTTTGGATCTTGAATCGCAATGTTCTGTGAACCGTCGGCTTGAGTCGTTTAGAAGGCACATTGAGTCGCATGTTTTTCCTCAAATCGAACACATTACCGTGAGTATTGGCGTTTGTTACATGGAAGCCCATACCTACTTGCCAACCATTCTCGATAGAGCGGATCGAGCCTTGTATTACGCCAAAGAAAATGGCCGTAATCAGGTACGAAATTACGACGTTTTACTCAAGAGAGGGGAGATTGTCGAAGCCTCAAATGATGATAACGATGTAGAACTGTTTTAAGCCACGCGACTAATGCTATATCATTATGAAAATTTCACATGTTGACTTGTAAGATTTGAATGATGCTATGCCTTGAAATTGTTATAGTATAACAATATATTGTGACCAAGTACGTAGCGTCGTACAGTTGTACAGATTATAAAAAAGTATCGAGTGAGTAGAGATATGGCGGAGATTAGAGCCAGAGTAGACTTCAGAGTCGGAAGTAAAAGTGATATAGACGCAGAGCTCTTGTCATTTCACGGTCTAAAAACAGACAAGGAACATGTTGCCATTATCTTTAGGCAGGCGGATTCAACCCAAGAAGCGCCACTAGTACGCATGCACTCAGAGTGTTTAACGGGAGATGTTTTCCATTCGTCTCGCTGTGATTGTGGTGAACAGTTAGATGAGACGATTAACTTAATGGGCGAAGTGGGGGCATTATCCTTTACTTGCGCCAAGAAGGTCGTGGAATCGGGCTCTACAACAAAATAGACGCCTACAAACTGCAAAGTGAAGGTATGAATACGTACGAAGCGAATAACCACTTAGGATTTGGCGATGATTTACGCGATTTTACCGAAGCTGGTCAGATGCTATCAGCGCTTGGAATAAAGAAAGTCCGCTTAGTCACCAACAACCCAAAGAAGATTAAATCCTTGAAAGACCAAGGCATTGAAATCGAAGAAGTTGTCAATACCTCCGCTCATGTTAAGCAAGGCAACGAGAGCTATCTAGCGGCTAAAGTGTCTCATGGTAAACACAACCTCAAGCTGACCAAGTAGCATTTTTGCAAAACATATCAGTACATTGACAAAAACCTCACTTATGTGAGGTTTTTTTGTAACTAGTGTTGAAAATAAATTGTAACTTTGTATTATTGCGGCGTATTAAATAAAACTGATAATAATTCTCGTTAATAATATCAATTACAATAAGCTCAACAAGGACGACAATATGACTGGTAAATTTGCCATTATTCCTTCTCTCGCTGTTACAGCTTTCGCTTTCAATGCCTCAGCAGCAACAGTGACACAAGAACAAGTCGTTGAGCATTATGCGGATATTGCTCACGCAGTTTTCGCTGATGCTCTAGTGACGGCTAAAACACTTGATCAATCGATTGACCAATTCCTAGCGGCGCCATCGGCGAAAGGCTTTGAAGACGTTAAGCAAGCTTGGATCGATTCTCGCGTACCATACCAACAGTCTGAAGTATTCCGTTTTGGTAACGCAATTGTTGATGACTGGGAAGGTCAGCTAAACGCTTGGCCGCTTGATGAAGGTCTTATCGATTATGTTGCGGCAGACTACCAACACGAATTGGGTAACGAAGGGGCAAGCGCGAATATCGTAGCGAATAGCACGATCCAAATCGGCTCAGAAGTATTGGAAGTCAAAGAAATTACACCAAAACTGATTGCGGATTTGAATGAAGTTGGCGGCTCTGAAGCGAACGTTGCTTCTGGCTACCATGCGATTGAATTCTTGCTTTGGGGTCAAGACCTAAACGGTACTAACGCTGGTGCAGGTCAGCGTGCCTACACAGATTTTGCTAAAGGCAGTGCATGTACGAATGGTAACTGTGACCGTCGTGGTGAATATCTTAAAGCAGCGTCACAGCTTCTTATTCAAGATCTAGAGTGGATGGAAAAGCAGTGGTCAGCATCAGAGAAGAACAACTACCGCCAAGAACTACTGGCAGACAGCAGCGATCAAGGTCTGCGTAAAATGCTATTTGGTATGGGTTCACTTTCTTTAGGTGAACTGGCGGGCGAGCGTATGAAGGTTGCACTAGAAGCCAACTCAACAGAAGACGAGCACGATTGTTTCTCAGACAACACGCACAACTCTCACTACTACAACGAGCAAGGCATCTACAATGTCTACACTGGTTTGTACAAGCGTGAAGATGGTACTTTGTTATCTGGTCCAAGCCTACATCAACTAGTTAAGCAAAAAGACCCGCAGGCAGCGAAAGAGATTCAAAAGCAGTTTGATCAAACACGTAGCCAAGTAGGTCTATTGGTGTCTTCAGCTGAGAAGAACAACCAACATTTCGACCAGCTTATCGCATCTGGTAACGCTCAAGGTAATGCACTCGTTAATGAAACCATTTTTGCTCTAGTGGCTCAAACGGCTTCTATTGAACGTGCAGCAGGCATTATCGGTATCGACAGCCTAAACCCAGATACGGCTGACCACGAGTTTTAAGCACCAGTTTGGTTAGTTTAACTCGTTGTAGAAAGGGCTGTTAAAGCCCTTTCTTCTCTCTTTCTTTTCGTTAACGACAAACTCTATACGACTACAGAGCAGCGACAAACAATAACAACGAACTGCCTAAATAAGTCGCACACCAATCTGTTATGGAAGATACAGATGAGCATGTTCACTGAGAATCAATTCATGAAAACAACTTTTCTAGCTTGTTTACTAATCGTCACTTCAATGAGCGTTTCTGCTTATGATAAGAAGTCTGGCGGGGGAACAAGTGTCAAAAAAGAGGGTGCGAACGCCTTCTCACTGCCGGCAGGCAATTTGCCAATGAGCAAACGCTTAGACTTCAGCGTCGGTAATAGCTTTTTCAGAAACCCTTGGGTGCAAGCGCCAGCATCGACAGATGCAAGAGACGGTTTGGGCCCGCTATTTAATACTAATGGGTGTCAAAACTGCCACATTAAAGATGGCCGAGGTCACGCACCTGAGCCAAGTGACCGAAATGCGGTTTCTATGCTGGTTCGATTGAGTATTCCGGCCACAACGCCAGAGCAAAAAGAGGAGGTAATTCTATCGGGTGTGATTCCAGAACCTACCTATGGTGGTCAGCTACAAGACTTTGCACTGCCAGACGAAAAACCGGAAGGCCGAATTCAGATCGTCTATGAACCATATCCGGTAGTCTTTGAAGACGGAACCGTGGTTGAGCTGCGTAAGCCGCTACTGTCTATCACTGATTTGGGTTACGGACCAATGCATCCAGACACCTTAATGTCGGCCCGTGTTGCACCGCCAATGATTGGTCTTGGTCTAATAGAAAGTATCCCAGATGAAACCCTACTTGCTTGGGTTGAAGAGCAGAAAAAGGGGTCCGATGGCTTATCGGGTAAAGTGAACAAAGTGCTTGATGTACAAACCGGTGAGCTCGCTATTGGGCGATTTGGCTGGAAAGCAGGTCAACCAAACCTTATGCAGCAAAATGCGGCCGCATTTAATGGTGACCTTGGTTTAACAAGCGAACTATTTCCAAATGAGAACTGTACGACAAAGCAAGAGCTTTGCGAGACATTACCCAACGGTGGTCATCCAGAGGTGAGTGAGAATATCTTAGACTTTGTTGAATTCTACTCGCAGCATTTGGCGGTCCCAATTCGTCGTAATGTGAACGACCCCAAAGTGAAATTGGGTCAGGAACTGTTTGTCCAAGCAGGTTGTGAAAGCTGCCATAAAGTGAATGTGAAAACTAAGGTTCGCGAAGACCTTCCAGCGCTTTCCAATCAGCTAATTCATCCTTATACCGATCTGTTGCTCCATGATATGGGTGAAGGGTTAGCAGACAACCGACCTGAGTATCTAGCCAATGGCAGAGAGTGGCGAACTGCGCCACTATGGGGATTGGGTTACACAAAAGAAGTGAACGGTCATACAACGTTACTTCACGATGGACGAGCTCGAGATGCGCTTGAAGCAGTACTTTGGCATGGCGGTGAAGCAGAGTCGGCGAAGCAGGCAGTACTAGGATTTGATAAAGAGAAGCGAGAAGCCTTGGTCGCTTTCTTGAACTCTTTATAACGGTAGTGGAGACTGAACATGAAAAAGTATTCTTTGGTTAGTCTTGGCTGCACACTTTCCGCTTCGTTATTGCTAGTGGGGTGTCAGTCTATGGAAACTGAAGCCCAGCCACGCGTTCAACTTTATGCTGAAAAAGTTAACGCTAAAACAGTGGATGCTCCTACTAACAGCATTGAGGCTGTGCATAGTTTGCAATGGCATTCGGCACAGCGATTCTTGTCTGCGAGTCAAGCGCAAGCTCGGAGTGGCAAGCATGGTGTCAAACCCAAGAGATGCAAGACGCAGAACTAAAAGCTCAATGGCAAGAAACGATCTCGGCATGGATGTATTTGCAAGGGCAGGAACGTGGGCCTGAGGCAGCGTTGGAGCAGAGTTGGAATATTCAGTTCTGGCCCGATAAGAAAAACACCACCGGCAGAAAAATGTTCGAGCTCGCAAAGCAGGACAAAACTTGGCAAGTCGAAGAGATCGCCAATCAAAGCGTCACAGTACAGGGAATTGGGTCGATAGAGTGGTTGCTGTTTGACAGCTCCGCAGAGCGATATAGCAAAACAGAGATATGTCAGCTCGGGGTGCCAATTTCTCAAAATATTGAGAACAACGCGAGCTTGATTGAACAAGCTTGGCGCGTTAATCCTTGGAATGGCCTGGACGATAAGAAGTGGCACAGCGAGTATTTGTCTCTCATTACAAATCAACTTGATTACAGTATGAAGAAGATGAGCCGTCCATTAGCCAAACCGGGTAAGCCCAGAGCCTACTTTGCGGAGTCATGGCGCTCTGGAACTTCTCTATCTCAATTGGAAAAAAATATCGAAGCAATGCAAGCGCTTTACTTTGCCAACGGTATGGGTCTAGATAACATACTAAGGAAAAGAGGGCGCGATGAACTTGCCAGCCTCATTTCACATCAGTTTCAAGTGACGCTGGAGACTTGGCCAGAGCAGCAGAGCATGTTCGATCTTCTACAGTCAAAATCGGGCTACCAATATTTGATGGCGCAATACAACAAACTTGAACAGCTCCATTATTACATGACAGAAGAAGTGGCGATCGAGTTGGGTATTGTCATTGGGTTTAATGCAACCGATGGCGATTGATAACTCTAAAAGAGAACTGCTTAAAGGAGCGTTATTCGCAACTATGGCGCCTCTTTATCTGTCTGGCTGCAGCATCTCAAACAATGCCCAAAGCCAAGATAATGGAGAATCATTGCTAGTCGGCTGCGCAGCGCTAGGTAATGACGAGTTTATTGCAACTGCTGTTCAGATAGACGGATCTCCGGTATGGCAATGTCCTTTACCTCATCGAGGCCATGGCGTAGCAATTAATACTGAGCTCAATCAAGTGGCGATATTTGGACGTCGACCGGGTGAGTTTATTAAGGTGGTTGATGGGCAATCTGGTCAGCAGGTGGCTTTTATCCCTCAACTCGTTGGCCGTCACTTTTATGGTCATGGGGCTTATTCAAACAGTGGTCAGTTCTTATATGTTACAGAAGGGATTTCTGAGACCAGTGAGGGCGTGATAGGTGTTTACGATGCATTTAATGGCTATCAGCGCGTGAACGAATTTTCCGGCATTGGGATAGGGCCGCATGAGATCATTGTTCGAAGTGATGACACTATTGTGGTCGCTGTTGGCGGTATTCAAACTTCTGGTCGCACTAAACTCAACCTAGATACTATGCAACCTAAGCTGGTCTACATCAGGCCAGATGGCGAAATCGTAAGTCAGTTAGGATTGGGCTCTCATCAGCTCAGTATCCGGCATATTGCCTGTGATGAAAGTGGCGCCGTTGTTTGCGGGCAGCAATATCAAGGAGATGAAGACGATTCTCAACCTTTGATGGCGATCTCTTATCAAGGTCAATCGCTTGTGCCGCTAGAGGCGACGCCAGAGGAATGGATGCGATTTAACAGTTACATAGGCAGCGTAGCCATGGTTGGAGAGCATATTGTGGCAACGTCTCCAAGAGGAAACTGTTATGGCGTCTGGGATAAGACGACTAGGAAGCTGGTTAAGCTTGGAAAGCTTACCGATGCGAGTGGGGTAGTTGCGATGCAACCATCAAACACCATCCAGTTTGCGATGAGCTCTGGCATTGGTGAGATGAAATTGATCCCCTCAATCAGGCAGGATTCTATCTCCACACTCATTTCGTCTACTTCGATAGCTTGGGACAACCATTTAAGTTATCTGCAAATCTAGCCGTTTTCTATTTATGTACCCAATCTAGCGTCAGGCTTTTTGGGTATAACAGTACTCCTTTACGTCCTCACACCCCTGTAAGTGGAGTACTGTTAAAATTGATACTTAAGTGTTCACAATAGCTTGGGCTAGATCTTAAAACTTGTTCAACTTTTCTTCTTGTTATCTGCCATACTTTATTGAATATACCCAAGTGACTTCAAGATGCAGGATTCAGAGCGTTGTCATGGGTTCAAGTTCAAGGCAAATGATGCAGAGGAATAACCGGTTCTTTCCAAGTCATTTAACGTAGAAATTGAATGCTTGACACGCTCCCGAAGGACGAGTTTGCCTAGCTTGCATACTTTGTTAACGATTCTCAATTTAAAACCACTAGATTGTCGAATCGTTGCCGCGTCTGCAAACTAGGCAATTCTCGCTGAACCACGCATCTTGAGGTTACTTTGGTATACATTTAAGAAAAAAGGAGTGGTATTGATGAGGAAGTGTGTCTCTATCTTTCTGATGTTAATGATATTTTCATCAGGTTCACTTGCTTTAGAACGCTTCGTGAAAATGGACTGGCTTGAGTCAGACTCATTTGTCGCGAGCTTGATTCAATACCCTGAATTAGTTGACCAAATTTATGCTGAAAATGATTTTCAACTGATTTGGTTCGACACTAAACACAACTCTTATCTTGAATCTCAACTCGAAATTATTGAGCACGCAGGCTTTAGTAGTTTGTTTTCACGTCAGCTTGCTCATATGCGTAAATTGCGTGAAAACAGTCAATGGTTTGAGTACGACCTCCTCGCAACCGATACCATGTTGCTGTATATGAGCTACGCCGAGCGTGCGGCAAGCAGTGATCAAGGCAAAGAGTGGTTTTTCCAGCATTCACTCAGTGGAAAGCTGCCAACACCAAGCCGCGATGCGGTGTTGTCCTTTTTTGTTGCGATAGAAGTCCATCAATTGGACCAATTAGTTAATGCTTACACACCAAGTTCTCAGGGTTATAAGCAGCTTGTGAGCTCCTTTTGGTACTTAAAGCAGTATGAACAGATTGAGCTGCCCCTTTATCGTATTAGTAAGTTGGTAAAAAGTGGTGACACACTAGATAACCGTGATCTGTTGATACAGCGCCTACAGTTAGCAAATCTCGATGCTTCAACGGTGAGGACCGATGTTAGCTGGTACGATGATACGTTAGTGAAGTTGGTGAAAGAGTTTCAGAGCTTACATGGCCTGAAACCCGATGGAGTAATAGGCCCGGCCACCTTAAGCTGGTTGAACTTACCTCTCAACGATAGGCTAGCTATGCTTGCTTTAAACGCCGAGCGTTCACGTATGTGGCCAGAGCAGCGCGATACCATCATTATGGTGAATGTGCCTAGCTTTGATATGAAGTATTGGTATTTGGGTGAGGAAGTTTTTGAATCTAAGGTGGTGGTTGGCCGTACGACGCGCAAAACACCAGTGATGACGACCAAGTTGGATTCACTGATTCTTAATCCAACTTGGAATGTACCGCGCAAGATAATGGTTGAAGACATTTTGCCGCAAGTGGTGCAAGACGCCTCCTATTTAGAAAGGCAGAACTTTGAGATTATTAAAAGCTGGTATTCGAAACCGGATAACACCGTCAACCCAGAACTGATCGATTGGAGCGCAATTAACCCTAATACGTTCCCATACAAAATGCGTCAGCAGTCAGGGCAGGGTAATGCTCTGGGTTTGTATAAGTTCAATACCCCTAATCCTAGAGCGATCTTCCTTCACGATACCCCAAGTAAACATCTGTTTGGTAAAGAGACTCGAGCGTTTAGTTCAGGCTGTGTCAGGGTTGAAAATGCCGACCAGTTTGCGTCGCTATTGCTAGAAACACAAGGCATTGATGCGATGGAGCATCAGTCTGAAGAGATGTCTTCCAATCATGCTATTCCGCTCAAACGTCGCATTCCAGTGCATATCATCTATCAAACTGTGTGGTATGAGGCAGGTAAAGTTCATTATAGGGATGATGTTTACCGCTATGACACGTTCAGTTACACAAAAGGATAACTGAATCGAATTTTGACATTTATCTGACTTATGGAATTTTTCCATACTGCTCAATAAGTAAGCAAAAAAGTCAGTTGTTTACCCGATTATTGCACGATTTATGCATTTGAACTTCTCAGAAGAGTTCGGTAGTGTCCGTTCTCGTTTCCAAACTTTGCTGAGAAGGGTCGTAATTTTGTCGTTAACTCGCCGTAATTTTCTTAAACTTGCCGGAAGTGGTGTTGTTGTCGCTACTTGTATGCCTCAGGTTGCGTTTGCCTACTATCCCGATCGCCCTCGTGAGTTAGCCATGAACAATCTTCATACTGGAGAAACCGTAGAATCTCAGTACTTTAATGGCAAAATTTATGTACCCGACGAGCTCGCTCGCCTAGATCATATCTGTCGTGATTTTAGACGTAATGAGTCACATCCTATGGACAAGCGTTTGTTTGATCAGATCAGCAAAATCCAAGACTTGTTGGGCACCCAAGCGGAAGTACAGATTATTTCCGGTTATCGCTCACCCGCTACCAATGAAGCGCTACGTGGCAAATCATCGGGCGTGGCAAAGAAGAGTTTCCATATGTTAGGTCAGGCTATCGACTTTAGATTGGAAGGCGTCAACCTCAAACAAGTTCGCGAGGCGGCAATTAGCCTAAAAGCGGGCGGTGTGGGCTACTACCCACGCAGCGACTTCCTTCATATTGATACCGGTCCAGTCCGCAGTTGGGCATAACCGACTTAAATAACAAGCAGTTATCAATACTCATCAAACCTTAAACCCTTAGCGAAACAAGGTCTAAATATTGTAATCGCCGCGTTGTGGTGTCATAGTGCGGACAATTTCGGTATTGAAGAAGGTATTCACAATGGCATTAAAGTATCAGGTTGTTCCTGTCACTTCATTTTCTCAAAACTGTTCTATCGTCTGGTGCGACGAGACCATGAAAGGTGTCGTAGTTGATCCGGGTGGCGATGTTAAGCAGCTAAAGATGCTCATTGATGAACTGGGTGTGGAAGTGGTGAGCTTAGTATTGACCCATGGCCATCTGGATCACGTTGGCGGTACAGAGCCACTGGCTGAGCTATTAGGCGGTATCGATATCATTGGTCCACACAAAGCAGACAATTTCTGGCTTCAAGGGCTAGAAGGTCAAAGCAAAATGTTCGGTTTTCCTCTTACGGAAGCATTCGAGCCTAATCAATGGTTAGATGAGGGTGACGTTGTCACTTTTGGTAATCAAAGCTTTGATGTGCTGCACACGCCTGGTCACACACCGGGTCATGTTGTGTTGTTTAGTGATTCTGCGAAACTCGCGTTTGTGGGTGACGTTCTATTTAATGGAAGTGTCGGCCGAACAGATTTCCCGCAGGGTGACTTCAATACCCTTATTGATTCAATCAAAACCAAGCTTTGGCCTCTAGGTAATGAGGTTCGTTTTGTACCTGGACACGGCCCTGAATCAACGTTTGGTCATGAGCGTGCTGCTAACCCGTTCGTTGCAGACGAAATGCCATTGTACTAATCCAAGGTTTCTTCTGGCTCGGCGGCTGCAAGGTAGCGCCGAGCCAATCCTACAAACTCCGCAGGCTCTCTATCGAGATCAGCCGCTGAAATAAACACATCAAAATCAAAGAACCCTCTTTGATGCTTCATTCTATTGGCCATCATCGCCAGCAGTCCCGAATACACTTTGCCATTTGAGCTTTTGAACAAGCTAGAGTCTAGCACTATGTCTTCGAACGCAGTGTTGGGATTGGCTTGCTTCATACCGAGATAAAGAAGAGCACGTTGACTCATTAAGATGTCTGAAGCCACTCTTGGACACGTTGCGTCCAGAAACGGTGAGTAGTGTTTAAGCTTGATGCCAATGTAGGGTAGGGGTTGGTGCCAACCTTGCTGCTGATAGCTGCAAATACCTATTGATGAGATATTGTTCCATTTAACTGCCCAGCCGCCTTTATGTAGGTGCTGCTGGAAATGCGTTGAGGTTAGCGTGTAAGAGACTTTGCTCTGTTTGAGCAAAGTATGAATGACAAATGCAACACAGCACACGAGTGCGATAACGGCAAGAGCGTGATGAAATTTAGGCGCGAACGCGATGGCAGCCAGAGATATAAAAATCGCGGAAGCAATAAGAGTCTTTTTTATCAGCCGCTCTTGCGTGTCTGATGTATTTGTTAAGTGTAATGTGTCCATAACTGCATATTTGGCTTCATGTTTCTTGTCTAAAATGAGAATTTGAATCACAACTTTATGAATCACTATATTAGGTGTTTTCGCTTAAGTTCTAAAAACCTCTGTATATGTATTCAGTGGTTATTCTCAATTATTGACTAAATTATAGACTTCCATAGTGTTGCGACGCATTTTTGGATCATTATCGCTGCGACACCCTACAAATATACCCAAATATTTGGTATAAAACGCGCTTCAAATTTTCACCACTGCGTTGTATGCAGTGAAATGGAGAAATACTCGATGAGACTTGCTCACAAGCGCAAAGTACAGGCTAAACTGCAAAAGCGCATTAAAGCGACTACTACTAATGTTGTTGCAACTAAAACAGCAAAACCTGTAGTAGAGAAAACTGTTGTAGAGAAAGCAGTAGAAGCACCTGCTAAATCAGTAGCGGCAACAAATGTTGCTCTGACTCCTAAACAGCAACAGGTTTTAGACATCGTAGTGAACAATGCTGAAGGTATTAACCCGAAAGGCATTGGTCTTGCAGCAGGTCAAGAAGACGCGAAAGCAGCTTCTTGGGCAACTGGCGCATTGAAAAAACTTCTAGAAGAAAATCTAGTGACTAAAGAGCAGCTAGCTGGTAACAAAGTTATCTACAAAGCCGTTTAATTACGCTTTCTTGCTCTCACACCCTCCTGTGGGTAGACAGTTTTTGGCCTCGCTTATGCGGGGCTTTTTAGTTCTTGCTAGTGAGGAAATTAACACTAGAGATATACGGTTGTCACAAAAAAGAACAATAATGGCAATAGTTTGAATTGAAAACTACGTAGTTAGTATTTTCTATGTTTAGCGTCGATACCTTCTTTAACTCATTGATTGCATTCCGTGTGCGCTTATTTCCTACGTAGTTTTGCGTAGTACTTTCGTTATTTCCCTTATTCGATAAGTTAATTTCTCCGTGTTCTTGCCGATTTTAACTGGCTGATTATTGGCTCATTGTAAATATGAACCTCAATATCTGTGTAAATAGATATCAAGCTAACAAAGGACGTGAACATGAGTCTTATCAAAAACTCACTAAAAAGAATCATGAAGAACACGGCAGTGATTGCAGCTACGTGTTTAGCAATGGTCGCCACTTCTGCAACTGCTGCAGACAAAGTATACCGCTTAAAACTTGCTGAAACTTGGGGGCCTAACTTCCCTGTATTTGGCGACGCCACTAAGAACATGGCAGCAATGGCGGAGAAGATGTCGAATGGACGCCTTCAGATCCGTATTGACTCAGCAAACAAACACAAAGCACCGCTTGGTGTGTTTGATATGGTGAAATCTGGCCAATACGACATGGGCCACTCAGGTTCATACTACTGGAAAGGTAAAGTGCCAAATACGCTGTATTTCACTTCAATGCCTTTTGGTATGACGCCAGCAGAGCAGTACGCTTGGTTCTACCATGGTGGTGGTATGGAGTTAATGGAGCAGGTTTACACTCCGCATAACCTTCTTTCATTCCCAGGTGGTAACACAGATATCCAGATGGGTGGCTGGTTCCAAAAAGAGATCAATTCTGTAGAAGACCTTCAAGGTCTTAAAATGCGTATTCCAGGCTTTGCAGGTGAAATCCTTGCTGAGCTAGGTGCGAAGCCAACGAACATTGCACCGGGTGAACTATACACCTCGCTTGAGCGTCGCACGATCGATGCACTGGAATGGGTAGGTCCATCTCTAGACTTACGTATGGGCTTCCACAAAATCGCGCCATACTACTACACAGGTTGGCATGAGCCAGGTTCAGAGCTTCAGTTCCTAGTGAACAAGCGTACTTGGGAACGTCTACCAGAAGACCTACGTGAAATTCTTCGTGTTGCGATGCGCACAGCTGCTTACGATATGTACACGCAAGCGACTCACGAAAGTGGTAAGAACTGGGCTTCTATGAAGTCTGAGTACCCTGATGTACAAGTTAAAGACTTCCCACCAGAAGTAATGTCAGCGTTGAAAGAAGCGAACGACCGTCTTCTTGCCAAGCACGCAGAGAAAGACGATCTAGCGAAAGAGATCCAAAAATCTCAAGCCGATTACCTGAAGCAAGTTCGCTCTTGGACAGATATTTCGCACCGCGCATATCTGAACAGCCAAGCGCAATAATCTCCTTATACCCAAGTAACCTCAAGATGCTTGTTCAGCGAGATTTGCCTAGTTTGCACGCGGCAACGATTCGACAATCTAGTGGTTCTAAATAGAGAATCGTTAACAAAGTGTGCGAGTTAGGCAAACTCGCCCTTCGGGAGCGTGTTACTGGTTCAATTTCTGCGTTAAATGACTTGGAAAGAACTTGTTATTCCACTGCGTCATTTGCCTTGAACTTGAATCAGTGACAACGCTCTGAATCCTGAATCTTGAAGTCACTTGGGTATACAACAATAAATACAAAGTCGGTGGGATGTTTTGTCTGAGACAACCACCGACAAGCCCAAGAAACCTATTTATTCAAAGCCCCCGAACACAAATAATTAAAGGGGGCAGTAACGTTCCATGGAGTTGGGAATGAGAAGTCTTATTTACATCGAACGCGTATTCAATCGCGTCGGTGATTTCCTAGGGTGGTTGTCGAGCATTTTGTTTGTTCTTCTGCTGGCCAATGTGGTTTACGATGTCGTTATGCGATATGTCTTTAACGATGTGTCTATCGCATTTCAAGAAATGGAATGGCACCTATTTTCAGCGGTGTTCCTACTGGGTATCCCATACGCGATTAAAGCGGGCGGTCATGTACGAGTAGACTTGTTCTATGAGCGCTTGTCACACAAAGCTCAGTCTATTATCGATTTGATTGGGACCGTGGTTTTCCTTCTACCTTTCTGTCTACTGGTTGCTTGGTTTGGTATCGACTTTGCCAAAGAGAGCTATCTATTGGGTGAAACATCGGGCGATCCGGGCGGCTTGCCTTATCGCTGGATAATTAAGGCGATGATCCCGCTGTCATTCTTCCTAATGGCAGTCAGTGGTATTGGCTTAATTCTGCATTCACTGAATCGTATCGTGAACCCACATCTCGTTCATCACCAACCGACTAACCCGCAGTAAGGACGCTGACATGATTGGTATTATAATGTTTTTTGTCGCGCTGTTTGCCTTGCTGTTAGGCTTTCCAGTTGCGTTTACATTTGGCGGTATCGCCCTGATTTTCGGAGTTTGGGCAGAAGGCATGGATATGTTCGCCTTCATGCCGTATCGAATTGAATCCATAATGCAAAACACGGTTCTGATGGCCGTGCCACTGTTTGTTTATATGGGTTTGGTATTGCAGAAAACGCGCTTGGCCGAGCAGCTGCTCGAATCCATGGGGCGCTTGTTTGGCGGTGTCCGTGGCGGTATCGCGATTTCAACTGTGCTGGTAGGGGCATTGCTTGCGGCATCAACAGGCGTGGTTGGCGCTTCCGTTGTGGCGATGGGCTTGATATCGCTACCAGTGATGCTCAAGTATAACTACGACAAAGGTTTAGCCTGTGGCACCATCTGTGCGTCGGGCACACTAGGTCAAATCATTCCTCCATCTATTGTACTCATCCTGCTTGGCGATGTGCTTGGCGTACCTGTTGGCGACTTGTTCCAAGCTGCAGTATGGCCTGGCCTTGTCTTGGTTGGTGCGTATGTCATCTACATTCTTATCTATGCGAAGATGAACCCAGAAGCCGCGCAACCTATCGCGCGAGACGAGTCAATAAGCCGTAAAGAAGAAGTCATTACAGCACTCAAAGCCGTTGTTCCGCCTCTGGCTTTGATCGTGGTTGTACTCGGCTCTATATTTGCAGGTGTGGCGACACCAACTGAATCTGCAGCACTGGGTGGTGCAGGTGCTATGGTATTAGCTGTTCTATACCGTCAGTTTAGTTGGGGTATGGTCTATGAAGCAGCCAAAGAAACCGTAAAAGTAACAGCGATGGTGTTTGCGATCTTGCTGGGTGCGACCGCATTCTCAATGGCATTTACATACACTGGCGGTGATTACCTCGTTGAAGAGTGGATGCTCCAATTGCCGGGCGAAAAATGGGGCTTCTTGATTATCACTATGCTAGTGATTTTAGTCCTGGGTTTCTTCATCGACTTTGTAGAGATCTGTTTCATCATCGTACCTATCATTGCACCAGTCGCTGAAATCATGGGTATTAACATGACATGGTTTGCGATTCTGATTGCGATGAACCTACAGACCTCATTCTTAACCCCACCATTCGGATTTAGCTTGTTCTATCTGAAAGGCGTCGCGCCGAAAGGGGTGACAACACAAGATATTTACCGAGGCGTTATGCCATTCATTGCTATTCAGATATTAGTTCTGATCAGCTTGCTGGTATTCCCAAGCTTTTACGGTATGTAGTTTGGTAGTTACAGCCTCGCTAATAGCAAAGAAATGGATAAATTTCAGTAATTTGTGATCGCCAAGTGATATGGTAAGTTACTAAATTGTTACAGTAAAACAGCTAGCTTTTGAAGCTAGCTGTTTTTGTATTGTGAGAGTAGGGCAAGGAATGCCACTAAAAGCCAAGCTAATCCTATTAACCTTGTTGCCTTTGTTGATCGTAACGGCGAGCATCAGCTGGATCTCGATCTATCAAGCAAAAACTCTCGGCGACAAAGAGGTTGAGATATTTCGAGATAATCTCATCAAAGCCAAAGAGAACGCGTTAAAAGACAGCGTTGATTTGGCGATGGATGCGATTTCTCATGTCTACAATGATGCTGAACTTGACGAGGAAAGTGCCAAGCAGGAAGTGAAAGAGATCCTCACTCGCTTACGTTATGGCTCGGATGGCTATTTCTTTGCTTATGACCAAAATGGTGTGAATCTGGTTCATCCAATTCTTCCTGAACTTATTGGTCAAAATCTTATTGATCTTCAAGATGAAGAAGGCGATTTTTTAATCGAGTCTTTACTACACCAAGCCTTAGCGGGGGAGGGTTTCATCAATACTTATGGCAAAAACCCTCAACCGGTGAAGTCGTTCCTAAGTTAAGTTATGCCGAATGGCTAGATAAATGGGATTGGATGATTGGCACTGGCCTTTACATAGAAGATATCAGTCAAGAAGTTGCGACGATGCAGGCAGCCGTTAATGCCAATATTGAAACTACTTTCTTTTCGGTGGTTGTCATCTTAGTGGTGACCGTTGCCGTGATTACGGTATTAACCCTTGCGATTAACCTTCATGAGCATCGCTTGGCTGACAAGAACTTAAAAGAGCTGGCACACCGAACAGTGATGTTCCAAGAAGATGAGAAGAAACACTTAGCGCGAGAACTGCACGATGGTATTAATCAGTTATTGGTTTCGAGTAAGTGCCATCTAGAACTGTTAGGCCATCAAATTGATGATAAGGTTTTGAACACACACCTTGAAAAATCTCAGCAGTCGATCATTACAGCGATTAACGAAGTTCGTCATATCTCTCACCAACTACGCCCAAGTGCACTCGATGATATTGGTCTAGAAGCTGCGTTATCGACATTGTTGCAAGATTTTCGCTCCCATTCGGGGATTGAAATCGAAACTCACTTTGATACTCAGCAGTTCGGTAAATTAAAATCAGAGGCCGCCACGACCTTGTATCGTGTTGCACAAGAATCATTAACTAATATTGAGAAGCATGCGAATGCCAATCGAGTAACAGTCGTCCTGCAGCAAATGGGAAATATGCTTCAATTAATGGTGAGGGACGATGGTATTGGATTTAGTTCCAAAGTCGCGTTCAATAAAAGAGGGATTGGATTGAGAAATATGCGTGAGCGGGTCGAGTTTATTGGTGGCGACTTTGAGTATATTAGTGAACCTGGGTTTGGTACTGAAATTACCGTACTGCTGAAGTTAGATGGATTAGTGTATGGATAACGAAATTAAGGTAGTGATCGTTGATGATCACCAAGTGGTTCTCGACGGCTTCATTGCTCGGCTAGCGCTTGAGAAAGGTATTGAAGTGATTGGTACGGCAAGCAACGGCATGGAAGCAGTAGAAGTTGTGAAGCAGCTTAATCCAGATGTGATTTTGATGGATGTGAGCATGCCCGTCATGAATGGTATCGATGCTACGAAAGTGATCAGAGAAGAGAACCAAGACGCCAAAGTACTGATGCTGACCATGCACAACAATCGCGAATACATCATGAAGGTGATGCAGGCAGGCGCGGTGGGTTACATGCTCAAAGAGACGTCTGCAGAGAAAATGGTTCAAGCGATTATAACGGTCAACCAAGGTTCGACCTACTTTTGTGAATCAGTCACTCAAACGCTATTTTCTCAAGAAGTGATTCCTTCAGCGCCCAAAGCAAATCCTTTAAGCCGCCGTGAAGAAGCCATATTGAAGTTGGTGGCTCAAGGCCATAGCAGTAAGAAGATCGCGACATTGCTTGATATTAGCTGTCGAACTGTCGAAACCCATCGTCAGAACATTAAGCACAAATTGGATCTCCACTCGACGGCAGAACTGGCTAAGTATGCCTTCGAGCATAACCTGCTCAATTAAACTGTTTTTTTATACAGTAAAACTTGATCTTGTCGCCACTGCAATTATACTGTTTATATGAACAGTGTTAACGGAGGTGATTATGTTTTGGGATACTCTAGAGCGTGTCAATCGCTTACGCCAAGAGGCACTAAACAATCCAGAATTTGTGCTGCTTGCTAGAGAACATGAATGTGAACTTAAGAAGCAAGCTGAAGGTCAAGAGTTCACGCGTAAAAGAAAAGCCAAACGCAGTGAGCCAAAAACCCTTGCTGATATCTACCACAAAGTTGAATTTGGCGAGCGTGAAAAAGTTCATGAGCACTAAACGCGAAACAGTTGATGAAAAGAAGAGTCGCTATTGCGGCTCTTTTTTTGTTTTATGGCTATTGGTTGTGATTGGCTTTGCGTGTATGGTGTTGACCAATTTCAAGAACATCGTTGGAAAGTCGCCTCTCACGTATAGGCGCAGTGGAAAAGAGACATTATGAGAGCTTTTGTTGTTCGTGCTCGTGCAGCATCGACGGATCCTAATACATTTGTGGCTTCTGTAGGCCAAGAGGCCCACTCAGAGATCTTGGCGCATGTACTGATGAATGCCATCTTCACTGCTCAATCGCACCGTGATGATGTTGTGGTGTACCTAGTGTTGGAAAGCACGAAAGACTTTTCTCGAACAGTATGTTTTAAGTCCGATGAGCTTCGAAACATTGGTGGTTTCCACGAGCAAGCCTTGATCAACATGATTGCCAATGCTTTGCAAAAATCGGTGGGCATGGGCAAAGAACAGTTGAAGCAAGTTGATGATGGCATCACTGTTGAAACCGTCAGCTTTGAAAAACTGGTTCAGCGTCTAGCCGAGGACTATCAGCTTTATCTAATGGATAAAAAAGGCGATATGATCCGTGATGTTGAGATGCCACATGACGTCTGTTTCCTTTTGACGGACCATATTCCAATGCCTAAAAAGGCGTACAACAGCCTGAAACGTTTGGGGACTGAAAAGATCAGCTTAGGCCCGAAGATGTTGTTTGCTTCTCAATGTATTGTCCTTATTCAGAATGAGTTGGATATTCAAGGTATCTAACCTCCCTGGATTACCTTTCTTTGTTAAAAAGCACAAACATAGACTCAAGCGGCTCGCACATTGCGGGCCGTTTTTTGTCATGTGTAATTCATCCAAACTTGCCCTGATCTTGAGTTTGAACGTCTACGTCTATTGGCTGTAATTAAGATGCCATCCCTTTGGCAAAGTTGGAGCAAAAAATCCACCAATAAAACTAGAGATAACCTTTTGTATTGCCTAGACTTGTTTTAACAGCACCCACATGAAGTTAAGGCGATGGAACAGAAAATCTATTTTTGGTTACATATGCTCTATATGCAGTGCCTCAAGCTGGCTGCAAAGCTACTGCCAATTACCAAACCGACTTTGTTTATCGGCAAAGATTCGTTAAAGCAGCTATGCCACACGGTTTCGATCATGGGGCTTGATAAAGTGCTGGTGGTCAGCGATGAAGGTATCAATAAGCTTGGGTTTATTAAGCGCCTTACTTTTGAGCTAGAGCGGGTAGGGGTTCATAGTGAAGTCTTCAAAGAAGTGGTGCCAGATCCGACTTATCATACGGTAGAGAAAGGGTTAAGTGTCTACCAAAAGCAAAAATGCCAAGGTGTGATAGCAATTGGTGGAGGTTCCTCGATTGATTGCGCAAAAATGATTGCGGCGGCAGCCACTAATAGAAAGCCCATCAAAAAACTGGTGGGTTTGCTACGAGTTTGGAAAGATCCCGCGCCACTGTTTGTGTTGCCTACCACCGCAGGAACAGGCTCTGAGGTGACGGTTGCCGCGGTGGTTTCCGACCCAGTCAGCCATGCGAAAACACCTGCGGTGGATCCAAAGCTTGTCCCAATTGCAGCGGCCCTCGATCCGACGTTAATGCTGGCCTTACCCGCTGAGAACACTGCGCAGACGGGCATGGATGCGATGACCCATGCGATAGAGGCCTATCTATCTCGCAATGCGACTCAAGAGACGGATCGATATGCTATAGCGGCTATCAAGCTCATCAATGAAAATCTCGAGAAAGCGGTATTGTTCGGTCAGAACACACAGGCTCGGCAAAACATGGCGCTTGCGTCTTACTATGCGGGGCTCGCTTTCACTAAGGCCAGCGTGGGTTATGTCCATGCAATCGCCCATACGCTCGGTGCAAAGTATGGCACTCCACATGGGCTTGCGAATGCTGTCGTTTTGCCACATGTTTTGGAATATTCGAAGAGTAGTGCAGTGCAAAGGCTCGCCGAGTTGGCTAAAGCGAGTGACTTATCGGTTGAGTCCGCAAATTTCAATAGTGAAGGAGGGCGGTTAGCTTTAGCTGAAGCGTTTATCGATCATGTGAAAGCTCTGCAGCTTAAACTCAAGTTACCGACTCACTTAGATACCATCCTAGAAGAACATATCGAAGAGATTGCCAAACAAGCACTAAATGAAGCGCAGTGGAACTATCCTGTGCCGAAATACATGCAGCAGGAAGAGTGTGAAAAACTCATTTTGGCGTTATGTAGCGCTCGCTAGGTCAGGTGGGGTTATGGTGACATAGTCCCTGTTGAAAAAGCTGAGCAAAATGCTCAGCTTTAATCGGATTAAGTTTGGTTAATTTTGACTGCTCATTGGGTGTTGCTTATTGTGCTGCAATTGACTTAATGCCAACGTTCTTTACTGAACGACTGTCCAAATAACCGCTTAGTCGTGTCAGCAAAAGAGCGAATACAACAATCACGGCACCAATCCAAGGTGTGTGCATCAGGCCTGCGTTTGCAACGATAAGGCCGCCTCCCCAAGCACCAAGCGCGATGCCTACGTTAAAGGCTGCAATGTTGAGCCCTGAAGCCACGTCAACCGCATCGGGGGTGTATTTCTCTGCTAACTTCACCACGTAAACTTGCAAGCCAGGGACATTACCGAACGCAAACGCACCCCAGATTAAAATAGTCGCCACTGCTGTGATTGGGTTCACTGCCGTAAAGTTGAATACGACAAGTACCGTTGCTAGGCCGGTGAAAATCACCGTCAGTGCTTTGATGGGGCCCATTGTGTCGGCCATTTTTCCACCCCAGATGTTCCCAATTGCCACAGATACACCGTACACCAACATAATCAAACTGATGGTGCTTGAGTTAAACCCTGATACTTCCTCTAAGATTGGGGCTAAGAAGGTGAACGCGGTAAATGTTCCTCCGTAGCCAAGCGCAGTGATTAGGTACACCAACAACAGACGTGGATGCGCCAATACTTTTAGCTGTGATGATAAGCGAGTCGCTGGCGGCTGTTTAAGGTTACATGGTACCAGCAGCGCGCTGCCAATCCATGCGACCAAACCAAGAACTGCAACAATAAGGAAAGTCGCTTGCCAGCCGTAAATTTGGCCGATGTATGTGCCAAGTGGAACACCGGTGACCAAAGCCACGGTTAGGCCTGTGAACATAATCGCAATCGCACTTGCGGCTTTCTCTTTCTCCACCAAACCTGTTGCGATGGTAGAACCAATGGAGAAGAACACACCATGGGCCAAACCAGTCAGAATACGCGCGACAATCAAGGTGTTATAGCCGGGAGCTTGCCAAGCGAGAATGTTACCTAGGACGAACAACGCCATCACGGAAAGCAGAACATGTTTACGATTCCACTTACCGGTTAGAGCGGTTAATACTGGCGCGCCCACTGCAACGCCAAGAGCGTAGAGGCTGACAAGCAAGCCAGCAGAAGGGAGTGATACGTTTAAGTCGGCAGCCATGGTGGGGATGAGCCCAACAATGACAAATTCGGTGGTTCCTATGGCAAAGGCACTGAGTGTCAATGCGAGAAGTGCTAAAGGCATAATCTTATCTCTAAAAATTAGGTTCTTAACTATTTTGTTTGCTACATCTGTCATGAATGGCACAGATACGTTTTGTTGGCAGGATTATGCGCGACTAGGTTATTGCGAAAAACAGTGCATTTAACAAATAATTTTTGCTATAAATGCAATAATTGAAACTGATAAGTACAAGAAGGTACAACAATGCTCACTCGCTCTGATGACCTTGAAATACTTCTGACTGTTGTAGACAGCGGAGGATTCTCCGCTGCCGCTGAAGCTTTGGACATTCAAGTTGCCCGAGTATCAAGGGCGGTCAGCAAAGTGGAAAAACAGCTTGGTGTTTCTATCTTGAACCGAACAACGAGGCGTGTTGAGTTAACTCAAGAAGGTCGCCAGTTTGTCGATGCTGTTAGAGTTGGGTTGGCGCATCTTAATAGCGCTGAAGAAGAGATCATTGCTAAAGGTGAGCTGCCCAAAGGGCGCTTATGTGTCGATGCAGCTAGCCCTTTTATCTTCCACCAGTTGGTGCCACTTGTGCACGACTTCAATCAAACATATCCAGACATAGATTTGGAGCTCACGTCTAACGAAGGTTTCGTTGATTTGATAGAGAAGCGAACAGACATCGCGATTCGCATTGGCGCATTGAGTGATTCTACCTTACACGCAAGGGCACTAGGCAAAAGTCCCCTGTACATCGTGGCATCACCGGAATATTTGTCGCGTCGAGGTATGCCTAAATCCGTTGCTGACTTGAGTGCACACGATACGATTGGTTTTACCACACCGAAATCACTGAACGCTTGGCCCCTCAAAGGCTTCAAAGCGTTGGCGCCAACATTGACGTCCAGCAATGGTGAAACCGTTCGACAGCTGGCGCTATCTGGTAATGGCATTGCATGCCTATCGGGATTTATGGTTAACAAAGATCTTGAAGCTAACCGATTGATCTCGCTATTAGAATCAGAAAAGGTAACGGATACAGGACGTGAGCTAGTCAGCGCGGTTTATTACAAATCCTCTACAGTATCGAAGCGAATTTCGGCATTCATCGACTTTATCCAACCTAAACTATCTTTATAAGGTGCCTCGTACTTAAAGCCATAAAACTTGAGCAAGGAAGTCATGATGCGAATTCCAGTTTTGGCCACACTATTTTGGTCTTTGGTCGCTTTTCCTATTGCTGCCGCGCAAAAAGACGCCTCTTTAGTCATCACCAATGCCAATATTTATCTGCACCCCAATGCGAACTCATTAGCGATACTAAACGGTGAAATTATCGCGATCGATACTGACGAGAAAGTTAGCCCCTTTGTTAGTGAGGCAACAGAGTTCATCGATGCTGATGGCGCTTTTTTGATGCCAGGGTTCATTGATAATCACAATCATGTCTTCGAGGCGGCTTCAGAGCTGGGTGGCAGTTGTGAGCTAAGCCTGAGGCAACACTGGAGGAGCAGTTTCCGTTACTGATTGAATGCAAGCGAAACGATCTCGATGATGGATGGTTAATAGGCTATGGCTTTACGTTGGAATCTGTTTTAAACAGCGATGGCAAACGGGCGCCGATTGAAGTGCTAGATGAAGTCTTTCCATCGCGCCCTGTTGTGATTATGGAGCAAACATCACATTCAATGTGGGTCAACAGTGCTGCGCTAGAAATAGCGGGCATAACCAATGACTCTCCTCATCCACAAGGCGGGCAGATACTGCGTGATGAAGTCAGTGGAGAGCTGAATGGAATATTACTCGATAACGCAGGTGACATTGTTATGGAGCTTGCGTGGAATAGTCACAGTGAGTTATTTGAGCGCAGCTATGAAGGATTATTAGCAGGGCTCGAAGAGGCTGCGGCTCACGGGATCACGACAATTGGCGATGGGCGCATGTATTGGCAGCGCGGTTGGTATGAGGTCTGGAAATATGCCCAAGAGCAACAGACGTTAACTGCGAGAATTTCGGTTCGCCCGTGGATTTACCCAGATCAAGACATGCAAATGCAGCTTGATTACTTGAAGAGCATTTACACCGCTGACGATTCGAAAATGCTCATTGTGAATCAGGTGAAACTCTACAGCGATGGCATATTTATCAATGGTACAGCAAAAACGTTAGTGCCATATCTGGAGACTTATCTAGCGAGTAAGCCCTATGGTTTAAATTACATACCTCCTAATCAAATGAAGCTGTGGCTTCAAGCTTTAGCGGGTATTGGCTATGGCGCACACATTCATGCAATTGGCGATGGGGCAGTGAGAGAGTCGTTAGACGCTATCGAAGAAGCAAGAAATCAGAAAATCGATAAGGACTACACGCTAACCCATGTTGAGCTAGTCGATCAGGAAGACGTCCCTAGATTTGCACAGTTAGGTGTTACTGCAGATTTTCAAGTGGGATCGGATTATGTGGCGATGCACGATCATCAATGGGCACAATGGCTTTTAGGGGCGATGCGCACCAAGGCGCTAATGAACGTGAAAGCAATGTATAACTCCAAATCTAACGTCACCTTAAGCAGCGATTGGAATGTTCACAGTATTAATCCGCTCGTTGGAATCGCTAACAGTGTAATACTGGCTGAAACTGGATTACCCAACATTCATGCTGCCATCGATGCCTACACCATCAACGCCGCAAAGAGCCTTGGAATAGAGGAGCTAACGGGATCGCTTGCAGTCGGAAAATCGGCAGACATAGTGATACTAAGAGATGATATTACCCAACTATCGCCTCAGAGTATTAAAGAGACGGATGTCTTGTTTACTATCTTGGCTGGAGAGCTTGTGTATGATGCTCGACACTTCCAATAAGCGACATAATGAAAAGGTTGTATGTTCTTGTCATTTAGGAATAAAGTATTTTTATCAATCGTGTTTAACTTAAAAACGATGGGAGCAAACATTGGATCTGAACTTACTGACAACGTTTCAAGCGGTATTTAAACATCGTTCTATTACGGTCGCCTCGGACGAACTCGATCTTACCCAACCAGCTGTGAGTGCGGCAATTAGGCGTTTGGAAGCGGTGGTTGGGAAAACACTGTTCGTACGTGAAGGTCGAGGAATTGCGCCAACAGGAGCGGCTATATCGCTCGCGAATAAAATTGAAGACCCTCTCAATGTGATCACCAGTGTTGCTGAAAGCAATGACAAGCTAAATGTCTATTGTACGGAGAGTATGTTGCCATTTTTTGCTAACATTGAAGGGGTAAATTTTATAGAAGCCCCCCTCGATGAAGAGTTTCTCTTTGATGCCTTAACGACTCAAAAAGTCGATCTAGTGATAGATGTCATTTCAAGCAAACGCCATTCATTGGTTGAAGAAGAGCTGTTTGTTGATGAGGCGGTGTGCCTGACGCGCAAAGACCATCCTAGGATTTCAGATTCAATCTCTTATGAACAGTATTTCGACGAGAAACATATTGCACTTAAACTGCGCCGATCAGAGATGAATACCATTGATTTTCTCTCCGACAAGCCAATCAAACCTCGAACAGTTATAATTGAAACTAGCTCTATATCATCCATGCTAATGTTGGCGAGCAGCACAGATTACATCGCGTCCTCCACGCGTTCATTAGCCAAGCTACTCGCGCCTCAGTTGGGCCTTAATATTTATCCAATTCCCCTCGATCTTCAGCCCATTACGTTTCGCATGTTGTTTCATCGCCGCTATGCAAAAGATGAACAACATCAAACAGTTCGCGAGGCAATCAAATCCGCGTTACCTGTTTCTATTTGATAAATTCAATTGATGTCTTACCTAAAGTTGGCTGTGTTTATTGTTAATCGCAGCCACTGAATAATCTCCAGTACTCGCTTGTGAGTCATATAACTGGAGAACCTCATGAAATTATCTCGTTTACTTCCGCTGCCGCTATTGTGTTTGAGCGGGGCTGCTTTCGCTACATCAACACAAGTTTATCTAGAACAAAACATCGCCTCTAACGCTGCCGATAATGGTGAATACACAACCGAAGCTGGCGCACTCATTGATACTTCGGAAAACGGCCAGGTGTTCATCGGATTTGATGATCAAGGTTGGCTTGCAGCAGGCTATGGCCATTACTTTTCACTTTCTGATGCTTGGGGGCTTAACTTATATGGTGAATTAGGTAAGTGGGAAACTGGTGAGGAAATGTTGATCGAAGCGATTGTTGATTTCCAAGCGACGGACAACCTTAACCTGTTTGCGGGCTATGGCTACAATCGTTCAGGCCAAACATTGGAACTATTGAGCGACACGGCAATCAATACGAACCAGATGATTGCTGGTGCTGGTTTAGACATGGGACGCTGGGCCCTTGATTATAAATACACCCACGAGAGCCGTGATGGTTCTAATGGTGGCTTTACGCATGTGGGTGGCGACTTCTATTTTAGTCAAGATTCGTATCGTATCAAAGAGCATGAAGTGATTCTATCCACTTCGATCGACCAATGGACGCCATACGTTAAGTACACCTACTTTAATACTCAAGAAGGCAGCCTATCTACAACCGCAGGCATGTCCAACATTGTTGAAAACGACAGTATTTGGACGCTGGGTATCTCATACGATTTCTAACCACTTGTCAGATTTGGCAGACGGAGTTGCCAGTTCTTCATGGCCACTAATTAGGGGAACACCATGGAAGCTAAAAACTTAAAATCTAAATTCATCAATGCGTTAGCCTTGATAGGTATTGTTGCTTTTGCATCTTTGCCAACCTACGCCGCAGCTCATTCCTTAGTGTTTGATGAAAGCCCATACGACCCGAGCGAATTTGCGGTAGACCATGCGCAGTGTTATGAGCTACTCGATCAAGTTGGCCATCATGAAGGTACCGGTGCTGCGAAAACGGGCGCTGCGATTGGAACCACGGTAGGTGTGTTGTCAGGGGCTGGTTCAAAGAATGCCGCGAGTCATCAGAATCAAATTGAGCGTGATGAGGTAATGCGTAACTGCATGAACGGCAGAGGCTATTCTGCGCTGAATTAATTAACGCTTATTGTCCAAAATAACTGAGCTTGTTGTGAAGAAGGATAATAGACCACGAAACATAAACTGAATTTATATATTTACCAAAGTTGACTCTATTTTTAGCGGTGCTTAAACCCTTTAATCTATTTACCAACAAGCAAGGATGAGTCGAAAGGTTTCGGCCTTATACGTTAATGGAAGACACAAGTTCTATTCAAACTAACGTAAGGTTTCACAATGTATAACGCTCTGATTAAAACGAGTAAAACACTTATTAAATGGGTAATGATCATTGGTTCATTTCTCTCCATCAGCTATCTGTTTTCACTTCTTTCAACCGTTCATGGAAAAGAGTTGCCAGAAGAGTACTTCTCAAATGGCCATCCAGTGATTATCGGCTTGTTCGATTCTGAATTCTTTATGGGGCTGATATTCCTCATTACATTTTCCGTCATCGCCTATGTGCTCTATCTACTTTGGCAACTGCACGAGATTGCTGTCCACAAAGCTGAAAAGCAAACAGGCCAACCTGGTATTTGCACTGTCGCTGTGCGGCCTGTTTTTACACAAGGCTTGGTGGGTCATCGCCGTTGCCATCGCATTCACCGATTGGGTTGCGATATCAGCAGCGCTTAGCACGATTATTTCTCGCGGTATTAAAGGCACAAAAGAGGAGACACTGTAATGAAAGAGATCATGTTGCCATATATCTTAATCGTTTGGTTATTGGTGAAACTGGGCGTTATTCAGTGGACACTTCGAAATGCTGTGATCAGTGTTGGAATAGGAGCTGCGCTCGCCTTCAGCCTGTTTGCCGCTCACCGATTCTGGTCTCCTGCGGATTTAACCGACAGCACCACAGTTAAAGCGCCGCACGCAGTGTTAAGCCCGCTCGTCGGCCAACAAATTAAAGAGATACACGTTAAGCACAACCAAGAAGTGAAAGAGGGTGATTTGATTTACACCCTAGAATCCGAAGACTCGGAGGAAGAGATCAACAGTTTGAGAGCGAGCTTAAAAGCAACCGAACATCGTTTAGTGAGTGTAAAAGAACAAATTGCTATCGATAGAAAGAACTACGATCGTTTGGTTTCACTTGATGAGTTCAGCGCAGAGAAAGACCGAGACGAACTCCATACACGTATACAACGTGGTGAAGCCGACTTGCTGGCACTGCAATCGGACGCCGACTCAATTCGCGCCACCATCAATCAGCGTTCATGGCTCAATGATCGCAATGAAGTTCGCGCTCCATTTGATGGCGTTGTTGGCATCGTCAATGTTGCTGAAGGTTCGAGAGCGGGTAACCTGTTCTTATACGACACAAGCAAAAAGTTTGTTGAGATGCGAGTAAGCGACCAAACCTATCGCAACTTAGAAGAAGGGCAGTTTGCAGAGTTCTTTGTTAACTCTCATCCGGGCGAGATTTTCCGAGGCCGAGTAAACAGCGTGACAACCAACACAGGTGAAGCTGAAATCTCGGTAAGGGGTACAGCAGAGAGTGTGCAAAGGCATGTGGGGGCCAATATGGGTAGCCATGGTCGTACGGTGGTGATTGAGTTTGAAGAGCCGGAAGGCTACACCATTCCTCTTGGGGCAACTGGCTCAGGTTGGGTATCGGCTAGTAAACCTCATGACATGCTAGGGTTTATGGACATTATTGGCGGCGGAACCGTACGTTTGAAGGCGCTTAAAGCATACTTGTTCGCACTTTAATTGAAGCGATGATTTAAGAAGAAGAGGCACAGCCTCTTCTTCTTGTTTGTACTAAAAATATTGCTTGTTTCTGAGGACTAACGGTGTAGTTTATGTATATCAGATGTTCTGAATAATCACCTACACAATAATCATGAATAAACACGATATTAAGTTCATTGCCGCCGATATGGACGGAACTCTCCTTGATGAAAATAGCCTGCTACCGAAAGGTTTTTATGACCTCTATGACAAACTGGAACAGCAGGGCGTTATCTTTGCTGCCGCGTCCGGACGTCAATACTACAGCCTGATTGAAACCTTCGAACCGTTAAAAGACCGCATGATGTTCATCGCGGAAAATGGCACTATGGTGATGCACCATGGTAAAGAAGTGTATAGCTGTGGAATGGATTCAAGTTCAATTACGGCCATCATTGAAGAGGCTCGCGCAATTGAAGGTGCGCAGATTGTACTTTGCGGTAAAAAGTCTGCGTACATTGAAACTCAAGACCCGCAAGCGCTGAAAGAATTTGCCAAGTACTACCATCGCTGCCAATACGTTGATGATCTTCTGAAAGTGGACGATGAGTTTATCAAAGTTGCGGTGTGCCACTTTGATGGAACAGAAAAGCATGTGTTCCCTTCGTTTAATCAGGCGTTTGGCGAAAGCCACCAAGTGGTGGTGAGCGCGAAAATTTGGCTCGATGTGATGAATGCAGAGGCATCCAAAGGTGCGGCTATTGAGTTTCTTCAGCATTTATTAGGCTTTACGCATGAACAAACTATGAGCTTTGGTGACTACTTGAACGATTTAGAAATGCTCAAGGCAAGCTACCACTCATATGCGATGGATAACGCGCATCCAAAATTAAAAGAGATCGCTCGCTTTGGCGCGCCGAGTAATGTCGATGCTGGTGTATTGACCGTCATTGAGCAAGAAGTGCTGAACTAGTCTTTATGCAGCTCTATGCTTGATACAGCTTTAAGCTTGATACAACTCTAAAGGTAAGCCGTCAGGGTCATTGAAAAATGTGAACGGCTTACCTGTGAACTCATCAATTCTGATGGGTTCAACTTCAACGCCCACACTTTCCAAATAGTCGGCATACTCCTTAACCGAATCCACTGTAAAAGCCAAGTGACGTAAGCCTTGGGCTTCTGGACGAGAAGGTCTCGCTGGTGGGTTTGGGAAGGAGAACAACTCGATTTGTCCTCCATCTGGCAGGGCGAGGTCGAGCTTGTATGAATCCCGAGCCTCTCGATAGTTTTCAGCTATCACATTAAGTCCCATTATTTTCGTATAGAAGTCTTTCGACTTTTCATAGTCTGAGCAGATGATGGCGACATGATGAATCCGCTTTAATTGCACGCGTTTTTCCTTGTTTGTTCTATACCGAATACTACTATTGTCACATCAAAGTATTTCATTCTCTACATAGCTTGTTGGATTACTTGACGTCAACGTAGGAAACAGGCTAATTTAGCGCCATCACTTCTGTAGGAGATTACGCCAATATGAATAACTAAACCTGTTATCCACTTTTCACTTTATTTTTTGGATTTACAGGGTTAGTAGGCGTAGCTCACTTTCCGATATCTCTTTGCAACTTCAATTGTTTATTTAACCTGATGACGGTTAACGCATTGCGTTGATCTATCTATAAATTTATGTCTAGGGTCTGTTAATCTTTCGAGCTGATTTTTGCAGCACTTTGTGGGAAATTTATACAAGGCAGAGGCTTCGATGTGTAGTTAACCTACATGAGAAGCCGATAACGCAGTAGAAATGAACCACAAAGGCTGCCCGAAGGGTTCGGCTGCGCGCCTAAAATCGTTTTATGCTTTGTTGAAGACCATTTGCTTAGAGTGACTAGGCTACACAGTCTTCGCCGCGCCTAAAACGATTTTGACTAGGCGTCCCCATCCGAACAAAATTTAACCGCGAAAGATCAACAGACCCTACTGCTACGGCTGATGTCCCTGTTAGACAGGAGCAAATTATGCCAGTATTACAAGGTCACAATATCGGTCACCAGTTTGAAAATGGTGACTGGCTGTTCAAATCACTCTCATTCTCTTTGAATCACCGGCGTGTTGGCTTAGTTGGCCGAAATGGCGCGGGTAAATCCTTGCTCGCGTCAATTATGACGGGCGAACTAGTGCCGAGTACGGGAACCATTTCTAAGCCCACCACGTTTGATGTCTATCGGCAACACGCTAAAGAGGCGATTCCTAATGGGTTAACGATCGGAGAGTTCTTGGGTAAAAGTACATTATTGGAAGCGATTGAAGCCGTGGAAAAGGGCGATTGCACACCTCAATTGTTCGAAATTATTGGCGATGATTGGGGAGCCCGAGCTCAATTGAATCAACAGCTGATCAACATGGGTTTACCGCCAGAACCCAAGCAGGCTTGTAGCTCGTTGAGTGGCGGTCAACTCGCTCGATTACAACTTTGGAAGTTGTTCCAAAGCGACGTAGAGTTGCTGATTCTAGATGAGCCCTCTAACCATTTGGACGAACAGGGGAAAGTCTGGCTGATCGATTCAATGAAAACCTTCAATGGCGCTATTTTGCTTATTAGCCATGATCGGCAGTTATTGCGCGAAGTGGGCGAGATATGGGAACTCTCCAATCTGGGGCTGCGTTCTTTTGGTGGCAATATTGATGCTTATCTGGAGCAAAACAAGGCAGAGCAACAAGCGGTAGAACGACGCTTGGCTGAGGTCGCTAAGCAGAAAAAACATCTTGAAAAACAAGCTCAGTTGAACAGAGAAAAGGCGGAGCAACGTGCGGCTAAAGGCAACAAGATGCGACGTGATGGCAGCCAACCCAAAATCCTTTTAGATGCAATGAAAAATAAGGCCACAGCGAAAGTTTCCAACCGTTTGAAAAGCGAACAACTTCGAATGGGGCATTTAAACGATCAGTCTCAAAGTCTTAAAGAAAGGCAAAAGCAGCTTGCTCGTCAAACGCTTCACATGCAAGGGGAGCTAAGTAAGTCACGGCGTGTGGTCAATCTTGTGAATGCGGAGTTGCCGTTCACCAACAGTCAGCCTTTCAATCTCGCCATTGGTGCCAATGAAAAAGTGCGCTTAAAGGGGCGAAATGGCAGTGGTAAGTCAACGCTCCTCAAAGTGCTTCTTGGCGAGTTATCGTTAATAGCAGGTGAGCTGAGTGTGAATACGCCGCTTTTCTATCTAGACCAACATTTCGGATTGATTCATCCTGAATGGACGATGTTAGAGAATCTTACTCGTCAATGTGACGGGCTTTTAGAGAGCGATGCAAGAACTTTGTTAGCGGGAATTGGATTTCGCAGGGATTCGGTATTTCATCATGGAAAGGTACTGAGTGGTGGCGAGAAAATGAAGCTGTCTATGCTGATTGTCAGTCATCAGAAAGACCAGCCTTTGCTGCTCCTCGATGAGCCAGATAATCATTTGGATATGGAATCAAAAGGCGTATTGGCCGAGGCTCTAAGAAGCTATCAAGGGGGATTCATTCTAGTTAGTCACGATAGTGACTTTGCGCAGGAGTCAGGGATTATAAGAGAGTTAAGCCTAACCTAATTGCGGATGAAAACTGAGGTTGCCTTAGGTATAAGCTAGATTAGTTTGAACTTGGTCTGTCAGATTCGTTACCCCAAAGATATCGGATTTGACGGGCTGCCAAAGCTCATTTTTGCCCCGAAACGTGCTAGCGCACTTACCAGTGTGACTAGACAGATGAATATTTAGCCTACTTTTTTCTAATCATTGTGCTGTCAGCTACCAAAATGGGGTTTCACGACTCTTCTCAAGCAAGAAATCAATAAATACTCTTACTCGACGAGCTTTTTGGCTGTGTTGCGGATAAAACAGATAGAAGCCAGGATAAGGTGTCCAGTATGAAGGTAGCACGGGCTGGAGTCGCCCATCATCAAAATGCGCTTTAACTAATGGCGCAATGATGCGCCCAATTCCCAACCCTTTCTCCGCAGCATCAACAGCGGCGTATGTATCATTTACAATTAACGAGACAGGCATGTCCACGGTTATCGTTTCGTTACTTTTCACGAGCGTTAAAGGCCGCAACTCATTGGAAGTTAAAAATCTATATTGGATTAAGCGGTGATCGTGTAAATCACTGGGTAAAATAGGTAAGCCATATCTTTCGATATAGTCTTTTGAAGCAAACAAGGCTTCTTGTGTTGGGGGCGTTAATTGTCGTGCGACCATTTCTTGCTCAACTTTGTCCCCAAAACGTATCCCTAGATCATACCCTTCCTTGATTATATTGAGTGTCGCATCAGATACATTGATTTCTAGTTGGATATCTGGGTATCGGAGACAAAACTCTGCATAGATCGGCTCTAAGAAAAATTTAAATACAAAGCGCGGTAAAGTAATCCTGACTTTTCCTGAAGGATCTTCACCGAGGTCCTTAACACTTTCTACTGCATAGTCTAAGTTCGTGATCGCAGTGGCTGTGCGCTTTTGTAGCAAAATGCCTGCTTCAGTCAGTTCAATTCTTCGTGTATTACGCGTAAACAAAGGGACCCCTACATGAGTCTCTAGTTGCTTCAGTGCATGACTCACAGAAGGTGGGGCCATTTCCAGTTTACGGGCTGCTCCTCTCACGCTCCCTTCACTTGCTATGGTTTGGAATATAGTGAGCTGACTGTAGGTCGATCCTTTCATATTAACTCATTCTCTTGCCACTGTTAGATACAGACTAACAGTCTAGTCGATGTTTGTCGTCTACAAAACACTAGTGACAGCATTTAAACTTCAATCATTAACGAATGGCTCAGAAAAGAGCAGAAAACGCTGTCAATAAGTGTTAGGAGCAAAAAATGTACAAAGCATATGCAGCACAAAGTGCGGGCCAACCATTGGTTGCCGTAGAGCGTGAATTACCAGCGTTAAAACAAGATCAAGTTGTTATCGACGTAAAATACTGCGGTGTCTGCCATTCAGATATCAGCATGCTCGAGAACGAGTGGGGTTTAACCCAATTCCCATTAGTGCCTGGCCATGAAGTTTTTGGGGTGATTTCTTCTGTAGGTAAAAATGTCCACAATCTTAAAATTGGTCAAGAGGTCGGCCTAGGGTGGAACAGTGACTACTGCCATACTTGCTCAAGCTGTATGGGTGGAGACCACAACCTGTGTGACAGTGCAGAAATTACAATGCTAGGTCGAGATGGTGGTTTTGCTGAAAAAGTCGTTGCGAACGCTTCTGCCGTTATGCCTATCCCAGCCTCTCTCGACCCTCAATCTGTTGGTCCTCTACTTTGTGCTGGTATCACCGTTTTTAACCCATTAGTTCAATTTGATATTAAACCGACAGATAAAGTGGCAGTTGTTGGTATTGGTGGCCTTGGGCACCTCGCCATTCAATTTATGAAAGCTTGGGGGTGCGAAGTCACTGCGTTCACAAGCTCTGAAGAAAAGAAAAAAGAAGCGATGGATTTTGGCGCTTCAGACACGATCAATTCTCGTGATCCTGAAGATATCGCTAAAGCAGCAAGTCGTTTTGATTACATCATCTCAACGGTCAGTGCGAAGCTTGATTGGAATTTATACCTATCCACTCTGAAAGCAAAAGGTCGCTTACATTTTGTTGGTGCAACAACGGAACCACTTGACATTTCAGTTATGCCAATGATTTTTGGTCAGAAAACTATTTCTGCATCGCCAGTAGGTAGCCCAGCAAACATCGAGAAAATGCTTGAATTTGCTGCTCATCACGATATTAAGCCAGTAATTGAGCTGTTCAAGTTTGACGATATCAATGACGCGATTGAACGAGTCAAAAGCGGTAAGGCTCGATACCGTGTTGTGCTTGAGCGCTAATTGAAATTATTGAACAACTGAGAATTATTAAGGAAACAAGCATGAATACACCAACACTTCCAAAAGGCCAATTGTTCATTAATGGTCAATGGCGTGATGCTTCTAACGGTGCGGTAGCTGCGACATTTAACCCAGCGACTGAGTTAGAAATCATGAAAGTCGCTCAGGCGACACTGGGTGATGTAAATGACGCAGTAGACGCAGCACATGAAGCATTTGAAAATGGTGAGTGGCGCAAAATGGGGCCACATCATAAAGCTCGTGTTTTAAATCGCATTGGTGATTTAATTGAAGAAAATGCCGATGAACTTGCGGCTTTAGAGTCAATGGATATGGGTAAACCATTAGTATTTGCTCGTCATTTCGATATCCAGTTCATTGCTGACCTTTTCCATTTTTATGCAGGTGTAGCAAGTGGCCAACTGGGTGGTGCAACTCGACAAGTAACACCATCTGAAACTGGGAATATGCCGCTGGCTTACACACGCAAAGAGCCGCTTGGTGTTATTGCGGCTATTACACCATTTAACTTCCCAATGATCTTGTCTTGCACCAAGATTGCACCTGCTTTGGCTGCGGGGAATACGTTTATCCATAAGCCAGCTTCAGCAACTCCACTGACGGCACTACGTATGGCTGAGATCTTTAAAGAAGCAGGTCTACCAGATGGTACATTCAATGTTGTAACTGGCTCAGGCCGTACGGTTGGTAATGCACTTGTTGAGCATCCAAAAGTTAAGAAAGTTGCTTTCACAGGCTCAACGGAAGTTGGTAAAGGCATTCTTAAACAAAGTTCGGAATCGCTTAAGAAAGTGACTCTTGAATTAGGTGGTAAATCAGCACATATCATCTTTGACGATGCTGATATTAAGCAAGCTGCTCAGAATGCGAGTCTAGCGGCTTTCTTCAATAAAGGTGAGTTCTGCATGGCTGGTACTCGTCTGTTAGTACAGCGCAGTGTTTATGACGAAGTACTTACTGAGCTGGTTGAAGCAACAAAAGGTCTAGTTATTGGTGATCCATTAGATATGGCAACAACCTTTGGTCCTCAAGTTGATGCAGGTGCTCGTGATAACTGTGCTAAATATGTCGATATTGCTCTTGAAGATGGTGCTAGATTGGTAATGGGTGGCAAACCTATGACTGTTGATGGTAAAGGATACTATTTTGAGCCAACAATTCTTGCTGATGTCGATAATGATTCTCGTGTTGCTCAAGAAGAAATCTTCGGACCAGTTCTGGCAGTTATTCCATTCGATACTGAAGAAGAGGCAATTTCATTGGCAAATGACTCGGAATATGGATTAGCTGCGGGTGTTCAAACTCAAAACTTAGGTCGAGCACACCGTGTTGCTCACTCCATGGAAGCTGGAATGGTATGGGTAAACACTTGGGGCCAGTTCGACAGCGCTTTACCATTTGGTGGCTATAAAGCATCGGGTATTGGTCGTGAAATGGGTATTGAGGCGATGGAGGCTTATACTCAAAACAAATCAGTGTATGTCTCTCTAGACTAATACTATTCGTTAGAGTAGCTCAGACTTGCAGTTTGAGCTGCTTTTTTAAATATTGTTTACATGAAAGGTAAGGATGCTGGTAACAATGATAAGTAAGTCAGATTTGGAGCAGTTCTTTCATGATGAGTTTGCACAAGCAGATTTCTCAATACTGTCTGTGAGTGAAGAGCAGGTCATAATTAAGAGAATCATTCTTGAACAACATACTCGCCCCGGCAATACGGTTTCTGGGCCTGTCCTAATGGAAGTCGCTGACTCGGCACTCTATGTCGCCGTTTTATATCAAAGTCATCTCGCGACAATGGCGGTAACGTCGAACCTAAATATAAATTTCTTGAAGAAACCGGGTGCGAGTCAAAACATTATCGCTGAATGTAGAGTGCTTAAGTTAGGTCGAAAAAATGCTTATGGAGAGGTAATGATTTATTCCGAACTGAGTCGAGATTTAGTCGCTCATGCGACTGGGACATACGTCATCCCGAAGTAACGCTGCGTGCGATTAATCATGTATGAGCGTATACAGAATTTAAAAATATGATGCGAGATTAAGGGTTAAATATGATCAAGCGAATTATAATGTTGAAGTTTAAAGTTGACGCAGAACAACAAGCAATTAGCGACATACTCTCTAAAATGGAATCTCTACCAAGCAAAATTGATGGTATTACATCTGTAGATTCAGGTGTAGATCAAAGCCCTGAAGGGATGAATAAGGGCTTTACACATATTGTTCAGCTTACGTTCGAAAATAAAGATGCTCGTGACAGCTATTTACCGCATCCAGATCATGAATCGATTAAGCAGATCTGCATGCCTATTCTCGAAGATATGCTTGTTTTTGATTGTGCAGTCTGAGTTTCAGATCGTGGGATATAAGTTGCCATCATTTGTAGAACTTTTTAAACGATTGAGAGCATTTGAAGTATTGCGACAAATGATGACATTTATAAACGACTAAAACTTAGGTGATTTAGTTAGGTTCGATTAGAACGAATTAAGGATGTAACGATGAGATTTTCTTATTTAAACTCGACCACAATTCTGTTCGGACAGAAACAAATTAACAGTATTTCCCACATGATAGATAAGTCGCAAAAAGTACTGGTTATCTATGGTGGTGGTTCAATTAAAAAAAATGGCGTATATCAACAGATCGCTCTAGCTTTAGAAGGCTATGATTGGCAGGAGTTTTCAGGAGTTGGCTCTAATCCAACAAAAGAGAAAATGGACGAAGCGGTTGCGCTAATCAAAGAGCAAAAGATCGATTTCATACTGGCTGTTGGTGGCGGCTCTGTCGTTGACGGTTCAAAATATGCCGCAGCCGCTGCTTATTATAATGGTGATGGTTGGGATATCATGACAGGCAGGTATCGGCCAAGAGTAGCGCTTCCGATTGGCGTTATCCTTACCATTCCAGCTACAGGTTCTGAATCTAACACCAGCTTTGTTATAACCAAGGCTCAGACCAATGAAAAAATAACCTCTGTAGCAGGATGTGTTCAACCTAGCTTCGCTGTAATGGATCCTGATGTCATGAAGACGTTACCAGAAAAGCAGTTAGTGAATGGTATTGCAGATGCATGGGTCCATGTTTGCGAGCAGTACCTTACGAAGCCGAGGGGAGCGTTGGTTCAAGATGGCTATTCCGAAGCACTATTGAAAACATTAAAAATTCTTGGTGACACATATCAAGATCGTGACAGTGATACTTGGCGATCAAATTTAATGTGGGCAGCGAACCAAGCTCTCAATGGTCTTATTGCCGTTGGTGTTGAGCAAGATTGGGCGACTCACATGATTGGACATGAATTAACAGCGATTTGGCATGTTGATCATGCTCGTTCACTTTCGATCATTCAGCCCTCATTACTAAGAAATCAGATCAAATATAAACGTGGGAAGCTAGAGCAAATGGGACGTAACGTGTTCGGATTCGAAAGCAGTCCTGACTTAGCAGAGCGAACCATCGATGCAATTGAAGCGTTTTATGTGAGTTTGGGTTTACCAGTAAAACTGGAAGACTATGGGTGCAGTAAGTCTGAAGCTATTAATTCAGTGGTCAGAAAACTTGAGCACTTTGGCATGACGGCTCTCACCGAAAATGGAACGGTGACTCCTAGTGTGATTAGGGAGATATTAGATGAGGCCATCATCTGATCAATCGATACGAATTATGGGAGCTTGAAATATTGCCGTTTTGCCGTGACTAAATAGTCACGGCAAAACGCAGACAAATGAAGCTACTCTAGGTAGTAAACTCTAGGAAAAGCAAATGGACCATAAAACTGGAGTAAAAAAGCCATTCAGATTGGAGGAAATCTGGCGAATTAGAACTCTTTTAGAGATAAATGATAGCCTGATGGAGCTGAGTTTGCTCAACCTAGCAATAGACAGTAAGCTGCGCTCTAGTGATTTGTTATCATTAAAAGTGGCTGATGTATCGTCAAATTACTTGGTTTTTTCTCGTGTTCTATACGTTCAGAAGAAAACTGGTAATGATGTCCATTTCGAAATTACTCAAAAGACTCAACAAACACTGAGCCATTGGATTAAAGATCAAGAGCTTCAACCTACAGACTACCTTTTCCCAAGTCCACGAAAGCCCAATCAGCCTTTGAGCTACTCATATTACCGCCGAATCATTCGTAGTTGGGTACTTGCTTTAGGTCATAACCCTGATCTATACGGGACTCACTCACTGCGCCGAACCAAAGCTACATTGATTTACCAAAAGACTAAAAATATTCGAGCGATTCAGCTTTTACTCGGGCACACAAAGATCGAAAATACCATCAAATATTTAGGTGTTGAATTGGAGGATGCCTTGCGTTTATCCGAAGAAATTGAGAGCTGATTGATAAGAATTAATTATAACAGGTACACAGATTAGAGTATTTATTCTGTCAAGTTTATGTCCAAAAGTGTGCTGACTGAGCAACATAGTGACAGTAGCCATGAAATGACAGTTGCTGTCTTCTGTCTATGAGGCCACACTGCCTCCAAGGCAAAAAACAAAGTGGCAGTACTCAAATCAGTAAACATCACGCACAAAAAAACCGATAGACGCGCTATCGGTTTTTACACACGTTCATATTGGAGCGTTGTACTACTTCATGATGCAGGCGTAGGCCACCATAAATGCAGGTTCTTGATACTGCTTTAGACCCGTCTCTTTAAAAGCCACTGGAGGTGGGTTGCGCTTTAGGCCTTCTTTGATTTCTGCTGGAGAAACCACATCTACCTTTAGTCCATCAATAAGCTGAATCGCTGCTTCCAACTTGAAACCCACTGCACCACCAGCAAACTTACCTTTGGTTTGGCGCTGACGGATCACAACGCGCTCAACCTGATAATCCTGCATCAGCTTTGAAAATGAGAATTGAAAGTGCTTCATTTTTTCAGTGTCATTTGCATCGCCGATGGAAATTTTTGCCACGCGACAGTCAGGGATATTAAAGACGCCATCAGACAGGGTTAGTAGACTGATAATCGCATCATTACCACTAAGTTCAACACCACAAATTTTCATTTTATTACCTTGTTATAGATGAGGAGTAGAGTATAGGAGTTGTCAGCCACAAGCACCATCCCAAGGGGCGCGTATAAGTGAAAAAAACTAAGGATATGGCGTGCTTGTTCTGTGCCACTATGACTAAACGCAAAGGGAACCGTCCTAAATAGCTATCAATATAGAGGCCTACCTGATAAAAAATGTCCATGTCCGATTAAGGGATAGCCTGCCGCTAAATTAGCTACTTTTTTGAACAGGTCAATTCAGCGTTAACAAACTACCAAGTTGGCGATGATCAAATACAGTGAGGACATTATAGTTGTAGTGGAATTTTTTAGTCTAAATCAGTATTTGTTGTCTGGAGCGGAGGTGTAGCTCCAGACAATAATTACTTGCAAAACGTCTCAATATAAAGCGCTTCGACTTTATCTCTCGCCCACTGAGTGCGACGCAAGAATTTTAGCGAAGATTTAATCGACGGGTTGTTGTAGAAACAGTTGATTTGAATCTCGGCGTCTAAGCTTCCCAGCCATAGTGTTCTTGTAGACGAACGAGTATTTTCTCAAGGGTCAAACCATGCAGTGGGTTATTTGGCTGTTCTTGGCTCATGTTGAGGTATTCCTGATGTACTTAATTCAACGCTAAGTTTAACAGAATCAAGATTGCCTGTTGGGGAAAAGTGAATTGGGGTTAATCTGTGGATGGGAATCATCTCGTTTTGGGTCTTTTCATTTTGGTAGCACCCGCAATGGTCAGCGCGATACCGCTTCCCAAACACACTATGGCGACGCCAAAAAATTGATTCATAGGTACAGACAGTGCCATAACAAGCAATACACATGCGTTTGCTATCAACACCAATCCAACCAAGAGTAATGGGCTCCAAGTCGTGAGTTTCTTCATGTGCACTTCCTTTTGTTATGACTAATGACTAATGACTGATGGCTTTGGAGAACACATTCACAATCACTGTGCCCGTGAGAATAAAGCCAATGCCGATAATGGCTGGCAAATCTAATTTTTGCCCGAATACAAGCCAACCTATGCTTGCCACCAATACAATTCCAGCGCCACACCAGATTGCGTAAGCAATACCCACTGGCATCACTTTCACCACTTGCGCTAAACAAGCAAACGCGATGGCGTAAAACCCTAAACACATGAGGGTAGGGAGTGGTTTACTAAAGCCCTCTGTCTTGGCAAGAAAGCTGGTGGCCACGACTTCGGCAATGATGGCGATACTGAGTATTAGGTAATGCAATATTAACTCCAAAGTTTGTCTTAAGATGTAGAAACGCGTGAGTTTATTTGATGATGCTGTGATGCCTCAAGAGCTTTAAAAAATAAGTCTTCAGGCCGTTTCTTTAACAACTGTTGCTTGAACCACAAGGTAAACAGGGTCACCTTTGGCGGCGCTTGATGGCGATTATACGACAGATAATGACAATCGGCAGCGCTCATGACCTTATCACTCAACGCTATCACTTCGCCGTTTGTAAGCAAAGGTACTGCATTAAGGGAGCGACACAGCATCACCCCTGCACCTTTAGCGGCGAGTTCTAAGCCCATCATAGTACTGCCTACTTCGTACTGACGGTTAGGTGAGGGGCAACTGAAAGCATGAGTTGCCAACCACTCAGGCCAGCCCTCGGCATAACCTCTAACATAAATGCCCGGCAACTGGTCAAAAGCGCCTGACAGAATCTGATCGCAGTGGGCTTCATAAAAACTCGGCGAACAGACAGCGACCCAGTATTCCTTACAGATCAGTTCACCATATTGATTCTCGTTGCCCTGACCATTGACTATCTCGATGTCGGCTTCTGAGTGGTTGTCTTCTAGCTGAGGCCAGTCGTCTGTATGTAAGCGAACATTGATGTAAGGATGTTTACGGTAGAAATCTTCAAGCATTGGCACTAACCAAAAGTACGCAAAAGATGTATTAACCTTGATGGTGAGTTGCTGAGCTTGATTATTGTGTGTCATTGCTTGTGTTTGATTACGGATCGCAAACAAAGATTGATGAACCGTTGGATAATACTTTTGCCCTGCGGTAGATAACGTAAGACGTCTATGTTCGCGGTTAAACAATGCAAAGCCAAGAAACTGCTCTAGCGTTTTTATGTGTTGGCTCACCGCGGCCTGCGTGACATGCAGCTCTTGCGCCGCCTTCGATATGGACTGATTTCGAGCACAAGCCTCAAAGGCGACAAGAGATTTTAATGGGGGAAGCATTAACAGAGTTCTCGTATTCATTTCTTACTTGGGATAGGCATGCTCACGGTAGTTATCCAGTTTTGCAGTTTGATGAACGTAAAGTGACGGTAGTTTTACTTAACAAAATGACGAATGGATGTACGAACACTTTAGTCAAACTAAATAAAAAATACGTTTAATGTAATTTTTACTTAATTCTCCAGAATTGACTTATATCGCAAACTAACTGGCAATACGCAACAACTGGCCTCAAGAAAGCTGGAGCTTGGAGCCAAGATTGGCCCCCGCTGTTTAAATTCAATAAGTATGAGAGAGGGCGTTTCAATGAAGCGTCCTCTCTTCGTTTTTGGACGACAGTGACATAGAGACTTTAATTTGGTTTGCGCCAAGTGAGTGAAATCCGGCAGTGTGGCTAGCTTATGGGTATAGTGAGGTTAGAACAGATAAATCCCATGAATAATACAAGTAAAGTTAGTTTTATTTTTACTTCACTTAAATTCAGCGAGAATACTTTCCATGGATTGAGAGGAGCAGTACTAAGCTAGCGAGGGCTAGCCGCATACTTGAACCACTGCCACTCAACAAAGAGCCAATGAAGTGAGAGATGAGTTCTTAGTAAAAGTACTCATTTATTAACCAAAATCCACATTGGTTTAGAAAGGGAGTTTGTATAGCGCCAGAGCTGGGAGTCGACAGAACCCTAAACGTCATATCGCTCAGTTCTAAGCGTGTAACTAAATTATTGCTAAAGGTAGTATCCCAATGAATAAACTAACGACAATTTTACTTACTTCTGCTCTTGTTATGTCTGGTAGCCAAGCGCTTGCTCATCCACTGCATGTGTCTCATGAAGGTAACAAGACGCTCGCGACAGAAAGTGTAGACAGTAAAGAGAGCGCATACGAAAATGCACAGTTAATACTCGACGAGTTAAAAGCAAGCTCGCCTGCAGAACTAAAAAATGAACTAGGTGTGATGCCAGTTCACTTGGTAAACAATAGCGTCACACTAAAAGATGACTCCTATATCGTTGCTCAAGAGTATATGAATGATGACGGAGAGGTTCGTTATAAGGGCTTGGTTAATGTGAGCTACAGTTACCTAAAGGCGGAAAATAATCGCTAGTTCAATGCCTGTGATAGTCGCTGGCATCCATAGGTAAAGCTCATAGGGGCTAACTTCATTGAGCGACACTTTGAAGTGAGCCCTTAAAGTATGTTGAAGCTTCTAGCTCTAAGTATCAATGAAGTAACACCAATCTAATACACACCGAATGCCAGTCAATGAGTTGACTGGCTTCATCCGATTTCATTTCACATTTATTCGCGATAGATTAGCCCTTCCATCCCATCTCTGTTTAGTTCATCTCGAAAAAGATAAATGCTATTGTAGCGACCTGCAGTTATTGGGGTTACCTACATGTCTAATTTACTCTCAAAGTTTCGAAAAGCGGTGAGCGATGTCTTAGACTTTCGTGCTCGTATGTGGGTGGTGCGTATCGATACTGGACACATAAATGGGGAATCTTTTGTCGTTAACGAGGACTCGTTTACTACGCCTTTGCAATGGATGAAACGTAAAGGCTACAGTGACTCAATGCTCCAACAAGTCGAAGCGATGAAGTGCTCACAAGTTGTCGTGTTCGATCTCGGTGACATTAAGCATCAACTGATGCGCGTAAAATAGTTCCGGAATGAGAAATTCATTTGAGATGGTTTTTGACAAATGTGAGCTAGAAGTCGTCCCATGAAGGTTCTAGACCTAAATTATTTAGAGAGCAGTACGGCTAAAAAAAGAAGAAGAACTTTGATAAATTCGTTGTTCTAAATCGAATCACTCGCTGAGCAAGAGGGATTAATACATGAAGTTGATAAAGTGGATCACCTTATTTTCCCTTATCGCGTTGCTATACACCGCTTGCTCGTCTAGTGAAAAACTACAGACCAAATGTTTCCCCCCTTTTGAGGTAAAACATTCTGAACTATTCAGTGGTAAGCAATTGCTTTCATGGCGCTTTAGTGGAGGGAATGCCTATGAAGACTTTCTCATTGACCATTTGGTTGTCGGCTATCTTGGGTTCACCCTGAACAATTCAGGTTCGATTGCACTTGATGATACGCTACATTTCACGGGTAGGGCTTTTAAAATGAAGCCAGACTTAGCTCACCGAGTCTTGGGTGGCTCAAAGTCCTCTATGCTCTACGAAGTGTCGATTTATGATCAGCACTACGTCTTAAATGAATCGACTTTTAAAAACAGCATACGAGGAGACTTAAAGTCTATATGCCATCTAGACCCTCTGTAACCCTTCACACAGCAGAAAAAGTCGAAATATCCACACCTGAACTGGTACAAAAATAAGTCAAATTTCTGGATTTAAAGTCAAGTCTAACTCTGCACTGGCTTATAAAGGGGCAACTCCAAGTTAGAAGAACTGCCCCACCCACATGTTCAGACTCAAGATTAAGACACAGCGCTGTCTAATGCTGGTTCAAGTTCTTCCTGTTCACCCTGAGCAAGCCTTCTTTTTAAAATCCACATGATAACGACGGCAATGAAAAGAGTTGCGGCTGCAAGGTAAATCCATGTTTAGTTAAGCCGTAGTGACTGAGCAGGGCGATGGCGACATAACTTAAAGATTGTACAGTAGTTGCAAACATGGCGATGCTCCATCCACTCGGCCTCGTTCTTGAACCGAGACGGTTTGATGCATCCAATTAATTCTCGAAATGCGGTTCAGTGCGTTAAACGTTCCGAATAAGGCAGTGAATACCAAGATTGTTACGGGGCTAACGGCCAAGCTCATGCCCATTAAGGTCACCACTAATATACTCATCGAGACCACAATAATATTGGTTGGGCGGTATTGATTTAGAATTTTGGTCACGATCACGCCAGTAATCAAAGAACCGAGTCCGAAGCTGATATTAAATCCGGCATACCAATCACCAGAGATCCCTTGCTCCGCAAACCAGATAGGCACTAGTTTTCCTAAGTAGGTCAAGATTGGGTAAGACAAACAAGAAAGCAAAATGAAAGCAAAGTAGGTTGGTTGCCTAGCGAATATTTGCTTACTCTCTTTGAGTTGATCCATAAACGCAGTGGTGCGGCTCTCTCTTAGTTTCTGAGTATAGGGCGTTACCATGTAACACAGGGCAGAGAGAGAAGATGCGGCTGCGGCGAATAGGGCAAATTCCCACATTCCCACCACTCGAGCAATACCACACCCAAAGCTCCCGCACCTAGCGTGGTCGATTGCATGACAATTTCTTGCTGCCCCGATATTTTAGCGTATTCATGCTGTTGATAGTTCTCTTGGGTAAAGGCATTGTTGGTGGTCCACGCAAAACTGCTGGATACCCAAAACACTAATTGAGCGGCCGCCAACAACCAATGCGAGTCGACCCCAACCCTATAGGCAATCACTACAACAAACGCAGTTCCTGCTTGAATCCATTGATTTAAAACCAATAGCTGTTTTCTTGAGTGGCGGTCGGTAAGGGTGGCAAAAAAGGGGGTTGTTAGGAATGTGACCGCGGTACAAGCTAGGGCGACCATCGCGACAAAGGTGCCCATGTTTGGCTCTGATAGCATCACCCAAGGTAGAGCCATCATGAAAAGGCTGATGAGATGCTGTCGAAGAATCTGCCCGTTAAGTATGGAAGTGATTTATTTTTCATCGTTTTATTCTGCTCAATCTGTTAACGTGGTTTTACCTTAAAACCTCAACCTAACTTGAGGTAAAGTTCTTTTTTTGAGACAGGGGAAGGGAATGGAAATCAGCGTCGGTGAAGTGGCGAAGCGGGCAGGGGTGAAAGTGTCTGCTCTGCACTTTTATGAAGAAAAAGGACTCATTTCGAGTTGGCGGAACCAAGGGAATCAGCGTCGATATCATCGAAGTGTATTGCGCCGCGTGGCGGTCATTAAAGCGGCGCAACAAGTGGGTTTGTCGTTGGATAAGATAAAGCTCGCGTTGGATGAGTTACCCAAACATCAAGCGCCGAATAAACAACAGTGGGAAACCATGGCGACTCATTGGCATGAGCTCCTTGAAGAAAAGATCCAAAAGCTTAAAGCATTGCAAAATGATTTGGGTGGGTGCATTGGATGTGGTTGTTTATCGTTGGAAACCTGTGCGCTCCGCAATCCAGAAGATGTATTAGGCCGAGACCATTCGGGCTCGAATCTAACGCTCAGCACGAATGCTGAATCGTGAAAAGCTCCTATCGGCCGGAGCTTTTACGTTTGGGGTATTCACAAGACAACACAGACAACTCGATTCCAAGTGCATTAGC
>NZ_JYJP01000042.1 GCF_001012815.1 Vibrio mexicanus
TTTTCATGTAGGCCAGCTACACATCAAAGCCTCTGCCTTGTAGAAAAATTCCCACAAAGTGCTGCAAAAATCAGCTCGAAAGCTCAACAGCCCCTCGTCAGTCCAATTTAAAAAAACCCGCTCGAAGCGGGTTTTTTATTTGTTTTGGCCTAGTTTTGGTCCGCCAATTTCAGCCACATATCTTCGCCTATTAACAAATTAAACTCAGAGGAGCCTTTAGGTATGAACACACAAACCCTCTGCTTCTCTTCTTTAGCCTGTTGTAATCGTAAAGATAGCTCTGCTGGATTATTATAGATTTCTCTTTCAGCGTCACGTCGACATAAGTCTACATACTCAAAGGGACACGCCTTTGGCGCAAGAACCAACTCGGCTTGCTGCATATAACGCATAGATTTGAGAGACAACAGCTCAACATCTTCACCGAACTCAATCCACGTGCACTCACCCACCTCATCAACTGGCACATCAAGTTGCTGCTGATAAAGTGTTTCTAGCTGCTCTCTAGAGTCCGCTTTCTCCACTTCTGGCCTAGATAGAAACATCTCCCAAAACTTACGTCTCAGATCAACATTAGGTAAATGTTTCTTAATCGAGTTTCTTTTTGATGCTCCAAAGTCAGCCAGTAATGACAAGTTTTGCGGAAGGATCGACTCAAACTTTTCGCGGATATTACGCACCAAGATTGGCGATGCTCCACCACTGGAGATTGCAATCTGAATTCGACCACGGTTGATCATCGAAGGGGTGATAAAATCACAGTATGGCTTGTCATCTACCACATTAACCAAGATCCCACATTGCTTGGCATCCTTATGAACTTGGTGGTTCAACGATGGATTATCAGTTGTCGCCCAAACTTGAATATACTTATCTTCAACCACATCAGACGAATAAAAATTCTGAATCCAGTAACACTTCCCTTCATCCACAAATTGCTGCAAAAGAGGCTCTATAGATGGGGACACGATAGTTACGGCAGCACCCGCCCTTAAAAGCGAATCAACTTTTCTACAAGCAACTTCACCACCACCCACAACCAAAACAGGCTTATTTTCTAAATCTAAAAATAGAGGAAAGTACCGCATTTCATTCCTTGAACTAAAATTAATAACTATTCATACCATGCCATCAAAGTTGGTGCAAAGCTCTACCGTAGAATTGACATGCAAAAGTTATTATTACCAAATTTATCAATAACACCAGAAAATACACCTAAAATAGCGCGGAATAATCGACACTAAATTCAATTTTGACAATTTCAACCATACATAAACCCAATGCACCAGTAATGCACACGTTTGCACTATTTACATTATTGCAACAATTAGACATTCTAAAACAAGCGTTCGAGTTTGTGATTCCAATCAAAAATCTTTTTAAATTATACATTTGAGAAAACACAAATCTTTTCCTACGCTTATAACTGGTTGATTTAGCATTCCGTTCATTAATATGCTTTTTCAAACTAGGATTATAAACACAACATATATGAGTACGTTGTATCAGGTTTATCTGGTTTAACATGGATCATACAGGAAGGATACAAATGACAAACAAACTAACACTTCTTGCTTCAGTCGTAGCTGCATCTTCTGCCCTAATGGCAACGAACGTTTCAGCCGCAGAAAGCACTTTAGACAAGGTAATGAAACAAGGCTCACTTACTTGTGGCGTGAGTACAGGTCTACCTGGTTTTTCTAACCCTAACTCTGAAGGTGAGTGGGAAGGAATTGATGTTGAATATTGTCAAGCACTCGCAGCAGCCGTTCTAGGTGACAAAACAAAAGTAAAATACGTACCTTTAACTGCAAAAGAACGTTTCACCGCGCTTCAATCTGGTGAGATTGATGTTCTTTCTCGCAACACGACTTGGACTCTTCACCGTGATACTGCACTGGGCCTTAACTTTGCTGGCGTAAACTACTACGATGGCCAAGGTTTTATGGTTAAAAAAGATCTTGGTGTTACCAGCGCTAAGGAATTGGATGGTGCATCTATTTGTGTTCAATCTGGTACCACAACTGAGCTTAACCTAGCTGATTACTTCAGAGCTAACGGTATGTCATACAAACCAGTTGTATTTGATACAGCACCACAAACCTCAAAAGGTTTCGATGCTGGTCGTTGTGACGTTCTTACAACAGACCAATCGGGTCTGTATGCACTTCGTTTGAACCTACAAGACCCAAGCTCTGCGGTGGTTCTACCAGAAATTATCTCTAAAGAGCCTTTAGGCCCAGTAGTTCGTCAAGACGACGATAAGTGGTTCAACGTGGCTAAATGGACTCTAAATGCAATGATCAATGCAGAAGAGTACGGCATCACGTCACAAAACGCAGATCAAATGCTGAAATCTAACGATCCAAACGTAAAACGTATCCTGGGTGTAGACGGGCCTAAAGGTAAAGGTTTGGGGATTCGCGATGATTGGGGTTATCAGATCATCAAGCAAGTCGGTAACTACGGCGAAAGTTTTGAACGTACAGTAGGTACTGGCTCTCCTCTTCAAATTTCACGTGGTGTTAATGCTCTGTGGAATGAAGGTGGCTTTATGTACGCTCCACCAATTCGTTAATAACGCAACACTTTAAAAATGGGCGGTTTTGCCGCCCTTTTTTCTAAATGGATTTGAGGTTACTGTTGTATGAAACCTGATAATACTGTTGCGTCTCGATCAGAGGGAAGCCCTCCGAAAAGCGCAAGTCTTCTATACAATCCCACTTTTCGATCAGTTGTATTCCAAGTTTTAGCTATTGGTGCACTGGTCTTTTTCTTCTACACCATAGTCAATAACGCTTTAACCAACCTAGAATCTCGAGGGATTTCTACGGGTTTTGACTTTCTCAGTCAAGAAGCGGGCTTTGGTATTGGTTTAACGCTAATTGAGTATGACGAAACATTCTCTTATGGGCGTACATTTTATGTCGGCTTACTCAACACAGCATTAGTGTCTTTTCTTGGGATTATACTCGCGACTATTCTTGGCTTTATCATGGGTATCGCCAGATTGTCTTCCAACTGGCTAGTTAGCCGTATCGCCGCAGTTTACATCGAAATTTTCCGTAACATTCCACTACTGTTACAAATTTTCTTTTGGTACTTCGCTGTGCTTCAAGCGCTGCCGTCACCAAGGCAAAGTATGAGCCTAGCGAAGCCATATTCTTGAATGTCCGTGGCCTGTACTTCCCTGCCCCGGTTTTTGAAGAAGGCAGTATCTTTGTAATAATCGCTTTGTTAGGCGGTATCATTGCCACTGTGGTGCTCGGCATTTGGGCTAAGAACAAACAAAAACTGACTGGTCAACAAACCCAATGGGGCGCATCGCCTTAGGGTTATGTGTCGGTTTGCCTGTAGTTGTTTACTTCCTAATGGGCTCACCGATTAGTGCTGAAATGCCAGTTTTGAAGGGTTTCAACTTCAGAGGCGGTATTAGCATTATTCCTGAACTTGCTGCTCTTTTGCTTGCACTCTCAATCTACACAGCGTCATTTATCGCTGAGATTGTACGCTCTGGTATCAATGCGGTTAGTCATGGCCAAACAGAAGCTGCGATGAGTTTAGGTCTACCTCGCTCTCGCACGCTAAAACTGGTCGTTATTCCGCAAGCGTTGCGAATCATTATTCCACCGCTAACAAGCCAATACCTGAATCTGACGAAAAACTCTTCTCTTGCCATGGCAATTGGTTATCCCGATCTTGTGTCGGTTTTTGCCGGAACAACGTTGAACCAAACAGGTCAAGCAATTGAAATCATTGCAATGACAATGGGCGTATATCTCACATTGAGCTTATTAACATCTGCTCTGATGAATGTATACAACCGCAAAGTAGCGCTGGTGGAGAGATAAGATGAGTAACAAACACGAATTTCTGCCAGATTTACCACCCCCTGCGAATACAGTAGGTGCCGTAGGCTGGCTTAGAAAAAACCTTTTCAACAGTCCGACAAATTCTGTGGTCACAATAGTCTTGGCTTACCTTGTATTTTCACTTACATGGTACGTGGTCGATTGGGCCTTTATCAACGCAGACTGGATTGGCACCACGCGAGATGACTGTACTAAAGACGGTGCATGTTGGGTGTTTATTAGCGTTCGATGGGAACAGTTCATGTATGGCTTCTACCCAGAAGCTGAACTGTGGCGCCCTCGCCTCTTCTACATCACATTAGCTATATTTACTGTGCTGCTCGCTTATGAGAAAACACCAAAACGTACTTGGATTTGGCTGTTCTTCGTTAACATCTACCCATTTATCATCGCCGGATTACTATACGGTGGCGTGTTTGGTCTAGAAGTTGTCGAGACTCATAAATGGGGTGGCCTACTTGTTACCCTAATCATTGCGCTAGTCGGTATCGTAGTATCACTGCCAATCGGTGTTGCGCTAGCTTTAGGCCGTCGCTCCGAGATGCCAATTATTCGCAGTATCTGTACGGTCTATATTGAAGTTTGGCGTGGCGTACCACTAATTACCGTTCTATTCATGGCTTCTGTTATGCTGCCGCTATTCCTTGCAGAAGGTTCAGAGACAGACAAACTAATCCGTGCATTGATTGGTGTGGTCATGTTCAGCTCTGCCTACATGGCAGAGGTGGTGCGTGGTGGTCTTCAAGCAATACCAAAGGGCCAATACGAAGCTGCTGATGCACTTGGTTTGAGCTATTGGAAGAAGATGGGACTGATTGTTTTGCCACAGGCACTGAAAATCACCATTCCTTCTATCGTGAACACCTTCATTGGATTGTTTAAAGATACCAGTCTCGTACTTATCATCGGTATGTTTGACGTGCTCGGCATCGGCCAAGCAGCAAATACCGACCCTGAGTGGTTAGGTTTTGCAACAGAAAGCTATGTATTTGTCGCGTTAGTGTTCTGGGTATTTTGTTTTGGTATGTCTAGATATTCCATCTGGCTTGAAAACAAACTCCATACCGGTCACAAACGATAAAATTTAAGATCAAGGACGTATTATGACGCAGCAACAAAACGTAAATAATCAAGATGGCGCGACAAACGAGCCAATGATTGAAATTAAAGACATGAACAAATGGTATGGTGAATTTCATGTATTGAAAAACATCAACTTAAACGTTCGTAAAGGTGAGAAGATCGTAATTTGTGGCCCCTCTGGGTCGGGTAAATCAACAATGATTCGTTGTATTAACCGCCTTGAAGAGCATCAAAAAGGTCAAATCATTGTATCTGGAAACGAGTTGACTGAAGATTTGAAGAACATTGAAGCAGTTCGACGTGAAGTGGGTATGTGTTTTCAACACTTCAACTTATTCCCTCACCTAACTGTTCTTGAAAACTGCACACTCGCCCCTATTTGGGTTAAGAAGATGCCTAAAGAGGAGGCCGAAGCTATTGCGATGAAATATCTGGAACGTGTGAAAATTCCAGATCAAGCAGATAAGTTTCCAGGTCAACTTTCCGGTGGTCAGCAGCAACGTGTGGCAATTGCCCGCTCGCTTTGTATGAGCCCACAAGTCATGCTGTTTGATGAACCAACATCTGCACTCGACCCAGAAATGGTACGTGAAGTGTTGGATGTAATGGTCGAGCTAGCCGAAGAAGGTATGACTATGCTTTGTGTGACTCACGAAATGGGTTTTGCAAAGGAAGTGGCGGATCGAGTCATCTTCATGGATGCGGGTGAAATCATTGAAGAGAACAACCCGGTTGATTTCTTCGAAAACCCACAGTCTGATCGTACACAAAACTTCTTAGCACAGATCCTTCATCATTAAGGAATCAACGAGAAGTTCTCGACTTGTGAAACACTATTAAAAAGAGGCGCTTGGACGCCTCTTTTATTTGTTATATCGTGTTACAACTTGTGTGTTACTAAACGCAGTATTTCTATTATTATTTAAGTGTACCCATTGGGTTGATTTTTCTGTGTTTCAGCCCCATAAATGTACGTATAAACATAAAGTCTTATGAGGAAGATTATGAACAGCCCTATGTTTAGCCGCACTTCAACTCAAGAAAGTGCTATTCAAACAAACAAAGTATTGCGTAATACCTATGCTCTACTTTCTATGACACTACTTTGGTCTGCTGTTGTTGCAGGTTTCTCAATGGCGATGAACCTACCTCGTCCGGGTTTCCTTATTATGATTGTTGGTTTTTATGGCCTTCTATTCATGATTGAGAAAAACCGCAATAATGGATTAGGTCTTGGTCTAACATTCGTATTTACTGGCTTCCTTGGCTACACGCTTGGCCCAATTCTAAACGCTTACGTTGGCGCAGGCATGGGCGATATTGTATTGACAGCTCTAGGTGGTACAGCGCTCTCTTTCATTGCAGCTTCTGCTTACGCACTAACAACAAAACGCGACCTATCTATGATGGGTGGCTTAATGCTATCTCTATTTGTTGTGCTGATTGTGGGCATGGTTGCAAGCATCTTCATTCAATCTACAGTAATGAGCCTAGCACTTAGCAGCTTATTCATTGTGTTCTCTACTATGGCTATCTTGATGACAACTCAAGGCATCATTCGTGGTGGTGAAACAAACTACATTTCAGCAACAGTGACGCTGTATGTATCGATCTACAACATCTTCATTAGCCTACTAAGCATCCTAGGCATCATGAATGATGACTAATTAAGCACTTTCCAATTAGGGACTTCCTAGTTAGGAAACAGCTGATTAAACAAAAGCCCGAAAGATTTTCTTTCGGGCTTTTTCGTCTCTGGAATATTGTTCCTTTCGAGAAGCTAAGCTAACCTACACGCAATTGAGAGATTAGGATTGTATTGATGTTCACATATAACGATAAGCAAATCGAAACAGATGCTCAGGGCTACCTGCTCGATCATACTCAGTGGGAAGAAGGCATGATGGAAATCATTGCCCATGAAGAAGGTATTGAGCTAACTGAGGCTCATATCGAGGTTGTACTATTTGTACGTGAATTCTATGAAGAGTTTAATACCTCTCCTGCTGTTCGCATGCTTGTTAAAGCGATGGAAAAAGCACATGGACCTGAGAAGGGAAACAGTAAATATCTGTTTAAACTTTTCAAACAAGGCCCAGCAAAACAAGCGACTAAAATCGCCGGTCTACCAAAACCAGCGAAATGCTTATAGCGCATTCAAAAACAACGAGTTAAAGCTATTCGCCTAGCATTCGCTACTGGGTAGCAAAGCCCTCGATATCGACAACAGGATGAGATTGGCGATCTACAGATTCTACGGTGGCGGTTCGAGGGCCATGTTCAAGCCATCTAGCGATTTCATCCAGTTGTTGCTTAGTGCCTACCGCAAGCACTTCTACATCACCATTCGCTAAATTTTTAGCGTAGCCTTTTAAGCCAATTCGTATCCCTTCCCTCGCTGTAAAGTAGCGAAAGCCTACTCCCTGTACAATTCCTGAGACAGTGAACATGTCACACATTTGAGTCATTTTTGATACCTACCGTTACTATTGAGTGATATATTTATCGGTGCCTATCTATACCCTCAATAATAGAGGGCCTTCATTGGAATTATAATTATGAAAGAAATACCATTTCGCTGGATTGACAAATATCTCATCCATTTAAAAATTCAGGAGAAGTTCTATCTACTTTTCCTATTACCTGTTGTCGCTTTGATCATCCTTACACTGGTATTAGACAGCTCAGCAGATGCCATGCTCTCTTCCATTTACCAAGAAGAGCTAATGCTAATGAAAAGCTTAATCGAAGCTGGAAACCTCTCTCAGCAGGAAGTAGCCCGTTTAATTAGCCAATCTGATTCAGTATCTATCGGTTCTGGTGTGAACGCGATATCAGTGAACAACGGCGCATTCAGCCTTGTTGCAAATCATGACATCGATCTTTGGACTTCTCTTTCTGGCACACAACTGACCATTATTGGTGTGACATTGTCACTCATTGCTCTCGGCGTTTACTACATTATGACGTTCATTGGTGGTGCTATGTTCACCATGAATAAAGCCCTTTCTACCTTAGCCGAAGGTGACTTAACCAGCCGAATGAACTTCTTTGAAGTTCGTGATGAGTTCAGCACAATCGCAATTACTATCGATAAAGTCGCCGACCGTGAGCAAAAGCTGGTTCTGTCTATTCAAGAATCTATCGCACTCATGCAGCAAATCAGCTCTGAGCTAAACCTATCAACGCAGAAAAGCTCAGAGGTTTCCGGAACTCAGCAAGAGCATCTAAACTCTCTAGCCAGTGCAACCGAGCAAATGGCATCGACCATTCGTGAAGTCGCCACACTTGCCCATGATTCAAGCACACAGACGGAAGACGCTAAGCGTGTAGCCCAAGCAGGCCAATCGAAAGTGAGTGACACGCTAGGTTCTATATCGTCTTTGTCGCAAGAGATCCAGTCTGCTTCAAAAGCAGTAGAAGAGCTTGATTCTAACGCTGCTCAAATTGATGAAGTTATCACCGCAATTAACGGTATCTCTGAACAAACCAACCTGCTCGCGCTTAACGCCGCCATTGAAGCCGCACGCGCTGGTGAGCAAGGCCGTGGGTTTGCCGTTGTTGCTGACGAAGTTCGCGCTCTAGCAGGACGTACACAACAAGCAACAGTCGAGATTCAGTCTATGATTGAATCGCTGCAAAAGAACAGCCAGTCTCTGACTAAAATTATGGAAGTAACCGTTGCCAATGCTGGTGAAGGCCAGGCACTTATGTCAGAAGTCGACATAGAGATTGGAGATCTTGCAGACAAAAACCAATCCATCTCAGACAGCAGCCTTCAAATAGCTACTGCCGCTGAAGAACAAGGTGTCGTGGCAGATAATATAGCGGCTAGCGTGGAAGAGATTCGTGTCCAATCGGACAATGTTTGCGGCTTAATCAGTGCAACCAATAACAACATTGAACAACTGAGAGCTCAGAGCGACCAAATGGAAGCCATGCTTACTGGTCTAAAAGCTTAAAACTCCCTCAAAGAGCCGCAATCGCGGCTCTTTTCTTTTGTGCTTGATTGCAATTCCTAACGGCTTGCTCGACAATAGCGCTCAAATTAACAAACCTATTGAGTGACGCTATGTCTGCAGGTATCTATCTTGTCAAAGGCCGTGAGAAATCACTGCGCCGCAAACACCCTTGGATTTTCTCTCGTGGAATATCAAAAGTCGATGGTAGCCCAGAACTTGGCGAAACTGTTGATGTGTTTACCCACGATGGCAAATGGTTAGCGAAAGCCGCCTACTCGCCAAACTCTCAAATTCGTGCACGTGTTTGGAGCTTCGACAAATGTGATATCGATGAAGCCTTCTTTATCAAACGCATTCAAGATGCCCAACTGCTTCGTGAAGAGCTCATCCAACGTGATGGCCTAACAGGTTACCGCTTGATAGCCGCTGAGTCTGATGGCCTACCAGGTATCACCATTGATAAGTACCAAGATTACCTTGTGTGCCAGCTACTCAGTGCGGGTGCTGAATACCACAAAGATACGTTGGTAAAAGCCTTAGTTCATTGTTTCCCAGACTGTCATGTTTACGAGCGCTCTGACGTCGCAGTACGTAAGAAGGAAGGCCTGAAAGAAACGGTAGGCGTGCTACACGGTGAAATGCCACCAGAATCTGTCGTTATTGAAGAGAACGGCGTGAAGATTAGTGTTGATATTGTGAATGGCCACAAAACAGGTTTTTACATGGACCAACGCGATAGTCGACTACAAGCGATGAAGTACATGGAAGATAAAGAAGTACTTAACTGTTTCTCTTACACCGGTGGCTTTGGTTTATACGCACTAAAAGGTAACGCAAAACGTGTTATCAATGCGGACGTTTCTCAACCTGCGTTAGACACGGCAAAATACAATGCCGAGCTTAATGACTTCGATATCTCGAAAAAGCGTGCTGTGTTCTTAAACGCCGATGTATTCAAACTACTGCGTGAATACCGTGACCAAGGCACTAAGTTTGACGTGGTGATCATGGATCCACCTAAGTTTGTTTCAAGCAAAAACAACCTAACTTCAGGTGCGAACGGCTATAAAGATATCAATATGCTCGCTATGCAAATCTTGAAACCAGGTGGCACTCTCCTCACCTACTCTTGCTCAGGCTTAATGAGTTCAGATTTATTCCAAAAAGTGATTGCAGACGCAGCGTTGGATGCAAACCGTAGCGTGAAGTTTGTAGAACGCTTCGAACAAGCCGCTGACCACTTAACTGATTCTGCTTACCCGGAAGGCTTCTATCTAAAAGGTTTTGCTTGTAAGGTGCTGTAGTTCATTAGCTAATTTCTGAACAAAATACTAGTAGTTCTATAGACATTAAAAAAAGGGCCTTTCGGCCCTTTTTGTTTAGTCATGGAACTTGACTGATATCAGATCGTTTAATAACGCTGATTCATTAGTCACAGTATTCCCGTCAATATAACTAGGTTGGTTAGAACCTTGCCCATTGAACTGACCGACGGCATCCTCTATTACAATCACTTGTTTTGTGTGACCACTTTCCAGTTCGAGCGTAATGTCATCACCATCAACCTTTACATCAATAGTCCCTAACAGTTGCTCCATGGTTTGGCCAGAGTCAGTGACGAGTTCGGATAGGTCAATTCTATCTTCTTCGCGGTTATAGTCGACAATATGGTCTTCATGGGATGTAAGCTCATTCCACTTGAAGGTGTCAAAGCCTTCACCACCAATTAGAATATCGCTGCCACTGTCACCTACAAGGATGTCATTGCCAGTTCCACCAATGAGAGTGTCGTTATCCGACCACCGCGAAGAGCATCATGACCCGACCCACCATCTAAGATATCGTGACCAGTACCGCCGAAGATGATGTCTTGGTCACCTTCACCATAAACTACATCATTGCCACCACCCGCTTGAGCAATATCCAAACCTGGGTTTGAACTGCCGAAGCCCTTCAGCCCTGAGTTTTCATCCCCGTTGGTGTCGAACATGCCATCGTCATATGACTTCTTAGCAAAGCTAGCTAATGCCGCATCATGAGCATTTGGGTCCACGTTACTATCCATGCCTGGCGAGTGACCCTCACCCAAGTAGATTGTGTCGCTACCACTACCCATTACGACGGTGTCATTGGCGATACCTGTATCAATAACTGCGCCGTTTATATGGTCGTAACCCAAAATGTCATGACTTTCTGCTTGGAAAAGCTTAGCGGCCGACGTAGCCCATGAAATAGTTTTATCTAACATGACATGAGTTTTAGCAACAGGATCCCATACCCAAACCCCGTCAGTTTGAACAACAACGTTATCCAAACCAGCACCACCAAGAATTTCATCCCCTGGCAAAGTAGTGGATGCATCAATAGTTACGGTACCTGGTGTTGGGCTTGGTTGGTCGTTTGAATCCACAGCCCAGTAATCAAAGCTATCCTTAATAGCAACATCACCGACAGATTTAACTTCCACGCTTGTAATATTAAACCCTTTATCTGGAGATTGAAGGGCTAATTTAACTTCATCAAACGTCACTGCTGGTGACAAATCAGAAGACAATATCGTGGCCGAGCCTTCCATGATATGACCGCCTTCAATCTTGCTAATGTCAAGTTTAACTTTACCTACCGCTTGCCCATTATCGAACAAATGCGCGAAGATCTCGAAGTCTTCTACTTTTGGATTTAAGCTGTCAAAATCAATGGTGATTGAAGACATATTCCCTTGTTCAGACTTAATAGAAATATATTCGCCAACCTGAGTTTCCTTACCTTTACCATTATCCGTAGTCGCGACGAAGTATCCGCCCTGCTCACCCACGTCGAGTTTAATTAAACCATTATTGATAAACTCATCGTTCGATACCGTCCCCCCAGACAGCGTAATACCATTAGCGCTGAAGTCGTTGACGCCATCATCACCAATATTTGAAGCATCTGCTTTACCAATACTGCTGCTGGCTGTCGCATGCGCTCTATCAACCACATAGTAAACTTCAGTGTCGTCTCTAAATTGGACATGGCCCTCATCTAGCATCTCTTTGGTGATTTTAACGAAGTTCCATTTTCTGGATCTTTGTAATAAAGGTCGCCTTTGGTCGGTAAACTTTCAATCCTAACACTGGTATGTTTATCAATGGCTTCAGGAGCATCATCTTCATCATCTCTGGCATGTGGAGCAAAATTAACTCTTACAACACTATGCTCTGATGGCAGAGCGAAGCCGTCTGCAGTTGGCAAGCCGTCACTGTTGCCTCCACCATTGTCGCCACCTCCATCAGGAAGCTCTGGCAATGCGGCGATATCAAACTCCATCGTGCTTGAGGAACTATCACCATCACCATCAGTGATTGAGTAACCAAAATCTACATCAATTGGATCCTGTCCAGCTGCTCCGAAGAACTTGTAACTTCCATCATCAAGATCGACCACTAGAGAATGTTTAGAGTCAATATAAATACTTAGAATATTCCCTTCTTTACTAAATTGATGCGTCACTCCACCTACACTATTAAGCTCAGTAACTTTTTCACCATCAAAATTAAAGGTGACATCACCATAAGTTATCTGTGAAACATGTCCTCCATCGGCACCTTCTAGATTTTCAAGTAGATTTCCGACTGCTGGTTCTATGATGGATTGAAGAAGTACAGGAGGTAGCTGGGTAATGTCTGGCACCATCACCGCCGTTGTATCTTGCAATTGAGGATCTGATCCATGTCCGTCAAATGCTATTTGGTCTAGGTGTGAAGCAACAGCTCCTTCACCCATTCCATACGCTAATGCCGTTATTCCTTTATTATCTAGATGAGCTGTCCATGCATTTTGCTCTGTCTGGTTGATGGTGACATCATCATCATTATCTTCACCTTGCGGTACGCCGTCAGACAGGAAGTAAGTTACATTCGTCGGGTTACCAGACTCTGGTAGTTTGCCCGCACTGTTCCATGAGCTCTGAGCTTGAGAGATCGCATCATCATAATCAGTATACCCTCCAGCACTTAGCTCATTAATGAAACCAATCGCATCTTCGACACTCATCCAAACAGAACCAGAATCATCAACTTTGTCCGTTGAGCTAGTATTAAACAGGGTCAGTTGTACCTTGTGTCGCCCAGTGATTCATACTGATTAAGAAGCTGAATAGCTGCAAGCTGCATCACAGACAGTCGAGATTGGCTAACTTTATCCGCATCTTTTTCGCCAGTAACTGCATCCCATCCCATTGAACCTGATACATCCAAAATCAACTGAACATTTACACCATATTTTAGAGTCGAATTAAGAGTTTCTTGAACAGAAGAGGCTTCAGGCGCATCATCTTCAATTGCTACTTTAATTACTGCTGGGGTATTAGCTTGCCCATCTTTAGCAACCACCGGTAACTCAATACTTAGAACATCTTCACCATTAATATTTGGGTGGTCTACTGATGCTTTAAGATCAACTTTGTACTCATTACCATTTATAATAGTTGCAACAATGACATCCTCACGGACAGTCTCGTTATTGTCATTCAGGTACTCAATGTAGCCCGTCAGCGTATCGTTACCATCTCCACTCACTTCCCACTCAACGTCATGACCGCCAGACTTAAGCTCAATGGTAGGCTTAGTAAACTCAACAGCTACATTGGCACTATCTACATCACTTAAAGTAAAAGTACCTTGAGAGAAAGTAAGCTTCGCCTGGTCGTCGCCTGACTCTAGACCTTTATCATCTGGAAGCCCTTTAGCTAGCGCTTCTTCGGATACTCGAACTCCTACATCATTAATCTTAGGGGCATCATTAAGCGTAACAACATTGATAGTCGATATAGCTGTATTAGAAAGCAGATCTGCCCCATCAATGACGGAAACATGAATTAAACGATCTTCAATGTTCGGAGTATCGCTATCATTGATAAACTGAACTTGAGTTAAGAACTGCTCAAACAATGCAGCTGAAGCACCACTAGGATCATCTGATGTAACGGTTATAGTGCTACCGTCACCACTAATTAGGTAGTTTAGCCCTTCAATCGTTGGTAGGTTTGTGAACGAATCTCCATCGAACTTGTTAGTCAGTTCGATTGTCATCGACTTGACGACATCTTTATCGTCAAAGACGTCAGCGTCTGTATCCGCAATCCCGACGCCGCTGTCACCTTCAGTGAAGGTCTCTTCAAATCCTGTCGACTTATCGAGGTTGGTCACTTTAATAACAAGATCGTTATAGTCGTTGTCATCACCAGGCTTGTGCTGGTCATCAAAGCTAAGGGTTAAGTTTCCATCAGTATCTTCATCAATACTTATTTGACCTAAGCCGTCATCGCTTGTGAAAACCGATTTGTTGGTTACATTACTGCCAACAACAAGCTTTCCATTGTCGGTAATACTTAGAGTTTCTGAATCGTTCTCCGCTTTTGCTACTAAACTTGCACCATTTGGAATCAGCACAAACTTAACATTGTCTAAAGATGCAAGGGTGTGCGGAAGAATCGTTCCATCAGTCGGTTCTTTAGAGTTTCCGAGCACTACTGTTAGCTCATGTGGTCCATCCGTACCATCATCAATGTAATAACCGAAGGCATTTTTATATCCAGCATTCTCTTTAACGAACGTAAACTGGTACTGTGAACCATTCAAATCAACTAATGGAGCCTCGTTATCTACAATCAGTGCATTTCCAAACTCGGCTGTGCTCTGATGCGCAGTTTGGGCCTTTAGAATAAAGTTTTCAGCGTTGTCAGTGTGTTCATCAGGGTTGGTAGATACAGACACAGTAAACGAATCCAAATCTTTATCCCCAGGTAGCTCAACTTCGAACTTACCATCTACAACGTCCACGACTTTCGTTTCTTTACTCTCACCTTCACCAAATGTAACGATAACACTGTGAGAGTTATAATCGCCTTTGGTTTCATCGTTAGGGTCACTAACAGCCGAGCCATCTATCAATGATAATAACACTACAGTAGACGTTGTACTTGAGTTGGACAACTGCACCGTAAAGGTTCCAGTGCTACCTTCTTCAATTTGAATAGGTGAGATTGAGTCTACGATTGGTCGGTCATCGTCCGCGAGTAGTGGGCCGTCGCCGTCGGGATCAATACTGCCATCATCTTTTATGGTGGCTACACCTGACTCACTGCCTACTTGAGTTGATGTCGAGGCCGTTAGAGTAAACGTTTCGTCCCCTTCATATATTGGCTCATCATTATCACTAGTCGTCGCAACTGACACACTAAAACTAGCGTTGTTGGCAGGCAACTCAAAACTGAACTTGCCATCAAGGGCATCAAGCGTTTTCGAGGTTACAACCTCATCTACAACGTAAGTTACGGTTACTTTTGTTGCTGTGTAGTCTGACTCACTTGACGCAGTGCCATCAGTTAAAGACAACGTAATTAGAGTTGGAAGCTCGCTAGAGTTATTCAACTTAACATCGAATACTGCGTCACTACCTTCAGAAACACTTAAATTCGATACTTCGGTTACTAGCGGACGATCATCGTCGCTTACAAGTGGGCCGTCGCCATCAGGATCGACACTGCCATCATCGTAAATCGTCGCGCTGTCTTTAGCGGTACCATTTATGTGTTCACTTTCACTTACAACCAGTTCAAATGTCTCTGGACCTTCATAAACCTTGTTGTCTGCATCATCTGCTGTCGCAACAGTCACAAAGATAGATGTGATATCAGCACCGCCTGGAATGGTAACGACAGGTTCACCATTCACGATAGTCACATCGAGCGACTTCTGAACATCTTCACCATTTTCCTCTACCACGTAGTAGGCATTAAATGATGGCGCAGTGAAGTCGTCGGATTCTGCAGTAAGCTCATCGTCAGTATTGACTGCAAGAGACAACGTGACATCCTTAACTGATGGCTTGCCAATCGATACTTCAAATACCGCGGCAGAACCTTCTGAAACGTCACCTTGCGACACCACAGATAAGTCTAGTTCATCAATATCTTGGATCTTACCCGTTGCTATTTCACCACCAACTTGTATCGAGTAGGTCTCTTCGCCTTCGTGAATGCCATCTTTCTCAGTTGGGATTAGGATTGTGAAATCTTTAACCCCTACAGGAACAACAAGCTCACCGCCTACAAGCGTTACACCGTTTGTGAATACTAGCTGTCTAAATCAACATCTTGGTCGTCGGCGGAATCCTGATTGTCTTTGATTTGTTTACTAATCAACAATGGCAAATCGGTTTCTTTCAGGGCTGAACCAGACAGAGACACTTTATAGGCAAGATCAATACCTTCAGGTACTTCACTCTCTAAAAGTTCAACACTTTCTACAGAAACATCAGCAGGTTTAGGGCTAACAATAACGTTTACAACGGCACTTGCTACGTTGCCACGATCATCAGTAATTTGATATTCGAAAGACGTCGGTCCAACAAAATCACTACCATCTAGATCAAAGTAAACAACACCGTCTTTAACATAGGCATCACCATATTGTTCCCCGTAAACGTAAGTAATTCGAATCGGGTCACCGTCAGTGTCGCTATCATTATCAAGTAGCTCTGACAAACCTAACTCAGAGGTTGGAATTGTTAAGAGGCCACCCTGAATAACGCCATATGCTCCTTCGCTAGACGCTTGGAAACCCGTCAAGAAAAAATCCGACGCATCATTGTCGTGGGTTGGCCTGTTGGTGTAGTCTGTTGCCTCGAATACTACTTTATCAAATACAACAGCGTTGCCGTCCACCTTGGGCGTTACTGTCACTTCGCCTTTATTGTTACCTTCGCTCGCTATGAAAGTATCACTCGCGACCGCTACGCCATCCAAGTATGCGATCCAACGGCCTTGTTCGTGGTTATCGGTAAAGTCGCCATCGTTGCCTTCGCCCTTGTATAAATTAGAGAATGCAAATGTGAAGGTTGTTGCATCTTGGTCTAAGTCAATGATGAACTGTTCAGACTCACCTGAGTTGCGGTCATATTCAATTTGATTGCCGTAACCACCTGCTTTTCCGTCCACTCCAACTTTTTTGTCACCATCTTCATATGCAAAACCACGGTCAGAATCCTCTTTAAACTGGGCGCTAAGTGTTGCGCCATCAACATCCTGCCATGAACCGTTAGTATTGAAGCTACCCAATTGGACAAGGAATGGAGCTGGGTCATTAACTGCATTGAGATCGCCATTACCTTCTTCAATGGTAACGGTTGACTCTTCGCTTAGGTTGCCGTCTGAGTCTACAGCTTTGTAATCAAAGCTGTCCGATGCTTCTGTTTCAAGGTAGCGAAGCTCCCAGTTACCATTACCTTCAGTGCCTAACACGACACCTGTAATTGAAACACCGTCTGGTAATGTGCCATCCACTACCCTCAGCGTACCATCAAACGAATCGTTCTCATCAGTAACTGGAATGGTGATTTTATGGAACAAATCAACATCACCTTTAGAGGCCTTTTGATACTGATATGTCACCGTTCCGGTCTTGTTACCATCTATGTAGTTAACCGTGATCACAACAGAAGTCTCATCACCAGTATTAACCCCTGGTTTCAGGCCTTCTTGAAACCATCCGCCTACCCCATCCAAGCCAAGCGTTACACTACCAGCAGGACGTAAACCAAAGTCTATGGCAATAGATTCATTCTCATCAATGCCAGTATCATTCTTCACGCCAATACCGTAACCAACATGGTCTTCTTTTGGGTCACCCAAGTATTGAACTAGATTACCACCTTGAGAAGTAATGGTTACTTGGTGTCCATCACCTAAGTCAAGTACACGGGTATTTCCAGCACCTTCTGCATCACCCCAGTTCAAGAACTCTTTATTGCTCGAACCTGCTTCATTTAGTTGCGCCTCTTTAACGCCTAGAATGAAACCTTCTGAGTTCGAATCCGGCTCATAGTTAAGTTCATTTGCATTAAACTGCTTACTATTTAGATGCTTGGATTCGACTGGATTCCATTTGTTGTTTTCAAAGAAGTACAGCGTTCCATGGTCAGGCAAAGAAGTAATAATGATCTTAAGATGCTTAGAGTCGTCAGCATCATCTTCAGCATCAGAGATATGATCAGTTGCGACTTTGTTGTCGCCATCAATCGCTTCTTTAGCAGTATCAAAGATAATCTGCGACATGCCAGAAGAACTAACCTGATGAGTGAAGGACTCAGATTTTGGTGGGTTGTCTGTGCTATCTGTAATTATACCAGTAGCAGTAGTGGACTTATCACCTACAACTAGTTCACTTGTTGTGGTAGCAGTAAGCGCGACCACCTCATTCGGCTCATATACATCGTCATTATCAATCTTAACGAATACCTGTATAGATGTGTCACCAGCAGAAATCTTCAAGTCATTAACGTCTGCAAGCTTAAACCCTCCTTGACCATTAGAAATGTAAAATTCACCAGCAAAATAATCTTCGCCAGCACTAGCGTCAGGTGTGGAAGCCGAGTCATCAACATCGTTTTGAAGTGAGAAGAAGACGTCCTTACCAATTTGATTACTAATTGATACATCAAAACCTAAGAAGACATCTTCACCCTCTTCGACTGTGTTACCACCTAAGATTTGGAATGACGCGGTTGTATCTTCATCTACATTAGGATTACCA
>NZ_JYJP01000043.1 GCF_001012815.1 Vibrio mexicanus
CATCAATGTACAGGTAGTACTTCGGTTGCGGGCGAACAAACTTATCCCCTGTGATTACAGCTTCTTTGCCTTTATCCATGAAAGCAAAGATCTGAGCCATAAACTCAGTATTATCATTTTCATTATTGAAGTGAGCTCGGCCAGTGGGTTGAAGTCCAAACCTAGCGGGCCAAAACTGTCGTTTCTTGTGCTCGCTGAATAGTATTAGGTCAAGCCCGTGGACACTTTCGCGATAGCCAAGGTTATCAAAATTGCAGGCCGCGACTTTGCCTTTGTACCAGGTGTAAACGATCTGGCGCTGTCGGTCGAAGTATATATCTGCCATTCGAGGTAAGCGGACAAAGTAGATAGTGCCTGCTAGTGAGAGCATTAAAAAAACACAAATGATACCAATTTCTTTGTATGTAGAGACGCGATAGTATTCATCAGTGTATAGCATAATTGCTTTAATATTGTTTATTATTGAACGTTTTCCATCCTCTCCAACGAGAGTGCGATAATACATGTCCCGTTTTTCATCGTACGTTCTCCCTTGTTCACTTCGTTTTTGATTTAATTCGATCATGGAGTAGGCACGCTCAATCATTCCTTGATTAGGTTTTAAACCATTGATCATGTAAAAGGATA
>NZ_JYJP01000044.1 GCF_001012815.1 Vibrio mexicanus
TAAAATTAAGGGCAGCGGAGTTCATGACTTCGCTGCCCTTTTTGTTTTGAAATAGTGGATACTGTTTTGGTTATCGAATGGCTCTAGCATTGACTCGCTTAGTCACTAAACCGCTGAGCAATAAAATCGACAAACATGGTGAGTTTTTTGCTGTCGCGCAATTGTGGCGGATAAATCAGGTAGATGCCATTTGTCATCGTATGGTATTGGGTCAAGATAGCGACCAGCTCTCCGCTATCAATCTGTGGTTGCACTAAGTAAGACGGTAACTTAATGATGCCTTTTCCTCTTACTGCGGCATCACGCAGCAGTGCATTATCGCTCATCAATAGGTCGCCATCAGTCGCGATTTCATACTGATTGTTCTCATCACTGAACCGCCAATTTGTTAAATGTGGATCAGAAAGGCAGTTGTGGGCTCGCAAATCTTCTGGGTGAACTGGCGTTCCTGCTTGAGCTAAATAGCTAGGGGACGCACAGCAGATGTGATGATAGGTCATTATTTTTTTTGCCACCATCGTCTCTGGTGGGGTATTGGTTGCCCGAATGGCCAAATCAAAATTGGATGTTGCCAAGTCTTCACGGGTGTAACCAATATCTAAGTCAAAACGAATATTGGGATGAATGGCTTGAAACTGGGTACAAAGGTCGAGCAAGTAGCGATGGCTAAAAATGGTAGGTGCCGTAATTCTTAATGTACCACTGACTTCACTCTGAGTGTGAGAGAGAGCCTTTTCCATCTCCAGTAAATGGCCATTCACCTCAGTCATGCTCGCCAGAATTTTAGCGCCTGCCGAGGTCAGTCTGACACTTCGAGTAGAGCGTATAAGCAAGCTGGTTTGCAATTCTTGCTCAAGTTGGTGGATTTGCGATGAGAGGTAGCTACGTGATATCCCTAAACTCTCCGCTGCCTTGGAAAAACTCAGTAGTTTTGCCACTTCTCCAAACAGCGCATAGCGTTCAAATCGTTTGTGTTTTTTGTACATAACCTGTCTCGCTGAACCAAGCACTTAAATATCTTCCGTATAGTGCCATATATCAGCCTTAGTTATAACAATTGTTCGATATAGCGAATTATTATTTCGTAAATTATCACTTAGATTTGTCCCATACGCTTTGTATAGTTCGCATTAATTCAGCAGCAAAAGACACTCAAGGCTGCACATCGATTTCGAATTAATGTACTAGGAGCATGAACCATGCAAGAACCACATTTTTTGTTTTCACCTATGATTCAGGGCTATTGGCGAATGGCAGAGTGGGGGATGTCGACACAGCAACAGCTGACATTTTTAAAGCAGCATATGGAATTGGGTATTACTACCGTCGACCATGCGCCAGTCTATGGCCCAGAGTCTGCGTGTGAGCGAATGTTCGGTGAGGTATTGGCGTCGGATAGCAGCTTGCGTGAACATATCCAGATTGTCTCTAAGTGCGGAATCTATCGTGGTGACGCGCCGCAAGTTAATCATTACAACAGCAGTAAGCAAGCCATTTTAAACTCGGTAGACGGATCACTGGCACGTCTAAAAACAGACTACTTAGACGTGTTGTTAATTCATAGACCAGACATTCTGATGAATGCAGATGGTGTTGCCGACGCGTTCCAGCAACTTAAACAGGCAGGAAAAGTGAACCACTTTGGCGTGTCTAACTTTACGCCTTCTCAATTTAGTCTGCTTCAATCACGCGTCCAATCAAGTATCGGTGAGCCACTCATTACCAATCAAGTGGAGATCAATCCTGTAAACATGGGTGTGACTGAAGATGGTACATTGGATCAACTACAGCAAGAGCGTGTGCGCCCTATGGCATGGTCCTGTTTAGCCGGTGGAGAATTGTTTTCAAATAGCAGCGAAAAACAGCAGCGATTGCAGAAAACGCTGTCGGAAGTCGCTGAGGAAATTGGGGCTTCATCGATTGATCAAGTAGCTTACGCTTGGGTGATGAACTTGCCTTCTCAACCGGTTCCAATTTTAGGTTCGGGTAATATTGATCGAACACGCACTGCCGTTGCAGCGATGGATTTGCAGATGACGAATGAGCAATGGTACCGCATCTGGACTGCATCTAAAGGTCACGGAGTGGCGTGATACAGGCTCGTATAATTGTTTAACATGTTTGTATGGGCTAACTGTTCAATAGAAAATGAACAGTTCCCAAGTGTTGAACATCTTAAAAAAAGCATGGTCTTTCATGGTCGACTCCTTAATTAGAGACTAATTAATCGTAAGTGAGTGAAGGTTTAACGAGGTGCATATGCACCTCGTTTTATTTTTCGTTAGTCTAAGCCTAGTGCAGCTTTTAGACCTTCGCCATAAGCTTCGTCTGCTTGGTAAGCATGAGCAACATGGCGACGTTGAATAAATTCAGGTACGCCATCCAGTGAGCGAGCCGTGTTCTCAAACAGTCTTTGACGCTCTTCATTGGACATTAAGCGGAACAAATCACCCGCTTGAGTAAAATAGTCGTCTTCTACTCGGTGGTCGTGATGATCCGCATCGCCTGAAATGCGCAGTGGTGGTTCGGAAAAGTCTGGCTGCTCTGCCCACTCTTGCTTGTAGTTTGGCTCGTAGCCGAGCGTTGAACCGTGGTTGCCGTCGGTGCGCATCGCGCCATCTCGGTGGTAACTGTGCACTGGGCAGCGAGGTGCGTTGACTGGGATCTGATGATGATTCACGCCTAATCGGTAACGCTGTGCATCGCCGTAGGCAAACAGGCGGCCTTGTAGCATTTTGTCTGGTGAGAATCCGATACCTGGAACAACGGCTGCGGGATTAAATGCCGATTGTTCTACCTCAGCGTAAAAGTTCTCTGGGTTACGGTTGAGTTCAAATTCCCCCACTTCAATCAGTGGATAATCCTTCTGCGACCATACACGCGTGAGATCGAATGGGTTGAAGTTCACTTCGTCCGCTTCCAACTCCGGCATGATTTGAACGTACATGGTCCATTTCGGGAAATCTTTCTCTTCAATGCTGTTGTACAGGTCAGCTTGGTGACTTTCACGGTCTTTACCAATGACGGCTTCGGCTTCTTGGTCAGTCAGGTTTTTGATGCCTTGCTGAGTTTTGAAATGGAACTTCACCCAGTAGCGTTCGTTATCGGCATTAATGAAACTAAAGGTGTGGCTGCCAAATCCGTGCATGTGACGGTAGGTGGCTGGAATGCCGCGATCACTCATGACAATGGTAACTTGGTGGAAAGCTTCCGGAAGTGATGTCCAAAAGTCCCAGTTATTGGTCGCGCTGCGCATGTTGGTTCTTGGGTCACGCTTAACGGCGTGGTTGAGATCTGGGAATTTGAGCGGATCACGGAGGAAAAAGACAGGCGTGTTGTTACCTACCAAATCCCAGTTACCTTCCTCAGTGTAAAACTTCAAAGCAAAGCCACGAATATCACGTTCAGCGTCTGCTGCGCCTCGCTCACCTGCAACCGTTGTGAAGCGCGCAAATAGGTCGGTCTTTTTGCCAATTTCAGAGAACAGTTTCGCTCGCGTGTATTTTGTAATGTCATGAGTCACGGTAAATGTGCCGTATGCGCCAGAACCTTTCGCATGCATACGACGCTCTGGGATCACTTCTCGATCAAAATGTGCCAACTTTTCCAAGAACCAAACGTCTTGTAGAAGTTGTGGGCCACGTGGACCCGCTGTCATAACATTCTGGTTATGTGCAACAGGGCAGCCAGCTGCAGTTGTGAGTTTTTTAGTCATCTTTTTTCTCTATGCAATTCAATAGGTTGCAATGGACAACTGAACAAAAGTACGGCGTGTTGCCATTGAATGACTAAACAATACGGCATTTATTTTGGTGAAGATAATGGATAGACCTTATCGATTCGATTGGTATTTCTGATTACATCTACGGAGTAGAAGGGTATGTGTAAAAACCATAGGTAAGCTGAATTGAGTTAACATCAACTGTAGCTATATGTGAAAGAATCAGTCACTAGACCAAAGAAATATGGCATCTAAACTTAGTGAATAATATAGATACTGTATGGGTGTTTATATGTTTCATCATTTTACTATTTATGACGCATGTTACAGGTGTAACTAACTGATATAGGGAAAGTTACTAAAGTACATTGAATGACATTTTACTCTTACGATTTTACTTTAGGTATTGTCAATGATTATGGTTTTGATGAGAAGTATTCATAACAAATAAGATATAGAAGCAGTTACCTGATAGATCTAAAATTAAATAGGCAACAAGTTAAATATAGAGTCTACACTTGTACCCTGTATATCAGTGTTTGCTTAATTTTTCTTGCTCTTAGAGAAAAGTTATTGCGCACACTGACTACAATTCATTTATAGCTACATACAAAGTGGGGTTAATGTGCGAACAACTATTGCTATTGCGCTTGTTCTGTCTGCTTTAATTATGGGTTGGTGGTCTTTTCAACAGAGGGAGCAGATGGTCATCAATAGTGGTGAGGCCGTTAAAATAGGCGTGTCGCTGACACCACTCAGTACCCCATTTTTTGTTGCGGAGCAGCAAGGCTTTTTTAGCAAGCAAGGGGTGATAGTCGAGCTTGTGCCATGCAAAGGAGGAGTACACTGCGCGAAGCTGTTACAAGAAGGTGTTGTCGACTATGCTACGGCGTCTGGTACCGTTGCACTTTTTAATAGCTACCATCACAACAATATCGCTTTACTCGCAAGTTTTGTCACTTCAAGTAATGATCTAAAATTGCTCTCGTTAGAGTCGACCAATATCACTGACATTGCGGATTTAGAAGGGAAGAAAGTGGGCATTGTTAAATCAAGCGCCAGTGAGTTCTACTTCGATCTCTTACTTATATCCAATGCGCTGCAAGATATGCATATAGAGCGAGTCTACTTAAAACCCGATGAAATGGTTCCTGCACTGCTCTCATATCAAGTAGAAAGCATTTCTATATGGGAGCCTTATGGTTACCGCGCCTCATTGGAGGCTACCACTCAAGTCATCGATATCGGAACGGAAGGGATCTACCAACTCTCTTTTAATTTATTGGCTAAAACGACGCGTGGAGAAACCTCTGATATTGATCAGTCTCTGTTGAGTGCATTGTTTAATGCGGTGGATTGGATTGGTAGTCACTCTATTCAGAGTATTGAGCTGATCAGTGAAGAGCTTCAGATAAAGCCCCAGCAGGTCAAATGGAGTTGGGATGACTATGTGTTCAACCTAGCCAACGATTATAGTTTGTTATCGAACTTACAGCTGCAAGCTCACTGGGCCTCGGAGAGAAATGTATTAGAGGGAGAGCCGTTAGATGTGAGGGCAATTATCGATAATCAACCTTTTGAAGAGCTCAAACTAAAGGCAGCAGCACGATGATGCGATCGATTAGCTTCAAAATGTATGTTTTATTTGTTGCTAGCTTAGTGATGAGTATTTCTACTGCTTGGTCCATCTATAACTTATATCAGCGCCAACAGCTGGCTAGCGAGCACCAACTCAGTTTGATTGAGCTTCAATCAGAGGTGAGTGCTTTGCAGGCGCAAATGTGGATCTATTTGGAGTATGTGGACACTAAAAGTTTCAATAGCCTTATCCAGCAACAGCAACGGCTCTCAATAAAATTGGCTGTTTCGGAGTATTCGCCTAAAAAAATAGACAGGGTTCGACAGGTGAATAATCAGTTGGCAGAACTGATAACAAAGGACAAGCAATTCCAATTGACTCTTAAACGTATTGATATCGAGGGTGAGTTGGTCGAACAGCGCCGCTCACTGCTGAATAATCGGTACAACTTGCTCATCCAAAACATGTTTGATTATTTGGCTAAGCAGCATCAAGTTGAGCTATCAGCAGCAAAGAAGCAAATGGAAAGTACCATGGTGGAAATGGGTATTTTGTTGGTACTTTTCTCCGTGTCGATGACTGCTACAGCCTTTCTGTTACTGCGTAGGTTTAGAGTCGGCTCTCAAACAATGGCCTTGGCGATTGAAAGCATCAAAGGCCGCCATTTTACGTATCGAGTGCAGTGCGACAATTTAGACACAGAGTTTAGCGAACTGGGTCAAACCTTTAACGCAATGAACGAAGAACTAGAGCAAAATCTGTTCACCAAATCTCAGCTGGAAAATGAAGTCGCCAAGCAAACACGTATACTTGAACAGCAGAAAGTGGCGCTAGAGTATCTTTCCGAACGTGATCCACTCACCTCGTTACTCAACAGGCGCTCATTAGAGGCGCACTTAAAATCGGCGGTTGCACGATCAGGTCGCACCAATCGCATCATGGCGGTTTTGTTTCTCGACTTAGATAAGTTTAAAGCGATTAATGATACCTATGGTCATGATGTCGGTGACCACGTTCTTAAAGTTGTCGCACAGCGCTTAAAGGACAATACTCGAGAAACGGACCTGGTGAGCCGTTTTGGGGGAGATGAATTTATTGTCTGCCTCGACCTTCTTAGTGACATGGAAAGTGTGGCAGCAAAAACCGAGCAGCTTCTCGAAGAAGTAACACAGCCCATTGTTATCAAAGGCCTCATATGTGATGTCGGTGTGAGTATTGGCGTCTCAATCTACCCTCATTTCGCGAAAAATCATACAGATCTGCTTAAGTTTGCCGACCAAGCTATGTACGTAGCCAAAGCGCGAGAGGGCAGTAATTATATGGTCTCGCAAGAAAACCAAGCAGCTTCGCTTCACGTTGTGCCAAAGTCTAATCAAAATGCTCACTGATATATGGCTTGATAAGTCTGGTGAGTGAGAACAATTACAATGGATAACCAATAAATACGGATTAATTCGCCTTTGTAGGATTGAGTCCATCTAAGGTGATTTAAGCTATTTTCTGTTTCGGTTTACTTTGCTCGTGTTTTCAATAACACAGAGCAAAACGGATGAGAGTTTGGGGCGGGTTACAATTAGTACTGTGGGTGCTTTTGGTATTCTGTATACCCGTGCAAGCAGCCAACTTTAAGGTAGAAGGCATTTCAGGTGATCTAAAGAAAAATCTAGAGCTGTATCTGAGTGTCTATGGTACTAGCTCGGCTGCATCGATCCGTCCGCATCAAATTCAAACCGCGTTAGATGGCGCACTTAATCCATACGGCTATTATCAGGCCACCGCCCAAGTTGACAGGGTTGATGATCACACTTTAACCCTTCAGGTCCAACAAGGTGAGCCAGTAATTATTCAATATTCCGTCATTTCCATATCTGGCGCTGCTAAAACCGATGCTGATTTTGTAGAGCTACTGCAAAATAGCACAATCGAGGTAGGCGAGATCCTCAATCATGATTCATACGACCAACTTAAGTCTCAATTGACCTCTTTGGCATTGAAGAAAGGGTATTTTGATTTTCGTTTTGATTCGTCAATGTTGGAAGTGATCCCAAATCGACATCAAGCAAACATTCACATAGCGTTTAATAGTGGCCAGCGTTACCGATTTGGTGATATCACGATTGTTCAGAGCCAAATAGGTGAGGAACGAGTACTCAATCTGGCACCTTTTCAGGCAGGAGAGTATTTCAACCAAGATAAGCTCGCCGAATATCAAATGAGGCTATTTGATACACAGTGGTTTAGCAATGTAACGGCCATAGCGAACTGGCAGCAAGCGAATAGCCGTCATGAGGCTCCGATTGAAGTTAACGTTACAGCCGCCTCTAAAAACATCGTTCAGGTGGGGGAGGCTACACGTCAAATTACGGTGTACGAGGGACCTTGAGGTGGAGGCAGCCTTGGTATAATAAAAAGGGGCATAGTTTTCAGACTGAACTTAACCTCTCAGCGCCAGAGCAAGCCCTGAGCTTGGGCTACCGAATTCCGACCATCGACGCTTCAAACGACTATTACGCGATTAATTTTGATCTGGCAAAGGTTGATTACCTAGATACGGATAGCTTTAGCAGTACTCTGAGCTTTGAAAAAACTTGGCGGTTTGATCTAAATTGGGAAGGGCGGCTTTTCTTGTCTTATCTTCACGAACGCTACGTGCAAGCGAGCGAAGAGAATGAAACTCAACTGACGCTGCCGGGGTTTGAAGCCATTTATCTGTCAGATAGTGCTCAAGACGCATCCATCAGCCATGGCCATCGCCTCTCTTTGGAGTACTCAGACCCCAACCTATTGTCCGATACGCGACTGCTTCGTTTGACCGGTGATACCCACTTTAAATGGGCGATATCGAGTAAGCAGAACATACAAATTTCAGGGCGGTGGGGCGCTAACATGGCGAGTGATATTCATCGCGTTCCTTCTTCTCTGCGTTTCTTTGCTGGTGGCACGAACAGTCTTCGTGGTTACAAATTTGATTCTATTTCGCCGACTGACTCAAACGGAGAGCTTACCGGTGGATTGAATCTGGCGACGGTAGCCGTCGATTATCAACGCCAACTTTTCTCTTCGCTTTGGGGCGGTGTGTTTTTTGATATGGGTGATTCGTTTAATGATAAACCAGACTGGAAACGGGGTACTGGGCTGAGTTTGGAGTGGCAAACTAAATACCTACCTATTAAGTTAGATGTAGCAAAAGGGCTAGATTCCGAAGAGGACGAACTGCGTCTGCACCTCTCTTTTGGGGTTCAGTTTTAAAGTTTGTTTGAATTTTTGAACAAGTTTAGGTTTTGAAAGTGCCACTCAAATAACTGAATTAATTGACTATATTGCTATTTTAAAACGTGATGCATCGTCAGTTGAATATCTATGTTTACACTGTAAATGGAGAGAGTTCTTAAAATTTGGGATTAGTGTCTATACTTTATTCTATGTGTTGCATTTGTTTCAGTAAAAATGCAGCTAGGGGACACATAGGTTAGGTGGCAGGTATGACGGAACGAACCAAATTATTGGTTATTGAAGAAGATAATCAATCAAGCCGCGACATTGCGAATAAACTGACTCAAAACTACAATGTAAAAGTCGCTTCTTCTCTAATTTCAGCCCTCGATCTTGCTGAGACATTTAATCCCCAAATCGTGCTCCTTGGCAGGCGGTTGGGAGGTAAACGCACGATAGATTTGTTTGATCGTCGCAAGTCGGCCTCTAAGCTTGAAGGTAGCGCGATTGTCTATTTAACCGAAGAGGACTCGCTAGAGGAGCGCCTCAATGTTTATCAAGCGGGTGCAATTGATGTGATTGATCGCTTTTGCGCCAAAGAAGAGATGATCGCGAAGCTTGAAGTGATTGAGCAGTTTCTGACCGATAAGCAACGTATCCAAGAAGAGTGCACCGAGGCCAAAGAAACATCACGTCATTTCATGCAAGAAGCCACTATGTACGGAACGGTTCTACATTTTTTCCGTGGCCTGTCGACTTGCCAGTTTATCGAGCAGTTAAGTTACTTTGTGTTCCAAGCGATGAATACTTACAACCTCCATGCATCTATGGTGATTCGGGACAAAAGTGATCTGTACTTTGACAGTATTGACGGTAGTGTTAGCCCTATTGAACGTAACTTGTACGATCTTCTGCACACCAAGGGGCGTATTTTCCAGTTTGGAAATCGAATGATTTTGAATGAGAAGAATACGGCGATTCTAATCAAGAATCTTCCTGATGATGACGTTAAGGTTGGTATTCTTAAAGATGTGTTGGCGGTGATGATCGAAGGGTTGGAATCCAAATACCTCGACATCAGGCGTCACAATATGCTGATTGAGGTGCTAGAAGAGATCAGTGAGACTATGCAGAATGTGTCGGCCAAAGTGGAAGGCTTTGATGCAGTATTCTCCGAGAACTACAATCATTCTGTTCATAAGCTAAATTCAAGTTATCATGTACTTGGGTTGGCTTATGATCAAGAAGAAGAGCTATCTGATTTGTTCGAAACTGGCTTGAAATCTATGATGTTTGCTAAAGATGATCTTGCAGACGTGCATCAGGAAATGCAGTTCATTGCTCATAAGATTGAGCAGATGGAACTCTCTGAACAAGACTTAAAAGAACCACCGAAAGAGATGCATGGTGATGATGACGTGGAGTTGTTTTAACCAGAAAATAAAAATAGGGGCAAAGCCTGATTAAAACTAAGCACAGTCAAGTGCAATGCCCCTGCAGTAGATTCGGTTTTAGCTCGTTGACAACGAACTTAAGTGGTTAACCAAGTAGCTCCGTTAGCTCTTCAATGGCTGGTAGAGCCGTCATTGCGCCTTTTTGCGTGGTCGCCAGTGCGCCGCAACCATTACCCCAACGAATTGCTGCTTCGATAGCTTCCCATGTTTTCTGAAGGCAGCTTACTGCCAGCAGGGTAGGTGCCTTTGTCTATCTCGTGTTTAATCTTTTCTGCTACCTGAATGTACAAAGGTTGCAGATTTTTTGAGGCAAATAATTCAGTCATGGTGTTTGGTAGCAATGGCTCCGTGCAGATAAAGGCTTGCAAAAGCAAGGGATAGATTTTTATCTTACTGAAGCTGAATGGATTTACCAAGTTCTCGCGAACAAAGTTGTATTGGTCTACATTTCTCGATCAAGCTGCGCCAAAAACGTTTTCATGAATTTAATGCGACTTTCGGCTTCTTTTTTGGCCGAATTGGTATGCATGAGTTCCGGCAACTTAAACAGCTTGGTCTCAAAGTGATCAAGCGTAAAAGCCTTGTCATCCAGTTCTCGCTGCTCAGCAAAAGGGTCGTGTGCATGGTACAAGCTTGATCCAAATCCTGTACTTACCTGAATGCATCGTGCAATGCCAATGGCGCCAATGGCATCAAGTCGATCGGCATCTTGTACCACTTTTGCTTCGATGGTGGCCGGTGAGATGTTCGCGCTAAAGCTGTGAGTGAGAATGGCATGCTTGATGTCTTCTAAATATTGAGGCGGATAGCCAATCGAGAGTAGGAAAGCTTGCGCTTTTTCAGCGGCAACAGCAGAGCTAGTTTTACGCTCGGGATGGTTTTTAGGGAAAGTGAAACAGTCGTGCAAATAAGCTGCTGGTAACACCACTTCTAACTTTGCACCTTCTTGTTTGCAAAGCGCTTTGGCGGTTTTGACTACTCGATAGACATGGCTCATATCGTGCGCGGGATCTTGAACCATTTCGGCTTGCATGTAGTGTTCGAATTGTTGTTCGAAGTGTTTGAGCTGTTCGGTGTTCACTGCTGCTCCATTGGGTGAGTCTTTGAATTGATGACGGAACGTATTGCTGGCAGTAGGTCGGACGCCAGCAGACCGATTTTCCCAGCACGTTTGGCCTCAATATCCGCCGCCATACTGTGTATGAGTGTTCCCAGCGTTGCTGCGCGCATGGGAGGGTATCCTTGCCCGAGCAAGGCTGCAATGGTTCCTGCAAGAACATCGCCCATTCCCCCGGTTGCCATACCAGCATTACCTGCATGACAAACGACCGTTGTGTCACCATCGCAGATTAAGGTGCCAGCGCCTTTAAGGACAGTAATGCACTGATATTTTTCACTCAAGGACAAAGCTGCTTGATAGCGATCGGTTTCAACATCGCTAATCTGACAACCCAATAACATTGCAGCTTCGCCAGGGTGAGGGGTGATCACTAAATTTTGCCAAGGAGAATCAGAGTCAAACTGCTGAGAAAGCCAATATAAGCCATCAGCGTCAATCACTTTGGGGATATTGCGGTTGCTCGCGACCTTTTGAGCAACAGTATTGAAGATATCCTCACTCCAAGCATTTCGACCTAATCCCATCCCTAAACAGACGACAGAGCACCAGTCTAATCGCTCTGGCAGTTTATCTTGATTGGCAATCATGGCTTCTGGCAGCATTGAGCGAATCGGATGGCCGCTGGTATCGTGGCATATGAGTGCAGCAAGGCCAACTCCTGCTCGTAGTGACGCTGCCGTTGCAAGGTAAGCGGCGCCACTCATCCCCTCACCGCCGCCAGCAATGAGCAAGCGACCATGATTGCCTTTGTGTGAATCGGCTTCTCTTTGCGAGATGGCATTCAGCCAACTTGGATTGGTGAGCAGTGCGGCGGGTGGATTTTGATTAACAAACTCATCCTCTACCCCGAGTCCGGCGAACAAAATTTCCCCCGTTACGCGCCGAGCTTGCCCGGTGACTAAGCCTTGTTTTACGGCAATGAAAGTCACCGTGATGTTAGCTTTAATCGCGCTACCCAATATTCGGCCAGTATTGGTATCCAATCCTGAGGGGGTATCGATGGCGATAACTGGACGTTTGCTAGCGTTTAAGGTGTTAATCAAAGCTTGCGCTTGAGGGCGAACATGGCCTTTGATGCCAGTGCCAAGAATGCCGTCGACGATCAGGTCGACGTCTTGCGCCACCTGTTCATTGGGTGGAAGAATCTTCCCGCCGCCATCTAAGAAAAGCTGCTGAGCTCGCAGCGCATCACCAGACAGTGATTGAGGATCGCCCATTTGCCATAGGGTAACTTTGTAGCCAGCTTGGCGAGCCAGCCGAGCAATGATATACCCATCCCCGCCATTGTTGCCTTTTCCTGCCACGACCAAGATGTGGTGACAATATTGATAAAGCTCTTGAATCACCGAAAATACCGATTGTCCAGCTCGTTGCATCAGTTCGAACATGGGAATGTTTCGAGCTTGTGCTGCCTCTTCTTCACCTTCTCGAACCGTTGAAGACAAATAGAGTTGCACTGGCAATGGTTGGATTTCAGACATGACAACACCTCAGTTGGGATATGCACTTCATACTAGCAGAGGTGTAAAAACTTACTGTTGATTCAACCGAAAACGGGATCAAGGTGGAAGAACGCTTGTCGGTTCTATTTACTCATATGCCGTGTCGATGGCGGTGGAGTGAAATAAGGACTATTCCACTTTCACCAGCTATTACTATTAGTTAGTCGGAGGTTCTAGCTTGAGCTCATCTAGCCAAGTTAGAATAGTGGGCAAAAACGACTCGGCAAACGCTTCTTGTTCAAGCCACATGAGCTTCAACCATTGCAATGCACCAAAGCTTTGGTGATCAAATTTGTCTGCTTTTAACATGGCATGACTGGCATTTGCGATGAGCATTGGGGTCACAAAGTGATTCTCGTTGTTTTGCCAGTATTCAAACTCTTTTTTAGCATCAACATTTAAATCCTTTTCACCCCACAGGTATAAACTCGGCACGCGAACGCTCAGATAATCTTGTTTGGCGTCTGATTTGAAATTGTTGAGAACAAATTCAAAGCGATCTTGGTCCATTGCCTCTTCTCCGGCAAAGTTTGAATACTCTGCATAGGATGGGGATTGTTTGAGAAACGTAATTTCCTTTTTATATTGAGTCAGTGCTTGTTGGATTTGCTGAGAGTTTCCGCCCTCGAGTTGTCGATTTACGGCGGTGTAATACTCACCTTGCTCAATCCAATTTGTGGCAAACCCTACGCCGATGACAAATCCCACTTTTGCGTTTTGCTTTGATAATGCTGGTAACACCCAGCCTGCTTGACTAAAACCCATTAGTCCTGTGTTGCTGTCGGTAAAGTGATACTGCTGTTGAACAAACTCGACTGCCGCTAACACTTCAGATTGCCTTTCTGTCATTGTTTGATTAAGCCAATTCCCGGTAGAATTGCCAACACCTGGTTTGTCCCAACTAAATATGGCATAGCCATTTGCTCTTAATGGTTCCCAAATTAGGTTGTAGTAACCGTCTGCATCGTATGACATTGCCCCATCGCCATGAACGAAAATGAGCACTGCTTTAGTAGGCTTGTCATTGGTGTTTTCGAGGTAATGACCGGATAGGTTGGCATTATTGTGCGCAAACATGACTTCGGCTGAGTAACTGTAGCTGAGAGAAGATAGGGTAAAAAGTACGACTGCTATGAACCTGTTCACTTGCGCTCCTTGAAGTAAGGCCCTACATAAGCTCATCTTGAGCGAATACCGAGTAAAGTTCGAGCTAGTTATAAGCATCGGTGGAGAATAGAGTTTTTATTTGCTTAGAACTGTACCAAGAGTCATGTTTTCTTTTTGCGAATTCGCTAAGTTTAGATGTTCCTTTGTCATGAGTTGAATAAAAATGGCCTAGCAAAAGAAGCTAGGCCATTTTCATGTATTCTTTTAAAACTGTTTAAAAAAACGCCGACAGGAGCAAAGATTATTCTTCAAAGCCGTTATCGTTCTTGTCACCGTCAAAAGACACCAATCGGATTTCCAATTGTGCCCCGAAGTAACTCAAGGCCAGTTGGGGATCTTGGGCATTTGAAGCTTTCTTTCCCAATATCTCTAGCAAATCTGCCATAAAGTTTTTTACAGGCTGTTCTGCTTCTGCTAACTGTTGCTGTAACGTGTTGTTATTCATTTTTACCTAGCCATTTAAGTGCATATCCATCATCTATAAACCTCTCATTTACATAAAAAGAGGATAAAAAATGGAAATCATCAAAACTGTCCTAAACGGCAATCACTACCGCTACTCACACCTAAACTGCGATAACTCCGACCAAACCATTATTTTTTTGCTCGGGGCGTTGCAAGATATCGAAAGCGTACAATCTTTCTCAAGTCATTTTGCAACCAAGATGAACTGCATCACCATAGAAATTCCGGGTACGGGGCATACAGAAAATCTCGAATCGACCATTAGCATTCGTGATCAAGCGACAATGCTGCGCGATTTTATTGGTTACTTAGGTATTTCTTCCGCTCACGTTATCGGATTTTCGTACGCCACTGCGGTTGCTGTTGAATTGTGTAGCCTTTGGCCAAACGTTCAATCTATGTCTATTTGCGGTGGCGTGCCGGGTATTCCGTCTTCTGGTCGTTTAGCGACGAAAAAGATGATCGCAGCGGCCATGAACAGTCCAAGTAGTTTTGCGGCGTCATTTACTGAATCGTTGACGGTCAACAACGCTGATATTCCGAAGAACAAAGCCATCATTCGAGCTACCGAGCGCAATATTAAAGCCATGCCTCAAGAGCGTATTGATGTGTTTTTCGAGAATTCTGTGCGCCTTCTCGTTCACACTCCAAGTAACATTGAGCAAATCACTGTACCTTGCACTATCTGTGTGGGGGAGTTCGATCCCTATGTCACAAAAGAGACGGCTGAAAAATTCGCCAAGACGTTAAACAACAGTCATTTGGTCGTCATAAAAAACGCCGACCATCTGGTTCATTTACAGCACCCTGATAAAGTGGCTCGTGCAATGCTCGCTCAAGTTGAAGCTCAACTTGTCTTGCACAATCAATTAGCAGAAATTGCCTAAATAACTGACTTATATTGTTGTTTTATTGTTATGCATAATCAACTCAAGCTTATGCGTTTTTTGGGTTGATTATTTTCACTCATTGTAGCGACCTCTAATTTGTGAGGTATATCTTTGATAGAGCACTCAATATATCAACGGCGTGCTTTTTATATTTGGCGTCCACTTGGCTGAGTACTTTCACTGTCAGTGAGTCTCGCACATGCTGGACGTGGCGTAGGTGGTGAAACTGAGGGTAATGCGTCATTTCACTGGTAAAGCTTACGTGAGAATCGAGCTGAAAGCCAAGTTTGACTCTAAATCCAATCGCAACTGAGAAGTCCCTCACTTTATTGACGTCTTCGAGTACTTTGTATTGATACTCTGACAGCCCTAAGACGCGAGAAATCACAGATATCGGTATCTTGTGTTCTAATCGAAAACGTTTGACAGTAATAGCCGATGAGCGGTAGTAGTCGATAGCAAAGGCGTTAACATCTAAGACATCTGGCGGCAGAACATCGTCATAGCACACAGGTAATTCGGCTTCGGCGAGCAATTGATCTCTGAAAGCAAAAAACTCTGCTTTAGCGGCAGGAGTCATTAGGTCTGTCATCATCTCTATGAATAGATCGAACTGTTTGGCTGGCATTCGACCCACACAGTACAGAGCGTTGACCGCAGCACTGTCCATTCCACGATAATACTCTTTGATTTTTAGCGCATAGTAGAAGCTGGTCATAGGCACCATCATGACCCAAGACATAGCGGCAACCATGTGCAGCGGGCGAATGGAAGGGTAGCTTTGCTGCATGTAGCGTTTAAGAGTCGATACCTTTAACCCACTCACTTTCTGCCCCAAATCTTCAAATGAAAGGCCTTGTGCTCGGCGCACAAATGATAAGGACACCGCCATGTCGGTATCGATCGAACCAAGAAGCGTATCCAGCATCTGGATTCGTTCCTCTGGCACTTGCCCTATCTTGCTAGGAGTATTGGGGTTCATAGAGTCCTTTCTATATCGCGTTTGATAGCGTTGGTTTGCACAATGTTTGTACAGTCATATAGCGATGGTGAATATCATTACGTTCGCTATGGGCATGATAATGAATAGAGTTGTAAATAAGTGCAAGCATTATGGCTGAGATGTTCATAATCGGTGGTACTAAGTCTAGTTTTTAATAGAAAGCGCTGGGTGCATTTGTTAGCGGTCAGTTAACTCGAATCAAAGTGTGATTTAGAGCAAAAGATGTGGTGTCGATATCCATTAGCATTGGCTCAAGTCCAATATCACTTGAATAGAAAATAATGAGAACAGAAAAAGAGAAAATGCTGGCGGGAGAACCGTATGAGGCATGGGATGAAGAGTTGGTGGCAGAGCGTGTTGCTTGCCGTAAAACGTTGCAAAAACTGAACAATGCTATTCCTAATACCCCTGAGTGGCGTTCGGCGGTTGATGAACTGATTCCGAACGCACCTGATGCTTACCTTGAACCGCCATTTCGCTGCGATTACGGCTCAAACATCAAAGTAGGCAAGAACTTTTATGCCAATTTTAACTGCGTTGTGCTTGATGTGGGTGAAGTTATTATTGGCGACAATGTACTACTGGCTCCTAATGTACAGATTTACACCGCGGGTCACCCTTTGGATGTCAAAGGCCGTGTTGAAGAGGCGGTTGAGTTTGGTCATAAGATCACTATTGGTGATAACGTTTGGCTTGGCGGCGGCGTGATTGTGTGCCCAGGGGTCAACATTGGTGCGAACAGCGTGATTGGCGCGGGCAGCGTGGTGACTAAAGATATTCCAGGTAATGTGGTTGCTGCAGGTAACCCATGTCGTGTGATTAAGCCAATCGAGCAACGATAAGCACAAAATTGCTAAGAAACAAATAGATAAGCCGACCTTAAGGTCGGCTTTGTTGCTTGTTATCGTGAGATACAAATTTAAAGCGTGTTCTTATAAACCTTGCCATCTTTCATGATGAGATCCATTTCCGTTAGGTGGGAGCCGTCTGGTTTTGCGTTGTTGTCTAACCAAGTTTCACGACCACCAATCAGAGTAATGTCCTCTAGTGGGTTGCCATCAATCAGTAGAATGTCTGCGTAAGCACCCACTTCAATCACACCGATTTTGCCGTCAGAGTATGGGTTGATCCAGTCTTCCATTAGCTCTGCAGAGATGCGGCCGCCCGTTGATGTCATCGCTCGTAGCGCCGAGAAGTTACCAAAGAACTTCGCATTTAGGTAAATCTCATGGGCAATCTGCTTGGCACAGATGTCGACTTCACCCACACAGTCGGTGTTGAAGGCGCGATAATCTGGGTCGAGCTTGTTTACGTTCTCAATGTAAGTGCCAAACGCTTGTTGAGCCGATTCGAGTTTCTTCTGAATCGCTGGATCTTGAACCACAGGTATTTTCGCCAGTTCCGGTGAGAAGGCTGTTAGGTTCGTGACCAAAAATGCTCCTTTCTCTTGGAATTTCTCGTGATGCGATTCATCAAACATGAAACCGTGCTCAATCGATAGAACGCCAGTGTCGAGTGCTTGGTGTAGGGCTTTGTCTGAATATGCATGGGTTGCAACGTAAGAGCCGTAAGAGTTTGCGATATCGACTGCCGCTTTGAGCTCTTCATCCAACAGCGATTGATACTGCCAAGGGTCGAACTTCGAAGAAACACCACCACTTTGGAACACTTTGACAAACTGTCCACCTTGGCGGAAGTTATGCCTTGCTTGTTCATGAATTTCGGCCACGCCTGCTGGCGTTGACATAATGCCCAGCAACTCTAGGTTTTGCGGCGAATCGGTTAAACGGCGTGATTGCAAACCCACGTCTGAGTGACCGCCGATCGGTGCAATAGGTGCACCAGATGCATAGGTGCGTGGGAAGTCGATCTTGCCTTGCTTCTCAAGCTCGGTCCAAACGCCATCTGCACCGCCTACATCACGAATGGTGCCGAAACCTAGGTCGAGATACATTTCACCAAACCCCTTGGCGTGTACCGCGATTTCAGACCAACGCATGTCGTTGGTACCAAGCAGGCCTTTTGGTAAGTTGAGGTGCATGTGAGCTTCTACCAACGCTGGCATCAATGTGCGACCTTTGCCATCAATGACAGTTGCATCAGCCGGAACGTCTGCTTCACCTTTTACGATTGCGGTGATCTTGTTGCCAGTCACGACAACAGAGTGGTCTTCGTACAGCTTATTCTCAGTTCCGTTGAAAATGTTTACATTCATAAAGACCACAGTTTGTGGCTGTTCAATCGCGATTTCGACTGGCGCTGCCGTTGGAGCTGGAGCTGCAAAAGTGGTTGCTGCGGTTAGAGCTAGCGATGCGGTGATAAGGGTTTTCTTGAACATAAGTAATTTCTCTCTAGTGGTGGTATGCCTTGTCTACGAGAGAAATAGTAAGGAATTTTCATGAGGCTTAATTGCCATTTGGTGACAGAAGCGTAACTCGTAATATCTGTTTAAAAATTAGAAAGACCTCATTTCAGAGGTCTCAATATGAAGAGTTAGAGATGGTATTGACTCGCTATTCTGAATTCTCTATTACGTCATCAGTGAAGTCGGTTACCCAGAACTTATAGCCTTGCACAGTTGCTTGCGCTGCTGCGCCCCAAATCGCACTTTGATAGATCTTTACCCCTTCAACATCGAAAGAGGTGTTTGCTGCAGCTTGGTCGCCCTCATCATCGGCCTTGGCGCTGGCATCGGCTTTTGCTCCGGCGTCCCAGCCTGTTTCTTCAAAACGTTTCATGGCCTCCGCACCTGTGTAGGCGTAAACAAATGCAACTTTCTTGAACCCGATACCCACACCAGCACCTAGTGAGGCAAAGCGGTAATAGGTGATATTTCCGCCCTTATGATAAGTACAGATACCCCCACCGGATGCTGCAGCGAATAGGTAGCTGTCACTGCCAGTACAAACTAAATAAGCCTTACTGCTTCCAACGGAAGCTTGGGCAGTAGGGTGATCATCATAGATTTGTTGTAGAGCTGACTGCGTATCTTTACGAGCATTCTTCTTCTTTGCTTCAGGTGTATTCCCAGTTGCACAACCAACCAACACGGTTGCTCCAATACTGGCCGCAATGGCACTTTGAACGAGTTTATTCATTTGTCCTCCAGTTTCGTATTGGGTCTTGAGTCAATGTATTAGATAAAACATAGTTCAAGAGTTGCGCAGCGTATATACCCAAGTCACTACTGGTTTATGTTTGTCGGATCCGTTCAGTTCAAAGCCTGTTCATATCAAAGTCTATTTATATCAAGGTAATAACCTGTAACTCCTGATAAGGTATGGACTTTCGTCAATGTGTTCGTTGCAAATGGTAGGAGCCCAAAGTCATTATGGAGAATTGGTTCGCTCAAGGAGTAGGTATCGCTGCCTTTTTGGTGGGAGTTAGTGCTTTCTGGCAAAAAGATGACATGCGAATGCGTTATCAAATGATGGTGTTTTGCATGGTGATGGGCGCGCACTTTTTGATGATGGGGGCGTTTGTCGCGGGTATCGGTTCTTTAATTAATGGCGCTCGCAGCTATGTATCGATGAGAACTCAGTCTCGCCGTATTATGTGTTTTTTCATTGGGCTTTTATTGTTGATGATGCTGCCCAATGTGCATCACCCGATGGAGCTACTGACAGTACTGGGTTCGTGCCTAGGCACATGGGCGTTGTTTTCAAAACAAGGAATTGTGCTGCGAGCTTTTATATTGTTTAACGCGGTGTGTTGGTTGACGCATAATCTGTGGCTGGGCTCTATAGGGGGCTCACTAGTAGAAGCAACGTTTATTGTGACGCATATTTTGACGATTTATCGTCTGTATCGAATAAAGGCTTTGAAGGTCGAAACAACCGAAAGGCTGTGATGGAAACTGGAGCTCCTCGCGGAGCTCCGTATTGAAAGCTTTGTTTTTAGGAGCTTGAGTTATTTAAGAGCTTGGTAGAATTTTGCATCTACTTCCATTCCTGGTTTAGGTCGTGGGACAATTTCGAAGCTATCATCAAAATCGACCATTACCTCAGTGAGTGTTTGGAGTGTTGACTGATCCCCCTCAATTTTCGCTTTGCCTGAGCCGATGAGGTCGGCAAATGTACTTTCGCCTAATTGGATAGAAACGATATCAGATTTGTTGATGGTAAGAATGGTGTGGCTTGCCGGTGCACGCTCGACCATAATATTGTTTAGGTTACCGTTAGAAAGCTCGACAAAGTGAGTTTCCTTAATGTCGGGCAGTTGAATGGTTAACTTGAAGTCTTTCCCTTCAGCTTCCTTAGCAACCACTCTCACGGCTAAATAATCGAGAAGGTTACCAACAGTCATTTCTGCAAGAAGATCTGGTGAAGCAGACTTAGCAGTACCAGCCATGGTTCCTACACGTAGCTCCTGTGCGCCAGTTAGGAATACATTTCTCCAGCCTGCCCCCTCAGCTTGATAGCCTTGTTGTTCGAAAGAGTTGGCAAGAAGTGTTCGCGCTTCACTATTGTTAGGGCAAGTGCGAACCACTTTATCCATCATGGTTGAAACAAAACGATAGTTACCTTCATCAAATTTTGATTGTGCAAACTGAGTCGCAGCCTCACAACCGCCAAACGCTTCTGTATATAACTCAGCTTCTTCTTGCACAGGAAGTGGGTTTAGATTAGCAGGGTTCATGTCAAAGTAACCAAGATACATATTGTATACGGCTCTTGCATTGTGGGAGTAGGTGCCATGATAGCCGTTGGTATGCCAGACAGTCCGAAGAGCTTCAGGGAGTTCATCGTTAATTTTGGCACCTATATCTTGAAGTACCATGCCAGAGTTTGCTAAACGAAGCGTTTGATTATGAACGAAGCCGTAGTTGTCGCGTTGAAGCTTCAAGTATTCAACAACATTTTCATTTCCCCAAATAGGGCGGAGTGAGATCCCATCAAGTACTCAATTTCATCACCCCATGCATGAATCATTTCATTGAGGTCTTTAGACCATTTTAAAGAGTCACGGACCTTGGCTCCGCGCAGCGTGTAGATATTGTGCATACCTTGATAGGTCATTTCACCTGTCCATAGTGTTTTATGATCAGGTAAGTAGGCTACGTTCCCGGACGGCGCTTCTGTTCCTGCTGTATCCATGAAAACAAACTTCACACCATCAATCTCTTGAGCATGAAATTTTGAATCATCGCCAGAAGGGAAAGTCTCATGAGGGCAACAAGTGTTACCTGATAGCCTTTACCTACAGAGTAACCATTGGCCAGCGCAGCATCGACAACCCCTTGAGGAGAGGCCCCTAACGTCGCGCCATATTGAAAGCCAGCTCGGCGTGACATGGCATTACCGGCAAGAACATTTTCATCGATTGTTTCTTTGATGAAGTTATGCGGTGCATAAACTTTTACATCAGGAAAACGCTCATAAACTGGTCTAGAGCCGCCAAAGTGATCGGCGTGGGAGTGAGAATAGAGCATTGCCACAACGGTAGATCTCCCCCTTTTGGCACGTTATTCAAGAAAAAGTCTAACGCCAACTCCATCGGTTTATCTTGCATCAGAACGTCATAGACAATCCAGCCGGTATTAGAACGGATGAAGGTAGCAGAAGAGAGGTCAACTCCTCGAACTTGATAAATACCGTCTTTAACTTTGTATAGACCGTTTGCGGCAAAGTTTGCCTGTGCTTGACGCCACAAAGAAGGGTTTACAGAATCTGGTGGTAAATGGGCTACCGATTCACCTTGGTGAAGAGAAGCAAAACGGTAACGCAAAGGCATGGAAGTTTTGTCATCAAGCTCGACAATTAGACCTTTGTCGTTGTTACGAAATACGGTGACATCATCATAATTTAGCCTTCGGCAAACGACTTGTTAACTTCAATGGTATGCACTGTCGCTGGGTTTCCTCGCACACTGCGAAGGTTCTCTGAGTTGATGTGTTCATGAGGATGCTCTGAGACCGCTAGAGCGGGCATAACCGCTAACCCGCAAGCGAAACTTATGAATCGAGTATTCATTACCTATCCTTATTCGTTTGATCCTGTGTGCAAAAAAGCAGCACGTTCGGTTAATTATAGATTGCTTCTAACAATTGCGCGAAGTTTACGTGTGTAATTGAACTGTTGTCTTAGCTTTGGAGCTGGGGAAAATGGGTGTTTGCTGCGTTGTAGTGGCAAACTGTTGAGGGAAGTCATTTGAATTGAATGGCCAACCGTGGGGTTGGCCTTTGATTATGTCAGCAGTGCTTTAAGCCGATAGTTGCTGGTTTAGGTTGTCGATTTCTTCTCTCCATTTTTGTTGTAAGTGAGGCTTTTGATGTTTCGATTTACGGTGTAAATCGTCCCCCAACAAAGTTTCAAGCTCGATCAAACGTTCCAACAGTTGCTCTTCTTCGAGTTGAGTTTGAGCAAGTCCGTCGACTTCCAATGAGCAGTCAGACTGGCGGCTTACGACTTCGTTATTCATTGCAGAGGCAATGTTCAAATAGGCCTCTTCTGCAGAAAGATATTCCGTTAAAGTGCCATTTGAAATGAGCCAAAAGCGATTGCAGCTTTGTTCAATCAAGTTTCGGTCGTGGCTGACAAGCATTGCTGCGCCCTCGAAATCATTCAAGGTCTCGATAAGCTCCTCTTTGCCTTCCATATCCAAGTGGTTGGTCGGTTCATCCAAAAACAGCAGATGATACTTAGCCAGAGTTAAGCCGATAAACAGCAATCTCGCACGTTCGCCACCACTGAGAGATTCAACGGTTTGGCTGTGTCTTTGATACTCAAAACCAGCACTGATTAAAGCGCGTTTGCATGTTTCATCGCTCACACAAGCATAGGTGCTCAGTGAAGATGCCAAGGTTTCGTAGTCGTTCAACTGCTGCAGGGACTGGTCGTAATAACCCAATCGACACTTAGGGTGAAATACAACTGTGTTGTCGTTTGATAGCGATGTTCGCGCCATCAAATCAGACGAGTTTGACTGCTGATAGTGATAATACAAAGCGTTCATCAACGTGGTTTTACCGCAACCATTGCTGCCAAGTATCGCAATGCGGTCGCCGCTTTTAATGCGCATTTCAGGCATTGCAAATAGTGATGCTTGACTCTGCGGAGGCGAGATTTCAATCGTTGAAGTCTCCAGCAAGCGGTTGGCAGGCAATGCTTCGCCCTGAAGGTTTAAACGCCAAGGCGCACCATTACTGAGTTCGGTTTGTTCCTCCTCCAAACGCTCCTTGCGCACAAACATGGTTTTGGCTTTGCGGGCTAAATCTTCGTTGTCGTAGACCTTGCCCCACACCGCTAAACGCTTGGCGCTTTTCTCGATTCGGTCTATCTCTTTTTGCTCACTTTGGTGGCGCAACATGTCTTGTTCATCTTTCTCTTTTAACGCTTCTCTAGCTTCAGAGCAGGGTAGAGAAAAATGCAGCAAAGTCTGGTCGCGCATTACCCAAGTGGTATTCGTGACCGCATCGAGTAATGCTTGGTCGTGCGAAACCAACACAAATGAGCCTTTCCACTTGGCAAGAAACTGTTCAAGCCACAGTAATGAAGGCAAATCTAGGTGGTTGCTGGGTTCATCCAACAAGAGTAGATCTGGCTCATTGATAATGGCTCTTGCTAAGAGCAAACGCATTTGCTGACCTCCACTGCAGTGGGACACTGGCATGTGGTAATCCGATTCGCAAAAGCTGAGCTCAGCCAAAAACAATTCGGCTCTCCATTGTTCAGAAGTATCGAGTTTTGCTGCCAGCGCATCCATCACACTCACGTTTTGTAGGTGTTCGGGAATATGCTGCTCAACGTAACTGATTAAACAGTGATTGGCTTTGGCAATATTGCCTTCATTGGGTTCAGTACGACCATCTAGCACTTTAAGTAGTGAACTTTTCCCGCAGCCGTTGTGCCCAATAAGGCCGACTTTGTCGCCACGGTTGATCGTGACAGTGACTGCTTTAAACAGCGGGTGTGATGAGTGAGAAAGGGTAAGGGATTGTGCAGTTAAATAAGTACTCATAATTGTCTCAAGAATTTTGGGCGCACAGCGCCATTGTCTGAGTTGACAATAATTCTTCGAGCTTGAGGGAAAGTACTCGAGTGACGAAATTCGTCGGTGGGTAATTATTCGCTCAAGTCGAGATTATCGCAACGCGAAATCAAGAACTCTTGAGCGAGTCGTAATGCCAAACAGGCGTGGGTTGATTGAACACCACATTGACATAGTTTCCTCCTTATTTTTCTGTGAATGATTGTTGAGCATTTTATCGCCAGAGGGTGCTTTGTAAAGATCGTTGGTTAAATAGCTTGAGCTTAAACAAACTTGCTAATCGTCACATCATTTATTCAAAATGATTTACACCGCACGTACGGTCAGTTTTTTCATTCTGCTCCTCGCTATGCTCTGTACAAAGCATATGGAGGACATTATGAATCGGAATCATTCTATTGATTCAATACGCGGCATACTTCTGGTATTGATGACAATCAATCATTTTATTTGGCTCACTGGTGGCCGCACTGTGATCCAAGTATTCAGTTTGCAGCCTCTAGGGCAAGTAGGCGCTGCAGAAGGGTTTATCTTCATCTCAGGTTTGATGGTGGGGCTGCTCTACACTAACCCGAATAAAGATCGCGCAGCGGGTGGTCTATACTCTCGTAGTTGGCAGCTGTATCGATACCACATTGCTGCCATGATAGTGACCTTCTGCGTCGCTTGGCTTGGCATGCAGTGGGTAGCGCAAAGTGAGTTTATGTTTACTTCCACGTTTGGTTGGTTTGTCGGCGAGCCGCTGCAAGCGAGTATATTGGCAGCGTTTTTAGTCCATAAGCCCGCGTATTTCGATATCTTGCCGATGTATATCTGTTTTTTGGTGGCCGCGCTTGGGTGGTGAGTCAGCTCAAAAACGGCAAGTTAGCGATTGTCTTGGCTGTTAGCGTCGTGCTTTGGCTTGCGAGTGGCTATGTTGAGTTGAGCCCGTTGCTCCATCGTCTTTGGGGGACTTCGGATATCAACACTGGGTACTTTAGCTGGCTTGCTTGGCAACTGCCTTTCTTTGTTGGGGTATGCCTTGGCTACCTTGCTCAAAATAAACCGATTGATTGGTTCAAATACAAGTGGGTAACCCTAGCTGTACTGCTGGCAGGCCTGTTTATTTTTGCCGCCCACCGACATGCGTTCTTATCTTATGGGATCCATCAAGGTATTTTGTATCAGCACGCTGACAAAGCCACGCTCGGTTGGTTGCGTATACTGAACTTAGCCATTTTGGTTTACTTGTTTGGATACCTAATTCAGCGGTTCCCGACACTTCTTTCAATTCGTCCGTTGGCCTTCATTGGACGGCACTCATTGCAAACATTTGCTTGGCATTATGTGGTGATCTTTTCGTTAGCCCCTGTTGCGGTTCACTTGGGCTACGATGCCTATAACTACAATCTGATCATTGCCTGTGCGGTTATCTGCCTTGCTGTTCCGGCGCTTGTTAAAGAGTGTCGTCCTTTGTCTTCGCCTTCTTCAAGGCGTTTAGGTTCGACAACAAAATGAAAGCGTCGGTATTGGTGGGGGTTGCTGTCATTCTAGTACTTGTACTGGCGAAGGAAGAGGAAGCCCCAATGCAACACGAAAAACTCGCTGCAGGGCTGCATAGCGTGACGATTGAAGTGTCAGGTTTAACTCAAGAAGGCGGAATTGTTTATGTCGAAGCATCAAATGAAAATGCGATGGTTTTGGGCAGAACGTCAGGTAAGGTAGAAGGTGATAGCATGACATTAAAGCTGTCTGAAATACCGAGTGGTTATATTTCTCTGTTCGTGTTTCAAGATGTTGATGGCGACCAGAGTTTGACCATGGAAGGGTATTTACCCAAGGAGCCGATGGGGTTCTCTAACAACCCAACCTTATCGGGGCCACCGAACTTTATGCAAAGCCGATTCAAGTTAGCGGAGGCAACGACTCAGCAAATCAGGTTGGTGGATTACCGGGGCATGATGTAACTGAGCTTTTATACAACTGGCTAGGACGCAAGTATCACGTTTATCTTTTGGAGACAGGGAGCAGCAGCTCAAACGCCATTGCTGCTTTTCTGTTTCTTCAATATCGCACATCCATTCATAACCAGGCACAGAGTAGAAGTTAGATTGAGGAAGATAGGAAAAGTAAAGAAACTCAATTGCTTCAGCCAGCTCATCAACACTCCCTTCAAGCGTGACTTTAAGATATCTGCCTTTTGGAATTTCAAGTTCACCTGACTTATGAAAGTTAATATAACGAACTTGATAATCATGAAGGGTAGTAAAAGGAGCTTGATGACCACTTCCCGTCAATACTGAGCCTGGATAAGGCAAGTTGTTCTCAGGGATTTGGTCAAGTATGTATTCTAATCTTGCTGCGCTCATTACCTTGATCGTGGGAATATCCATTTCTTGCACACTGACACGCTGAGCGGGCATATCCATTGCGTTGGAAGAAATGTTCACAATAGCTTTTGGTTGAGCCGTTGATAGGTGGCAAGGGAGTTCGACCATACAGTTTAGCCAACCATTGTCTTGCTCTGTCCAAATAAGTGGTAGCCGCGCCAGTTAGCTGTTTATCTTTGGTGTAAAAATAAAGTGCAGATAGTAAAAAAACGCGGCGATATGGTCGCGACTTGGAATGGTGAAGCACCACATATCCCGAGTGGGCAATTCGATTTCGGTTAAAGGAATATTAGGCTCTTCAGGTTTGCCATTACATGCGGCCAGCATTTCAAATTGTCCTGAATAGTTTGAACAGCGATTCCGATATTCCAGAGTAAAGAACTGAGTAGGCGGTGTTTTCCAGTGGTGGAGGTGCTGGTCAAGATTACGCCACATGGTATCGAGGCGTGCTTCAAAGGGCTCGAAGCTATCCACAATCGAAGGAAAGGTTTGCGCAGTGCCATAAACCGTGACGCCCTCAAACCTCTTTTTCGCAGGTGGATTTACGTCCATATGAGCCACGAACTCTAAATGGGTTTGTTTTAGTGGCTGGAACGACAGGTAATGGACAAAATCTTCACGATGTTTGACCTGCTTTGGCGATACCCCCATGTTCCGCTTAAATGCGCGGTAGAAAGCTTCTTGCGACTCGAACCCATGCTCAAGGGCAACATCAATGATGCGCTCATTACCCGTTGCCACTTGATGAGCGGCGAGTGAAAGTAGGCGTAGCCGATAATATTGGCTGATGGACATTCCTGTGTGGCGCTTAAACTCATGCTGTAAATGCCATTTACTAATGGATAGTTCAGCCGCGACTCGCCCAACCTCCAGCTTGCTAGGTAGTATGCGCTCAAGGTACTCGACGGTGCGAAGAATTAAAGGGAATTGTCTCATTGCAATAGGATGCGTAGCACGAAGAGTGACTGCAACAAGCGACGACTTCTTTTAGAGCCGCTTCAAGGATTTCGCTTTCAGGGGGATCGTTACTAGGCGTGTTGATCTTTCGCGGTTAAATTTT
>NZ_JYJP01000045.1 GCF_001012815.1 Vibrio mexicanus
CTCAATACGGAAGTGGATAACCATGCCCAAGCGCGTAAAGAAGCTGAGAACGCTAACAAAGCAAAATCTGCATTCCTTGCGACAATGAGTCATGAGATTCGAACACCAATGAATGGGGTATTGGGAACGTCGCGACTGTTAGAAGATACTCAACTGGATAGTACGCAAAGTCACTATGTCGATGTCATTAACCGCAGTGGTCAGAGTTTGTTGACTATCTTAAATGACATTCTGGATTACTCAAAAATCGAAGCTGGACACTTATCGATTCGTGAAATAGGGTTCGATCTTGCTGAGTTGGTGAAAGCTACATTTGAACTTCAGCAATCAAAAGCGGATGAAAAGAACGTCCAACTCTCATACTTCATTGAAGATGAAGTAAAAGGTTGTTGGATGGGTGATGAAACAAGAATCGGTCAGGTCTTGAATAACCTTGTTGGCAATGCCATTAAGTTTACCGACGAAGGCCATGTCGATATCTATTTAGGGCTAAACCCAGAAAATGAATCTGAGTTGATGGTCGAAGTGTCTGATACAGGTATTGGTATTCCAGTTCA
>NZ_JYJP01000046.1 GCF_001012815.1 Vibrio mexicanus
ATGTGTGTGATTCATAGAGATGGTTTCACTTTTCTTAGCTGAAGGTCGAGCTTGTAATTCTGCTCTTGAAACCTCTCTTTCTTGATCTGGTAGTTCTGAGATACCTCTTCAGACAAAGGGGTTTGATCAGATATCTCAGTAATCCTGTCTATCGGAGTTAGCCCATTTAACGAGCTGTGGGGCCGCTCCCAGTTGTAGTAGTGTTGCCATTCAGCTAGCAGCAGATCCAGTTCTTCCAACCCTACAGAGACATCTATGGTCGGATAGAACTCACTTTTATCTGTTTTCTGCGACCGTTCCACTTTACCATTCAAGTGAGGTGAGCCAGGCTTATTTGGGCGAAACTTGATCCCATAAATCATCAGTTGTTTCTGGACTTTCTCAGCAAAGAATTCACGCCCTCTGTCCGTCTGAATACGCTGGATAGGAAATGGCATCTCTTCCACGACACAATCGATAAAGTCGACTGTATTTGCTGCTGTGCGCCGAGAGTAGCACCTTAGAACCCGATAGCGAGAGCAGTCATCAATAGCTGTATACTGGTAAATTCCAGACGCTATTTTACAGGTGTCCATCTGGACTCTATCACCAGGAATTGGGCGCTCATATCTTTGGAAATCTTTTTTGCGTCGGTAAGTTACGATGGGTTTGACTGATGCTTCGGATAAAACTTTATGGAGTGTCGCTGTGCTTAGGTGTATTTGGTGAAGTCGGATTAATTCCGTTTGTAAACGCCGCGCCCCTAAATTGCGTTTCTCACGCATCGTCAGGATCAATGCTCTTAGCTCATCATTGAGTTTGGTATCTGGAGATGAATGAGGGCGTCTGCTCTGGCTTTCCAGACCAGCGATTCCATACTGCTTATATCGTTTAGCCCACTTACGTAATGTTGGTCTGGAAATACCACAGCGTCGACATACGAGGCCTGCATCACCACATTCCTCATACATTTTTACCCACCGTAGTCTTTGTTGGATTTCTCTGTCCATAGACACCCAGTATAGTTGAAAGGATGTCTATGAATCACACA
>NZ_JYJP01000047.1 GCF_001012815.1 Vibrio mexicanus
TTATGACCGTTAATGATAATGTCATGTCGGCGCACACTGCTGTCGATAATGCACGTATTGTATATGTTCTGCCTTTTATTCTTGCCCTTTGGGTTTTAACTATCTCATTTATACAAGAGTTTGGCCCCAATAAATCCATGATAAGTCGTGCCCACAACATGATTGAGCTCAACATGGAACAACGAGAGAGTGGGCAACCCTATGACGAGCATAGAGATTTATATTACAGAGCATTGGTTGGTGAAGACGGTAAGGGTTCTAAGTTAGATCTGATAAAAGCAGTTTCATCATATGGAGATGAAAACTATCGTAAATCTATATATCAAGAAATAGTCATTATCTCTGTGTTCTCAGTACTATCGCTCATCGCCACCATTCTATTTGCACGCTGGCCAAGAGCCGCCGATATCTATTTCGATAGAAATCGAGGGATTGTTTACACATGGCGTAATGGGCGAGTAGCAGCATGT
>NZ_JYJP01000048.1 GCF_001012815.1 Vibrio mexicanus
ATCATAAAACCTAGCGAAGGTCATCGGTTCAATCCGGCCTAAGCACCCAATTCTCATATGAGAATATGCGACACTAGCTCAGTTGGTAGAGCGCAACCTTGCCAAGGTTGAGGTCACGAGTTCGAACCTCGTGTGTCGCTCCAAATTGATAGCTCTCATTGTGCTTAACAGTGAAGCAGCAACACTAGCTCATTTTATTGAGCGCAACCTTACCAAGGTTGAGGTCACGCCTTTTTGTTTATGAATAGGGAACCTCGTGTGTCGCTCCAAATAAAAAAGCTT
>NZ_JYJP01000049.1 GCF_001012815.1 Vibrio mexicanus
CGCGACAACTTCAATGTTGGCTGCATTATCGCCGAGCTCTTCAAAGAATGGACGAATGTCCTTTCGGCTTCGGCCGATACCAATCCAGAGTACTTGATGACTTTCTGCGTCAGCGATGACGGTAGCGTACCGATGACCTTTAAAAATAGCGAACTCGTCCATAACAAGCTGGCGTAAATTACTCCACGGCACCGTTGGCACAACTCGTTTAAGACGTTGTTTATCAATGTCTTTAATCGTATGCCAATGCACTCCGGTCAGCTCGGAGATATGCTTGATGGGTAACAGCGGGAGCAGTTTCTCGATATAACCTTTTAAGCGATTTGTGATTCGTGAATATGGAGCAACCCAAGATATTGCTTCTGTTTTGACTCCACAAGAAGAGCAGTTGATTCGTCGAGTTTGTACCACTAGCTCAACTGGAGTGTCGAACATCATAGCTTCTTTTAGAATTCGCCAATGATAGTCATGGACAGAGTTAGATGAGCGACCACATTGACACACTGCGGTCGATTTAGGCTTTAAAGTGATTGTGATTAAAGAATCAGTTTTGTGGGACTTTATAATCTGAAAGCCTTCCCAGAAGGAAGATAGGAAAGTATTATTCGACATGAAAACGGTAGTTTTTGGAAGGTTGTGTTTGGCGATGTAACCATACCATTAACTACCGTTTTTGTTTTCAGTTCCCGCTAATCCGCGAAGAACCTTTTT
>NZ_JYJP01000050.1 GCF_001012815.1 Vibrio mexicanus
ATTGTGGCCGGGGAATCGTATATTCATAGAAAACCACACCACTGTCATTAGCAGGTTGCTCTATAAAACCTAGCTTCTTGAGCAGTTTCGCTGAAGCAATATTAGATTGGTCAACACCACCTATGAGTTTTAACCATGATTCAGATTGCTCGACTTCATTAATGAAGCCTTGAAGTAATTCACTAGCTAATCCTCGCCCCCAGTATTCTTCAGCAAGCAAATAACCGATATGGGCAGATTCGTTATTTTCCACATAAGCGAACAAGAAACCTATTAGATCGTGCTCCTCGGTTTCCACTTGAAGTAAGCGGCTTTCTGACAACATTCGCTCAAGCCAGATTCTGGCTTGTTCACTAGAACCTATCTCGTGGAAATATGGAGGAAGATTTTCTACAACTGCTGGCGTGAGAATTTGAGGAATCCGCTCTAGCAAAAATGAGTGTTTCGACAAATCAAGTCCTTCAGCAACTTCTACTACTGTCAGCCTCTGACTTTCAAATGCTATTGCCATATAAACTCCCCATCTCGATAAAAATCATAACGCCTTGTTAACGGGCAAAAAACCAGTGTGCCATACTTTGTAGCGAAGCGAAAAATGGCATACGTTTTTTGTCCCTGTTGAACAACTTGTTATGTTTTACCACAAGCAGCAGACTTGTTTGGCACGAAGCAGCGATACCTATTGAGTTTTAAGAGTGTCATCACAGTACTCACTAGCGTGACCACCAAGTGCGCTGATTTTTAATGCCACTACCGATATTTAAGCACCCACTTAGGCTTCAATTGAGGCAATAATGGAGAACTAAAATCGCCAAAGAAGAGTTGTCCAACTATAGCCTTTAGCGAACTCAAATTGCCGAAAAGGGAAGGGGGTGAGGGTTAGGCTATATGGTAATACACTGATTTTATTGATAGAACATAACGCCCAATTAAGGGGTGAGCCACGCTACCACGGCACTCAATTTTAGCGCCTTAAACACTGAACTAGACCTAAACCAAAAATGCCAAGCGTGGGGAATCCCTCTTAAATTGTTTGTTATATGCGTGCTAAACAAGGTACTTTTGCCAGTGATTTAAGCCCTTTAGCATCACTTGAAAATCTTCATAACCCAATGAATTATAGAGTTTTTTAGCAACCACATTCTCTTCGTCGACTTCTAGCGTGATTTTTAGATAGTCATTTTCTCGGCAGTAGTTTTCGATGCCACTTAGTAATAACCTACCTAAACCCAGCCCTCTAGCATTACTTGAGATCATAAAATCATGGATATTCAGCACTTTTCTAGCTCGGTATGTTGAGAATGACTCAAAACAAACAGCAAAACCTACTGCTTCATTGTCATGCACACACAGAAAGCCGTGAAAATATGGAAGCTTGAATAACTGTTTCACAATCGTTGATTCTATAGATGCTGAGACATCCGAAGAGTACTCTCGAAATAGAGTCTCTAGGGCGTTTAGATGTTCTAACTGATCAACCTTGATGTATTTGATTTGAGTACTCATTTTTCGATTTCCGTAAAGCAT
>NZ_JYJP01000051.1 GCF_001012815.1 Vibrio mexicanus
CATGGACTGTGCTGATAAAACTGAATCCAAAAAAATGGCATTCACTAAGTTGTGAAATGCCACTTAAGGTTGGGTTCTGTTCAGTTAAGGTTCCGTTTTACTGGTGGCTGGCAGATCATTTTGGTCTTCTTCAAAAGGGTGGTCGACCTTGTAGCGTAAACTCTCAAGTTGATGTTCCAACATATACACGGTGTCGTAGTCGCCCTCTGAACTTGCGATATAGATCTGTTGCTCTAGCGCCTCAATGCTATCTTTGATTGCCATATCCGCCTCCTTTAATTGATGTCACTTCATGCTTCTACGGGAAGCGACATCATTTGGTTCACCTATTCTCAAATCGATTATAGTCAAGTAAACCATATTCGATGGGATAATTTACTTGATACCAGTGGTGAATTTTGTCGCTAAATTCCCAGAATTTCGGAGAACTGCGACGGATAGCAAAGCGATCCAACAACTTAACGTAATCCTCTTCAGTTTCTATGCTTTCGAAAAGTCGCACGAAGTCTTCTATTTGCGACTCTTGCAAAGCGTAGAACGTGGCTGGGTAGCTACCGAGCGTTCCTTTCACTAGTGTTAACGTGTCGTTGGCGATATCTCGATTGCTTTCTTCGTCAAACAAGCTGGATATATTGGTGTGTGCATTGTTGCGCAATAGCGTAAACAGCTCTTGTTGGCCAGAATCCGCCTCAATCATAATCATCGAGATTTGTGGGAACGGTATGAGGGACTCACCACGAATCTGATTGATGCGTTTAAGCTTATTCTCGCTATCACGACTAAGATGAGTTTGCTCAATCTCGTAGCGTGACCCGAGCACAGGTGCTAATTGAGTTTTTAAAATGTCGAACAGTTCGGCTTTTGGGTCATCCGTTTGGTACGGCACCTTACTTGGCTGATCGAATGGCTCGATATTACGCTGCAAAAACTCGCTGAGTTGCGGGCTTTGGTCTTTGTACCAGCTAGCGTGCTCTTCGTGGCGCATGTCTTGGGGAAGTAACGAGATAAAGTTGGTTTCACCTTCAAGCCTTAAGAAGTCCATGAACATACGCGTCATCAATTGGTGGCCAAAGTTACCGTATACATCGAACCCGGCCACAAGTAGGTAATGGATACGCTCAAGTAGGGCGTAATCGATAATCCATGCCGTTTTCGGTTGTTGACCAACCAAACCTTGAACTACTGAAGCACTGTCGAAGTGTCTAAATACCGTTAGAGCAGCATTCGGGTTGGTGCCATCACCGGTCCATACGATATCAGTCGTGACATGTTCACCACTTTTGAACCACTCATTAGAGAACTCCGATTTTGCTTCTAGATAACGCGCTTGCTGGCGAGAAAAGCGAACCCAATTTGAAACAGGAAGTGTGTTACTTTCTAACTCGCCTGGAAGCCTTAAGTTGTCCGCTTGCGAGCGATAGAACTCATTAATTTCTGGCAAATCTGATTTTTCTGGGTCGACAAAGAACACCCAGAAATGGTCGTTAATGACATTCAAAGCCAATTGGCCGCGACAAACAGGCCCTTTGATAAAGGCGTTGATTGTGTTCTGTGCGTTACTAAGTAAGAAACGGAAGCGGGCTTTAACAGGCAAATCAATGAAGGCTGTCATAGGGTTTGCTGCGACTTCAACGTCGTAACTTGGTAGTTGACTTACGGTGTACTCTTTATCGATGAACCATGCTTGCCAATTAGCTAACACTTCTCCGTTAAGTGCGTACGGCATGTGCGTCTTATCCACCGTCACATTCTGGTTTGGGATAATACGGTAATAAACCCGTTCAACCATTGGATTGTCATAAGGCCTACGCGTAGTAATGCGTTCTACAGGCTCACCCGGCGGTGTTTTAGAGCGTACCATTTGGAAGAAGCGCGGGCGCTCTTCGCCTAAGTCAGAGAAATACAAGTTGAACAAGTACAGATGTTCATACAGGTAGCGAGCCGTGAGTTGGTGCTTTCGAGAAGCGCGGTTCAGCATCTTCTCAAATACTCCTACTTGGGACTGTTGGCCTTCGGTTAACGGCAGTGGGGCGTTCATCGCTGCGCCATCTTGCAGCCACTTCATTAAGGTCGTGTATTCTGCAGAGCTCAGGTTTGGCATACCGTAAGGCATTCCCCATGTTGGGTAATCTTGCTCGTAAGCGTCCAGTTCTTCTATGGTTGGACAAACTTGGGTTCTGTCTATGGAGAAATCGAACCCTTCTAGCTGATCTTGCTGTGGCAATGGGTGACGCTCTTTTTGGGTAATCATGCGCGCAATTAAACCAGCATCGACGTTACCAGAGAAAGTTTGATCCCGTTCATTAAGCACGGGGTGAAAGCCAAGATCACGCCATTCCTGTGTGGTTTGCGCATCTTCGAACAGTCGGGTAGGGGTCACAGCGGTTAAACGAGCACCTTGGTAGACGAGATCTTTACTTGCCCCTCGGTCGATACCTTCGACCGAACTCATTTTGAGCTGGCATGGCGCATCGTAACAAGCGTGGCAAACAACACAGCGATTATTGATGATAGGCTTAACTTGAGTAAGAAAGTACTCGGCTTCGTAACTGTCAATTGGGTTTGTGCGCTCCCGAACCTGTGCTTGCCCAAAGAGTTCATCGTAGTTCAAGCCCGCGTAGGTTGCACAACCGGCGAACACGGTGACCACTGCTAATACAAATATCCTGTGTAACTTCATTGCTGCCTTGGCTCTATTTCTTGTTTAGTGTTGATTGCAGCAGAAAGCGTCTGATTAAGCAAATGCAACTCGCCTTATTATTCAAATAATTTATAGGTTTATCAGCAGCGGGATTGTTCTTTGCGGCATGGTGTTGTGTGGCATGGTGTTCTGGTGAGAATAGCAAAAGTGAGAAAACTGATGTTCAAATAAGACTCTGCCGCAAAATCCTTTCTATTTCATTGACCTAACCTGAAAGGCTGTGAAAACTGGACTGGTTGTTGGTGTTCGAAGGTAATGAGTGGGTGCGAAGAGTGGCAAATCGGAAGTTCGCGATAGGGTTTACATTGATGTTAATTGTCACCATGGCGGGCGTAAAGTGGCATCAAAACGAGCAGCAGAATAGAATTGCTGAGCACGAAAGTGAGCAGAGCGTCTATGTTGAAGCGGCGATCGCGAATACCAATCAGGCGTTCGGACTGCCCATGAAGAAAGCAGGCTCAATTCAAGACTATGCAAAGTTTGGCAAAGTCGCCCGATTTGCCAACTTGTTTCATTCGGCGGTTGACTACTTCGCTAAGCCCGGGACAGAAGTGTTTGCAGTGGCTGATGGTGAAGTCTATTTTTCTGGCGCGGAAAGTGGGTACGGTGCGTTAGTTGTCATTACTCATGATCGTCCGGGTATTTACTCACTGTATGGGCATGTATCGGCAAAACGTTGGTTGGTTGCGAAAGGCGTACAGGTGAAAAAAGGCCAGCTGATAGGGTACATCGCCGATACTAATGAAGGCTACGGTATCGGCGCGGTTCCTCATCTTCACTTCTCGATTCGTTTAGGTAATCCAGAAGACTACCCTAACAGTGGACGAGACAACTGGATGACGGGATACACGCAAAAACATCCTACCTTTTACAACTTTGTTGATCCTGAACAATTTATCCAACAAACGAAAATGGCTAACCGAGAGTAATTGTTTTGGTTAGTCAGATAGCTTGCTAGTTAATGAGAGAACTGGGCCACGTAACACACCGAAAATGGCACATCGAGTTCGTTGAAACGTTTGATCCAACGCCATTGATTGTCCTGCAGTTTGTCGCCAGGGCCTTTCACCTCTATCCATCGATACTCGCCGTCTTTAAACGCAATTAAATCTGGCATGCCATTGCGATACAGCTTTAAATCGCGCAGTTGAACTTCAAAGAGTTCAATCAGCGTGTCTGGACTGACGTGTTTTAAAGCGAGTTTTATCAACTCTTCATTTAATCCACCCCAAAACACAAAAGGATTGTTGATCCCATTTTTTTGGTGGAGGCGATCAATGATGACATCGTGGCGCTGGCTACGAATGATCGAAAACCCCTCTTCTAGCAATACTGAACGTTTATCCTTGAAGTCATGGTGGTACAGGTCTAACGGCTTGTACTGGTATTGATTGATAAAAGCGCCTTCAATAGGTGCGAAGATCGCTTCCCAAAAAGTTAGCCCGAATAGGGCGTTCAGTAACACATTCTCGCTGTAATACACTTCCCAGCCTAAAGACTCGAAATAGTCCTTAGTAGCAAGCTCAACTCGCTGCTGCGATAGATCCAATTCGATATGGTATTCGTGACAACGAGGTTTGGCGGAACGTGGTACTTTTTGCCCCTGTTTTCGCCTTAAACGCTGCTCTAGCTTTACCGCGACTTCGTATTCTGACTCATCCAGCGGGTTCCCAAGCATTTCTGCAACCAGACGTTCAAAGTCTTCAATGCGATCGAGCTTGTCAAAGATGCGGGCTTGGCGCTCTCTTGATGGTGCAAGCGCAGACTGCTGGAACCATTTCAATGCCACATCAAATGCTGCAAGTCGTTCGAAATCACGAGCAAGATCGTTGATAAGGTGCTGTCGCCTTCGCTCAACATACGGATGACTAATAGGTGAGGGAAAGCTTTGAGCAACGGAGTCGAGGTGCTCAATACTCTTACGGTCACCCTGTTGATACGCTTTCGCTACCGCGCTTAAAGATAACAACGTATCGACTTGTTCACGTGAGTGAAAAAAACGACGCTCTTTGCTGAGCTGGTATTTCTCGTATTGATGGAGCCCCAGATCATCTAGCACGAACTGAGTTAAGTCTTGATGAGTGTTGGCAAAAAAGAGAGCGAGCAACAAATCAATCATTTCGCCTGCGTTGAGGTAGACGACATCAAAATTCAATGACGAGTATTTTTGAAATCCGTCATCGGATAGCGAAGCGATAAGCTCTAGCTTAGACAAGCGCTTATTCAGATCTGGGAATAGCGCTAGCGTTTCAGGCTTAGTCAGTAGGTTGTGCGCAAGGGATTGGTTAGATACCTCTGGGTTGATTGAGATAAAGCCCAGCTTGTCGAGTTCAAATAGTGTTGCAGGGATATCTTTGATCTCTTCATAGTCAAGCTTATCGCTGCGAAACCACAGACCTTTTCGGCTAAACAGCCTGACCAGTAAACACTGTTGCCCACGTGTCAGGTCGTTAAAGCGTGAAACCCATTCGCTTTCTTCTGCGTTGAGTAAATCTTGATACCATTTCAACGCATGGTTAATTAGTCGTTGAAAGTTGTCGAGATAGTAATCGGGTGCAAGTTCGGGCGTTGGTGTTGTCATTAATATTTACTGGATACAAAAAAGGCTTACCCCTTAGGGTAAGCCTTTCTCATAGGAATTTAAATCAAGGATTCAAATGATTAAGCGTGCTTAAGTTCTGCCACTTTTGCTTCTGTGATTGGTTTCGTCACGAATGCAAGAACCACACACACTGCCATCATTGCTGCTGAGATTGTGTAAGCAAGGCCGTAACCGCCGCCGTTACCCATAGAGTAACCAACAACCGCAACACCGATTGCACCGCCGATACCCCATGCTGTGTATAGAACGCCGTAGTTCGTACCGTAGTTCTTCAGTCCGTAGTATTCAGCTGTGATAGATGGGAATACTGCCAGAAGTGTACCGTAACCAACTGCCGCAACTGCTGTACCGATGATTAGAGTGAACTCAGATTGGAACGTTGCGAACAGAACCATGTTTACGCCTTGCAGAATGAACGCAAGAAGAAGAGTACGTACACAGCCAATCTTGTCAGATAGGATACCCGCTGCAATACGGCCGCCTGAGTTAAACACAGCAAGGATAGACGCTAGGTAAACTGCGTTTGGCAGGTTTGCTTGAACACTTGCGATGTTAGTGATGTTACCAATGATCATTAGGCCCACAGATGCAGCAAACGCGTACATTACCCAAAGAGAGTAGAACTGAGGCGTTTTTAGCATCGCTTTCCAGCTGATGTCATTCGCTTGTTTAACCGCTTTAGGTGCTTGACCTGCTTTTACTTTAGGCTCTGCAGGAACATAATCAGCCGGTGGGTTGTTGATTGTGCACGCAAGTGGAACTGCAATGATCATTACGCCAACACCAAGAATCATGAACGCAGTGTTGATGCCAAGTTGAGAGATCAGCATAGACGTTAATGGCGCTAGGTAGATTGCAGCCAAACCAAAGCCCGCAGCGATGAGGCCGTTAACCAGGCCTTTCTTGCTTGGGTGGAACCATTTCATCGCCGATGGAGAAAGACACGCGTAACCGAAACCGATACCTGCACCTGTAATTACGCCGAAAGTGATGTTCAGCATTAGTACAGAAGATGCGAAGCCAGATGCAATCATGCCTGCACCTGTTAGGAAAGTACCTAGGATAAGGATCTTACGTGGGCCCATGCGGTCTTGCAGGATACCTGCAACCAGTAGACACACAGAGAAAGTGATAGTAGCGATAGCGTAAGGTGATGAAGCGTCAGCTGCGCTCCAGCCAAAGTCAGTCACAAGTGCTTTGTTGAATACACTCCAGGCATACAGAATGCCCAGACACAGGTTGATACAAAATCCTGCTAAAAGAATGCGCATCGCTTTGTCTAACTTGCTCATTGTTGTTCTCGGTTTGGCTCTTTACCTAGGCAAAGAGGAGTGGATGAAAAGGGTTATCAAATTTTGTTTGCGTTTATCAAAATAAGCCGCAATGGGCGCGAATTATAAACAAAAGAACTGTGATTGGAATCTCTTTTTTGCTTTATTAGGAAATTAATTTTGCGTTGTTAAATAAATGTTTTTTTTAGCATATCTTGTGTGTCTAGTGGCATATTGTTCACCATATTGGGTGAGTCGACGATTATGTTTGAGCGGTAGTCTGATTTTGAGTTTTGCAGGATATTTTATGCTTAATTTCGATGTTTTGAGATTAAACACTGCACTCATCAGTAATAGTGAATTCGAAATTACCAATGGTGAGTTTTCGTGATATTCGAATGTGTTGGAATTTTGACACAGTCATTTTTGTGCAAATCAAAGCAAAAACATGTTTCAAAGTGTATTTTTGATCATTACAATCTCGCCGTTTTTTTAATAGCGGTGAAAATCATGAAACTTAAATCACTAAAAGTTGCTGTTGTAGTTGCTCTTGGTGCAAGTGCATTAACAGGTTGTATGGGGCAAATGGCAACGACAGGTATGGTAAGCAAGTTCAACTTAGAAGCAGTCGATAACCGAAATGCTCGTGCTGGACTGTTTATGCTTCTATCGCCTGTTTACGGTATTGCGGGTGCGGCAGACTTATTCATTGTGAATGCGATTGAATTCTGGACTGGTGAAAACCCAATCAGCAAAGGCCCTGCAGTGGTTGATACACCCACTAAGAACTACATCAAAGTGAATGACAGCTTAGATCCAGCTCTTAAAGATGTTCCTCTAAACCTTTCGAACAACTCAGACATTGAACAAGCGACAATGACTCAGCTAGACGAAAATACACTTCAGATGGAAATCTCATACATTGATGGAACAGAGCAGATCCTTCGCGGTGAGAAAGGTAAAGATAGCGTTGCATTTTACGTGGATGACCAGTTTGTCACATCGGTATCAAACGATGAGTTAAACGAGTATGTCGCCACGACTCATATCTAATTGGTATTGAGCTTGAAGCCTTCTCAAATGAGAAGGCTTTTTTGTGAATGTAATAATAATCCAAGTGCTTATCAAAAAGGGGTAAATAGATCGGATTGAGAGCCCTGTTTTTGCAATCTCCTAAATCTGGGCGACACTTCTAAAGTAGTACTAAAGTGTGATGCTGATTCAATTTCATTGAAATGGGGGAGTGAATGGCGTTAATGCGAAGGCTAGCCTATTAATCCTACCTTTGATTCCTCTCATGGCAGCACACGCCACGAATGACGATACCCTTTCGAACACCCGAATTTTGACTGTGACCAACTCTAAAGCATGGAAGCCATTCTCCTACATTTCTGAAACAGGCGAACCCAGTGGGATTTTGGTTGATTTCTGGAATGCTTACAGCCGAAATAACAACGTACAAATAGAGTTCTTGCTATTAGATTGGAATGAATCGATCAATGCAGTGAAAGATGGGCGGGCGGATGTCCATGGTGGTTTACTGTTTTCATCCCCTAGGGACGAGTTCTTAGATTTCGGTAATGACATCATAGTTATCGATACGCAGCTCTATATAAGCCAGCGCCTGATTGGTACCGATGTAAATTTCTTCTTAACCGGCGTGGGCAATCGTGGTGTTGGTGTCGTGACGGGGGGTATGAACAATATTTTGCACAAAACAATTTCCCCCAGTTGCCGCTGGTTGAGTTTAGTAATAACGAGGAACTTATGCAGGCGGCTGCACAAGAAACGATTGATGGTTTCATTTCAGATCTCCAAGTTGCAAACTTCTATATGTCAGTATTTGAAGCAAGCGCTGAGTATGTCCCAATACTTCACTTGTATTCAGGTGCATTAAAACCCGCTGTCAGTGAAAACAATGTCTCTTTACTGACGACCATTGATCAAGGCTTTAATCGAGTACCTCGAATAGAGAAAGAGCAGATTCTCAATCGGTGGTTTCACGTCGAAACTGTGTATCCCAAGCATTTCATCACAAGCGTTATCTTGATCGTTTTCCTAATGGCGTCTGGCTACATTTACATGTTGAAGCGAACCGTCAAAGAACGTACGAGAGAGCTTGAAGCGCTAAACGCTAAGTTGCTTGTGCAGTCTCAGGAAGATGCATTAACGGGGATTAGCAATCGCCGCCATTTCGTCGAACAGTGGAAAAATTTTGAATTAGGGACGCCTGACGTTGTGATAGTGCTTTTTGATATTGATGATTTCAAATCGATCAACGATACGTATGGCCATGGCGTGGGCGATGAAGTGATTCATAGTGTTGCGACTACGGTAAAACCTCTTATCCCAGCTAACGCTTTGTTTGCTCGGGTAGGGGGAGAAGAATTTTCAATTATTGCCAGTGACATGGAGTTGGACAACGCAGAGTTTCTAACCAGTAAAATCTGCCAATCTGTTGCTGAAATTACAATCGAATCTGCACCACGAGCCTCAGTCAGTGTGAGCGTTGGCGCTGTTCACTATAGCCAGTTGCTTAATCCAATTACTATGACCGAAGCAGATAAACTCATGTATAAAGCCAAATCAAAAGGTAAAAATCGCGTAGAGCTTGTTACCCATATACACAATTGACAGTATTGTCCTATGGATTATTGGATTACTTGTCCCTTCCTTATGTGTTTCCTTCGTGTCAAAAAGGTGGAAATTTTCCTTTTTGTTCGCCAAGTATATGGCAAGAACTAAAACAAACTCAGGCTGGCGTTGGCGGTGAAATCCAGTTAACCGATGCCATTGAAAGCTTGATGACAACCGAAGTGGTGAACGCGTTCCACATGGTTGGAGTCTCATACGACTGTGGAGACAAACTAGGATACATGAAAGCATGTGTTGAGTTTGGCCTAAGACATGCAGAGCTTAAAGCGGCGTTTAATGAGTATCTGGCACTAAGAACGCTGCAAGATACAAGCTCCATCGCGGCTTGATTGGTATGACGTTAACAACGCGAACTGAAAACTATTCGGACTAGTGTGTTTGCCCTTGCACCAATAAGTTCATCGAACGTATAAATACTAAAATGCCCGGTGGCTACTTGAGTTGAGATAAGTTAAGTAGTAACCGGGCATTAGTTAATAGCTAGATAAAAGCTTTGTTGTAAGAGAACTCTTTCACAAAGTTAAACCAAAACCTCAGGAGTAGTTCAGCAAGAACATTAAACGTTTATCTCTTGTACTTCGTGCTGCTCTGCGGCGTTAAGCATCATTTGAATCACTTTCGAGCAGACCAGAGCCACACCCACCATAACCACGGCGAGAATCGTAAGTAGCTGGAAGTAGTCCCCGTATACGTTTTGGACAATCTCTTGTGTGATAGCTTGGCCTTTCTCTAGTGCGATAGACGTAGAGAACACTGCTCCTATGATGCCCGACAATGCGAGTGCAACTGAAAACAGGCTAACAGAGAAGTTCTCGATATGCTTCGGTGCTACAGACAAGATAAATGCAACGACCATTGAGCCAACAATCACTTCTGCAATCGCTTGGAAGAAGTGGATTGCTAGGAAGATTTCAGGGCGAATTATCGCATCTTCACCAACAGTGGTAACTGCAAACGTCAAGATACCGAATGCAATTGCCGTTAGTACAAATGAGAAAGCAACTTTAGTCGCCGTTGAAAGAAAGATCTTTCTTTTCTCTAGCATGCTAAATGTTGCTGCGACGATTGGGCCACCCACCATACACCACAGAGGGTTCATCGCCATTGCCGCTTCTGGCTCAAGCGGAATAAAGCCAAACAAAGAACCTTTCAGCGTGTTCATCGCTACCATGTTCATCGATGTCATCATTTGGCCATAGTAAACAAAGAAGCAGGTGGTTAAGAAAGTAATGATTAGGATAGTACCCATTTTCAGCGCTTCGGGTTTGCTTACTTTGAACATAAGCGAAACGAAGTACAAAATCGCAGCTAGGCCGATGGCATAAACAATGTTTTGGCCAACATCCATGTTTGAGAACATGAAGAAAACAAGGCCAATCATCGCAGCAGAAAGCGTAAAGAATAGGATCCAGTTTTTAGTTGAAACAGATTGTTTGTCGATTTCAGCGGAAACACCCACAAGCCCCTTACGGAAAATTACCATCATGGTAAACGCAGCGGCTGCGAGTACAGCTGAGATAGTAAAGCCACCGTGGAAACCAATGATAAGAACTAACATTGGGAACAGGTATTGGCCCAAGAACGCACCAACGTTATTAACTGAGTAGTTAATTGGATAGCCCTTCTCAAAATCTTCTTGGGACGTGAACGTGCGCTTGTAAAGGCTTGGGTAAGAAGGGGACATTAAGCCGCGACCATAACTGGCCAAAGCAATACCAGACATAGATAGTGGTACGTTAGTCATAGAGGCGCCAATGACAAGCAAAACATAGCCAGAGGCGAAAGCAAAGAAACTGAAGGTCAGTGAGCGATAAGCGCCCAAGAATTTGTCGGCTATAAAGCCACCAGCAATAGCAAACAGCGGTCCAATCGCCGAGAATGCGCCGACGATCATCATGGTATCGGCTTCGTTGTAGTTGAGATCTTCTAAAAAGAAACGAGTAAGACTCACTAGAACGCCATAGAAAGATAAGCCAAACATCATTTGGCAGAACATCATGGACTTGTTCAGTCTATTCCACATTGTAATTACTCACTTAGTGATGAATCAGCAGCTAGGCCATGCTGGGCTTAGTCCGAAACACTTTGAAACATAGATTTAATCAGGGAGTAGAAGTTACACCAATACAAGGTTGGGATGGAAGTTGTTTGTGGTGTTATTGTCTTAAATCAAAGAGTAAATTGGCATAAGATTTTTTAAGCAAGCGATTGCGTGAAATATAGTGTCAATTAGGGGATCGTAAATGGCGTAGAAAAGTGGAGTAACTGACTAATTAATAGAGAGTTATAAGGGAAAGAGGGCGAAATTGGTTTTGATAATCATTTTTGTTAAATATTTGATCTGTTTATTTTTGAAATTCGTAAGCATTGTTGGAAGTATGGTAACCAGTATCGGTGATACAAAGCGTGGTATCTGTAGGGGCAGAGTTTGTAAGACTACCGGCGGGCTATTTCATACTAACTTTCACTGGACGAACCCGACTCTCTTATAGCGCGTTTATAAGTGCGGCCTCGTTTTGTCTGAAAAACAGGTAAGGAACAACGCAATGTTTAGTAAGAATATAATCCCTGCAACTCTCATCGCTGTCGCGCTTGTCGGTTGCAACAGTAGTGACGACAACGGAACCAGCTCATTACAAGCTGCGCACGCTTCGAAAGATGCTCCCTTAGCCAATGTTTGGTTAAATGGTAGCCCTCAATGGACGAATGTTGATTTCGGCGCGGCGTCAGGTTTTAGTAGCGTTACAGCGGGCAGCAACACCGTTCGTGTTGATGTTCAGCTTCCAGGCGGAGCTACGACAACAGTAATTTCCGACACTACCCTAAATTTAAGTGAACTCAACAAATACACAGTCGTGGTGGTGGGTGAAGCTGACGCAGCCAGCAGCAACGCCGTTGATGCTTTAGTACTTTCCCGTCCGGTAGCGGGTAACCAAAGTAGTACCACATTAGATGTCCAAGTGGCGCATGCTGCTGCTGGTGTGCCTGACGTTGATTTATACGTTACTGCTCCAGGTGCTGATTTGTCTACATCGACAGCACAAGCGACGCTCTCATACCAAAACGATACAGGTGTACTTAATATCCCTGGTGGTGACTATCAAATACGTTTAGCGCTTGCAGGCACACAAACTGTTGCTTTTGATTCGGGCACAGTGGCTTTAGCCAACAATACTGAGCTAACGATCGCTGCAGTTCCAAACCAAGATAGTGATGGATCATCGCCAGTTAAGCTTTTAGTGATGGATGGTTCCTCATCTTCAATTATTTACAATGCGACAGAAAGTGCAGAGATTCAAGTGGGTCACTTGGTCGATGATGCGCCAAGAGTGGATGTGTCACTGAACGGCACTGAAGCTGTGTCTGACCTAGACTTCGAACAGGTTCGCGACTACACCGCTGTAACAGCTGGCAGTTATGATATCGATGTTTATGTTGATGATACACCTGCAACCGTTGTTATTGATGTTAACGGTCAAACCCTTGATAAAGGTATGGATTATGGAATCTTCGCTGTCAACGAGCTGGCTTCGATAGAGGGTTTGATTGTTAAAACTGACCGCAGACCCGTGGCAACAAGTGCAAAATTAAACGTTATCCATGCAGCGCCCAGCGCATCAACCGTAGACGTTTATCTAACTGAAACAAGCGATATTACCTCTGCTAGCCCTGCAATTTCCGGCTTTGATTTTAAAGAAGATGAACAAGGTATTTATGTAGCAGCAGGGACGTACTTCGTAACTGTAACGCCTACGGGTACCAAAACAGCGGCGATAGGCCCAGCTTCAGTGACAGTCGAAAATGATAAGGTTTATCAAGCCATTGCAATCGATGATACGGCTACCTTTGACCTGATAGTGAGTGACATTACGGACTAAAGAAGTCATTGTAACTAACGCCCGAATATGGCTCACGGTCCATTTCATTTGAAGTAAGGGCGATAACTCTTATGTCGAAAGACAATCGGAAACCTGTTATTGGTTTCCGATTTTTTATGTTTTTTAAAACTACTTTGCCGAATTCTTGAGAATAGTCTTCGAGGTAGACCAACTCTCCCTTTTCTTAGTGCATACCTCGTGATGAGTGAAGCGACAATACTTTATGATCAAACCATTATCTGTTGAGGTCGCGTGAAGATGTATATATAAATGGCTAAAGCCCAAACACTGATCTGATCAGGGCAGCAAAGGTACCAAACGTCACACATCCTATTAACTGCAAAGTAGCTTTGGATTAGTAGCCATGTTTCTAAGTAATGGATGTGTGTTTATAGAAACAAAATGAAACAAACACTTTGCATCTCTTTACATACTTACTTTGAATGCAATGGGGCGTTAACTGACTGTTTTAATTGATTAATAACCACTATTTAAGTCGGACATTCCACATTGGGCATTTAGTTACTAATGGGTGCTCTTTATATTTTTCGTGTCAGATGGATTTTTGACTAATTAATTGCCTAAAAGGATTTCCTAAATTTCATTTGCTTGGGAAATTTCCATGAAAAAAACAATTTTATCGGCTTCATTAGTAGCTGCATTTCCTCTTGTTGCTTCAGCACATCAAAACATCTATGTTGAGCATAACTTCGACTCTCACATTTCAGAAGTCGGCGGTACTTTTTCAGTTAATGAAAAAGGAACATCTGTCTATCTTGGTGGTGATGATGCAGGCTGGTACGCTGCAGGCGTGTGCCAAACACTGGACCTGACTGATAAGTTTTCACTAACAGGTTACTATGAATATGGCCGTTGGTCTGACCGTAACCACCATCACTTTGCTGATTACGACCGCAAGCTAGGTTTACCATTTAATCGTATAAGTGATGAATTAACGCATGATAGCGTTGCAGGATATGAGAACCTCTTTGAAATAACGTTAGCATATAGCGCAGATTGGTATGGTGTGTTTACTGGTATTGGATACATTGATGGGTCTCAAAAGAGCGCAACTAGTGCAATCCGTTATGGGCATATGGCACCGAGCTCAGATACATCATTTAATTCTCAAAGTGATTTAGACTTTACGGCGAACAAGTTTTTTCTTGGTGGTCATGTCGAATATTCTGGTTTTAACTTTGCCTACACTTGGACACATGAAAACTATGATTTTGATGGGAACTATATTGAAGTAATGAACACCGGATCGGGTTCAAGTTACGCCATATTCCATATTGACGACGATTTTCGAACGAACGAGCATGAGTTCATTGTGTCTTACGCGATAGATGACTTCACCCCGTATGTGAAGTACACGCACTTTGTTGTGGATCGAGATTTAACTACTGATGAAATCACTATAGGCATGTCGTACAGCTTCTAAGATAAATCTCGAAGTGTTTTCATACCGCTGTGAACGGTAGTTTTAATCACTAAGCGAATGGTGTTGAATTACTCCCTAAATAACTCCGATCATCGACGTCGTGACCGGAGTTAATGAGGGTAAGCTTGCGAAGCTTCACAGCCAAATCCACTATTTACTTACTGGTACGAAACTCGGCAACAGCAGCGTCCATTTGTTTTGCTTGTGAAGAAACCATATCGACTTCTGATAAACATTGTTGAGCAGATTGCATGTTGTTATCTGAGATTGAGTTAAGCTCGGTGATGGATTCACTGACTTGATTCATCACGATGCCTTGTTCTTCAATGGCAGATGCAATGCGTTCTGAGTTGGCCTGAATCGTATCCATATCCGTAATGATTTGGCTTAGGCTTGCATCCAATGTTTGAGAGGCACCAAGTGTTTCTTGGCCTTGTTCGTTACATTGATCAATGTTTGAAACAACCGTAGACATTTGACTTTGAATCGCAGAAACCACTTTGGTGATCTCTTCTGTTGATTGATGAGTGCGACTCGCCAAAGCACGAACTTCGTCTGCAACCACGGCAAAGCCACGGCCTTGTTCACCAGCACGAGCAGCTCGATGGCGGCATTGAGTGCAAGCAGGTTAGTCTGTTCTGCAATACCTTGGATGATGGTTACTGCGCCACCAATTTGATCGACATGCTCGTTTAACGATGAAATCGATTGTTGACTGTCATGCAGGGTAGAGGAGAGCTGGCTAATGTTACTCACCGTAGACTCAACCACTTTACGTCCATCTTGAGCATTGTTTGCCGCTTGTTGAACACCTTCAACTGCAACCGCCGTGCTTTCTGAAATCTCGTTGATGGTCGCAACCATTTCTTGAACCGACGTTGCCATAGTAGTGGTGTGATCAGCCTGAACATGGAATTGCTCAATAACATCTTGTAGCGCATTGTGCATGTTGCCTGTACTTGCCGCTAAGCTTGAGGATTTTGCTTGCGACCCAGAAATAAGAGCTTCCAATTTGTCTAGAAGACGGTTGAAGTATTCGCCTATGGAAACCAGTTCATTCTTACCTTTCAGCTCAGAGCGACGACCCACATCATTCGTTTCAGAAATCTCTTGGATGACCTTCAATAGCTGAGCAACTTGAAGATTGATTGAGCGAGAAATTTGATAAACCAAAGCAATGATGACAATGATGATGAGCAGAGTCACCAGCTGTTTTATCAAGTCTAAACGTTCTTCAGAGGAAAGCAGCTCTTCGTCTAAGGCTGCTGAGAAGCTTTTGAATTGCTCTTCAACGGTATGTGATAAGCCACGAGTATTACCCAATAGCCCTTCATTGTATTTAAGACCAATCACGACCTTCTGCTCTACCAATGCTTTAGCTGCTGTGACCAAATCATTGGAGAAGTTCGAGCCTAAACTCGCATCAAGTTCGCCTTCCATAACTTTTGAATTAAAGGAATAGAGCTTGATAAGTTTCTCACTAGAGGAATTTGTTTGTGTCTCCTTCATCTTTGAGTAATACGAACCGAGCAGACCCACCTCTTTGTTCAGGCCGTGCGTTTCGAAAGCCCGTACAAGTTGTGTAAATCCATCTTTGTAATGATTGATATCGGTTCTCAGTTGAGCACTAGACGGGAGGTTGTTGTCGGCAAGTATTGTGGACAGTTGGGATTCATAAGATAAGAACGTTTCCATGTTTTTGTTAAATTTATCTAAGTACTTCATGTCCTTACGAAGTAAAAAGTCTTTTTCGTTTCTCCTTAGGTTAAGGAGTCTGATTTCTAGTTGGGCGACAAGATAGCTTGCTTTGTTTAACTCTTCCGTAGTGTTGGCGAATTTCGTAGAGGTAGCTAAAAGGGTCACAACGCCAAGAATGGCAATAAAGCCCAATGAATACAGTTTCTGCTTGATATTCATGAGATTACCTAATTAATAGTTGAATCAATTGTACTTGTTATTTTTAAAGAGTAGTTATAACTATGTATGATATCAATAGTAGATAGCGAAACATTTGGCAGGGATAAACAATAGACCTTTAGGTTGAGATGTGGGTCGAATGCTTAGGGCAAAACTCACAATAAGAACCCCGTTGCGTATCTTATGTCTCGAACATACTTCTTTCTTCGCATTGAAAATCAAATATTCACCTGAATATGACAGTTTTGTTACGGGATATAAAATCCTAACTCTCTGAATGATAGTCGGTTATTAGATTGGGTTAAGAGTGAATAGTTTTAGCGGTCGATTTATGATAAAAGGAACCAAAAGAGGTTTATCTGATCTTGCCTCTTAATGACTTGGTTTGACTTTTACGCTTTTTGGCATCGACTCGTCTAACTTGAGAAGCTTTGGTGGGTTTTGTGGGCCTGCGTATCTTTTGGATAACAATGGCGGCAAGAATGATTTCTTTAAGCTTAGTAGGGCATCTTCACGATTTTGTTCTTGAGTTCGATATTGCTGGGCCTTAATAATGATGACACCGTCTTTCGTAATACGGGAGTCGGTAACCGCTAAAAGCCTCTCTTTGTAGAATTGGGGAAGCGTAGAACGTTTGATATCGAAGCGTAAATGTATGGCGCTACTGGTTTTGTTAACTTTCTGGCCACCAGATCCCATTGCTCTAATCGCCGTCAGCTCAATTTCCCATTCAGCCAACTCAACCGTGTTAGAAATCTTCAACATTAAACGTTTTCCTTTGTTTCTAAAGTGGCCGATGAATTGTCGCTTGTAGTCAAGCGATAAGCCCCCTATGGTACTAAAAATGCCGGGTGAATATAAACAAAAGCCCCAAACCATCCGGCATGGGGCATTATACTCACAACGTTTTCTTGTTAGTCTTGAATTTCAAGCAGTTCAACATCGAAAATTAGCACTGAACCTGCTGGAATAGAGCCAACTCCACGGTTACCGTAAGCTAAATCACTTGGTATAAACAGACGAACTTTTTGCCCAACAACCATGGTTTGTAGGCCTTCGGTCCAACCTTTAATCACTTGATTTAGGCCGAATACGATTGGCTCACCACGGTCAACAGAGCTGTCGAATACCGTGCCATCCGTCAAAGTGCCATGATAATGTACTTTCACTTTGCTTTTCGCTGTTGGATTTACTGTACCTGTGCCTTCCTGAAGTGAAAGAATTTGCAGGCCAGACGGGCGTGTTACGATGCCTTCTGTTTTCGCATTTTCTGCTAAAAATGCTTGACCCAACTCGGCGTTCGCATCTGCGGCTTTGTTATTGCTCCAACTGCGGTACATCAGGAAAAGTGAGACCGCAAGGATGATAATAGCGATGGTCATTTTACTCATTGCAATGTTCCTGTCTTAAATGTTTTTAATTAGGTAGTTAATGGTGCGGGCGATGTCTTCAACGCTTTCATGAGCCGAAGTATTGATTAAGTATCTGCCGTCAATGATGAAACTAGGGACAGCGTTGATGCGGCCATCGACAGAAACGCCTTCTGCAACAACCATATGTTCGAATAGCGTTGATTGGTGAGATTCATTCAGCTCGTACGGTGTGTAGAGGTCACGTGAAATGAAAGCCTGTTCAATGGCTTTTTGTCTGTCTTGAAGGCTAGCACCGTCACCAAGCTGAACTGCCGCGAAAAGCTCATCCATCATCTCACCGTCTGGCACACCATCAAGCTGCATTACCGCTGTGTAGTAAATCATCGCACCAATCTTAGCGCCTTCATTGAAAGTCACATGAACCTTACCAAAGCTTTGACCTGTCTGCTTTTCTAGTTCAGGAATTACATGCTCCATTTGGCGACAGTGGCCACATTGAAGTGAGAAGACCTCAGTCACAGGATCTAATTTGTACTTGGACAAATCAGAGGGAAGAACAGAAAAATGCTTGCCTTCTTGCGGTAGAAGGTTTTCCCCACATCCCACGAGTAGAAACACACTGGCCACAAGTGCAAACAGTGTAGAAGTGAACTTTTTCATAAAATAATCACATAATTAAGTATTAAGGTTCAATTTTAGCGGGAAGTACGGACTAGGAAAACATAAATAGCGCTAATTGAACAAATCTTTACGATTTGTTTGAGGTCGCGGAATTGTACTTCTAACTTTGGTCACATTTTCATTGTTGGGATGAATTTATGTTGATTTTCACTTAAAGATTTTTACGCGGCGCCGATATAGAGTTTGTCATTAGGAAATATCAGCGGTGTTTACATGAAGTACATACTTTTAGCGTTAGCCTCTCTACTCGTTGGCTGTGGCACATTGCCACCAGATAGCATGCTTCTCGGTGGAGACATGTTAGATACGGCACCAAAAAGTAGCCAAGAACTGCGTCACCCTGAGTGGGGCAATGCGACCACGCCTGCCAGAGCAAGTGTGAAAGGTTCGATGGGCCAAAGTCGTACCAATAGTTACCATTCATTACAGAGTTTTTTGGTTAAAAATGGTGTGGACTATGAGGTACTGCCAGGTAATCATGTGATGGTGAAACTGAAAGACACGATTAAGTTCAATACTGGCTCGGCAAATGTCGCTCCTGAATCGAGCTACTGGTTAGATATGATGGGTCGCTACCTTGCTAGCGAACCGGGAATCGACATCGTTATTGATGGGCATACCGATAACACGGGCGGCCAAAAACTGAATGACAATTTATCAATCAAACGAGCGCAGGCCGTAAAACAAACGCTCGTAAGTAACAACGTCTCAATGAATGCCATTTTTACCAGAGGATATGGCGAGTATGTCCCTGCATGTACCAATAAAACGACAGCGGGTAAGGCATGCAATCGCAGAGTCGAAGTGCTATTTATTGTATCGAACAACTAATAGTTATCGCTGCACAACTGATACATTCCTAGATCTATGATCCAAGAGGCGCAACCAGCGCCTCTTTTTGTTTCTGGCTGAAACACAAAGAAGCACAATATTGACAAACTTAGCATTGCACCTTTTAAAACTTTTTTCCTATACTTATCCAAGTGTCTGAATTATTAATATTTATTATTTGTTATTTATCTAACTAAAATCAGAATAAGAACGGCATGGACGTTGATTCCGAACGTTTCTAAAGGGAGATCATAAATGAGGAAGATTCGCTGGGCAGCCTTAGGTGCTAGCCTATGTATGCTAGGCTCCGCTGCATCCTACGCGGCTGTTATAGAGACTCAATCACTGGTGGGGTTCGGAACTGCGAAATACCCTGAAAATTTTACTCATTTTGATTATGTAAACCCAGACGCACCAAAGTACGGCAAAGTCACTTATGGCCAGATGGGTACCTTTGATAACTTTAACCGCTATGCATCTCGTGGTGTGGCCGCTGCAGCTACTGGGCAGCTTTACGATACTTTGATGTACTCACCAAGCGATGAAATCGACAGTTACTATCCACTTATTGCAAGTAACGTTCGCTACTCAGATGACTACATGTGGTTAGAGTTAGATATTAACCCCAATGCCCGTTTCCATGATGGCAAGCCGATTACCGCCCATGACGTTGAGTTTACGTTCGATAAGTTTATGACAGAGGGTGTACCTCAATACCGTTCTTACTACAAATCCATTAAGTCTGTGAAAGCCAAGTCAGATTTGGTTGTACGCATTGAAATGGCAGAGCCGGATCGCGAGAAACTGTTTAGCTTTGCTCAATCTACACGCGTACTGCCTAAACACTTTTGGAAGGATCGCGTATTCAGTGAGCCACTCAATGAGCCACCAGTAGGCAGCAGCGCCTACAAAATTGTCGATTATAAGGCGGGCCAAAGCGTTACTTACGGCTTAGTCAAAGATTATTGGGCAAAAGATCTCCCTGTTAATATTGGTAGGAACAACTTTACGACGGTTCAGTATGACTATTATCGCGATGACACAGTCATGTTAGAAGCCTTCAAAGCGGGGGAGTTTGATATTCGTATCGAGAGTGAGCCGAAGTTTTGGGAAAACTCTTACACGGGTACTAACTTTGATAAGGGATTTATTAAAAAAGAAGAAATCCCGCATCAGCAGCCACAAGCTGCTAATGGATTTGTGTTCAATATCCAACGCCCTGTATTTAACGATCCTAAGGTGCGTGAGGCAATCGCCTATGCGATGGATTTTGAATGGATGAATGCTAACCTTTTCTACAATCAAAATGCTCGAACTCGAAGCTACTTCCAAAATACCGAATATGCAGCTTTCGGGTTACCCTCGGATGCAGAAAAGGCAGTATTAGAACCGATAAAAGACAAAATTCCACCGCGCGTATTCACAGAAGAGTATCAACCGCCTAAAACGGATGGTTCAGGCCGTATTCGTAGCCAGATGCGCACTGCTTTCCAGTTATTTAAAGAAGCGGGTTGGGAGCTTAAAAATAAAGCGATGACCAATGTGGAAACAGGCGAAGTGATGAGCTTTGAACTGTTGATTTACAATCCAAACGTTGAGACGTATGCGATCCCATTCCAACGAAACCTAAAGCGTATGGGGATTGATATGAAGCTTCGTTCAGTTGACCGAACTCAATATATCAAACGGTTGAGAGATCGCGATTTTGATATGGTTTCGTCTCGCTATTTTGCAAACTCATACCCTAACTCAAGTTTGATGATTGTTTGGAATTCTAACTTCATCGATTCAACCTACAATACCGCCGGTGTTATGGACCCTGCCGTTGATTACCTGACTCAAGCGATTGCCGATAACCAAGAGAATCCTGAGCAATTGCTTGCGCTAGGTCGCGCACTTGACCGCGTATTGCAGTGGAACTTCTATATGGTTCCGCAATGGCATTACAGTAAATATCGAGTGGCGACTTGGGACAAGTTTGAGCGACCAGAGATTCGCCCTGATTACGATCTCGGTGTCGATACTTGGTGGGTTTCTAAAGAGAAAGCTGCCAAGTTACCAGAGAAAAGACGCTAGTAGGGGAGTCAGATGGCGGCGTATCTTTTTCGACGATTATTGCTCGTAATACCTACGTTATGGGCAATCATCACTATTAATTTTTTTATCATTCAAGTTGCTCCGGGTGGTCCTGTAGAGCAAGCCATTGCTCAAATGGAAGGGTTAGAAGCGGGTCTTTTAAATCGCATCACTGGTGGCGGTAATGCCGCTGAAACCGCGGTAATAGAAGAAGCCTCGAATACGGGCTATAAAGGCTCTAGAGGTTTAGACCCAGAAGTGGTTGAAGAGATAAAGAAGCAGTTTGGTTTTGATAAGCCGATTCATGTTCGTTATTTCGAAATGCTTAAGAACTACGTCACTTTTAACTTTGGTGAAAGCTTGTTTAAAGGTGGTAATGTGATTGATCTTATCGTCGAGCGTTTGCCTGTCTCCATATCCTTAGGGTTATGGAGCACTCTAATCATCTATCTTATTTCTATACCTTTGGGAATCATGAAGGCCATTCATCACGGCTCGCGTTTTGATGTCTGGTCTAGTGCGGTGGTGATCATCGGGTATGCCATTCCGGGCTTCTTGTTCGCCATTATTCTGATCATTCTGTTCGCCAGCGGAAACTATTTTAGCTGGTTCCCACTTCGAGGATTAGTGTCGAGCAACTTCGACCAACTGCCTTGGTATGAACAAATCATCGATTATTTCTGGCACCTAGCTCTGCCTATTTTTGCCATGGTGATTGGTGGGTTTGCCACACTTAGTATGCTGACTAAAAACTCCTTCTTGGATGAAATCAATAAGCAGTATGTCGTAACTGCGAGAGCGAAAGGTCTCGATGAAGGCAGCATTCTCTACAAACATGTGTTTCGAAACGCGATGTTAATTATTATTGCGGGATTCCCAGCTGCGTTTATCAGTATTTTCTTTACAGGGTCCATGCTGATTGAGGTGATGTTTTCTCTAGAAGGCATCGGTTTATTGGGTTTTGAATCTACGATCCAACGTGACTATCCCGTTGTATTCAGTTCGCTCTACATCATGACACTGCTTGGCTTACTGTTAAGTATCGTCTCGGATCTAACCTATATGTGGGTCGATCCACGTATTGATTTTGAGGCGCGCTAAACATGAAAGGTAGAGAGCAAGCTATTGAAAAACCACAAAATCAAAACAGTACAAGTCGCCATAAAGCAGTGAAAATGAAAAAACAGATGAATCCAGTGAATCAAGCTCGTTGGTTACGTTTTAAAGCCAACAAACGCGGCTTGTGGTCGCTTTGGTTTTTCTCAATCTTATTTCTTTTTAGTCTGTTTGCTGAACTGATTGCCAATGATAAACCTTTGCTGGTGGAGTACGATCAGCAATGGTACTACCCAGTATTCAACCAGTACGCTGAAACTCAATTTGGCGGTGAGTTTGAATCAGAAGCAGACTATACCGATCCATATGTCGTTGAGCTAATAGAAGAAAAGGGCTTTATAATTTGGCCGATTATCCGATTTAGCTACGATACGATTAATTACGATATTGTTGGATCTGTGCCTTCAGCGCCAGATTCTGTCAACTGGTTGGGGACAGATGACAAAGGCCGAGATGTTTTAGCTCGGATTATTTATGGCTTTAGAATATCGGTGCTATTTGGTTTTGTACTCACCATTGTATCCAGCATCATCGGCGTGTTCGTTGGCGCAACTCAGGGTTACTACGGCGGCTGGCTTGATCTGTTTGGTCAGCGCTTTATTGAGATATGGTCTGGCATGCCGACACTGTTCTTACTAATTATTTTGTCGAGTTTTGTTGAGCCCAACTTTTGGTGGCTGCTTGGTATTATGGTGCTCTTTAGTTGGATGGGGCTTGTTGGCGTTGTGAGAGCCGAGTTCTTACGTTGCCGTAACTTCGATTATGTTCGGGCAGCCCAAGCCATGGGTGTGAGCGATAAACGTATTATGTTGCGCCACATGCTACCCAATGCGATGGTAGCATCGTTAACAATGATGCCGTTTATTCTGTCAGGTTCTGTTACCACTTTGACCTCTCTCGATTTCCTAGGCTTTGGTTTACCAGCAGGATCGCCATCGCTTGGTGAGCTTCTCGCGCAAGGTAAAGCGAACTTGCAAGCGCCTTGGCTCGGTATTTCTGCTTTCGTCGTCTTATCCATGATGCTGACACTGTTAGTGTTTATCGGAGAAGCCGTGCGTGACGCTTTCGACCCACATCAGCAAGGCAGGTAATCACTATGACGAATCGAGTATTAACCATAGAAAATCTGTCTATCGGCTTTGGTCGCCGCGACGAAGTGGAAGCGGTGACTGAAAATGTATCTTTATCGATCGACAAAGGCGAAACACTGGCATTAGTGGGCGAAAGTGGTTCTGGCAAATCGGTGACGGCTAACGCGATATTAAAGCTTCTTCCCCAAGGCTCAGCCCATTACCTGAATGGCTCGATTGTGTTTGATGACACCGATATGTTGAGCTGTAGCGAACGAAAGTTACGCGGTATTCGTGGCGGTAGAATTGGAATGATATTCCAAGAGCTATGGTATCGCTCAATCCTCTTCATAAGATAGGTAAGCAGTTAGTTGAAACGTTAGCGGTGCATCGTGGTATGCGCCAAAGCAAAGCGGAGCAATACGCGGTTAGTTGGCTTGAGAAAGTGGGCATTCGTAACCCAGAGCAAAAAATCTCGGCGTACCCACATGAACTTTCAGGAGGCGAGCGCCAACGTGTGATGATAGCAATGGCGTTAATCAATGAACCTGAACTGTTGATTGCGGATGAACCAACCACGGCGCTTGATGTGTCAGTCCAAGCGCAAATATTGGACTTGTTAAAAGATCTCCAAAAAGAGCTAGGTATGGCAATGCTGTTTATCACACATGATTTGAGTATTGTGAGAAGAATTGCTGACCGTGTCGCGGTGATGCAAAACGGACAGTTGGTTGAAGTGGGTGAATGTTTACGAGTATTTAACTCTCCGGAACATGCTTACACTAAAAAACTTATCGAATCCGATCCGCGTGGCTTACCAGTCGATGTCGATGAATCAGCGCCTGCACTTTTGACGGTAGATAAACTCAAAGTATGGTTCCCAATAACTGGCGGTATTTTCAAACGAGTTGTATCCCACGTAAAAGCGGTGACGGACATGAGTTTTTCACTTAAGCAAGGGCATTCTATAGGTCTTGTGGGTGAGAGTGGCTCAGGTAAGTCCACCACTGGTATGGCTATCTTGAAGTTGGTTTCTTCTGAGGGCGATATTCGTTATCGGGAACACGCAATTGACGCTTTGGATCGGAAAGCGATGTTGCCATTTCGCAGCAAGATGCAAGTGGTGTTTCAAGACCCGTTCTCGGCACTCAATCCAAGAATGTCAGTGGCGCAGGTTATCGGAGAAGGATTACGAGTTCATACCGATCATGACGAAGTTACATTAGATCAGATGATTTGTGATGTAATGCGGGAAGTGGATTTAGACCCTGAGTCTCGCCATCGTTACCCCAATGAGTTTTCTGGTGGTCAAAGGCAGCGTATAGCGATTGCGCGAGCGTTGATTCTTCAGCCAGAATTTATACTGCTTGATGAGCCGACCTCTTCATTAGACCGGACCGTCCAGGCGCAAGTTCTTGACCTTCTCAAGTCGTTACAAGAGAAGCATGGATTAACCTACTTGTTTATCAGTCATGATTTGAACGTTGTGAAATCACTTTGCCATTACACCATAGTGATGAAATCTGGCGAGATTATTGAACAGGGGGAAACCCAGCAAATGTTTGCTACACCTAAGCAGCCATACACGCAGGAACTGGTCGCACTTTCTAGTTTCTGAATTGAATCAATTTGCTAATTAAGTAAAGCTTTCTGATTAGCGGAAATGAACAAAGGCGAGCCTATTGGGTCGCCTTTGTTATTTAAGGGATAGAAGCAATAGCTTAATTGAGCGTGAAGTGACTGGCACTCGCCAATGACAGTGGCTTGGCTACCCAATAGCCTTGAAGGTACGAGGCGCCCATTTCAGCAAATTTGTGTTGCATGAAGCATTCTCAACGCCCTCTATAACAATATCTACGTTGTTTGCCCGGCATAATTGAATCACAAATTGAAGGTACTCTCCTGATGCGTGGTTTTCTAATGAACGCCACGCCATCGACTTATCAATCTTGATCTGATCAAGCGGTAGGTCGAAGAAACTGTTTAAAGAGCTATAGCCCGCGCCGAAATCATCCAGAGATAACTTGAAGCCATAATTACTAAGACGCTCTAACTGCTTTTTGGCGTTGTGGTTACCATCGAGTATGAAGGTTTCGGTCAGTTCTAAAACAATGTGGTGTGTAGGCACCCCGTATTGTTGGGCTACCTGATAAACCGTGTCTGGAAACTCAACGTTAAGTAACTGAAGAACCGATACATTAACGTTTACACGTATCTTATTGTGGTTGTGAAAGTGGCGATATTTCTGTATAAAACGACACGCTTTTTCAAACACTAGATTGCCGAGCTCTACAATAAACCCTTTTTGTTCCGCGACAGGAATAAACTCGTCAGGGTAAATCTCGCCGTGATTCTTGGTACGCCAACGAACCAAAGTTTCAAAACTCGCGACTTCTTGTGTTTTAGCACAAACAATCGGCTGGAATTTCACAGAGAGCGTATCGCTGAGAATCGCTTGTTCTAGGCCTTGTTCTATATAGAAATGTCTTTCGACTTGTTTCTTCGTTCCGCCCTCGTAAATGGATAGACGGTTCTCTTTCTTAACCTGACTAAAGTGACAAGTACGAGACGCAATTTTAACTATCTCATCCGGCGGCAACTGAGAACTGAAATTCGGAACAACACCGAGACAAATATCTTTGTTGTATAAATTGCTTTGCTGCGACAATGAATGCTTGTATTGCTTCATGATGCGTTCACACAGGCGTGTTAACTCTTCTGAACCGTATTTGCCTTTGACTAAGATGGCAAAATCATCAGGGCTGATGTGGTAATAATCGGTAAATCGGTCGGAGAGTTCTTGTAGCGCGCTAATGAGGTTATCGAGCAGCTGTTGAAGTATGTCAGAGCCGTACTGGTTAACGTAAGACTTGATGCCTTCGACTTGCAGATAAATAAGCGAGTAATTGTTCGCAACATCAATTTGCGCTTTCTCGATATCGAGTAACAGTTGGCTTCGGTTAGGAAGGCCAGATGTACCGTCACGGAAAGCGGCTTGTTGGATATAAGATTCCATCAATTTTTGATGAGACACATCGCGATGCGACCCAATCATAATGACTTTGCCATCACGTTTCTTGGTAATGGCGGTTCCCTCAATCCAAATATACTGGCCGTTTAATTTTCTAACACGATACTGGGAGGTGATTTTCTGGTTGTCGTTAAGAAGGTGGTGGTCAACTTTACGTGCGAAAGCAGGCTGGTCTTGCGGGTGGATCAAGCTTGCCACTCACTGAAATGAATAGTGCCTGACATGATGCCAAACTGTTCGTAGAAACTTGGGTTATAGAAGAAGACTTCGCCATCTGGCGCTAAGTAAAACACGCCTTCACTAAACACATCAAACATATGGATAAAGTTGTTATCCATAAGCTGATCAAAATCAGCACCGCAAAGTGGCCCTTGTTGAATGAGGTCCATATGAGCGAGATTACCCATATTAGAAGCTCAATCCTTTGCTATGAGTAACTGATGATTGTTCGGTAAAGTTTTTTAATCGCATGTCCATCGCTTAGTAACCGCTAGCGGTTGTTGAAAACCATTCTCATTAAATGAGTTTGCCACATCTCTAACCTTTTTACAGCAAACTATGGGTCAGAGCCACTCAATCGCTGATGTTATAGCCAGGTATGTTTATAAATTTTGATATGGCTCTAAGACGGTGCGATCATTTGACGGCTTTTTCACGTATTGTGAGCTCGCTATAACCAGTAGAGGGATCGTACTCACGTTCAAAATTTAGACACCGATAGTGATGTAGAACGAGTTCTGCCGTCGTATCGACGATGTTTCCTTCTAGTAGATGACCGCCCCATACCGCCCCTTTTTCATCAGCAGCGGCAATATGTATATGAAGATGATTGGGAGTGAGAGTGCCAACAAGGGACACAATTTCAAATGGAGCTGAAACATTGAGTGTCTCTTTTGCGCCTGCCAAGCGCACTGAAAGTTGAGATAAACACCCAACACAAGAAGCAATGCTTCCCGCTTTTATTTGATGTTTCTTGACGAGATCAGCTAGCGCCTTTTTAAGGTCTTGCCCCTTGGTTAGCCTAATCGCAATAGGTGAAATTTGCATCGTTGTCTCGAGTCCTGTTTAAGCGTTGTTGTTAACTAATATGCTAATAAATATCTATGTTTAGAGTGCTTTTGTTTGGGAAAATTAATTGGATGTAACAGTCTGTTTATTTGCATTTTAAGGTGTTGTAACGCCTATGATTTTTGGCTGTGATTCTGACAGAAAATTGATAAACACGCCATGTAACTAGGGTAGCCGATTCGGTAGTCTAGCTGCTAAATAAAACCGCCTACCTATTGAGAGGTTACGTCGTTGGCGCATAGTTCGAAAATTAGTCAGTCTTCGGTACTTGTCGCAGAGAGTTCGCCCATCGTTATAGCGAATATTAAAATTCTGCTTCGGGAAATAGGATTTAGTGACCGACTGATACACATTGCCAAGGATGTTCGTTCGATTGTCTCTTTAGCTAAGAAAACTCGTATTGATACGATTATCTGCGACTATCACTTTGATGAACGCCGAAATGGCAAGCAGATCATTGAAGAGCTCAGAGAGAACAACTTTATTCAAATGTCTTGCTCTATCGTGATGCTTACTGCTGACACAAGCGGTGGTGTTGTGAAATCTATCCTAGATCTCGATCCAGACGAGTATCTAGTTAAGCCATATTCTTTGTTTGAGCTCAAGCGTCGTGTCGCTCGGACGTACAAACGTAAGCAAGAGATGTCTCATCTTTATCAGCTAAGTAAGAATGCGACGGTTAAAGAGATCCAGCAAGCTTTTGACTCTGCATTGGACTTGATGCCGGACTATACGGGTCATATCCATCGTCTTAAAGGTTATACGTTGGTTAAACGCGGTGACTATGCTGCTGCAGCTCGCCATTACCACCAATGTTTGCGTAAGCAACCGAGACATTGGGCGATTTGTGGGTTGGCTGAGTCCTTAATTGCTTTGAATGAGCTAGACCAAGCAGAGTCTATGATCCAATCTTGGTTATCATCTGGAAAGACCAAAACGCCGAAGATATATGAATTATTAGCAATGATTTCGGCTCGAAAAGGCGATTTAGCGGGTGTTCACGAGCAGCTTACTCAAGCCGTAGATCTCACTAAGGGAGCACATGAAACGCTTTTAGCGCGAGCTGTCGTTAACGAAATGCTACTGATGCCTGAGAAAGCGATAAAAGACTATCAATCTTATATGCACCAATCGGTGACCACGTTTAAAGATGGATTGTTACTACCAATCACAATGCTGCGCCTTAAGTTGATGGTCGTTGAGTCAAATCGTAAAGCAAACTTAGAGAAGATCCGCAACGAAGCGCTGAGTCTCGCAAAAACGGAGTTTAGGGAAGAGGAGCGTCTCGCCTTAATGCTGGTTCAACTACATATTGATGTGCTTGAAGAGGACCACAAAGGCATAAGAAGTAAGTTAACACAGTTGATAAAAAACTATCAGACGCTTGGAGCAGCTTACACTGGGTATTTGATGTATCTATTGCATCTGACTCACAACTACCAACTTTTTGACAAATTGTACAAACGTTATGAGAAAGGGGTGAAAAAGCATCACGACTTACTTTCTATTTGTACTCATCGTTGGATCGAGCAATTGAACGATCGCAGGAAAGAACGTTATGCGAGTCTGAAACGGGTTGAAAAGTATATATCTCGACAAAAAAACACGAATCAAAGCTCAACTATCGGCATTGCGTTAGAGCTCGCTAGGTCAAGACAGTTGTGCCAGCGTTCTGCGTCTACCTTCATTAATTTGGCTGATGAGATTGGTTGCGGTGATGCTTCTTTGGCGGAACTCAGAAATGTCATTACGAGCGGTGAAAAAGTGATGGTTTATGGAATGGAATTGACGGCGTTGGAGCGAAAAGAAGCGCTTCACTCGTTGAAGCGCATTAAAGTGATGTTTAATCAGCGCGTGGCGGCCTGTGCTTAATCTTTAATGCCATTTAACCAAAGCTGTCCTTCGTTTCAGATTGAAGGTAAACTGCCGTTTTCGACTGTAACTGGAAAGATGATGAACCACGACGACACCCAATTTGAGCCCGAACTAGATGGTGAAGATATTGAAATTGAAGCGATTGGAATAGAGGTTTCGAGTCACCCAATTGAGCTCTATAAAGTGTTCAAGATTGCTAATCTTGTTGACGGTGGTGGTGAAGCAAAATACCTAATCTCTGAAGGTTACGTTGCGGTGAATGGCGAGCTAGAGACACGAAAGCGTCGTAAGATGTACGACGGTGACTTCTTTGAGTTCAACCAAGAATATTATGTTGTTGTGTGTGACCAGCCTGTCTCAGAACCTCAAGAACGTAAGCAGGATAGTTCACCATCTGAGACAGCGAAACCCTCGAAAAATAAGGCATCGAAAGGCAAATCGAAGAGTAAACAATCAAGCGCGGCTAAAAAATCCAATAAGCCCGCTAAGAAATCAAAAGACGACTCTAAGTCTGCGCCTCAGAGAGACAAAAACAGCGGGCGAAACTCAATAGACTTCTTCTAGTTCATAAAATCCCAGCATTACGCTGGGATTTTTTTTCACATATCCTGAAATGGGATATATGCTTGTTAACTGAATCAATTTGCATGAGGACCAAGGATGAAAACTATTGGCTTGATCGGCGGAATGAGCTGGGAATCAACCGTTGTTTACTACAAAGCGTTAAACACCTTTACCAAAGAGAAGTTAGGCGGCTTACACTCTGCAAAAGTTCTCATCAATAGTATCGATTTCGCTGAACTAGAAGTCTTACAGCGAACCGGAGAGTGGGATAAAAGTGCGGACATGCTGTTGGACTGTGCGCAGAGCCTTCAAAAAGCCGGAGCAGATTTCATTTTAATTGGTACCAATACCATGCATAAAGTGGCGCCCCAAGTCGCGTCAGATATTTCCATTCCTCTATTGCACATCGCCGATGCCACTGCGCAAAGATTGATTAAGGATGGCGTAACCAAGGTTGGACTGCTGGGGACAGCATACACAATGGAACAAGATTTTTATAAAGGGCGACTAAAAGAAGAATTTGGCCTAGAGGTAATTGTGCCAAACGGTGTGCAACGTAAACTGGCTCATGATGTCATCTACAACGAACTTTGTTTAGGTAAAATAAATCAGCGGTCCAAACAAGATTACGTCGAAATAATTAACGATTTGCAAGAGCAGGGCGCTGAAGCGGTCATCTTAGGCTGCACTGAAATCACGCTATTGGTGTCCAATGAGGACACACGCGTACCACTTTATGACACGACAGCCATTCACGCGGAAGCCGCAGTTGAGCTCGCGCTTGCGGATTAATTTTTCTTTTTTTGTTGGCAGATAGTTTGGATTAGCGATAAGGGAAGCACAGTGGCTTCCCTTACTATTATCAAGACGTTCTCACTAATAAAAGCAACTAGGCTTGAGCAAACTTATAGGTGCGATAGCCGCCTATCAGGTTGCGAGCTTTGTAACCGTTGTTGACTAACTGACGGTAGGCTACGTTACCGCGTAACCCAACTTGGCAGTAAATAACGATTTCCTTGTCTTTTGGGAGCTCATCCATGCGATGTCTCAACTGGTCGACAGGAATGTTAATCGCACCTTCTATGAATCCAACGTTAGTGAGTTCACCTGGGTTTCTGACATCAAGCAGCACTTGGTTGTCAGAGAGATTATCGATTTCATCATAATGAATAGGCGTTGCGTCACCTTTCACGATATTGTTTGCAACAAATGCCGCTTGGTTAATCACATCTTTAGCACTACCGTAGGGCGGCGCATAAGTCAGTTCAAGATGCTGAAGCTGTTCGACCGTCATACCCGCTCGTTGAGCGACGGCCATAATGTCGATGCGTTTATCGACGCCGTCTTTACCCGCGGCTTGGGCACCAAGGATCTTGCCTGTTTCTGGGTCAAACAACATTTTGAAAGACACCGTTTCTGCACCAGGGTAGTAGCTTGCGTGACTGGCTGTATGAACATAGACCTTCTCATAGTGAACGCCCTCGCGCTTAAGCTGCTTCTCGTTCTTACCAGTTGAAGCAATAGCAAGGTCGAAAATTTTACAAATCGCAGTACCTTGAGTGCCTTGATAGGATTCATTTCTTCCAAGCATGTTGTCAGCAGCCATACGGCCCTGGCGGTTAGCAGGCCCCGCGAGTGTACTAGTGTTTGTTTGCCTGTTACAAAGTCAATTTCTTCTACGGCGTCACCGACGGCATAGATCGAAGGGTCACTTGTTTGCATTTGCTCATTGACCCAAATCCCACCAAGCTCCCCGATTTGTAGCCCGGCTTGCTGTGCGAGTTTAGTCTCGGGCTTAACACCAATCGCCATGATAAGAATGCCAGTTTCAAGCTGCTCTCCATTGTTCAGAGTAAGCTTAAGAGTGTTTGACTCAGTAAGATGTTCTACGGACTCTAGTGCGATATTTAGCCTGAGGTCGATACCTTTATCTTTGATTTCTGCATGGGCAAAGCCCGCCATTTCCCTATCAACGGGCGTCATAACTTGATCGGCCATTTCAATTAGGCTGGTTTGGATTCCTAACTGGTGGAAGGCTTCCATCATCTCTAAGCCGATAAATCCACCGCCCACTACTGTTGCGTGCGTTGGCTGACGATTCTTAAGTGTGGCTAGGATACGATCCATGTCTGGAATATTGCGAAGCGAATGGGTCAGTGGATTATCGATACCTGAAATAGGGGGAACGATAGGCGCAGCACCCGGGCTCAACAGCAAGAAGTCGTAGGATTCACTGTATTGTGTGTTATCTAATAGATTTTTAACTGTCACCTTTTTGTTATGGCGGTCAATGTCTACCACTTCGTTCATCACACGGACATCGACATTGAAACGGGCAAGGAAGCTTTCAGGGGTTTGAAGTAGCAACTTGCTGCGCTCTTGGATGTCGCCACCAATGTGATACGGCAGGCCGCAGTTGGCAAACGACACAAATTGGCCACGTTCAAACATGATGATTTCAGCATCTTCACTCAAACGTCGTGCTCTTGCCGCTGCTGAAGCGCCACCTGCAACACCGCCGATGATTACTATTTTAGTCATTAGATTCTCCTAACACCTGTCAAGCTATCCACTCTTAATGCATGAAGCCTGTATGTAGAGTGGGTGTAGATATTCTTCTTAACGAAGTACTTTGATTAATTTGAGTTACTTCAATTTGGCTGCTTTGAAAGCCAAAGTAATAACATTTACAAATACAATACAACTCTAAATTAGCTTTGTCTAATGTTAATTGGACTAATTTGTAAAATACTAAATTAGCATTGACTTATGTATGATAATTAGTATTCTCTAATTTAGTAAGTGTTAACAATGTTTGGTATAGGCAGGCGAAATGAACGATAGCCAGCAAATGAATGAAATGTACGAACGAGTTGAAGAAGCCGCTGACCTGCTTCGTGTGATGGCCCACCCAGAAAGGCTATTGGTGCTTTGTCAGCTCACAACTGGTGAGGTAGGTGCGGGTGTACTTCAACAACGTTCCTCATTAAGCCAATCGGCATTCTCACAGCATTTAACTGTGTTGAGAAAACATGGCTTGGTGCAAGTTCGTAAAGAAGCTCAACAGGTCTTTTACTCATTAAAAGACGAAAGAGCCGCTGCGTTGATTACTAGTATGCATAGCATTTTTTGTGCTCAAGAATTGGCTTGATGTACGACGGTTTGAAGATTGAAATAATTATTGAGGTGTAATAGATGTATAGCATCCCTTGGGAGTCTTTGTTTGGTGGCATGCTGCTGGGTTTTTCTGCGGTTTTTCTGATGATTGCGACAGGTAAAATCGCGGGTATCAGCGGCATTGTCGGTGCACTTGTTAGCTTGAAAGATAAGAACTCGAAGCCTAATGATTTAGGTTGGCGCTTGGCATTTGTCTTAGGCATGGTCACAAGTGCGTTGATTGTTGCCCCATTTGGTTTTGATCTTCCAGATGTATCAAACATGAGCCTTAGCTTAGTAGCAATTGCCGGTTTGCTGGTTGGATTTGGTACTCGCCTAGCGAATGGGTGTACAAGTGGACATGGCATCATTGGGCTAGGGCGTTTGTCTAAACGTTCTATTGTTGCCACTGCGACCTTTATGACCACAGCAGTATTGGTTGTTCTTGTTAAACGCTTGATGGGGTGGATGTAATGAACAGAACAAAAGTCATTCAGTTAGCTTCTGCGTTAGTTTCTGGCCTACTTTTTGGAGCCGGAATGGTTGTATCGGGCATGGCAGACCCACACAAAGTTCTAGCTTTTCTTGATATTACCGGGCAATGGGATCCTAGCTTGATGTTTGTTATGGGCGGCGCATTGCTGATATTTGCACCCTTTTATCATTTGGTCATTAAAAAGCGCGGGCACGCATTAAACGGCGATGACATCAACCTTCCAGCAACCAATAAGGTGGAAAGCACACTAGTAACGGGTTCTATGATTTTTGGTTTAGGTTGGGGGATTGCGGGCATTTGTCCGGGGCCCGCGGTGAGTAGCTTATCTGGTGGTAGCTCAACGATTGTCATTTTTTTGGTCAGCATGCTGCTAGGTATTGCGCTAGCTAAGCGCTATTTAGCTAAAGGAGAAGTTGCAAAAACGGTTTGCTCCTAACTGAATAATCAGAGATAAGAATTTCTTAACTCCGGTCGCTCAAAATCTGGAAGCCCCAAATCAGTCATTGCGTTACAGTCGAAAGGACTGTCGCACTCTGATCTGGGGCTTGCTTTTTATCGCTGTTTTACCGTAGAAAGAATCGGGCAATGATCGCTTAACTGATAGTTGAGTACGTCCTGCTCTGAGAACAAGATTTGTTGATTGCCTGAGGCTTCTAAATTTTCACTCACCACAATATGGTCGATGATGCTTCTATATTGGTATGTTTGCCCCTTATTCCGATTTGAACGGACAATACAATCCGGTTGAGTAGACTGAGTGGCAAGCTGTGACTGATTGTCTTGGCCAATGATCTTCCATAACCAAGACTTAGGGTGGCTTAAAGTATGATTAAAGTCGCCTAAAACAATGTAGGATTGCTCGTTGTTTTCCCGTTCAACTATCCAGCGATTTAGAGTTTGGCCTTGTTCTTTTAACGTACGGCAGTGTCGATTGTTTTTATAGGCGCTCTGGCAACGAGCCTTAAGGTGAACTGACAGTATGTGGATAGGGTCTTTATCCTGAGGGCGAACGACAATGTAGCTAGCAAAGCGTAACCGACTGTTATTGCTACCGTCGAGAATCACATCACTCTTGTTACTAACATTTAGCGAATCACGAACTGCGAACCCTGTGAACTGGTTAATATCGTCAAACTGCCTATGCTGGTTTTGCGGCTTTGCTCTATCCGAAAGGTAAATCGTGTAACCTTTCCCCACCACTTCTTGAATCGCGTCTACGCTATCCACTTCTTGAAAAGCGAGTATGTCACTGTCTGTATCTATGAAATAGGCTCTGAGTCTTTCGAAATCATCAGCACCGCGATCAGATTGAGTAATTTTGGGAACCGAGTTATGAGAGAGCCATTCAATATTCCATGTTGTTATATTCAGTGACTCTATCGGAGTCGCGAACGCTATTTGAGAGAGTGTGAGAAGAAAGAGTGTGGATAGGTGCTTTTTCATGCGATTCTTAACGTTGAATTATTGACATCCTTTATTCTACAAGAGCTCGTAAAAAAGCAAGTGAAAACCTCTCCATTTTTGCAAATTTCATGCTTTTCTTAGTAACTGAGATCAATCGCAATAAGATCGTGTTGATCTTGTTCTTGTGCCCATTTTTGTTGATCCAAATCAATACTTTTAAGTGGTGCATCTCGTTAAATACGCCACAATATATAGTGCCAATCGAATAATAAATCACCCTATATAGTGTGTTTGTGGATAACTCTGTGAGTATGCTAAGGGTAAGGAGAAACAGTGAAACCAATCGTAATCAAGCGTGACGGCTCGAGAGCTCCGTTTAGCAGGGATCGTATTCAAGCAGCAGTGGAAGCAGCATCGGATAACGTAGACAAAGAAGTTGCAATCTACGCTCTTAACGTTGCATTAGCCGTAGAGTTAAAGCTGGCTGATTACGATGAAGTGCATATCGCTGAAATCCAAACCTTAGTCGAAAATGAGTTAATGCAGGGCCCTTTTAAGGCACTTGCACGCTCTTACATCGAATACCGTCACGATCGCGATATCGCACGCGAGAAGCAAAGTGCACTGACTCGCGAGATTGAGGGTCTTATCGAAGAGAGCAATGTTGACCTTATCAATGAAAATGCCAACAAAGACGGTAAAGTGATTCCAACTCAGCGTGATCTGTTGGCAGGTATTGTGGCGAAGCACTACGCGAAAACGCATATTTTGCCGCGTGATGTGGTTCAAGCGCACGATGAAGGTGACATTCATTACCACGATTTAGACTACGCACCGTTCTTCCCAATGTTTAACTGTATGCTCATCGACTTGAAAGGCATGCTGACACATGGCTTCAAAATGGGAAATGCGGAGATTGATACTCCTAAATCAATCTCAACTGCAACCGCGGTTACGGCGCAGATCATCGCTCAGGTGGCGAGCCACATCTACGGTGGCACAACCATCAACCGTATTGATGAAGTGCTAGAACCTTACGTTATGGCGAGCTATGATAAACACCTTGAGATTGCGAAAGAGTGGGACATCCCTGATCCACAAGCATTTGCATCAGCACGTACTGAGAAAGAGTGTTACGACGCATTCCAATCATTGGAGTACGAAGTAAACACACTACACACAGCAAATGGTCAAACTCCTTTTGTTACGTTTGGCTTTGGTCTTGGCACAAGCTGGGCATCGAAGTTGATCCAACAATCAATTTTAAAGAACCGTATTGCTGGCTTGGGTAAAAACCGAAAAACAGCGGTGTTCCCTAAGCTTGTGTTTGCGATTAAAGATGGCTTGAATCACAAGCAAGACGATCCAAATTACGACATTAAGAAGCTAGCTCTAGAGTGTGCGTCTAAGCGTATGTACCCAGACATTCTTAACTACGACAAAGTGGTTGAAGTAACCGGTTCATTCAAAACGCCTATGGGCTGCCGTAGCTTCTTAAATACCTATGAAGAAAACGGCGAAATGGTTCACGAGGGGCGTAATAACCTTGGTGTTGTAAGTTTGAACTTGCCGCGTATTGCACTTAAGGCTCAAGGTGATGAGAAAGCATTCTATGAACTGCTGGATGAGAAGCTGTTGGTTGCACGTCGTGCATTGGAAACTCGTATTAGCCGTCTTGAAAATGTGAAAGCACGTGTTGCCCCAATCCTTTACATGGAAGGGGCTTGCGGCGTTCGATTGAAAGCCGATGACTCTATTGCAGACATCTTTAAAAATGGCCGAGCTTCGATTTCGCTAGGTTACATCGGTATTCACGAAACCATCACGGCGCTATTTGGTAATGACGAGCACGTTTACGACAACGAAGAGTTACGTAATAAAGCACTAGACATCATCAAGTACTTAAAAGAAAACGTGAATCAGTGGGCTGAGGAGACTGGTTACGCGTTTAGCTTGTACGGCACGCCAAGTGAGAACTTATGTAGCCGATTCTGCCGCATCGATACCAAAGAGTTTGGTGTGATTGAAGGTGTAACGGATCGCGGATACTACACGAACAGTTTCCACCTTGATGTTCAGAAGAAGGTAAACCCTTACGACAAGATCGATTTTGAAATGCCTTACCCACATATCTCAAGCGGTGGTTTCATCTGTTACGGAGAGTTCCCGAACATGCAGAAGAACATTGAAGCGCTTGAAAACGTTTGGGATTACAGTTATTCACGTGTTCCTTACTACGGAACGAACACGCCGATCGATGAGTGTTATGAATGTGGTTATAACGGTGAGTTTGACTGTACTAGCAAAGGTTTCACTTGTCCTAAATGTGGTAACCATGACTCAACAAAAGTATCGGTAACACGTCGTGTATGTGGTTACTTGGGTAGCCCTGATGCTCGTCCGTTTAACTTCGGTAAGCAAGAAGAAGTTAAACGTCGCGTGAAGCACCTTTAACGACGATCAATAGTCGAAACGGAATAAACGAGAAGCGCTTAAGATGAACTATCACCAGTATCACCCAATTGATGTCGTGAACGGGCCAGGTACACGCTGTACCTTGTTCGTATCAGGCTGCGTACATCAATGTCGTGGTTGCTACAATCAATCGACACAAAGGCTCGATTCTGGTCATCTGTTCACTCAAGAGCTTGAAGATCACATCATCGCTGATCTTAACGATACTCGTATAAAACGCAGAGGGTTGTCGCTGTCTGGTGGCGACCCGATGCATCCGGCGAATGTCTCTGCGGTTTTGAAGCTAGTTAAGCGAGTTAAAGCTGAATGTGAAAATAAGGATATTTGGCTTTGGACTGGCTACACACTTGAAGAACTTTCCGAAGAACAAAAAGCGTTATTGCCCTACATTGATACTTTGATTGATGGAAAGTTCGAGCAAGACAAAGCGGATCCAAGTCTTGATTGGCGGGGCTCTAGCAACCAGATTATCCATCGGTTTACTGAATTTTCCGGTTAGCCTTTCATCAATTTTTAGTGTTAAGTATTCGTTACATCAATTTATGGTGTTGTGAATCAGTTTTCGCTTCGAATTTCCCACAACAAATGTTAACTTGAACGCCATTACTTGAATTTCAAAGGGTTGTGACTTTCATGTTCTCACACTTACCAACACCGGCACTAGATCCGATTCTTTCTCTTTCTGTTGCTTATCGCAACGATCAACGCGAAAACAAAGTTGACTTGGGTATTGGCGTTTATAAAGACAGCCAAGGCCAAACGCCTGTTATGAAGGCTATTTCTCAAGCTCAAGATATTGTTGTTGAAACACAAAAAACCAAAGCTTACGTAGGCTTAGCAGGCTGTGAAGAGTTCAACCAAAGCATGGTTGATCTGTTACTTACTGGCACTTCAGCGATGGACCGTGTCTCTGCGATTCAAACGCCAGGCGCGAGTGGCGCTCTGCGTATGTTAGGCGACTTAATGAAAGTCGCTCAACCAGATACGGTGGTTTGGATCTCAAACCCGAGCTACGTGAACCACAAACCAGTGATGGAAGCGGCAGGTCTTAAAGTTAAGTTCTATCGCTACTTTAGCCCTGAAACCAAGCAGGTTGATGTTGCTGCGATGCTAGACGACTTGTCTACAGCAGGTAAAAACGATGTGGTTTTACTTCACGGTTGTTGTCATAACCCAACTGGCGCAGACATCGATTTTGCTGCGTGGGAAGAAATCACGCGTCTGTCTCAGAAGAACGGCTTCACACCGTTTGTTGATATCGCTTACCAAGGTTTTGGTGATGGCCTAGAAGAAGACGCGAAAGGTCTTCGCTTCATGGCAGACAACGTTGAAGAAATGTTGATCACAACCTCTTGTTCAAAGAACTTTGGCTTGTACCGTGAGCGCACAGGTGCGGCTATCGTAGTGGGTAAAAACCAAAAAGACGTAGGCAATGCGAAGGGCAAACTGCTTACGCTTGCGCGTTCTACTTACACAATGCCACCTGATCACGGTGCGGCTCTAGTGAAAACTATTCTAGGTAGTGACACCTTAACTCAAGTTTGGAAACAAGAACTGAGTGAGATGCAGCAACGTTTGGTTAGTCTGCGTCACACCTTATGTAACGAATTGAGAAATAACCACAATACATCACAGTTCGACTTTATCGAAAGTCATAAAGGTATGTTTACTGTGCTAGGCTTTAGCCAAGAACAAATGACACGTCTACGCGAAGAATTTGGTATTTATGGAGTAGGTGACGGCCGTATCAATATTGCAGGCTTAACTGAAAACCACATTCCATATGTAGCAGAAGCAATTGTAAAAGTGTCTTAATCAAAGCGATATTGATATCAGTTAGGTGACTACATGAATAAAGCGTTGAAATTAGTTTTAGCCTTAATGTTAACTGGTGGTTTGGCCGCGTGTACCACGACTCAAGCTCCAGTAGAGCCAGAAACACCAGCAGTGGAACAGCCAGAGCCGGAAGTGGAACAACCAGAAGTTGAACCTCAAACAGAACCGGAAGTGACTGAGCCCGAAAAACCGGTCGAACCTGAACCTAAGCCAGAGCCAAAACCAGAGCCTGAACCGGAAAAAGTTCAAAAGACGGCAGATGGTAAGTTGATTTTGGGTCAGAACGAGTGGGTTTACTTTCCGGGCCTAGAAGACAGTTTCAAAGCTCGCGTAGACTCAGGTGCGACAACCTCATCAGTGAGTGCGGTGGATATCGTTCCATTCGAACGTGATGGCAATGATTGGGTGAAGTTTAAGATCCAACACGATGGAATTAACAGCGATAAGATCGCGCTTCCAGTTCAGCGATGGGCAAAGATCAAACAGTCCAATAACGAAGAGGGCGAAAAGCGTGCTGTTGTTGTTGCTTGGATCCAAGTCGGTGATGTAAAAGAGAAAACGGAGTTTACTCTAACGGACCGAACTCACCTTGAGTATCCAATCTTGTTAGGTCGTAGCTTCTTCAAAGACATCGCTATTGTTGATGTCAGTCAGAAGTATGTTCAAGACAAGTTTAAGAAATAGGGGTTGTAAGGCTCTAACTTAGAACCTGCACTGAAGTACTCAAAAGCCCGCGTTAAAGCGGGCTTTTTTATGTCTTACGAATATGCGAACTTTATCGGTCCCAGTATGCTTCTTCTAAGCTGTCTTCACGCTCTGGGAGTGCGCGGCCAAGACGCGGAGAGTGTTGGGTCAATACTTCATAGCTCACGCGGTTTGCGTACTTACAAATTTGAGAGAGTGATGAGTAAGTTAGATATGGCTGATCGTGCTTAGATGAGTTAGGCACATTGATGACGTGGTAGCTGTTTGCTGCCATATCGTGAAGTAGGGCAGATAGCGCCGCATCGCCTGCACCATTAGTGTTCTTAATCTCAAGTGGACCACCAAGATAAGGACCGATATGCGAATAGACTTTAAGCGGATTTGTACAATCCGATTTACGCATAGCGCGGCTAAACTCGTACTTGTTGAACTCTGGTATATTACCTGGCAACAAAGGTAGCTCAGTTTGGCGTTTTGCCAAATCCTCAGTGTACCCTGCCATGTAAAGACCGATTGGGCCCGCAGTGCATAACACTAGGTCTACCCATTCTAGCGCTTTATCTGCTGCAAGAAGTGGATCTTTTTCACCGGTGAGGGCTTCACCTTCTTCCTCATTCATCGCGACAACAGTAATGTTCTCTTTAATGTACTCTTGCCACCAAGCTTCATTACCTTCGATTACGTATTTGGTACCAAGCGTGAGAACAACAGGAACATTTTTCGATTTAGCGACCTCAATGGCACGTGCCACAGCTTTAGGCATTGGATCTTCTGGTTTTCCTCGCATTAGGTAAGAAGACACAATCAATGCTGATGCTTTATCGAAGACATCTTCAGGTACGCTTTCTGGCATTAACTGGTTCATGTCGCCTTCGTTAATGGCAAATGTGCGCTCACCATTCTCAGAAATCAGCGTGTAACAACGGCCAATTGGTCCATCGACGGTTTGGAGGTGGTTTAGGTTCATGCGTGAAGAGGTACGGCAAAGGTAACGGTACGCGTAAGAACCGACTTCAATGTTTTTAGACATCACACCAAGAAGTACTGATTTACTGTCTGCTAGGACTGAGTAGTTATGCAGGGTATTGCCAATGGTATCACCTGGATATTGGTGAGTGATTAGTCCGCGCTCAACCAGTTCGTCATAAAGTGCATCTGCCTTACTTTCCTCAAGAACAAGTGAATGTCCTTTACTTAGCTCGTGACGTTCAAGAAAGTCGTCGTCAACACGAGCCTCGATATCAACAATGGTTTGTCCAACACCAACAATGATTGGTCGATGGAGCTTTGGCGTTTGTTGAATTTGGTTTACTAAAGGATCACGAGCGTGAGTTGGAAAGTAGTGCTTTGATTTGCGCTGGCCAGGAAACTTCATGAGTAATGATTTATTAGAGAATTTTCATGAAGTATATCACATGTTTTTAATTTGGCTTTCATTAATATTTCATAATGGCTGGATCTAAATTCGATATGAGCGGACTTAGAATGTTGCTTAACCTTCACTTACACGCGATGATAAAAACACTGGTCGTTGGTTCGTCGAGAGTCGATTTTGTCCCAGCATATACAATAATAAACAAGGTATGTAGCGTAGTAACGTTTGAGCAAATGAGAACATAAGCACATTCTGCCCCTGAGGTTTTTCTAGAGCTATGCTGTTAAAGTCTCTATTTCATGTATGAGCGAGTCTTTATTGACGGGCTTGGGTACATATCCATCCATGCCAGATGAGAAGCAGCGCTTGATGTCCTCATCAATGACACTCGCGGTGAGGGCGATGATGGGCGTTTTAGTTAGGCCACTCGATTGCTCATATTGGCGAATTTCTTTAGTAGCTGTATAGCCATCTTTCACAGGCATCATACAATCCATCAATATGATGTCGAACGAGTTGTCTTTGGTATACATATCCACGGCAATCTGGCCGTTTTCAGCGACTTCCAGCAAATAGCCAGCTTTCTTCAACATCGTTGAGGCGACCATTTGATTAACGCGATTATCTTCAACTAACAGCACTTTTTCTGCCTTGCCTTGTGTATTAGTAACATTGTTAAAACTGGTGTCGCTAGTTGGTTGATGTGCCACACTTTCGTTTTGGCTCGTTGCTTTTTTTACAGATGGTAGTCCCTTTCGTTTTGCTGTGCTTGATTCAACGCTGCTTGGTACAACGTTGTTCGGTTCATGGGAACTAGGTTCGACAATGTCTGGACGTGGAATCATTTCTTGTTGTGAGCTTGAAGTAACTGAATCATTTTGTTCTATGTCATGAACGACGTCATTCGAAGGATCTTGGTTAATGGCGTGTTGGATTTTCTCTTTGAGAACGGAGAACTTGAATGGCTTAGGTATATAGTCATTCATCCCTTTATCAAAACACTTCTGAATGTCATCATCAACAACACTTGCCGTTAACGCGATGATAGGTATACGTCGTGCCATGCCGTTGGATTGTTCGTATTCGCGAATTTTTTCAGTGGCGGTGAAGCCGTCCATGACTGGCATCATGCAATCCATCATGATGACGAGATAATCTGGATTGCTGATAAACATGTCGAGCCCTTCGCGTCCGTTGTGGGCAAACTCATACTCGTAACCCGCTTTTCCGATATGCAATCCGGCAATCTTCTGGTTCACTTGATTGTCTTCTACGATCAGAATTTTTCTTTTGGGCTTTGAATTGAGGTTGACGACTAAGTCACCATCAAGGCTAGACTCATGAAGTTCACAAGCATCGATTGCTTTGATTAAGCGACTGCCGAGCAAAGGGAGTGAAACTTGTGCGCTAATGATTCTTTCGAGCTCGGTATACTGTCCATGGAAAGAGCGCACGAGACATATATTGGCACCTTGCAGTTTAATCATGGACAATTGTTGAAAGTCACGGGGCAAAAGATCGTTCGGCTCTACAAACAAAACGGTTGCGGTTGTGATGGAAAAAGGAACAGCATTAACTTCGTTAAGCTTGGAAATATCTTTAAAGCGACTAGCGACTTCAATACCATAGAAATTAAGCTCATCATTGATTCGTTTTGCTAGCCCTTCAGCGCGACAGACAAGAATAATGGGGGATTCGACCGGATGAGGTTTGGCCCTGTCTTCTTCAATATCCAGTGTTAAATCAAAATAGAAACAGCTACCAATGCCTTTTTGAGAGTCTAGCTGAATACGTCCTCCCATGAGTTCAACGAGCTGTGTACTAATTGCCAACCCCAAGCCAGTTCCACCAAACTGGCGTGTGGTCGATTCATCTTCCTGAGCGAATGGCTCAAAGATGGTTTTCTGCTGTTTTTCATCGATACCAATCCCTGAGTCTTGGACAGAGAACCGTACTGTGATTTTGCCAATGTCTCGACTCAGTGTTTGAGCCGACAGTGTCACGCTACCCTGAGAGGTGAATTTTACAGCGTTCGACATAAAGTTCATGATCACTTGCCTTACACGATGGTCATCGGCCAACAAGCGGCTTGGAATGTCTGGGCTTATTTCTACATTGAGCCCTATTTTCTTTTCTTTCGCCCGTGGAATGGTGATCGCGGCGATGTCATATATAGATTCACGGATATTGGTGGAATGCTCACTGATTAACAGCATACCGGATTCAATCTTAGAGAAGTCGAGAATATCGTTAATTAGGCTTAATAGAAGCTGGGACGAAGTTTCAATGGTGTCGACATATTCGCGTTGTGTTGGGTTTAACTCAGTATCAGATAGAATTTCCGAGATCCCAATGACACCATTTAGCGGTGTGCGAATTTCATGTGACATGTTGGCTAAGAAACTACTTTTTGCTTTGCTCGCTTCTATCGCTTGGTCTTTCGCAATTTCGGCATCTTCTTTAGCTAACGTCAAGCGTTCGCTGGCGAGTTCTCTATCTAATGTGAGCGATTCGACTTCCTTGGCGAATCGGCTGATCTCATCGTTGCCAGCCGTTAAGCCATCAAGTTTAGGCCTGTCTTGGTTTTTGTCCAATTTCAAAAATGCCAATATTAAGTTCAGGTTTTTACTGAGTTTTCGTGCCATTGTTGTACTCGCCAAAATTACGAACAGCATCATAAGCGCAACGGCAGAGATTGATAAGAAACGCGCTCCTTGCACGGTATTAATAGAACTACTGACCTCATTTGAAAGACTTTCTTGGATCGTACTTGCGACGTTTTGCAGTAAACTGAAGCGCGTGCTCAACGCCTTTAATCCGTCTTGCACTTGAAATGGGGTGAGTGTTTGTAACTTTTCGGGTTGCATCAGAATGTCTCGAAACTCATTACTTCGAGCAAACGATTGATTACTCAGTGTATTCGCCATAAAAGGGGTAAGTTCACCACCAACATTGAGTGAAATGAATCGATCAGCAAACAGAGACTGTCGGTAACTTAAACTGCGGATCGTATTAGCTAAGTCTACCGAATAGGGTTCTTCTTGATTCTCTAATTTAAGGAGCTGGGTACTTAAGATGTACTCTTCGTTATACCAATACATTAACCACTCGATTGCAATTAGAGCTTGTAACTGCTGTTGAACGATTGTATTAGCGTGACTAAAAGGAATGTTTTCGAGTTCGTAGAGCAGGGCCTCATATTGCTTTGCTTGTTGACTGATGAGATCAAGTTTCTGATAGATGTCATCAGATTGGTGAAATGCCTGGCTAGTCTCAATGTACTGTGAGACCAAGTTGTTAGAAACCGATGAGCGGACATTGAAGAGGTTAGCGGAGATTTTAGATAGGTTCTCGCTTGCGGTGGTAATTTGCTCAGGTGTCAGGTTATTGGTTTGTTGGTTACGATATACGTATGAAAGGGCTCTTATATAACTCGACAGTTGCTTTACTTTATCGTATTCGTTTAGCTGCGAGTTGAGATGTACAATTAGGTATCCTGCAAAAAACAACAGCAGGAAAAGTGGAAAGATCGCTAACCCTAGAAGCTTGACGTTTAAGGTCAACCGCCTCATTAATTTTCCGTTTGTTCGAACGTTTGAGGGTACTTTATCGGAGAACATAAGCTTTTTGCGTTGTTACCTATATGAATAATGTAGAATATCAGCGTTAATTAATGAAGCACCGAAAAACAAAAATACCCACAAAGAGTTAGGATTAACATTTTTGAAGTAACCAATCAGTTCTTGATGTTTCAAAGTTAACCCAATATTCACTGTAGTTTAACGAGTAGGCAGCTCCGACAGGCAGGTACGACAATAACATGTCGATTCTTTGGGCTCAGAAGACGTGTCACGGCGTTCGATTTCAAAGCACCAACAAGATGATTTACCAGCGCTAATATCGCAATGAGCTGGTTCTCCACATTTTGGGCAAGAGTGGGTGTTAACCTTTTGAGAGAGCTTATTCATGATATGTTCGCGTTCTTCGTCGGTCATATGTCGCCAGTTTTGAATCTCGGCAATGGTACGATGACAACCAGAGCAGATGCCTTCGTTGTTTTTACAAGCAGCGATACAAGGTGTTTTCATGGACAGGTGACTCGGTTTTTATGATGACTATGGAAGAGTGATGAAATATAGCGAACTTGGGGTAGGATTTCAGTCTGAATTTACCAAAAGACTCAATACAAATATCGAGAACCCTACTGAGGCCTGCTGTTGACACATAGGATAGATGAATGATTGTGTTAGGTGACGAGAGCTATCTATATGACGACAATGTTTCGTTACAATCGAGATTCGATTCAAAGCCATCATTTTGCCACAATGGCATCGGTTTTGATTCGATGAACTGAGTATGCTGACCTATCTATCTGCTCTACCGCCTGTCATTTTGATTTCTGCACTTTGGATCTATTTCTGTTTTCAGTTCGTGAGCTCAATGAACTGGCAGTTGTGGAGTGACATAGGTGTGTATGGTTTGGTCTCAACCGCGATCGTTTTTCCCATGTTTCATGGCGATTGGGCTCAGTTCAAGCAAGCGGCGACCATCGTCGCAATCGCTTCCACTATTGGTTTAGTAGGTAAAGCATTAATCGATGCGAAACGGCCCGATTTAAGTGGTAACGACAGTTTTCCGTCCAATCATACTGCTAATGCTTTCGCAGCTTCAACAGCTCTCATGATGTGGAATGGGTGGCTTATTGGTCTCATGTCCTATGGTTTAGCGACTTTGGTAGGTTTGGGTAGAGTTCGAGCGCTTAAACACCATTGGCGAGATGTAATTAGTGGCTTAGGGGTAGGAATTATCGCCTCTGTGCTGGCATTCCACTTCTTCTAATTAACTTCAAAATATTCCTATTGTTTATATCGATTATTCCATCAGGAATAATCGATATTACCATTCTTGGTATATCACAGGGTTATGATATCGGCAGAAATCTCCTTGTCGCAGCAGTACGAGTATCGAGCGTTAAGACTTGTCGTACTGCGAGAAGGCGGCGGGCGTAATTGTCTATCATCAAAGTGACTCATGAAAATTAACTATATTCATACCAAACACCTGCAGTTTCTTTTTGCTCAGCTTACAAAAGATGCCCCGAAATCTATCCAACCGATACTTGCGAGTATACAAGCGGAACAAAGTGGGCGGGATAACACGTATAACGCTAGTGAATTAACAATTTCAATAATTGAACGACTAAGGCAACTCAGTTCAGTGGAGTCAGGGACCTGTGCCTGCTCTCCTGAGTCGATAGAAGCGCTTAGCCGCGAAATTTTGATTCGTACTTTTGAGTTGGAAAAAGGATTAGCGTTTAAAGCGACTCACAACATTCAGAATCTACTATTTGTGGGAGATGTGCATGGGCAGAGCAGTAAGTTATTCGAGCTTATGCAAAGCCAAGACTGCATTGAAGATCAATACGAGACAGCGTTTATAAACTCTCATCTTGTATTCGTTGGCGATTTAGTCAACATGCCAACAAACATCCAAGGCGATGATCTTGCGGTATTGAGAAGAGTAAGAAGTTTAACAGAGACCAATAGAGCATTTTGTTTGATGGGGAATCATGAGCTTAATGCGATCAAAGCTCAATTAGGTTTCACAACAGAGTGCGACTCAGGTAGCTTTGTTGACAAGGTTCAGAAAAGAGAAGATGCGGCGCTTTATTGGGTTGAGTGGTTTAAAACCTTACCGGTTTATCTCGACTTTGGAGAAATCCGAGCGGTACATGCGTGTTGGCACCAAGGGACGATCGATCGACTAAAGCCGTATCTAACTGAAACGAATGCAATCAAACCAGAATGCTGGGCTTTTATCTTGGATACTGAACATGAGCTTTCTAAGTTACTTTGCGTTTTATTGGAAGGCCCTAAAGCTATGCTTCCAAAAGGGCATTACTATCTGAATAAAAATGGTTGTACTTCGGCAGCGGCTCGTATCGCTTGGTGGAAAAACCGCTATGGAATTGCTTCAATTAGTGACCTAACGGTTAATACCGAGGTTCACTTATCACCAGATATCGAGCAGCACGTCAGTGCTACAGAGCTAAGTTGGGTTGAACCGCCCATTTATCCAACCATCATTGGCCACTATGGGCTGGAGCCAACGCAATACCCTTCGAAACTCAGCGATCGTGTTGTGTGTGTCGACTATCAGGCTATCATGCCAGGTGCGGATCTGGTGGGATATTGGGTGTATTTGTCTGAATGGGAATCAGTTGATGAGTTGACTGATAATCGTCACTTTGTCGTCAAGCAACAGCCTTGCGACGGTGCTTTGGTTTCTAACGGAGTAAGGCAACTGATCATTCAAGGCCTTAACCGAACCCCGCAGGCAATGGTGGATGAAGAGACGTTAGCGCGCGTATCAAAGATTCTTTATCAGGAATGGACGCCATACAGCGAATTCGACCAAACGATACGCGAGGCGTACTACCCTGTGGTGAATGATACTCGCTACAATTTCGAGTTGTCGGCGCTTTCTGTAGCGGCCGTAGGCAATATCGAACAGCTTGCAGGTTATCTTCTACTTACTGAGCAATACGCCATTGGTATCAATCGACCAGAAGCAGAGCGCGAATGTAGCAGTGTGGCGGAGAAAGTATTCAAATTTGCACCGTGATAAAGCCATAACAATGTGCCATTGTTGGGTTAACTGCAGTACACTGCCGTTTTGAATAAAAGAAGCAGGAAAACCATGACAATTCATAGAATTAACCCATGTAAACGTTGGTCTGATGTCACTGTATACAATGGTATTGCGCACTTTGTGGAAGTGGCCGAAGAAGACACAAAAGCGGATATGAAAGGGCAAGTCCAGCAAATATTCGCTCAAGCAGAACAGATGTTGGCGAGCGTAGACAGTGATCGTTCACGAATTCTTTCAGTCACAATTTATGTTACTGATTTTGCGAACTTTGATGCCCTAAATGAAGAGTGGGATGCATGGTTTCCAGAGGGTACTGCGCCTAGTCGCGCCTGTGTGAAAGTAGAACTTGCTGATCCTGAGTTGCTTGTTGAAATGGCCTTTGTCGCGGCAGCTGGAGAGAAATACCGCGACTAAGTAACAAATATGAATCGAACTCTGTGTTATTTTATTAATAACATGAATGTTAAAGGAAAGTAATATGGAGTTTGATTGGGTTGAATGGTTCGGTTATCTAGCATCGCTGGTGGTCTTGGTGTCACTCACCATGACCTCCATTGTAAAGCTTAGGGTAATTAACTTCATCGGTTGTTTGCTGTTTGCGGCGTTTGCCTACTTTATTGATTCCTACCCAACCATGTTTATGAATCTGGGTATCGCGGGGATCAATGTCTACTACTTGTATCACCTTTATCACTATAAAGAGAAGTTTAAGCTCATTTCTGCTTCAACGGCTTCAGAATACTTCCAACACTTCACATCGACCAACAAAGTAGAGATTGATGACCAAATCCCAGTTAATGAATTGAGAAGCTTTAACACCGCATTTTATATGCTGCGAAACAACACTGTGGCGGGTGTCTTGGTGGGCAACATTGATGAAAGTGGTGAGTTAGAAGTTGCTCTAGATTTTGTCACGCCTGAGTATAGAGACATGAAAGTCGCTAGATTCTTCTATTCGAAACATCCGGAACATTTGGTAGAGCGTGGAGTGAAGGAAATTGTAGCTGTCGCACCGTCTGAAGTCCATGCAGAGTATCTAGAGCAAGTAGGGTTTACTAAAGAATCGGGTGACGAACAAAAGTATCGAATGAGTCTTGTGGCTTAAGGTTCTAAGTCTTTACGTTTTTAAGCTGTAAGGTTCTTGGGTTGTAAAATTTTTAGGTCACCAGCTTAGGTTTTCAAAACTATACGCTTCACAAAATCAAAGCCCCTGAAAACAGGGGCTTTGTTATGTAGATTCGATTTACCATCTGAGACTATTAACCAAGTGCTGGCAGTGCACCTACAGTAACGAGAAGCTGCGCAGAGATAATCATAATGCCCGTTGCCATTGCAACAAACAGCGCAGCGCTACCACCTATAACTTGATACATGTTGTCTTGGCACTGCGTACGTCTTACCTTGTGCACCATGATAACAGGCAAAAAGATCGCCAAAATAACCAAAGCGATTGCAGCGTAACCTAGTGCTGTAATAAATCCTTCAGGGTAAAACAGCGCAAATCCAAGCGGCGGTGTAAAAGTAACAAGGCTTGCTTTTATGCGATTGGTTTTAGATTGATTTGCAGATGAGCTTTCAGATTTAGAGCTCATTACATCATTCAAAAACTCGAACAAGCCAAGGCTTACACCTAAGAATGAGGTAAGCAAGGCGAGATCAGCAAACACACTCACGATACTTGCCAATTTTTCACTGTTGACTGTAGCCGATAGCGTTGAGATTAATGCTGTTAGTCCAGAGTTTTCAATCAGAAGATTCTGCTCAATTACACCCAAAGTCACTGTTTGCCAGAAGATGTAAATGACTAGGGGAAGAGAAGAACCTATAAGCATAACCTTACGCAGGCTTTTGGTATCACCATCTAAATAGCGAACGATAGAAGGGATACTGCCATGGAAACCAAATGAAGTGAACACGACAGGGAGCGCCGCAAATATTAGGCCTTGCTCGACAGGCATACTCATCAAGTACCCCCTCGTAACGTTGGGCGCTAGGAAGCTTAACACCATTGCCATCGTTATGATTTTTACAATGAATAACACGCGATTCACCTTATCTACGGTGCTGGTGCCGATCGTAATAATTGTTGCGACAATTAAGGTAAAAACTACCGTGACGCTAGAAGGTGACAGGTCAAGAGAGGTCCAGTCATTGAGTCTGCTGTTAAACTGAGCACCACCTCCGGCAATGTAGGCTGCGCAAAGCGCATAAAACAGAAATAGCATAGCAAACGCGCCAACAAACTTTCCTTTATTTCCAAGGATCTGTGTCGCTAAGGTATGCAATGTCGCGTCGTGGTCGGCATACTGGTGAAGCTCTACCATAAGAAGGGCGGTAAATGCCATGAGGGCCCAAAGGGCAATCATAGTAAAAATCGATGCGGTAAAACCAATGCCTGCAGAGGCAATAGGAAGGGCAAGCATGCCTGCACCGATAGTTGTACCTGCTATGATCAGAGTACTACCAATAGTTTTAGATTTTGTCATGTGTAAAATTCTTTATACAGCCATTTAAAGAAGATAAACAATTAACCAACGTGAAATTAATGGCAATTGGTTTGGTGTTGCGCGGATTATGCAGTGATAAAATCTATAGATCAATGGGTGTAATGAAATAATTCCTATGGTGTAAAATTATTTTTACGATAGACTGGTAACTCACAAAATACGGAAACAAACATAGAATGAATTTTTTGGCGCATTTGCACATTGCCAATCACTGTGATTCGGACTTGCAAGGGAACCTGCTAGGTGATTTTGTAAAGGGCGATCCATCAAAACAGTATGAAGAACGTTTAGTAAAAGGGATAAAACTGCATAGATTTGTTGATTCCTATACTGATACGCACGCAGTCATGAAAGAAACAAAATCACTTTTTCCTAAGGGAGTGAGAAGGTTTTCGCCAATAGCCATGGATATGTTTTGGGATCACTGTTTGGCTGCCAATTGGGAGCGATATCATGATGAATCCTTGCGCAGTTTTTGTGACTTCGCTGAGGCGCAAGCGAGGCAACATTCAGAGTTTCCACTGCCAAGCAGATACCTCAATCTTATGAGCATTATGTGGGATCAGCGTTGGCTCGAATCGTACCAGCACCTTGATAATATAGAATATGCTTTAATAAGAATGTCGAGCCGTTCTCCTCGAATGAGCGAGCTTAAAAACTGTTTTGAGCATATCGAAAACAACTATCACCAGCTACTGGAACGATTTGAACTGCTTTATCCAGACGTATTAGCAGCAGCAAAGGCACAGAGCTTTTGATAGAATGCGCCGCAAGTTCGATTATCGGTTATAACTATGTCACAACAATTCCAAAATCTTGGCCTCTCAGAGCAATTATCAGTGGTACTGGATAAATTAGGTTTCTCATCGCCAACGGAGATTCAGTCAAAAGCGATAGCGCCGGTGCTAAATGGGGATGACGTGTTGGCAGGTGCCCAAACTGGCACAGGTAAAACGGCGGCCTTCGGTTTACCTATCATTCAAAAGTTTGTCGATTCTCCTATTGAAAGAGAACCAAACAGTACCAGTGCCCGCGCGTTGGTTCTAGTTCCTACGAGAGAACTGGCTCAACAAGTATTTGATAACTTGACTCAATATGCTGGTGGCACAGATCTAAAAATAGTCACCGCGTATGGAGGAACCAGTATGTCTGTACAAACCAATAACTTAAAGGGTGGTTCTGACATCTTGGTTGCCACACCGGGTCGTTTGCTTGATCACATGCATTGTCGAAATGTCTCTCTGACTGATACAGAAACTTTGGTTTTGGATGAAGCTGATCGTATGCTCGATATGGGATTCATGCCTGATATTCAAAGAATCTTAAGACGCATGAACAGTGAAAGGCAAACCCTGTTCTTTTCCGCAACGTTTAACAAACGCATAAAGAACATTGCTTATAAGATGATGTCTGAACCGACAGAGATTCAAGTCGCGGCCGAAAACAGCACTGCAGAACGAGTAAAGCAGATAGTTTATCCCGTTGATAAGAAGCGTAAAAGTGAGCTTCTAGCATACTTAATTGGTTCTCGTAATTGGCAACAGGTGCTTGTTTTTACAAAAACGAAGCAGGGTACTGATGCTTTGGTAAAAGAGCTCAAGCTAGACGGAATTAAGGCTGCTTCAATCAATGGTGACAAAAGCCAGGGTGCCCGCCAAAAAGCGTTAGATGATTTCAAAGACAATAAGGTGCGTGTATTGGTGGCTACGGATGTTGCCGCGCGTGGTATCGACATTGTTCAGTTGGAGCAAGTTATCAACTATGACATGCCATACAAGGCAGAAGATTATGTGCACCGAATTGGACGTACAGGACGTGCAGGACAAGAAGGGTTGGCGGTATCTTTGATGAGCCGTGACGAAGAATATTTGCTTGAAGCGATTGAGCGACTGCTAGATACGCGACTCCCTCAAGAGTGGTTAACAGGCTTTGAACCAAGTTTAATAGAAGAGGTGGTAAACGACGACCGCCAACCACGTAAGCGTGGACGAAACTCTGATAAGAAGAAGATGAAAGCGAAATTAAAAATTCACGCGAACCGAGGTAAAAATAGGCGTTAAACTGAAATTTAAGTTGCACTATATTGGTGCGGGTGATCTGACTCGCTCTTTTTATTCTGTATTCAATATCCTATTGAATATTTTGTTATTATATCTTTCGTTGACTGATTAATTGATAATTAGGTCATATTTAGTGTTGTTACTTTAATGCTAATTCTGTAATTTAATTTATTTTTGGTAATAAAATAAATTGCACATATTCCCCTCGGTTATTTCAGATTTATTACACCTCTTTGTTTTTCATTATTGTGTTTCATGAGATGTTATTTCCCTTAACAAACAACAACTTATTGCTATTGATAAAAGACGTATTTTCACAAATTTCTCACAAAATCAATAAGTTATACTGATTAACAAGCCCATAACATTTCATAACTGTTGGGATCGTGCTCAACATTTATTAATGTTAATTGATTTTTTATTTGAATTGTAACAATTAAGGCGTAACTTAATTTGTATTAAGTGTCTTAAATCTAATAACAAATAAGACCAAAGAAAAATTATACGTTAGTTGGTGCCGTTTTTAATGGCACCAGTATTTGCTTGAAAACTGCTGTTAAGAATGGAGTCTCTTAATGAAGAAGGTCGCTTTGATCACGGGATCAAAAGGCGGAATAGGTTCTGCTATTTCAAAACAACTCGTCGAAGACGGGTATCGTGTAATTGCAACGTATTTTACTGGTAATTATCAGTGTGCGTTGGATTGGTTTAACGAGCAACAATTTAACGAAGACCAAGTTCGTTTATTGGAGCTAGACGTAACCGATACAAGCGAGTGTGCTGAAAAGCTAAGTGTTCTGCTTGAGGAAGAAGGAACGGTTGACGTAATCGTAAACAATGCGGGTATTACTCGCGATGGCCTCTTCAAGAAAATGAGCGCAGATGCTTGGTTTGATGTTATCAATACCAACCTCAACTGTGTTTTCAATGTAACTCAACCATTGTTCGCGGCTATGTGTGAAAAAGGCAATGGTCGTGTTATCAACATCTCTTCTGTAAATGGTCTAAAAGGTCAATTTGGTCAAGCTAACTACTCGGCAGCAAAAGCTGGGATGATTGGCTTTTCCAAAGCGCTTGCTATGGAAGGTGCTCGTGCGGGTGTAACGGTAAACGTCGTTGCGCCAGGTTACACAGCAACACCTATGGTTGAGCAAATGAAACCTGAAGTATTGGACGCCATCACAGGTCAAATTCCAATGAAACGCCTTGCTAAGCCGGAAGAAATTGCACAAGCCGTTAGCTATCTCGCTAGCGACGCGGGTGCTTATATTACAGGCGAAACACTGTCTGTGAACGGCGGCTTATACATGCATTAAGGAGTTTTGAAATGGAAAAAGTATTTGTAGTTGCCGCTAAGCGTACTCCACTAGGGTCGTTTGGGGGAAGTCTAAAAGGCGTATCAGCAGGCCAACTAGCTGCGAAAGCGATTAAGGGCGCACTTGAAAGCGGAAAAGTAAACGTTGATAACATCGATGAAGTTATTGTTGGCAACGTAGTAAGCGCTGGTCAAGGAATGGGTGTTGGACGTCAGGCGGCGATCTTCGCTGATATTCCAGAAACAGTCCCTGCATACAGCTTAAACATGGTTTGTGGTAGCGGCATGAAAACCGTTATGGACGCAGTGTCTCACATCCGAGCAGGTGATGCGCAAATTGTCGTAGCAGCGGGTGTTGAGGTTATGTCTCAAATCCCTTTTGCAGCCCCTGCATCAATTCGTGATGGCAACAAAATGGGCAATATGTCTCTAACAGACTTGTTGGTTGCAGACGGCCTAACTGATGTTTACAACCAATACCATATGGGTGTGACGGCTGAAAACATCGCTAAGCAATACGATATTAGTCGTGAAGAGCAAGACGAATTTGCCTTATCTAGTCAAATGAAAGCTGCCGCAGCGATTGAGTCTGGCAACTTCAAGGATGAAATTGTCCCTGTCGATGTGAAAAAGCGCCGCGAGACAATCTGTTTTGACACTGATGAATATCCAAAGTTAGATGCTACTCTTGCTGGCTTACAAAAGCTTCGCCCAGCCTTTGATCGTGAAGGCTCAGTGACTGCTGGCAATGCATCAGGAATTAATGATGGTGCGAGTGCGATTATCCTAGCGTCTGAAAGTGCAGTGAAAGCGTATAACCTTGAGCCAATCGTTGAGATTGCGGGTTACGCGCAAACAGGACTTGATCCTAAGGTGATGGGTCTTGGCCCAGTACAAGCGGTGACTCAAGCTCTTGATAAAGCGGATCTGACAATCGCAGATGTTGACCTTTTTGAACTTAACGAAGCTTTCGCTGCACAGGCGTTAGGTGTGATTAAAGGGCTAGCACAAGAGCATTCTGTCACTGAAGAATCGATTAAAGAAAAGTCTAACCCTAATGGCGGCGCAATAGCACTTGGCCATCCACTTGGGGCATCAGGAAACCGAATTTTGGTGACGTTGATACACGAGTTGAAACGTCGCAAAAGCCAGTATGGCGTAGCCTCGCTTTGCGTGGGGGCGGTATGGGAACCGCAGTGATCGTAAAAGCAATTAGTTAGTTTAACGGAAATTAAAACATCTCAATTAGGAGCTAGTTATTATGTACACTGATTTTTTCAAAACATTCACAGATCAAACGGAACAAAACCTTCAGCCATACCTTAAATTCAACAAGCTTGTAACTAAAAATGTTGAAGTATTGACTGAGCTACAACTTAACGCAATTCGCACATACAGCGAAATGGGTTTGACTCAAATGAAAGCGGCAAGTGAAATCAAAGACGTAACGTCTCTTACTGCTTTCAACAGCCAGCAGCTTTCGGTTCTGACTAAACTTTCTCAGCAAATGACAGAAGACAGCGCAAAGCTTCAAAACATTGCTAAAGAGTTTAAAGACGACGTTGATGCTCTTACAACGGAAAACATGAAGACAGTAGCACCAGCATAACTTGTCTTTCCTGCCGCTCCTCTTGGGGCGGCTTTTTCCGAATATAGGAGTAAAATCATGTTTCAAAACTTCTTTTCGGACTACCTTGTTAAGCTCCAAGAAAGCAATCAAAAATGGTGGCAAGATCTCGAACTGAGCAAGGCAGCCGTTAATTCCCCTTTTAATAAAGCAATGCAAGAAGTCAATTTTGACGACACTGCAAAGCTATTTGAAAAAGCCGCGAATCAACCTTCAACCCTTCTTTCTCTGCAAACTCAATGGTGGGAACAGCAACTGCAAATTTGGCAGAACGTTGCTCTCGCCGGCAATGCAGCCAATGTAGTGGAGCCTGAACGTGGAGACAAACGATTTGCTGACGATGCTTGGCAATCTGAGGCTTTCTACAACTTCATCAAACAGTCTTACTTACTGTTTAGTAAAACTTACCTTGACACGATTAACAGTATTGAAGGGATTGATGAGCAAACCAAAGAACGTCTTTCGTTCTTCTCCCGTCAAGCGATTAATGCGCTATCGCCAAGTAATTTTATCGCAACAAACCCTGAACTTCTTAAACTTACTTTAGAGCAGAATGGTGAGAATCTTCTCGCTGGCCTTGAAGTACTTAAAGAAGATCTGGAGTCGAGTGCGGATATTCTGAAAATTCGTATGACGAACAACAATGCTTTTCGTATTGGTGAAGACGTTGCGAATACTCAGGGCGATGTGGTGTTTAAAAACGACTTGTTTGAACTGATCCAGTACAAGCCATTGACTGAGAAAGTGAATGGTACGCCGCTTCTTATCGTTCCACCTTTCATTAATAAGTACTACATCCTGGATCTTCGCGAGAAGAACTCCATGGTGCGTTGGCTATTAGAACAAGGCCACTCGGTGTTTATGATGTCTTGGGTGAATCCAGGTGAGCAGCACGCTAACGTTGAGTTTGGTGATTATGTAACGGATGGTGTTGTCAAAGCAGTGTCTGCAATTGAAGACATCACTGGTCAAGAGCAAATCAACGCGGCGGGTTACTGTATTGGTGGAACTGTATTGGCTTCGACAGTGGCTTATTACGCAGCGAAACGTATGAAGAAACGCATCAAGTCGGCGTCATTCTTTACAACGCTGCTTGATTTCGGTCAACCCGGAGAAGTTGGTGCGTATATCAATGATACGATTGTTAGCGCGATTGAAATGCAGAACAACGCGAAGGGTTACATGGATGGCCGTTCACTTAGCGTGACATTTAGTATGCTGCGCGAAAACAGCTTGTACTGGAACTATTACGTTGATAACTACCTAAAAGGCCGAAGCCCAGTTGATTTCGATCTTCTTTATTGGAACAGCGACAGCACAAACGTGGCAGCGAAATGTCATAACTTCATGCTTCGTGAGCTCTACTTAGAAAATAGGTTGGTTCAAGATAAGGGCGTGAAAGTGGGCGGCGTTTGGATCGATCTCAATAAGATCAAGATTCCAAGCTACTTCGTGTCGACAAAAGAAGACCACATCGCACTTTGGCAAGGCACTTACCGCGGCGCTCTTAAAACAGGCGGCAACAAAACGTTTGTATTGGGTGAGTCGGGCCATATTGCAGGGATCGTCAATCATCCAGCTAAAGGCAAATACGGTTACTGGCTGAATGATAATCTAGATGATTCTGCGGATGAGTGGATGGCTAATGCTGAACGCAAAGATGGGTCTTGGTGGGTTCATTGGCACGAATGGTTGATGGGATTCAACCTGATGATCAAGTAGAACCATTTAGTGTGGGTAATGAAAACTACCCAGTGCTTTGCGCCGCGCCTGGTAACTACGTCAAGCAAGTACTTCCTGTGAAAGTGGAAGAAACAACGGAAAGCGCTGAGCCCGCTTAACGTTCGCTTTACTTTCCAGTCAAAATAGAGCCCTTGCGGCTCTATTTTTTTGTGAGGTCATCAATGATTGGGCAGTCGCTGTTGCTGTCACCTGGGCAAGATGACACCCAACTCTCCAACTGTTTTTGAATCTCTTTGAGTTCTTTGATTCTAACTTCTATCTCTTCAAGCTTATTTTCCGTTTGCTTCTTAACATCACAGCTCTTGCGATTTGGGTTACGAGCCAGCGATGCGAGCTCGGCGCATTCTACCAAAGAGAAGCCCGCCTTGCGGCTTTTGGCGATAAGAGTGAGTTCTTGTACATGTTGATTAGTATATTCTCGGTAGCCGGATTCACTTCGGTTGGGCAGGGTGATTAACCCTTTGTCCTCGTATAGGCGAATGGATTTAGCGGATAACCCGGTGAGTTCTGCGATAGCACCAATGTTCATGAAGACTCCTATCAGAATTCTCTGGGTTGATTGTACTCATAACTCGGCTATATACCTAGAGGAATATACTTAATAGAAGAGAATGGCAGGGCGGTTATCGATTTAATTTTTGTTGAAAATGAAATCTAATTTTGCGCTGGATCAACTAATAATACAAATTAAATTATAATGAGCCAAAATAAAGTTGAATCATTCAAAAATTATTGAATAATAGCAGCAGAAACAAAGTTACTCTCACACTACAGTCATTTAATAGGAACTATACCTAATGTCTAATTCGTTTGTACTGGTTATCAACTCAGGCAGTTCTTCTCTCAAGTTTGCTGTGATCGATTCAAAAACTGGAGATGCAGTAATCTCTGGTCTAGGTGAGTGCTTTGGCTTACCAGAAGCTGTCATTGGTTGGAAATACAACGGTGAAAAGACTGAGGAAGCGATCAGCGCTCCAGACAATCACCATCAACACGCTATCAACCGAATTGTTCGCCTAATGGATACATTGGGTTTCACCAATGACTTAGTTGCTGTTGGTCACCGTATCGTTCACGGTGGCGAAAAATTCACTTCTACTGTACGTATCGACGAAGAAGTGCTAGCGGAAATCGAGAGCCTGTCAGACTTGGCTCCACTGCACAACCCTGCTGGCGCTAAAGGTATCGAAGCGGCTATGCAGGCTTTCCCAAGCCTACCTCAGTTCGCTGTATTCGATACAGCTTTCCACCAAACGATGCCTCAGAAAGCCTTTACTGGTGCTATCTCCAACGAACTATACAAAGAATACGGTATCCGTCGTTACGGTTTCCACGGCACAAGCCACTACTTCGTAAGCCGTGAAGCTGCGAAAATGCTGAACAAGCCAGTGGATGAAGCGAGCTTCATTTCTGTTCACCTAGGCAACGGTGCATCGGTTTGTGCGATTGAAAATGGTCAGTCGGTAGATACATCAATGGGCTTCACACCGCTAGCTGGTCTTATGATGGGCACGCGTTCTGGTGACCTAGATCCAGGTATCATCGAGTTTCTTATCAAAAAAGGTTGGAGCGCAGAGAAAGTATTCGAAACGCTAAACAAGAAGTCTGGCTTCTTAGGTGTGTCTGGCCTAACATCTGATGCGCGTGGCATTCTAGAAGCGATGGAAGATGGTCACGAAGGTGCGAAACTGGCATTCGAGGTATTCACTTACCGCGTTGCTAAATACATTGGCTCTTACATGATTCCACTGTCTAACCTAGATGCAGTTATCTTCACAGGTGGTATCGGTGAGAACTCGTTACCAATTCGTCGTGAGATCTTGAACAACCTTAAGCTACTAGGTTTTGTTGAAGATGTAAAAGGCAACGAAGATGCACGCTTTGGTGCAGCAGGTATTATTGCTAAATCTGCAGTTCTTGATGCTGTAGCAATGGTTATCCCAACTAACGAAGAGTTCGTTATTGCACAGCAATCAGTTGAGCTTCTTTAAAAGCGTTTAAAATGAGATTGTCAAAAGCGAGCCTAGTGCTCGCTTTTTTGATGAGCGAAGTCGAAGGGTTTTCCTCTGTGTCGACCTTCAAAATACTCTTTCACAAACTCAATAAAGGCTTTCATTAGATCAGTTGCGGGTACACCAAGTACACTGAATTATGCTGGTGGTCGGTTTCTTGCGTCAGAACTTGATTGAGTCGGCCGCGTTCGACATCCCTTTGTACGTAGTAGTTCGCCAATCGCGCAATACCATTACCAGATAGCGCCGACTCTTTGAGTAAACTATTTTCATTGCTCGAGAGCCAACCTTGGGTTTGAATCGTCCCCGTTTTCAAAGGCCACTCCTTTTTGATGCTGCTCATTTCAAGGAAGCGCGTTAGATAGGTTATTCATAGCCCAAAATATATTCGAACCATCGCAATATAGCCTATTAATGTCTATTGAACCGAGCTTGAAAGGGATTGAGCTCATTACCAATAGGTTCAGTGAGTAACTTGTAAAGCTCTGGCCGGCGGCCACGAATCCATCGACGACCTGTGCACATCTCTAACTCGTCAGCTGTGATGTCCGCAATAATCATATCGTCGTCAATACTGTCTGATTCGTTAATGATCTCGCCATATGGGCTGATGATCATTGCGTTTCCTGTCCGTACTTCATTCATATCGACGCCAATACCATTGCTGAATATAAGATACATGCCGTTATCGTGCGCACGTGAAGGGAGCCAACGCATTAGCCACTCGCGTCCTTTGCGACCTTGAAATTCAGCCTTGATGGCATTTGGGTTTGATCCCCTGTTATGCCAGAGCTGAGGTTCAATTAACCCATGGCTTTGGGACTTCGGGAGTCACACCCACCGGTCTGATGGGGAGCGAGAAGGATATCAGCGCCTTTAAGGGCAGTCGCACGCACATTTTCTACCAGATTGTTGTCCCAGCAGATTAGAATTCCAACACGCCAGCCTTGAGGAGTATCAACCACGGTGTAATCATTGCCACTACTCATGTTCGGGTTAACAAAGGTATGCAATTTTCGATGTTTAGCGAAGCTACCATCTGGCATAGCCAGTACAAAGGTGTTGTAAAGCTTGCCATCAGCATCAATTTCTATCAGCCTGCGCCGATGTTCATGTTGGTTTTCTCAGACAGTGCGAGTAATCGCTGAGTTGACCTTCCTTCTGGGACGGGCTCTGCTAAGCGCTCCAACCCGGCGTGATCAAGCCTAGAAACATGCCAATAGCCGGTGATACACATTTCTGGAAATACAATCATATCGACGCTTTGACGGTGGGCTTTCTCTACGAACTGCTCGATAACCCACATATTGTAGGCTTTGTCATTTGCGCGGTGATTAAACTGGACGGATGCGACTCTGAGATCTTTCATGTCAAACTTCCAACATTGATTCAATGACATCAGTTTAAAAAACTTTTACGATTCCAAAAATTGAATATTAGTTAAACTATGATGACTAAATGGAATGGATTTTGATCAATTAAATGCTTACTGCACCCTCGCTCAATGCAATAGTTATCGCCTCGCGGCAGAACGGTTGTGTATCACTCAGTCAGCATTAACCAAAAAGATTCAGCGGTTAGAAGCAACGATTGGGTCTCCTTTGTTTGAGCGCGGCAGAAAAGGGGCGACGTTAACATTGGTTGGCGAAACCTTATTGGATGATGCGCAACGTTTGGTTGCCAGTTTTGGTCAGTTTAAAGAGTTTTCTTTGTCCGTGTCGCAGGGGACGACAGGGCACTTAAAGATTGGTTTCGGTATTTCTACTCTTTACGAAGCGCCAAGACATATCGCTCAATTCAAAAAATCCTACCCAAATGTAAAAGTCACTCTCAATGACATCCCTTCAAAGACTCAATACACCATGTTAGAGGATGGTGACCTCCACCTGAGTTTTAATCGCCTACCAGATTCAGGCAGCTTTGGAACGCTCAGTTTATATATCGACCGACTTGTTGTCGCAGTGCATGATTCCGTGACCATCGATCCCGGCACGATGTGGGAAGAGTTACGAAACCGAAGTTATCTTAAACTCGCGTCGCCGCGCGGGCCCGGTTTAAGTCGTCAGATAGAGCAGTACTTAGCCCATCAAGATCTAAACCTTCGCGTAGAACAACAAGCGGATGACATATTAACCTTACTTGGTTTGGTATCTGCGAACCTCGGATTCACGATTATTCCAGTTAGTGCCCAACTGATCGATCAACCCAACATTCAGTACGTTGCTTTGCAAGGGGCATATTCTAGCTGGGATGTCGGGCTAATCTGGAAAGAGCCAGTGGCTAACCCTTTGGTATCGCGTTTCATTGAGGGTATGTCAGCGGACAAGCGTTAGCACCTATGGGGTAATATTTTTGTGTGGCTGCAATTTCGTTCAATAACTCTGACTATCGATTGATTATATTAGCCCTCAACAGCAGTTAAATGAGAGGGACACATGGAGAGTTTGTTATTGGCGATGGCGGGGTTTGTTTTAGTAGGTTCAATTACGCCTGGGCCGGTTAATGTCATTGCTACGAATACAGGGTTGAACGCGGGCATATATAAGGCTTTCACGTATGTATTGGGTGCATCACTGTCATTTAGTGTCGTTGTGTTTATCGCTGGATTGATGCTCAATGAAGTCTCTGAACTACTGCCCAAAGCGACGTTAGCGATGCAAATATTCGGGAGTGCATTTTTACTTTATGTCGCATTTCAGCTTTCACGCGCTAGCGCTTCTTTTACCGATGCTAACGAGAATCAAAGTGCGGGTTTTTGGGCCGGGAGCTTTACCCAGGCAATCAACCTAAAGCATGGCTGTTTTCGAGTTCTGGCGTAAGCCTATATGTGGTGGGTCGCGAAACCGAGAATGATTTACTCCTAATATTTACGCTAGTCTCTTTTGTTATCTGTATGATTGGCGTTGGAGTATGGGCTGTCGCCGGCAGGTTGTTAAGGCAGCATTTGAACTCAGAGGGCAAAGTTCGTCGTTTGAATCAGGTTATGGCCGGGCTATTAGTTCTATGCATCGTCGTAATATGGCTTTAAGGACGTAAGAGGTTGAGTAAAAGGAACAACTATGAAAAGAGATAAGAGTGCCGAGTTTACTTGCCCTACGGTCATGCCTTGGATTGAAATTAGAACCGCATTAAATAGCGCTGCCTGTTATGACTCTCATTCTCATGATGAAGTTTCCTTCGGCATCATCAATTACGGAAGTGCAAAGTACAGAAATCAGAGGAATCAACATCTAATCGGGCAGGGAGATGTCGTTACTATCAACCTGGGGATGTACACTCGTGCAATCCCGATAAAGGGAAGTGGTCGTATTCTATGCTGTTTGTTGATGCGCTCAAATTAGGTGATGTTCAACGCGAGATAAAGGCCCACACGCAAGACTATTTGGCATTTAACAATGATTTAGAAAAGTCGCCGCTGATTCAACAGCAATACTTAGCTTTGTATGATGCGCTCAGCACAAGCAAAGACAGTTTAAACTCAGAATCACTAATGTTTGATTTCGTCGAAGTGATATTAGGGGCGAATGAGGGTGAAGGTTATCGAACCCCGAATGCACAGGAAAATGTGGCTCGGGTGAGAGATAAGCTGTTGGATGAAATGAATGCTCCTCATTCCCTTGAAGATTTAGCACACGAAGCGGGCTTGAGCCAATATCAATTACTTAGAGCGTTCAAAAAACACTACGGATTACCGCCTCATGCTTATCTTTTAGATGAAAAGATTAAACGCTCTAAACTTATGCTCAAAAATGGGTCGAAGGTGATAGATGTTGCGTATGAGCTGGGTTTCTCAGACCAAGCGCATTTTCAGCGTCATTTTAAAAAGAAGCTAGCAGTAACACCGAAATACTATCAATCTCATTTTATTGGCTGATTTTTTCGATAAATTGAATCGTTCGTCTGTTTGGTTACATTGATTGGTTTGATTGCAGAGCCAGTGACACTTTGGAACTAGGGCGACGGTTAAGGGCTTTGCAGATGTCCCATCCTGCTTTCGCAATCGCCTTTAATTCGATTCCCGTTGAAATACCCATCCCATGACATAGATAGATAACATCTTCTGTCGCAACATTCCCTGACGCCCCTTTGGCGTATGGGCAGCCACCTAGGCCCGCAACACTCGTGTCTATCGTTGAAATGCCCATGAGCAGTGATTGATGTATATTGGCTAGCGCTTGGCCCCATGTATCGTGGAAGTGGACGGCAAGACATTCTGGCTGGATTTCTACTAGCAAGCAATCAAGCATTGCCTGAACACGTTTTGGAGTACCCGTTCCTATCGTATCGCCCAGCGACACTTGATAGCACCCCATATTGAGTAGCTGCTTAGCGATCGTTAATACGCGTTGTGGGGACGTCGGCCCTTCATAAGGGCAATCTAGGACACATGACAAATAGGCCCGAACGGGGATGTTATTCGCTTTTGCTTTTTCTAATACCGGCATGAATCGTTGCAGGCTTTCGGTAACCGAACAGTTTGTGTTTTTACGACTGAAACTTTCCGAGCAAGTTGTGAAAACAGCGACTTCATCTGGTGAATGCTGAAGTGCCGCATCAAAACCGACGATGTTTGGCACTAGCGCTGTGTACGAGACCTTGTCGGAACGCTCTATTTTGGAAAAGACTTGGTTTGAGTCAGCCATTTGAGGGACCCACCTTGGAGAAACAAAGGCACCAGTTTCAATATGGGTAAGACCGGAGTGGGAGAGGTCGTTGACTAACGCCACCTTGCTACTGAGCGAAACGGGCTGTTCATTTTGCAAACCATCTCTGGGGCCAACCTCAAATAGCGTAACGGATTGTGGTAGTGACATTGTGATTCCTCGCGCCGTTTGCATGAGTATTAACTGAATAGCTGTCTTTAGCCGCCCAATCTACATCCGAAAAATACCAAATTTAGACTCTTGTACCGGAGCATTTAGAGCGATATTAAGTGACTGAACTAAGACCTTTCTTGTGTCCGCGGGGTCAATAATACCGTCGTCCCAGAGGCGAGCACTGGCATAAAATGGATGACCTTGCTCATCATACTTCGCCCGAATTTCTTCACTATATGCGTTAGCCTCATCTTCACCCCAATCAACCCCCTGCTTTCGCTTTCGCTCCTTAATGACTTGGGTCATGACACCGGCAGCTTGGGCTCCTCCCATTACTGAAATTCTGGCATTGGGCCACATCCACATAAACGTCGGGTCATAAGCACGACCGCACATGCCGTAATTCCCTGCACCATACGAACCACCAATTACCACAGTGATTTTTGGCACATCTGCGCATGAGACGGCCATGACTAACTTAGCGCCATGCTTGGCGATGCCGCCTTCTTCATACTGTTTGCCGACCATAAATCCCGTAATGTTTTGCAAAAAGACCAAAGGAATCTTCCTACTGGCACAGATTTCGATGAAGTGCGCACCTTTTTGGGCAGACTCGGAAAACAAAATGCCATTGTTAGCAATGATTCCAACTTGAGTTCCTTCAAGATGGGCAAATCCGCAGACCAGCGTTTTTCCGAACAGCTCTTTAAACTCGTCAAATTCTGAACCATCAACGACGCGTGCGATTATCTCTCGTACATCAAAGCTTAACCTTAGGTCTGCATTGACGATTCCGTAGATCTCATCGGCTTGATAGTTAGGGGACTGAACACTATTGAGCTCTGGTTGTTGAGCCCTATGCTCTTGTTCATGATGGTGAGTCGACTCTAGGGGGCAACTGCTGACACATTGACGAGCTAACATGAGTGCGTGCTGCTCGTTTTTGGCGTAATAGTCAGCAACGCCAGACTTTCTGCAATGCACATCTGCACCACCTAGCTCTTCTTCAGAAACCACTTCTCCAGTTGCAGCCTTCACTAAAGGAGGGCCAGCCAAAAAGATTGTCCCTTGTTCTTTGACGATAATAGAAACGTCCGCCATAGCTGGAATGTAGGCACCACCCGCGGTACATAACCCTAGTACGACAGCAATTTGCGGAATGCCTTGGGCAGACATACGTGCTTGATTGTAAAAAATGCGACCAAAGTGGTCTTTGTCTGGAAACACTTCATCTTGGTAGGGGAGGTTCGCACCGCCTGAGTCAACAAGGTAGATACAGGGTAAACGGCACTTCTGTGCAATTTCTTGAGCGCGTAGATGTTTTTTTACGGTCAACGGGTAATAGGTGCCGCCTTTCACTGTAGGATCATTGGCGATAATCATGCAATAACGGCCGTCCACTAGACCAATACCGGCGACAACACCGGCACATGGCACTGGATCCTCATAGACGTTCCAGGCTGCAAAGTGCCCGATCTCTAAGAAATCTGAACCTTCGTCTAGGACATTCGCAACACGCGAGCGAACAGGAATCTTGCCTTTTTGTTTGAGTTTATCTCGTTGAGCCTGGTTCCCGCCTTGACGGATTATGTCTTGACAATTTCTTAAATCTTCAACAAGTTTGATCATCGCCTCTCGATTGGAGACATACAGTTCACTATCGATGTGTGTCTTACTTCGAATAGTTGGCATTGCCGCCTCCTTTGACTAAATGACTTATTCAGATTCGTTGAATAGCTCGCGCCCAATTAACATCCGACGTATTTCGGAAGTCCCTGCACCAATCTCGTATAACTTGGCGTCGCGTAGCAGGCGGCCAGCAGGATACTCATTGATATACCCGTTGCCTCCAAGTAACTGTATGGCGTCCAACGCGATTTGAGTAGCCAGTTCAGCGGCATAAAGGATCACTCCTGCAGCATCTTTGCGTGTGGTTTCACCTCGGTCGCAGGCTGCAGAAACGGCGTACAAGTAAGCCCTAGCTGCATTGGTTCGGGTATACATGTCCGCAACTTTTGCCTGAACTAATTGAAACTCGCCTATGGAACGCCCAAACTGCTTGCGGTCATGGATGTAGGGGATAACGAGGTCAAGACAAGACTGCATGATGCCTACCGGCCCACCTGCAAGTACAACACGTTCGTAATCCAAACCACTCATTAATACTTGTACGCCTTTATCGACGCCACCGAGTACGTTTTCTTTTGGGACTTTGCAGTTTTGAAAGACAAGTTCACACGTGTTTGAACCACGCATTCCCAGTTTGTCGAGCTTCTGCGCATGGCTAAACCCTTCAAAGTCGCGCTCGATAATAAAGGCGCTTATCCCATGTGCTTCATGCTCAGGACTGGTCTTGGCGTAAACAATCAGTGTGTCTGCATCTGGGCCATTGGTAATCCACATTTTGTTGCCGTTTAGACAAAAATGGTCCCCCTTGTCTGTAGCCAATAGCTGCATGCTGACAACATCGGAACCTGCGTTAGCTTCGCTCATGGCCAAAGCGCCAACGTGCTCGCCACTAATAAGCTTAGGCAGATACTTTTGTTTTTGTTCCTGCGTACCATTTCTGTAGAGTTGATTGACACATAGGTTAGAGTGAGCGCCATAGCTTAATGCTACGGATGCGGAGGCACGGCTAATCTCTTCCATGACGATGGTATGGGCAAGATACCCCATGTTCGCGCCACCAAATTCATCCGATACCGTAACGCCAAGCATGCCCATAGCACCGAGCTCTGGCCACAGTTTGTTTGGGAATTGATTGTTCGCGTCTATCTCTGACGCGAGGGGAGCGATGTGTTCAGCGGCGTATCCCTGAACATGTTGCCTCAGAAGATCTAACGTTTCTCCTAAACCGAAGTTTAGAGGGCGATAATGTTCGGTCATGGAACCTCCCAGATTATCTGCCGTAACCAAATAGAAACCGTTAATAGCGTAAGTCTGTTTGTACAAGCTAACGCATTATAACTAAATTTCTAGTTGTTCAAGCGCTTGTTCACATCGCACTTTGGCGGTAGATAATTCTTTCATAACGACGTTTATGTCATCCAGTTGGCGCTGCAGAACTTGCTGCTTCTCGTCGATGATCGTAAGCATTTTAACTAACTGCGTTTCGCCTTGATGGGTATCGTACAACTCAAATAATTCTCGGATTTCGGCCAATGAAAAACCGAGTCGCTTACCACGCAGAATCAGCTTCAAGCGCACTTTATCTCGTTGCTGATAGATTCGAGTGCTGCCTTTGCGTGTAGGGTGAATGAGATCCATATCTTCATAGAAACGAATGCTTCGAGTGGTTACGTCGAACTCTTTCGCTAAATCACTAATCTTGAATGTTTCCATGCACATAAGGTCCTTTTGATTCTATTCATTAATCGAAACAAGCCAGTGACGATGCTGATGCCGTTTAAGCACTATCAAATTATCACTAACTTGTTTCTTGACGTTTACGTAAATGTTAGTGCTATGCTTACGTAAACGTCAAGTATTCAGTAATGCGTGTTCAAGACAGCGTAACTGGCTCTGTTGAAAGCTCTCCATGAGATGCTCCTAGGTAAACTTCAACACTGGCAGGCGAATATTGAGGAGGGGCAATGGCAGATTCAGTTTGGATAGTTGCGGCAAAAAGGACGCCAAATGGGCGGTTCCAAGGGGCGCTATCGGCTTTCACTGCCCCGAGTTGGGAAGCTTTGCGATCAATGCAGCGCTCAAAGCGAGTGGGCTGTCGCGCATGATGTTCAAGAAGTCTACATGGGCTGTGTGCTGTCGGCTGGGACTGGGCAGGCTCCTGCTCGTCAGGCGGCTTTGAGGGCATGTTTGTCCCAGTCAACGCCTTGTACAACGATCAATAAAGTGTGTGGCTCTGGCATGAAGGCGTTCATGCTGGCGTTTGATGCAATCAAACTTGGCTACGTAGACTGTGCAGTAGCTGGTGGAATGGAAAGTATGTCCAACGCGCCTTATCTGTTACCTAAGGTGCGAAGCGGATTACGCCTTGGTCATCATCATACATTAGACCATATGTTTTGTGACGGGCTTGAAGATGCGTATGAAGGCAGACTTATGGGATGCTATGCGCAAGATATCGCCAATAAGCTAAGTTATTCCCGAGAGGCTATGGATGAGTGGGCAATTCAATCTCTAACCCGAAGCCAGCAAGCCCAAGACTTACAACAATTCTCTGATGAAATTGATGGTGTTAAGTTACAGGGTCACGAAATGGTCATGAATGATGAGCATCCAACGACCATATCTGCAGAAAAAATTCCAAAACTAAAACCTGCCTTTATCGCTGATCCTACGAGTAATGACGGCTCCGTTACCGCTGCTAACTCAAGCGCGATCAGTGACGGAGCTGCGGCTACGATACTGATGAGTGAAGAATCCGCGCGAAACCATGGTATTGAGCCTCTTGCTATTGTTCATAGTCACACGACCCATGCTAGAGCTCCGGAAGAGTTCACGGTCGCTCCCGTTTATGCCATTGAACAATTGTTGTCTCAGCTGAATTGGGCGGCGGAAGATGTGGACCTCTGGGAAATTAACGAAGCATTCGCAGTCGTTGCTCAAATTGCTGTCGACCAACTTAATCTCGATCCAAATCGAGTGAATATTAAAGGTGGCGCGTGTGCGCTAGGACATCCTATCGGTGCTACCGGTGCGCGAATAATCGTTACTCTTACTCATTCGTTAAGGCAGCTGCAACAGCTGCAGAAAACGGAGACTAAAACGTCGCTGAAAGGGATTGCGGCTTTATGTATCGGTGGTGGGGAAGCTACGGCTGTTGCGATAGAAATTCCGGCGATTTAGGCCGAATTGAACTCATTTAACTGATGTGTGAGAAAACAAAATTCTAAGGAGCTGTTATGACTCATACTCGAACAGAATCGTCAGAAGTTTCTAAAGTACCTTTGTTTCTGGGCGGTGACTTCGTCGAATCTAACTCAAAGAAGTGGATTGATGTAACCAATCCCGCCAATAATCAAGTGATCGCACAAGTACCCTGCGCCACCGTTGATGAGATCGAAAGCGCGGTTAAAAGTGCTCAAGCTGCCTTTGGGGAATGGAAAGAAGTTGCCGTGCCGGAACGGGCACGTTTGATGTTGCGCTACCAGCATCTGCTAAAAGAAAATCATGACGACCTTGCGGTTTTATTGTCGAGTGAAACCGGTAAAACCATGGCAGATGCAAAAGGTGATGTGTGGCGTGGTATTGAAGTTGTTGAACAAGCGGCGAATATTGCGAGTAACATGATGGGGCAATTCGTAGAGAATGTCGCCACAGACATCGACAGCTATTCGATCATTCAGCCACTAGGCGTATGTTTAGGCATTACCCCTTTCAATTTTCCAGCCATGATTCCGCTGTGGATGTTCCCCCTTGCCATTGCCAGTGGTAACACCTTCGTACTAAAGCCCTCCGAGCAAGTCCCCTTAACCGCAATGCGCTTGGCATCTTTGTTTGAAGAAGCCGGGGCTCCTAAAGGCGTACTCCAAATTGTTCACGGGCAAGAACCACAAGTTTCGCAGCTATTGGCACACCCATCGATACAAGCGGTGTCTTTTGTGGGCTCGGTACCAGTTGCCAAATCCATTTACCAGCAAGCAACAGACAACTTTAAGCGCGCCCAGTGTTTCGCAGGTGCTAAGAACCATATGGTTGCCATGCCAGATGCAGACAAACAGCAGGTGATAAGTAACTTAGTTGGCGCGTCGATAGGCGCTGCGGGTCAGCGATGCATGGCAATCTCCGTTGCGATCTTTGTCGGTGAGTCAAATGAATGGATTGTAGATTTGGCTGACGAAATGCAAAAGCACTCACCAGGTATTGACGCCGATTCGGCATATGGCCCTTTAATTAGTAAGGCGGCGAAACAACGTGTACTGAGTTTAATCGAACAAGGCAAAGCTCAGGGAGCGACTTGTGTGCTAGATGGTAGCCAATGTGTTGTCGACTCAAGCCCTGAGGGCAACTGGATTGGCCCTACATTATTTCGCGGTGTAACTGTCGACATGTCGATTTATCAACAAGAGATATTTGGCCCAGTTTTAGTCTGTATTGAGGTAGAGACTCTGTCCCAAGCCATTCAGCTAATTAACGACAACCCCTACGGAAACGGTACTTCTATTTTCACCAACAGCGGCGCGGCTGCAAGGCAGTATCAGCATCAAATAAGGGTTGGGCAAGTGGGCGTAAACGTTCCGATTCCTGTACCACTGCCGTTTTTTTCTTTTACAGGTTGGCGTGGAAGTTTTTATGGCGATCTACACGCGTATGGTAAGCAGGCAGTGAAGTTTTATACGGAAACAAAAACCATAACCGCTCGCTGGTTTGAAGACGAAGTGGTGAGCGGGCCGAATCTGACTATTCAACTTAAGTAATACGTGAGACTCGAAGCGAGGGCTAGTCTTGTAAGGAGTGAGTCATGGACTTTGAACTGAGTGAGGAACAACGCGCTTTTGCAGATATGGCGAAACAATTTGCCGATGAGCAGTTGAAGCGAATGCATCGAAGTGGGACGAAGAACAAGTCTTTCCGAAAGAAACGCTGAAGGCCGCGGGTTCGTTAGGTTTTATGTCTCTATATACACCTGAAAACGCAGGTGGATTGGGACTATCAAGGTTGGATTCCTCCATCATTTTTGAGCAGCTAAGTACTGGTTGCACCTCAACAACCGCTTTCATGACCATACACAACATGGTCACGTGGATGATTGCGACATTTGGCAATGAACAAGTTATACGCGAGTTTTGCCCAAAGCTTACAACGGGAGAACACCTGGCTCATATTGTCTAACGGAGCCAAATTCAGGTTCGGATGCGGCCTCTTTAACCACGCGAGCTGAAAAAAAATCAGATGAATACATTCTTTCTGGAACCAAAGCTTTTATCTCTGGAGCAGGTCAAACCGATGTGCTCGTTGTGATGGCAAGAACCAGTGATGAGGGTGCGAAAGGGATCTGCGCATTTGTTGTGCCTGCCCATGCCGATGGTATTAGCTATGGACGCAAGGAGCCCAAAATGGGTTGGAATAGCCAGCCAACTCGAAGTATTACTTTTGATAATGTCCATGTGTCAGAACAAAACATGTTAGGACAAGTAGGCGAAGGTTTTCGTCTTGCAATGAAGGGGTTAGACGGCGGGCGCATCAATATCGCGACTTGTTCAATTGGCACAGCGCAGCAAGCATTGGATGATGCTCTTTGTTACACCACTGAACGCAAGCAGTTCAACCAAACGCTTTTTGATTTCCAATCTGTTCAGTTCAAGTTAGCGGATATGGCCACTGAGCTTACGGCAGCGAGGCAACTTGTTCGATACGCGGCAAGCCAGTTAGACAAACAAGCCCCCGACGCGACCGTGTTGTGTGCAATGGCGAAAAGACTAGCCACAGACGTAGGTTTTACTATTTGCGACCATGCACTTCAGCTACATGGGGCTATGGTTATATCAAAGAGTATCCATTAGAACGATATTTTCGCGACGCCCGTGTCCACCAAATATTGGAAGGAACCAACGAAGTTATGCGCGTGATTATTGCGAGGCATCTTCTCAGGCAACACCAAAGTATCCTCGGGTAGCTTGTTCAAAGCATGTTTCTCGAAGTTGGTTGCAATTAGATAACGCGAACGATTTGTAAAAGGGTCATGACAATGAATGAAGCAATACACGTTGAGATTCAAAGCCACATTGCCGTAATTACAATGAATAACCCTCCCGCCAACACTTGGACGGAAAAAAGTCTTTATGCCTTCAAACAGCATATTCTAGAGCTTGACGCTAACAAAGAAATCTACGCCGTGGTCGTAACGGGTGCAGGAGAAAAGTTTTTTTCTGCGGGCGCTGATCTAAAAGTATTTGATGAAGGGAAACATCAAGCGGCCATTGATATGTCACGAGCTTTTTCAGAAGCCTTTGAGGCGCTGTCAGACTTCAAAGGAGTGACAATTGCCGCGATTAATGGATACGCGATGGGAGGAGGACTTGAAGTGGCCCTTGCATGCGATATCCGCATAGCCGAAGAGCAGGCAGTCATGGCTCTGCCAGAAGCGAAGGTCGGTTTGTTGCCATGTGCAGGAGGGACTCAAAACCTTACAGCTTTAGTTGGCGAAGGATGGGCTAAGTTAATCATTCTTTGTGGCGAACAGGTCTCCAGTGAAAAAGCGTTAAAGATGGGCTTGATCGAAGAGGTCGTCGGTAAGGGCGAAAGCTTGCAAAGTGCACTCGAGTTGGCTGGTAAAGTAGAAAACCAATCTCCTTCCTCTGTTGCCGCATGTAAATCCCTTATCCAAACGATTAGATATTCATCGAGAGCACATGGACTTATTCGAGAGCGAGAACTTTTTATTCAATTGTTTGATACAGAAGATCAAGCAGAAGGGGTAAGCGCATTTTTAGAAAAGCGTAAGCCGCAGTGGAAAAACCAATAGACAGCCTAGGCCTTTTCAAGACATTTAAGGCTCCAGGGGGAACAATGGCAGGGAAGGTTATCTTTGAAGAACCGTCGTGTCACGACAGCGATTATAAGATAGGCATAGCGACACTGAGTAACGTGTCGTCACTAAATGCGCTCACTTATGACATGATCGAGAACCTTTATCAGCAGCTCATTGAGTGGCAGAGCAATCCACAGATAGTTTGTGTTGTGCTCAATGGGGCTGGTGCTAAAGCTTTTTGTGCCGGTGGTGATGTATGTACGATGTATAAAGTGATGAGCGAAAAGAACGACGATGATATTGCTCAGTTTTGCACGGACTACTTTAGTCTTGAATACCGATGTGACCACCTCATTCATAAGTATAAAAAGCCGGTTATTGCTTGGGGGCTGGCTTCGTGATGGGGGAGGTATGGGGCTCTTCATGGGAGCAAGTCATCGTGTAGTCACACCGTCTTCTAAACTGGCGATGCCAGAGGTAAGTATTGGGCTGTACCCTGATGTCGGCGCAACGTGGTTTTTGAATCAAATTGACGATGGCATTGGTCTTTTTCTCGGCCTGACAGGAATGAGTGTCAATGCCTCGGATTCAGTTGATTTGGGGTTAGCCGATTACTTACTTTTAGAAGAGCAGTTCGAGGAACTGACGACGCTACTGCGCACTACACATTGGCCTGATAATGCACACCGACATGAAATAGTTTCAGATACGCTAAGCAACTTACAAATTTTTGCGGCTAAAAGTCGCCCTGCGAATCAATTGATGCCGTTCAAAATGCAGATTGAACTTGCCTGTAGTCATCCAGATCTTTACATGATCGTTCAAAATATCAAGGCGATCAATTGCGAAGAAAAATGGCTCGATAAGGCGATAGCAAACATGGTGAGCGGCAGCCCAATCACTGAATACATCTGTTTTCTTCAAATGCGTCACTACAATAAATTATCGCTTGAAGAGAGCTTTCAACTTGAGTTGAGCATGTCCGTTCGCTGCGCATTATTAGGTGAGTTTAAAGAGGGCGTTCGGGCAAGGTTGATTGATAAAGATGGTATGCCAAATTGGAAATTCGACTCAATAGAGAGTGTGGATAGAGAAACTATCGACACATTAATTACACCGCTTTGGACGGTAGATAACCACCCTTTGAATGGACTTGGCGCAAGCCTGTAGGTTGAGTGATAGTAGGGAGTCAGAACATGAGAACAGTGGCTTTTGTAGGGCTTGGAAACATGGGTTCGCCAATGGCAGTGAACTTGTTAAAGGCGGGTTTTAAAGTACAAGTTTTCGATAGAAATGAGCAGGCCCTTCAGCTCGTAAAAGAACAGGGTGCATCAGTAGCCAAAACACTGACCGATGTCGTGGTGGGAGCTGACTGCATCATCACCATGTTACCTGAAGGCCGACATGTGCGAGATGTGTATCTTGGCGACGGTGAGGGGCATCAAGGGGTAATTGAACTGGTTGCACCAACCACGCTACTCATCGATTGCTCCACCATTGATCCTGCAACCGCTCGACATGTTGCACAGCAGGCCAAAGCGAATCATCTCTATTTTGTGGATTCACCTGTATCTGGCGGAGTTGCAGGGGCACAAGCTGCAACGCTCACCTTTATTGTTGGTGGTGAAGACCATGCGTTCAAACTGGCAAATCCGATTTTAGGTGCAATGGGCAAGAACATCTTTCATGCGGGTGAGATTGGTTGTGGTCAAATGGGTAAAATTTGCAACAACCTTTTACTCGGTGTCTTAATGGCGGGAACCTGTGAAGCACTTAATCTTGGCATTGAAAACGGACTTGACCCAAAAGTGTTATCAAACATTATTATGCAGTCGTCAGGACGTAATTGGGCGCTAGAGCTTTACAATCCGTGTCCTGGAGTGATGGACAATGTCCCGTCAAGTAACGGTTATCAAGGTGGCTTCATGAGTAAACTGATGTTGAAAGATCTCAGCTTAGGGCTAGAAGCTGCAACCCATTCTCAGTCGAGTATCCCGATGGGGTCGTTGGCCAGAAACCTGTACGCATTTCATAATCAAAATGGAAATCAGGAATTGGACTTCTCTAGCCTGTTTGAGTTCTATCGTAACGTCTAAATAACGTCATCGTTTAAATTAAAGTCATGATTCAACGGTAAGTAAGGAGAGGGAATGGACTTAAGTAACAGCGTAATTACGATAACGGGTGCTGGACAAGGATTGGGACAAATGATGGCTGTCACTTTAGCTCATCACGGCGCTGAACTTGCCCTAATTGATATGAATGAAGAGGGGTTACAGAGCACACAAGAGCAATGCAATATGCTGAGTGCTAAAGCGTTAATCTATCGCTGTAACGTGACGGACGAGCAAGATGTGTGTGACACTTTCGATTCAATTGCAGAGGATTTTGGTCAACTCAATGGCTTGGTAAACAACGCAGGTATTTTGCGCGATGGCCTGATGATTAAATCAAGTAGTGACGGTGTCACTAAAATGTCGCTTGAGCAGTTCAATCTCGTTATGAATGTCAATGTTACTGGGACTTTCCTTTGCGGTCGAGAAGCGGCTGCGCGTATGGTAGAAACAGGCAGCAAAGGGGTTATTGTTAATATATCGAGTGTTGCTCGGGCGGGTAACGTAGGCCAAACCAATTATTCTGCGTCTAAAGCGGCAGTGGTTGCGATGTCAAACTGTTGGGCTAAGGAACTCGCTCGTTTTGGTATACGTTCTGCTTCTATTGCCCCGGGAATCATGAAAACTGCGATGACTGATGGTTTAAAACCGGAAGCAATCGATCGACTCAATCAAATGGTACCTGTGGGCAGAATCGGTGATCCCAGTGAAATAGCACATGCGGTTCAGTTTATCTTCGAAAATGATTATTACACAGGTCGAGTTTTGGAAGTCGATGGGGGCATGACGATGTAATTGGATTAAGAGCCAGTTATACAATCAGGCTAAGCACTGTAATTAGTGCTTAGCCAGTTGCTAGCTTTGTAAGACTCTAGTTCTTTGTTGGACCCTTGCGCACAAGGTCTTGACCAGTTTGAAAGACTTCCTCTGTAACCCAACGCCCCAATAACAATTGGTGTTTATCATCCAACACTGCAATAAAACGACGACCGTCCGAGTTGTTAGTTGCTAGGGCAATACCTGCGACATTTTGTAATCCAAGCACGCCGCTTTCTACCGAAACCATGAATGCTTCAAGCTCTTCTAAGCTACTAATAATTTTGTCGTCGTTGATCATCTTGTTTCTCACTCACATTTGTAATTTGAACGCCTGGCAATCAAGCCAGACAATGACGCATACATTAATTGCGTATAGGACCAATTTCCACCTTTAAATTATTAAGATCCATAACTCTTTCATTTATTGATTGTTTTGTAAACAAGGATAAAAAACGTGATGTAGACAATTTGACAAGTTGCATAAGGGTTTCTAGCTTTCAAAAGGACAAGGTTTACTATCATAAGGATGGAATCATATGATTTCGTGTAACAAAACAATCATTACGTCGTTACTGGTTGGGGTAATTGCGGGTTGTGGTAGCGACTCGTCGAGTACTACCGCTACAACTGGCTCTGAAAGCGGTGTATTTGTCGACGCAGCTGTAGCTAATGTTAACTATAGGACAGAGACCGTATCCGGAGTCACAGACTCTGAAGGGAAATATACCTATAACTTAGGCGAAACAGTTACGTTTTCCATAGGCAGCATTGAGTTCCCACCAGTACCAGCATCGGGAGTGGTTACACCTCTGGATTTAGCAGGAACGAATGACACCGAAGATGACCAGGTGATCAACATCATTAGGCTTTTGCAGACGTTAGATACCGACGGAGACCCAAGCAATGGCATTACGATCAGTGATGATGCAAAAGATGCCGCAACCACCGATATCGATTTTGATGTCGATAAGGCTAGCTTTGCAGCAAACCAAACCGTATTGTCGTTGATCAGCCAAGGCGGACAAGACAGCTCTGTCACCGAGCTCGTTAGCGAATCTGCGGCTTTAGCTCACTTTGAGTCTACATTAAGCTCGGTTGGGGTGACATTTGGTAAGTTTGTAGGCACTTGGTTGGTATCTGGAACCAATGAGAATGAACTACTGATGTTTACCTTCTTCGCAGATGGTACTTATGTTCATGCCGAGATTGATACTGACCCTCAGAATGCTGAGAATCCTGATGAAATCAGCGGTATGGAGTGGGGTAAATACAGCGTTAATGACTTAGGAGAGTTCTACAGTGACACGACTTACTTCGATCAAAACGGAGATACTGGCCTAACGGATATCATCCGTACAAGCGATATTAACAGTCGGGATGGTGGAGTGCTGAAATTTACCTTTAATAGCGATGCAACGGTTCTTACTTTCAATATTACTGAGTATGAGTCAGGCTCACAGACCGACACGAGTACGCTTACGTTCAATAAACTGACTGGTACGGGTATTATCGGTACTTGGCTCATCACAGGCGAAAATGAAAACGAACTTCTGATGTTCACTTTCTTGAACGATGGTACATACGTACACGCCGAAGTCGATACTGATCTAAGCACCGCAACAAATCCAAACGAAAACAATGGATTAGAGTGGGGTAACTATAGTCTAAACGCTCAAACAAATGAGTTAACGGTCTCTTTCGACAACCAAAATCTAACGGACTTAAATGGTGATGTAGGTTTATCTGATGCAGTGACCAATGTGATTACACAAATGTTCGCCACGGTAAATGGAGATGTACTGCAACTCAGAGTGCTTGAAGCTTCTTCAGAGCAAAACTTAACCTTCCTAAGACAATAGGAAGAACAACCGGTAGTACAGAAGCAAAAAAGGCTAGCCATAGATTGGCTAGCCTTTTCAATTGAGTTGAAAGTGTTTGGTGCCGTTACTTTTGACCAACCATATCAAGCGCTAATGCTTCAGCAACCTTAATACCGTCGATACCCGCAGATAAGATACCACCAGCATAACCAGCACCTTCCCCCGCAGGGTAGAAGCCTTTTAGGTTGATGCTTTGGTAATCTTTGCCACGCTTGATGCAAACTGGTGAAGAAGTACGAGTCTCCACACCGGTCAATAGACCATCTTCGGTTGCAAAGCCTTTAATCTTGCGGTCAAAAGCAGGAATCGCTTCACGAATCGCTTCGATAGCAAAAGGTGGTAGTGCTTTGGAAAGATCGGTCAGCTTAATGCCTGGCGTAAACGATGGCTCTACGTCACCAAGTTGGCTAGGATCGCGACCTTTAAGGAAGTCACCTATTTTTTGCGCTGGAGCGTCATAGGTTTCGCCACCTAATTTATATGCATTGCTTTCAAGTTCACGCTGGAGACGAATACCTGCCAGTGGGTCCCCAGGGTAGTCCACTTCAGGGGAGATACCCACAACGATAGCACTGTTAGCGTTACGCTCAGCACGTGAATATTGGCTCATACCGTTTGTTACAACACGTCCTTCTTCAGACGTAGCTGCAACCACTGTACCACCAGGGCACATACAGAAGCTGTACACAGTTCGGCCATTCTTACAGTGGTGAACCAGTTTGTAGTCAGCCGCACCTAAAATTGGGTTACCTGCATTAGGTCCAAAGCGAGCTTCATCAATCATGGATTGCTTGTGTTCGATACGGAAACCAACCGAGAAAGGCTTTGCTTCCATATAAACGCCGCGCTCATTAAGCATTTCAAACGTATCACGTGCACTGTGCCCGACAGCGAGTACAACGTGACGGCTTTGAATTGTTTCTCCGTCTGAAAGCGTTAGACCAGTAATCTGACCGTCTTCCATGTGGATATCGTCAACACGTGTACTGAAGCGAATCTCGCCACCAAGTTCGATGATCTTAGCGCGCATTTTTTCGATCATGGTAACCAGTTTGAAGGTACCAATGTGCGGTTTGCTTACGTATTGAATCTCTTCAGGTGCACCTGCTTCTACAAATTCGTTGATTACCTTGCGGCTGTAGTGCTTAGGATCTTTGATTTGGCTGTAGAGCTTACCGTCTGAGAAAGTACCCGCACCACCTTCACCAAACTGTACGTTTGATTCTGGGTTAAGGTTACGCTTACGCCAAAAGCCGAAAGTATCTTTAGTACGTTCACGTACTTCTTTACCACGCTCAACGATAATTGGGTTGAAACCCATTTGAGCCAGAACCAGGCCAGCAAACAGACCACAAGGGCCAAAGCCAATAACAACTGGTCGTTCAGTTAAGTTCGCTGGCGCTTGTGCAACAAACTTGTATTCCATGTCAGGTGTTTCGCGAACGTGCGGGTTATTTGCGAATTTCTCGAGTAACTCAGATTCATTTTCTACTTCAACATCAAGCGTGTAGATCAAAAGGATTTTTGCTTTCTTACGTGCATCGTAACCACGTTTAAACACGTTAAACGAAATCATGCGCTGGGCAGGAATATCGAGCTTGGATAGGATGGCTTCAGCGATCGCGCCTTCTTCATGGTCAAGTGGCAGCTTAATGTCGGTTAAACGAATCATAGAGTGTTCTCAGGTTTTTAGGTGTCTTAGCGAATAGCAGTTAGCTATTGGCTCACAATGGCGCGCATTTTACGTTAAGTGCAAACGTCTGTCATACTTATTCTCTATGTTTCAGTGTTCTATCTTGGGGTAAGGGAGTAAAATCTAATCAGTGATTGGTTCGATGAGGTGGGACTGGATTAGCAGCTTGAATTTTGGTGGTTTATCAGTATTATCGCCGTTCCAGAATTTTGAGCCTTTACGCTAACTACGGGAGAGCGGGTAATTATGGCGTTTGTCGTAACCGATAACTGCATTCAATGTAAATATACTGACTGTGTCGCGGTATGCCCTGCGGATGCGTTTCACGAAGGGCCAAACTTTATGGTAATCAATCCAATCGAGTGCATTGACTGCGGTCTATGTGTCCCAGAATGCGATGCACAGGCTATCTTCCAAGAAGATGAGCTTCCTGACGATCAAGTCGTGTATGTGGAGCTTAATGCGGAGCTGTCCGAGCACTGGCCAGTACTGACCGAAGTTAAACCTGCGATGGATGAAGCCGAAAAGTGGAACGGTGTAGAGAACAAACTCCACATGCTTGAAAAATAGGTTGTTGAAGTTAAATTTAGAAGCTAAAGTTTCGGTTATAGAACATAAAAAAGGCGATGAGATATTTAATCTCATCGCTTTTTAGTCTTTATGTCTTGATCACTGGTGTTGACGACGCAGGTTATCGAGAATGATCCCAGTCGCCATTGCAACATTTAGAGACTCCGCGCCACCAAAAGCGGGGATGGTTATTTTGTTGGTGACAAACTTTTCAGATTCCTCACGTACGCCGTGTGATTCGCTACCCATCAACAAAATTCCCTCTGGGGAAAATTCCGTTTTATGCACACTTTCACCGTTTAAAAATGCGCCATAAACAGGCAGGTTACACGTCGCTAGGTATTCAGGTAGATCCAATTGTGTTACTTGAACACGACCAAAACTGCCCATAGTGGCACTGATAGTCTTCGGGTTGTATGGATCTGCACAGTCATGACTGGCGATGATATGCTTAATACCGTACCAATCAGCAAGGCGGATAATCGTACCAAGGTTACCGGGGTCAGAGACTCCATCAAGAGCAACCATTAAGCCTTCCGCTTTGGGCGCTTGAGTCGATGGAATCTCAACAACCGCTATTGCTGCATTGTTGCTTACCAGTGTGCTCACTTTGGTGAGATCATCGAGTGAGGCTTCAGCACAGTCGTATTGTGATAACTCTAGAGCATGTTCCGCTAGGAAATCAGTCGTGGCATAAACGTGTTTAACTTGCAGTTGGCTCTGTGCCAACTCAAGAACGTTTTTCTCACCTTGAACCAAAAATAGCCCATGGGCTTTACGTTGTTTCTTTTGACCGAGCGAACGTACGAGCTTAAGCTGATTCTTGGTTATAACCTTATATTGACTCATCAGGGAACTACCACATTAGATCGTCTGGTACGACGAAATCAGCGTATGGGTCGTCTTCATCCAACGTTTCTTCACTTGCAGTATTGTTTTGGATAATGGCATCTTGGTCTCGCTCTGCAATCTTGTTTGCAACAGAGCTTGGGATAAGGGCATAGCTGTCCTCGTATCGAGCAATCGACAAAATACCTTTGCTTAGCTGAGTTTGCGCAAGATCATCCACATAGAGTGCTTTTACCAGCGTACCATCAGTGAAGTTGTACTTGATTTCACCTTCGTGGTCGGTGAGGCGGTTCATTTCGATAAGCTGCTTTACTTGAGCTTTGATTGCCTTTGCAAGCTGCTCTTCGTCGCGCTTTTTGTTGAGCTCTTTATCACGCTCTTTTTGTGCCGCAAGATTTTGCTCTGCTGCTGCTTTGGCTTCACGAGCTTGTACTCGTGACTTTTTAGAACCTTTCTTTGCTTTCTTTAACTTCTTTTCATTTACAAGACCTGCTTTTAGCATTTGCTCTTGTAGGCTTAGCTTGGACATCCGCTCACCATTGATTACACGATTTCAATGTGCGCTATCATCCCAAAAAACGATCGCAAAATCACGTGAATCCAGAATGATTTCTAATCATTTAGCTACATTCCTTGATAGTTGGGTCCGCTTCCGCCTTCTGGAGCCACCCAGTCGATGTTTTGACTCGGATCTTTGATGTCACAAGATTTACAGTGCAAACAATTGGCAGCGTTAATTTGTAGCCGCTTGCTTCCTGCTTCTTCAACGATTTCATAAACTCCTGCTGGGCAGTAACGTTGAGCGGGTTCCAGGTAGAGCTCAACGTGGGTGGTTATCGGAATCGTTTTGTCCTTTACCTTTAGATGGCAAGGCTGATTCTCATCGTGCTGTATGTTGGATAGATAAACTGACGATGTTTTATCAAAACTGATTTGACCATCAGGCTTTGGATATTCAATCGGATGATAATGAGCAATCGGACGCAAAGAAGCATGATCCGATTCTCTATCTTTGACTTTCCATGGTAAAGGAGAGGTCGTAATGTTTTGCCAGACGTTGTAATCAAACGTATTGACTAAGCCACCTAATAACGTCCCAAACTGGTGGATAGACGACCCAAAGTTCTGAGCTTGTTCAAGCTCTTCATACAACCAATCATGCTTGAAATGGGACTCGTAATCGGGTTCTGACTTTGGTGTTTCTGATACTAACTCTTCAAAAATGGCTTTGGCCGCCAACATGCCTGAACGCATTGCGGTATGCGTCCCTTTAATTTTTGCACCGTTTAACGTGCCCGCGTCGCAGCCGATTAGAAGCCCGCCGGCGAAGCTCTGTTTTGGCAAAGAAAGCAGTCCGCCTTTCGCTATTGCCCGAGCTCCATAACTCAATCGCTCGCCATTGGTGAGTAAGTTAGACACAGAAGGGTGATGTTTAAACTGCTGGAACTCATCAAAAGGACTTAGATAAGGGTTTCGGTAATTTAAATCGACAATGAGTCCGACGGCGATTTGATGACCGTCTAAGTGGTAGATGAAACCACCGCCGCTCGCATCATGCTAGATAAAGGCCAGCCGACAGAATGGACGACCTTACCTGGGTAGTAGTTGGGATTGCCTGGGTCTATTTTCCAGATCTCCTTGAAGCCAAGGCCGTAATGCTGGGGCTGTTTGCCATTGTCTAAATCAAAGTTCTTGATTACTGCTTTACCAAGGTGACCGCGAGCACCTTCAGATAGAACGGTGTATTGGCCTTTCAACCAGATGCCCGGCATGAAGTTCGGTTTCTCATTTCCGTCTTTGTCGCGCCCCATATCGCTAGTAATGATTCCTGTGACTTTGCCTTTATCGTCGTATGCGATCTGAGATGCACTGAATCCGGGAAATATTTGAACACCAAGATCTTCGGCTTGTTTTGCAAGCCACTTTGCCAGTTCACTAACACTGATAATGTACTGTTCATAAAGGTGGTTACGCAGCGGTTTTGGTGTAAGGATTCGAGGAATGTTGATGTGGTTTTGGTCTGTCGTGAGATATCGTAATTGGTCTTCGGTAACCGCTTGTTTTAAAGGTGCATTGGAATTGGGCCAATCGGGAAACAGTTCATCCAATGCAGAGGTTTCAAATACCGCACCAGAAACAATATGCGCTCCGACTTGAGCCGCTTTTTCGACGACACAAATACTGACTTCGCTGTTTGCTTTAGTGGCGAGTTGAGCAAGGTGACAAGCGCAGCTTAAACCTGCCGGGCCAGCGCCCACGATGATGACATCAAACTCCATACATTCTCTATCTGCTAGGGTGTCTTTTTGTGGTTGATTGTCATCTTTCGCGTTCATATTACTTACCCACCTTTATTCGAAGTGCTGTTTAGAATACTGAACTGTCTATGTCGATTAGCTCCAAAGAGAAAGCTTTATGCACCCAATAGATCTAAGTTTTGTACTACAAAAATAACTATAGTGCAGTTGACGTAAACGTAAACTTTACTAAGCTGAAAATTGTAAAGAAACAAAACAAATCATGTTGCGAAATGTCACTTAATGGCTAGTTAAGCGCTATGTAATTTAGCGTAATAAAGTTAGGGAGAGGCAAGTAATGAAAGTACTGGTTGGTATCAAAAGAGTTGTCGACCCATACGTGAAAGTAAGGGTAAAGGCCGACAAGAGCGGAGTCGAAAAGGACAACGTAAAAATGTCCATGAATCCGTTTTGTGAAATTGCAGTTGAAGAAGCCGTTCGATTAAAAGAAGCAGGCACTGCAGATGAGATCATTGTTGTTTCGGTTGGAGCGAAAGAGTGTCAGGAACAGCTTAGAGGCGCATTAGCGTTAGGGGCGGACAGAGCAATTCATGTTGATTCTGCTGATGACATTGAACCTTTAAACGTCGCCAAATTGTTCAAAGCACTGATGACCCAAGAGGAAGCGCACCTAGTGATTCTTGGTAAACAATCGGTCGATACCGACAACAACCAAGTTGCCCAAATGCTGTCGGCTTTAATTGGTTGTTCACAGGGAACATTCATTTCCCAATTAAACGTGAACGAGCAGGGTGTCGAAGTGACGCGCGAGGTGGATGGTGGGTTAGAAACCCTTCAGCTGTCGCTACCTGCGGTCATTAGTACAGATTTACGCCTCAATGAACCGAGGTATGCTTCACTTCCGAATATCATGAAAGCGCGGCAAAAGCCTTTAAATGAAATTGCCCCTGAAGAGTTAGGTGTTGAGATTAAGCAACACCAAGAGGTACTTGAAGTGTTCGCTCCAAAACCAAGAAGTGCGGGCGTCAAGCTAGATAGTGTTGATGAGCTAATAGCAAAATTGTCATTGGCAGAGTAATAGCCGTAAACACGCTGATTGATTAGGAGAGAACAATGAGTGATTCGAACGTAAAGGTACTAATCATTGCAGAACACGATGGGTCAGTACTGGCTGCGGAAACGTTAAAAGCGGTAACGGCCGCTCAGCAACTCAGACAATTTGCGGATTCCATAACGACAGATGTTCTCGTATTTGGAAAAGGCTGCGCAACCGTAGTTGAATCGGCTAGCTGTATAGATGGTGTGAGCCAAGTGCTTGTTGTCGATTCCGATATTCGAGTAGCAGAAGCGATGACAAGTTTAGTGTCTGACATCGCCAAGCAATACACGCATTTGATGGCGGCAGCGACGACTTTTGGTAAAAATCTGATGCCTAGAATTGCTGCCAAATTAGATGTTGGGCAATTGTCGGATGTCTCGCAGATCTTTGGCGTAGACACGGTTGTAAGGCCAATCTATGCAGGGAACGCTTTGGCGAAAGTACGTTCGCTCGACCCGTTGAAAGTGCTCACTGTAAGGGCGTCATCTTTTGAGAAAGCGGCTATGGGAGAGACGGCGACAGCACAATAACGAATATAGATGAGGTTTCGGTTGAATCTCCGACTCAATTTGTATCGATTACGAAAACCCAATCAGAGCGCCCAGAGTTGAGTTCTGCCAATGTGGTGGTGTCCGGAGGGCGTGGTTTAGGCAGCAAAGAAAACTTCGAGTTAGTTGAACAATTAGCTGATGCGCTCGGCGGCGCAGTTGGGGCGTCTAGAGCTGCTGTCGACGCTGGCTTTGTGCCTAATGACATGCAAGTGGGTCAAACGGGTAAGATCGTTTCACCAGAGCTGTATTTCGCTGTGGGTATATCCGGTGCGATTCAACATATTGCGGGTATAAAAGATTCCAAGGTTATTGTCGCGATTAACAGCGATCCAGAAGCCCCGATTTTTGACGTAGCGGATTACGGGTTAGTCGGAGATTTGTTCGAAATTTTACCGGAACTAATGTCCAAAGTTTCTAAGGTGTAGGTGCTATAAGGTAACGTTTAGGAACACACATTGACGGCATATTTTGAGTAAAGCGATATAGACTGATAAAAAAGCGCCCATAATTGATGTATGGGCGTCTTTAGTTTTTATAAAGCTAATTGGGCATTGCTAATCTGTTTCTAATTACCTTTCAAGATCGTTAACCAAGGCTTTGATAAATCTTGCGGCTTCGCCTCCAGTACAAGCTCTGTGGTCGAATGTCATTGAAAGCGGCATAACTTTAATAGCGACAGGCTTGCCTTCTCTTATTACTACCCGTTCAATCAAGCGCCCAGCGCCAACTATGGCAACTTGAGGGGGCGATACCACCGGGGTCGCGAAAATACCACCAATCGCGCCAAAGTTTGATAGCGTAATAGTCGCATGCTGCAACTGCTCACGGCCAATTTTACGCTCTCTGATTCCTGCCACGGTGTCGTCAAGCCACTTTCTAACACCTTTAGCAGAAACATCATCGGCATGACGAAGTACTGGCACGTATAGGCCATGCTTGCTATCAACAGCGACACCAATATTGACGTTGCTATGCACACAGCGTGTCATCGTATCTGCATCAAACCATGCATTTAAAGCAGGCTCTTGTTCGCAAGCGTAAACAACAGCTTGGATAAGGCGTACCGAGATATCTTCCTTGGCAGACCAGTTGTCGAGCGAGGCTTCTTCGGTAATCGTTACGTCGGCAACATGTTGATGCGACTGTGCCATGGCGTCGACCATTGTTCGCCTAGCACCTTTTAACACTTCGGTGCCTGGTAATTGCTTGTCACAGGCGCGATAAATGTCAGCGTCGATAATCACGCCATCTTGGCCACTGCCAGAGACCTTATGAAGATCAACCCCAGTTTTTGTGCTAGCTTGCGTGCCGAAGGCATCGCGGAGATCAAATTATCTGGCGTGATATTGTGGGTGCTACCAATCCAAAAATCATCAACCTCAACGCTGTGCGCATGGTGAGATACATTGCCCACAACCGTAGCAGCGTCAGTTTGGCTGGTTTTAGTTTCGTTTGCTCCTTTAGATGTTAACGCTCGATTCGAATTTTCTGAATGGCTTTCATCGATTTCCAATAGTAATGAGCCTATTTCAATCACATCACCTTCGTTACCTAAGCGACTAATGATCTTGCCACCAAATGGGGCGGGAACCTCGACGACGGCTTTCGCTGTTTCTACGGTCAACACTATTTGATCAAGTTTGACCACTTCGCCCACGTCAACATGCCATTTGACGATTTCTGATTCGGCTAACCCTTCACCTAAATCGGGTAACATAAACGTCTTCATTTCCAACCCTCCATGAGCTCTCTCGCTGCGAGAACAATATCTTGTTCTTTAACAAGGTAGTAATCTTCATTTCGGTAATAAGGCATCACGGTATCAAATCCCGTCACACGTTTTGGTGGTGCTTTAAGCATGCAAAGCGCTTGCTCAGCGACACGTGTAATGATTTCGGCACCTACGCCACAAGATTGACTGGCTTCATGAACAACAAGCAGTCGGTTTGTTTTTGCCAACGATTTGATGATGGAGTCCATATCAATCGGCTTGATACTCGCTAAGTCAATGACTTCGGCCTCTATCCCTTGCTTTGACAAAGTTTGTGCAGCTTGGAGGCTTTCCACGACACAGGCTCCCCAAGTAACTAACGTAAGATCTCGTCCTTTTCTAAGCGTGTAACAGGTTCCGAGTGGTAGAGCCTCACCGTTGTCGACAACGACAGATTTTACGGTTCGGTAGATGCGTTTGGGCTCGAAAAACATGACAGGGTCTTCAGATCGTATTGCAGCCAGCAACAGCCCATAAGCGCGCTGAGGTGATGAAGGAATCACTACTTGGAAGCCCGCAGTATGGGCGAACAACGCCTCAATACTCTCCGAGTGATGCTCGGGCGCATGAATACCACCACCAAAAGGAGCTCTAAACACGGCGGGGCAGGTCAAACGCCCACGAGTACGATTTCGAATTCTCGCAGCATGGCACATCAAATGTTCTAATGTTGGGAAAACAAAACCTTGAAATTGAAACTCAGCAACGGGTCGTAGCCCTTGTGAAGCCATCCCAACAGTCACACCGCCAATTAGCGCTTCTGCAAGTGGTGTATCGATAACCCGTCTTAATCCAAATCGTTCTTTCAATCCAACCGTCGCGCGAAACACGCCGCCGTTATCACCGATGTCTTCACCTAAGGCAACAACAGAACTGTCCTTTTCCATTTCATGGTGAAGCGCCAAATTAACTGCTTCAACAAGCGTTATTTCATTTGAGAGGGAGCTATTCATGTTTACCTCCCTGCATACGCATTGCCTTGTTGATCAGCGCATCACGTTGTGGGTGCAGTTCCTTGGGAAGCGTTTCGTATAGATAATCAAACCCACTTTCGGGTGGTTGCGGAGAAAGGGCGAGATAACGTTGCACGGCTTGCTCGACGGTCGCTTTCGATTCTTCTAGTGCTTTGTTCTCTTTGTGCTCATCCCAAAGCCCCTGTGACATTAAGAAAGATTTGTGCCTTTCTATCGGGTCATATTTCCATGCTTGTTGAAGTTCATCATCGCTGCGGTATCGGCTAGCGTCGTCTGCCGTGGTGTGATCGCTCAATCGATAACTTATCGCTTCAATGAGGGTTGGTCCTTTTCCTTTTCTGGCTCGATCGAGTGCTTGCAAAATGGTGTCATAAATTGCAACCACGTCATTGCCATCAACGGTGATCCCTTTTATCCCGGCTCCTTTGGCTTTTTCGGAGAGGTAATCAGCAGCACATTGTAGTTTTCTTGGAACAGAGATGGCCCATTGATTGTTATTAACGACAAAAACTAGGGGGAGGTTCCATGCGCCCGCACAGTTAATTGACTCCAAAAAGTCGCCTTTAGAGGTCGCACCGTCACCACAAGTGACTAAGGCTGCGTTATGATTACCTTCGATCTTTAGGGCCGCTGCCACACCTACGGCGTGCGTGCATTGAGTAGCGATCGGAACGCAAAATGGAAGGTCACGGCATCGAGAATCGGGTTCATCATCGAAATCGAAATGGCTGCCTCGTTCATCGCCTCCCCAATATTGGAGGTTTTTCTCCATAGCGATACCACGTACCCACATTGCAGGCATATCGCGATAGTAGGGGATAAATACGTCTTGTCGGGTTAAAGCTCGTCCAATGGCTACACCAATCGCTTCGGCACCAAGATGCGAAGGGTAGGTGCCTAGCTGGCCGGTACGTTGGAGTGCGACAGCTTTGTAGTCATAGGTACGAGCGGTCAACATGTCTGTGTAAAGAGTACGAAGAATATTGGGCTCAGCCCATCCGGGCAGGGGCAAGGTTATATCGCCATGGTGGTTGACGAACCGTTTCATTGGTAATGCTTGAACGTTCATCTCAAGCTCCTTCTTGCATGAAGCCCTTTGCTAAACGGGCCTCGAAACATGCGTACCAATCTGTGATCGCGGTGATGCGCCGTAAAGTCAATCATCTTGATTGAATAAAACACTCTACTGCTATTCGCTAGTTGAGCGTTTTAATAAGCTGCGCAACGACTCGATTTTAGTGATGAATCTTGGTACAACCGATTACATTAAGTGTAACAACTTTGTTAAATCTCGCCTTTTTTAGACTGAATTAGCATGTAAAAATTTTCTTACATAACTAATATTTGTAGTTAGAAATAGTAACGATTGAGATCTGCTACTCGAAAAAGCAGCAGATCTAATGTGCTAATTGACAAGTTAGTAGAATATGATTTTGTTGCACTCTTTATGTGTCTAGTTATTAATCGTATGAGTAGCCAATCAGTGATATTTACTAATATTGCCGTTTCGTCAATTGCTTAGGATAAAGTTAGAATGTTAGGGTTAATGTACAGCGTGTCTAACCAATGTAGGGGCTCCAAGCATGACAACTCGATTACTCATAAATGGTAAAAAAGCTGGACTCGAGGAAGTACGCAATGCCGTATTTACACTGAGAAAAGAGGGCTATGATATCCAAGTTAGGCCGACGTGGGAGTCTGGGGATATAGAGCGATTGGTTTTAGAAGCGGCCGAGCAGGGCGTCACTCGTTTGATTGCTGGCGGGGGTGATGGCACGGTAAATGAAGTGGTTGATGCAATGCTAAAACAGGCGTTTACTGATTGTGAACTCGCTGTACTCCCTCTTGGTACTGCCAATGACTTTGCTACTGCTTGCCATATTCCAACGGATTCTTACTACGAAGCTTTGAAACTGGCTGTAAACGGAAAAAGCGTGTCGATTGATGTCGGTAAAGCTAATGAACGTCACTTCGTTAACATTGCCACTGCCGGATTTGGTGCTCAAGTGACCGCCACGACTCCTGTCGCACTGAAAAACTTTTTGGGTGGCGGCGCATACACGCTCTCGGGATTGGTTCAGGCCATCAATTTCCAGCCATTTAAGGGGCAGGTGAAATATGATGGCATCAGTAAAACGTCTCATGTGGTGGTTGGGGCGATTTGTAATGGTAAGCAAGCAGGCGGAGGTCAGGTTCTTGCCCCAAATGCTTTGCTTAACGACGGATATTTAGAGGCCGTTGCATTAGAAGAGTTTACCCCAGCCGATATCCCAACTGTGATTGAAGAACTTACTAATCATCAACCGTTTGTCGGTAAGTTTGTAAAACGCGAACGAGTAAAACGTGTTGAATGGTCTTCTGATACGGTAATGCCTATTAATCTTGATGGCGAACCAATTTCAGAGCTCAACGTTGTTATTTCCGTGATTCCATCTGCTATTCGATTGGTGGTCCCTGAAGATTGCCCCTTGATTGGTAAAGTCAGTGCCTAGAAAGTCATCGCGATGCAAGAATTCAGACAACGTGATAGTTATCCCTTTACCTTCGCTAATCCATAGAATTGGTAGGGAGCAGGCAAACGAACTTAAAAGTCTGGCACAACCGTTTCATTGTTCAGTAGGGAGAGTTCGTCGCTCTCGTAATTGGCAACTATCAGGGGAGCCAGACCAGCTCGCAAAGCTTGTCTCAAGCCTGAAGGAAATGGATATCGAAGGCTGGTCTTTTGTTCTGTCAAAGAGCGAAGCTGTTCTTAGTCAGGTAAAACCAAAGGAAACACTAGAAGACAAACTAGCACGACTATTGCGACAAGATCCTAACATGACACTGAGTGCTTTGATGGAACAGACTCACTGCAGTCAAACGGAGGCACGCAAAGCAAGGTTCGCTGCCGACGACTGGTAATGCTGTTTGCTTCTTACGAGCACTTCCAAAATCTCACCTATAATCAGTTAGTAGTGATTATTTTAGCGATTAATGTAATGGGTAACTAAAAGGCTCGGATGTGATGACAAGAGTATTAATTTCACTGTTGACGTTCACTTTGTACGCATCACCGTTGTACGCAGAGTATAAGATGCATTTCTTTTTGCCTGAATTTGCCCCTTATACCGAAATGAGTGAATCGGGAGAGGCATTTGGAATCGGAATTGACAAAATGATTCCGATTCTAGATGCACTTGATGTTGAATACACATTCCAAGTCGGATCGAATCACGGACGTGCATTAGCGGAAATGAAAGCGGGGCGTTCTGATGGTTTTTTCATGGCCACTCGCAATGATATGCGTGACAGACACGGCGTCTTTTCTGACCAATTGATGGTGAATCGTTGGGTATGGATTATACGAGAAGAAGATAAAGAGAGCTTTAACCCCAAATTGCCTTCTTTTAAAACTCAAGCCAAAGTCGCGAGTTTACTGAATACCAATACGGAATATTACCTAACCAAGCATAAATACAACAAACTCCCAGCTTCAAAAGATGCGGAAGAACTTTCTAAACGACTGTCGTATGGGGAACTCGACGCGATTTTAATTGCAGAAGTCGTGTTTATGCATTCAATCAAAGAACAACACATGTTGGATTATCATGTTGCGCTTCATCAAGCCAAAGAGTTTGGGGTGTATATATCCCATGACTTTTTAGCAAAACATCCGAAGTTTATGGAAAAGCTCAATGCAGAAATCTTAAGGAATAGAGAGAAAGAATAAGGGCCTCATGCATCCTTACAATCGGCCCTTAGGTGTGAGTTCTTTACGCGCTTTGTGGTTGTTGGTCCTCCACTAAGTTGTTTATCCATTTCTTAGAATGAATGCGTTGAGATGTTAAGCCTATCTTGACGATCTCTTCAATTAGAATGATCATCATTACCCAATCTAGCGGCCAAGCCAGAATGAGTGCGGTATAGTAGGCAAGAGGTATACCGATTCCCCATTGGCAAAATATATCGATGAATATGCTGTACTTTATGTCCCCGCCGCTTTTGAGTACGCCTCCAATTCCGACCATATTGAACACTCGAAGCACCATACCAAAAGCCATGACTAAACAAACATTCACCGCGAGATTAACGTCGGAAATCGGGCTAAGCGAAATGGCCTTGTAAATGAGGGGCTCTAACACGAGGCAAAGCACAGCAACCATGAATGCAATGGCGCAACTTATAACGACGTACCACCATGAAGTTTGATGCACGCGATGGTAGTTTTTAGCTCCAATTTCGTTACCCAAAATGACAGAGGCCGCTACGGCAAACCCGAGGAAAGCAGAAATCAACACGCTTTCTATCGGAGCAAGCAGCGATATGATGGCAAGCTCACTAACTCCTAACTGTCCAACAATGTAGTTGTATATTAAAAGACCGCTTGCCCACGCTGAATCATGGATAATCATTGGCGTTGCAACTTTCCAAAATCTATTGCGCTCACTCTTTTGCCAAGCTTGCAAATAGTGTTCCCGTTTCGGAATGAGATAGCGATATCGTTTAGCGACAATAGCGAACAGTACTATGGTTTGTATGAGTCGAGATATACTCGTACCAATTGCAGCACCAAGTACCCCCAATTCTGGGAACCCAAATAGACCAAAGATAAGCAGTGCGTTGAGGATAAGATTCACAACGATCGCTAAGATACTGACATAGGTAGGTAGCTTTGCTTCACCAACTGAGCGAAGAGCAGTTTCAAGCGGGACGACCAAAGCTGTACACACTAACGTAAACCCAGTGACATAGAGATACTCTGTGGCCAAAGTGATATATGCAGGATCATTGGCGATTAGAGAAACTATATACTCAGGTTCCACGACATACAGTAATGAAAAGGGTACAGTGAACACAAGTGCAATTGCCCAGCTCTGAACTAATGTTCGCTTAAGGCCATCAAGGTTCTTAGAACCAAAATACTGTGAACCCAAGATACCGACTGCACCACTAACACCGACAACTAATATTAAGTTAAAGAAGAAAATACGGTTACCTACGCCAACGGCAGCGGTTGCTGATTCACCAAGTTGGCTAACCATAAATATGTCTACCACACCGAGCAGTGAAAACAGCATAGACTGCATAGATACTGGTAGGCCGATGGATATCAGCTTGTGCCAGAAACTACGGTCAAGAGAATGGGCTGTATGAATCATGGTGTCACTCTTTAAATAGTGGTTTATACGTGTATAGCTTCACAGAGCTTTGTTTAAGTTCTTATCAGTAGTGTATATATGTTAAACAAACGTGTATTCTCCCAAGTTATCAGAAACTTTTGCAAAACTATCAAAATGATCGAAAGACTTGAGCAATTTAGCGTTTCCGAACGCACCGACCATGAGTTTATAGACAGAAGTCACGTCCTTACTCTAGAAGAGAAAGGGATTGTTCAATGTGGAATCGCGACTTGTCGGGATGAGTTCACTATTGCTAGGCGTAACCAACAAAAGCACATGCTGCTTTACACTGTAAAAGGACGTGGCTGGTTAACGAGCGGCGGTATAAGGTACGACCTTGAGCCTGGCAGCGTAATATCGGTGCCGGCAGGCATCGATAATGCGTTTGGCATAGAGGAACAAGGTTGGCAAATTGCTTGGGTGTTTTTGGATCCGCTAAAAGCATGGCCCAGTATTGACTTAAGCTTAGTTAGACTCGACGTAACCCCAATTTCGGAGGTAATGTATGCCGCGGTTCTTGGTCTATTAAGAACGATTTCACTGCCGATTGCTCTAGGTACAGAGATCGCTATACGGTCCGTTGAGCAAATAGAGCTTTTGATCAAAGCCCCCGGAGCAACAGACGGTAATAGACTAAAAACTCGCCTAAACCAGTTGTTTGCCAACGTTCAGAGACAGCTGCATAAAGACTGGTCCGTTGAACAGTTAGCGCAAATGATGCCTTGCTCAGAACCACACTTCCATCGATTGTGTCAGCAATATCTTGGACATAGCCCTAAAGTACATCTGACAAGAATGCGCATGGAGTATGCCGCTAGGTTATTGGTTTCGACTCAGTGGTCAGTGCAACACATTGGCGAAATTGTCGGTTATCCAAATGCGGCTAACTTTAGTACGCGATTCAAGAAGTGGAGTCAATTGACACCTCGAAATTTTCGAAACAGGTTCGCGTAAAATCATGATTTGCAATTGTAAGCCATTTACTCTGAAGCCACTTATTCCGAACTCGTTGTCTTAAAGAATAAGAACAAGAAAAAGGGGCTCACAGCCCCTTTTAGTTGCATGAACCAAATAGATTAGAAGTTCAACTCGAACACAGAAGTTGTGCCGCTCACTTCATTGCCAACAGCAATATAATGCATGCCATTTCGAGTGAAGTAATTGATCGACTCTGGGCCCAAATCTCCGGCTTTCGAGTTGTACGTGTCGTTATCGCACTCACCATCATCGACTAGAGTACACACTGGCTCGTCAAAATTACGATTGTTCAAGTAAGTAATAAACTTGGCTGCGCTCGGTACTGTAACGTCGTAAACCATAATGCCACCTTGTCGCTCTAGGCCAATGAAGGCGTAGGTGTATTTTCCTATAGTTGCGACTTCAATCGCCTCAGGTTCAACCCCTTTATCGTCACTGCGGTCGTCTGCACTGCTGTTACTGTCGTTGCTACTGTTAAAATCCGCAGGGTTTACTTCGAGGACAATTTTCGCAAATTCGTCGCCGCTATCGAAAACCAATTCACCTTGTTCGCTCCAAATAGAGAAAGAACGTGCGCCAAATCCGGTAATAGGATCATCTGACCCTAGCGGGCTGTCTGGCTTAATAAGTTTGATGCGACCGAGTTGTGATTTGTCTTTTAAACTCGCGGCAAGGGGATGGTTCTCTGGTACATCAAGTTTCTTGCCGCGGATTTCGTCTGTGTAGCTAATACAAAAATCAATTTCGCTAGCGTAATCGGGCGTACCTTGGTAGTCATCGCCATCCCATTTGAACCCTTTTGCATCGCACTGCTCTTGAGTTGTCTTGATGCCATACTCTCGGCCATCGCCTTCGTTCGCTGTTAGGATGTAGCTGACATTATCCTTGCTAAACACATCGATGGAATCTGGCATGTATAGGCTTTCCAACCCTGGGTAAGATTTCAAATTACCAACGACACCATCTTTATTCGAAGCATCAAGGGAGATGTTATTCCACTCCTTAGAACCTAATCCCCAAATTGATCGGATGCTAGTGGTCGACACATCAATAACTGCAATGGCGTTATTCTCTTGCATAGCGACAAATAGCTGCCCTTTGTTATCGAAGGTTAAGTACTCAGGCTCAAAATCTTGAGAGACTGTCGCGCTGTGAGCAGAAACTCGAACGTTTGAGCTCAGTTCACTGTGGCGCGGTTGGCCTTGGTTGAAATCAGTAAAACCAATTTGATGAATGGTTGGATTACTCACACCTTGGCTGATATCAACCAAAGTGACACTGCCTTCCGGATCAACGGTGTATTCACCGTTTGGTTCGCCTTCGTTTGCAGAAGCTATCCAAAGGCCATCGGGCGAAAAGCTGACCATGTCAGGAAGTGCGCCAGTAGGATAGGTTGTTATAAGCTCGAGCGTATCAGTGCGAAATAGGGCGATAATGCCAGGCTCTTGCTTTACTTTGTTCTCAATTGCCACCGCCAGTAAGCCATCAAATGTTGATACACTGTTTGCTGCACCAATTTCAATACCAGCGGATTTTTCCGTGACACTGAGTTCGAGGCTTCCTGCACCAGTAGGTTGACCTTTGTCATTAAACTCAATTAAATCAACTTGCTTGGCATGAGCATTAACAACATATATGCGATCTGAACAGGCGTCATAACTGACGATTTCAGCGGCAGAAGTGTCGAAGGGGCTATTCGAAACAAAAGTACCTACCAAAGACAGACTACTCAGTTTTGAGTCAGCGATGTTAATTTCTGACTCGGAAGTATTCTTACAAGTAATACCTAAGTCGTGAGTTTTTACATCAGCACTACCGCAGGCAACAATTTGGGTGGTTACAGCAAGGCCCAATATAGCCTTAATTGCATTTTTCACTTTATATCCTCCATGAATAATAAGCGTAATAAAATAAGGCACTTATATGACATTAATGCTTAACATTCATTGCAGTGAAGTGAAGGCTAACGATATGAATTCGGTTGAGTATTAGAAAAACTGTGATTTAGCTCCTAGAATTAGAACAATTATAAATAATTATTATATTCAGTTGGTTGAATATCCTCGTTATGGAAAACGAATAGGCATATAAGGCAACTGTTATGAAAATTGCTACAAAAATTATAATTGCTTGTACAGTTCTGTGTTCTCTTGGTGTTGCTGTCACTGGTGGTCTTGTTGGAATGAAAGCCTCGAGCTTGTCAGAAGAAGCATTAAGGAATCGAGCTGTTAGCTTGTTACTCTCTGTAAGAGAGATTAAGAAAAACGAAATAGAGCGCTATTTTAACTCTATACACTATCAACTCGAAACACTTACCACGGATATCTCAACTCAAGATGCTATGGTCGCGTTCACTCAAGGATTTAATGAGTACCCGACTGAACGCGTCTCAGACTCCGACAAACAAGCACTTTCGAACTATTACCGAACTCAATTTGGGGCAACGTACCGTGACGTTAATGATGGAAGCAGTGCCAACGAAGTTGGGAAATACAATCAGCTCAGTGATAAAGCAAAGGCTATGCAGGCCCGCTACATTGGCATTAACGCCAACAATCTAGGTGAAAAGCACAAGCTAGATGCGGATTCACTGAACAGCAGTTACGACCAGTCACACCAAAGGTACCACCCACCTTTACGTCATTTCTTAGAGTCTTTCGGATACTACGATATTTTCTTGGTCGATCTGCAAGGTAACGTCGTGTATTCAGTTTACAAAGAGCTCGACTACGCGACCAACCTGAAAACTGGCCCTTATGCGAACACGGGAATCGCTCGTGTCTTTAATTCGGTGGTTGGGCTGTCAGAAAATGAATATCGAATTGAAGATTTTTGCACCCTTTTATCCATCCTATGAAGCGGCGGCATCGTTTATAGGGTCGCCAATTTTCAAAGGGGCAAAAAGGTAGGGGTGTTAATTTTTCAGATGCCGGTTGATGTCATCAATGGGATCATGACTTTTGACAACAAGTGGGCTGAGTCTGGATTAGGTGCCAGCGGTGAAACTTACTTGATCGGGCCAGATTCATTACTAAGAAGCCAATCCAGGTTCCTAATAGAAGATCCAAACAGTTACTTTGAAGCTCTTGCGGGTGCGGGAGTGAGTGCATCGACGATAGCTCAAATTAAAGGAAAAGAATCCGCAATCGGTAGGCAAAGAGTCGACACTCTTACATCGACAAATGCTATCAGCGGTTAAACAGGTGTGGAAGTTGTTAACGATTATCGTGGCGTTGAAGTGTTTTCAGCTTATGCGTCCGTTGATGCGGCTGGAATGAAATGGGGTATTTTGACCGAAATAGACGTAGAAGAAGCATTGAGTGACGTTGCGGCACTTAATAGTTCGGTATTTAACACCATGCTCGCGTCCGTTATTGTCATTATTGGTTTATCCGTGGGTTTAGCCTATTGGGTAGGGACGAATATATCGAAACCAATTCGCCTAGCTTCGCAGAAAATCCAATCTATCAGTAAAGAAAACGATTTAACGGCAAGGCTTGAGGTGAGCGGCAAAGATGAAATGACGGACTTAGCTGTCTCACTTAATAGCTTCTTCGAGCATTTACAAAACATGATCACCAAGTTTGCCACTACGACCGTGATGTTGAACGACAATAGCCAAGCAATGGCGCAAAACATGCGCACGACACGAGCAGCGGTTGATGATCAAAGGCATCGAACGGAGTCGGTTGCGACAGCCGTTAATCAAATGAGCGCATCGATAAACGAGGTGTCACAGTTCGCAAATCGCGCCGCTGAGTCTGTAAAGAATGCAAACCAGACAGGTACTGAAGGCGTGGATGTTGGTGAGTCATTAGGTACCGAGATAGGTCAACTCAGCTTAGAGATGAGCACCGCAGTAGAAGCGATAGGTCGATTGCATCATGAAAGTAATTCAATTGCAGAAGTCCTAGATGTGATCCAAGGGATTGCCGAACAAACAAATCTACTTGCGCTTAACGCTGCAATCGAAGCGGCACGTGCAGGCGAGCAAGGTCGAGGTTTCGCGGTAGTTGCTGATGAAGTTCGTTCTCTTGCTGGTCGAACTCAAGCATCGACTGAAGAAATCCGGTCTAAGATTGATTCTCTTCAAAGCGAAACGAATAACGTTTCCCAAGGGATAGAAAAAGCCAACAAGACAGTGGTTAAAGGGGTAGAAACCTGTACGACAAACACAGAAATGTTGACTCAAATTGTGGATATGCTGTCTGAACTAAACGACATGAATGTTCAAGTCGCAGCAGCAACAGAAGAGCAGACCTCAGTAACAGACGAAATTAGCAGTAGTATTACTTCGATCGCTGACTCTTCCGTAGAAGTTAATAACCAGGTCAACGATGTCGACAGCTTAATTGATGGGCTTTCGCAACAAGCTTCTCAACTTAATGAGGAAATTTCACAGTTCAAATACTGACTTGGACTTACTATGTGTGAAGCTGATATCAGCATTTAAACGAGGAGTGACATTGTCACTCCTTGTTTTGGTTCATGAAAATTAGTATAGGGACTAATAGCGGCTGTTTGCGTTTAACGCCTAATTGTTAACTCGCTAGGTAAATCCGTTTTTTGTATGATACTGTCTTTGGTCAACTTAATAGGACGTAAGTAAGACAATGACTTTAGAGCAATTTCTAGTAAAACTTCAGCAAGAGCCGACAAATGTTCAATTCGAAGACACAATGGCAGTTATCGATGCCAACTTTGAATTTGAGCCGACCGCTTTCATCAACGGCAACACAAAAAACGAAGCCAATCAAAACAATGGTTCATGTAAGATTTTTGCCTTTGGTTTAGAACAGTCATTAAATGCTGAACAAACTCTGGCGTGTTTTGGTCGTTTTTATCGTGAAGACGTACTTCAAAATCCAGAAAATGATGATCACCAGAATATCCGCAACTTTATGGTAACCGGATGGGAAGGGATTAAATTCGACGCATCAGCGCTTAAAAAGAAATAAAAAAATGGGCAACAATGCCCATTTTTTTATTTGAAACTTCGTTACGCGTATTGTGCGACAACGAGCTTCCAGCTTTTTCGTTGCTGCACTAATTTCTCGCTTAGTTGGTCGTAGCGAATTTTAAGCAATGAGTGCTCGTACTTCTTAACCAAATCTTCTTTCTTACTGTCTAGCATCTGTTTTTTTAGCGCATAGTAAGCATTGATGCTCTCTACCAACATTTCAAACTCTGCAATTACCTTTGCGTTTAGTGCCTCCGCATTTGGCATACCGACCAAACGCTTTTGGATTCGCTGCAAATTCATAGCCGCGTGGGCTTTTTCAATTTTGATTTGCGGCGCTCGGCGAAGTTTTGATGCAAGCCCGACCTTAGAAAGTAAAGAAATTAGCCATTTAGTTGGATCGTATTGCCACCAACGAATACCGTTACGATAATCATTCTCAAAAATATGATGGAAGTTATGGTAACCCTCGCCAAACGTAAGAATGGCTAAAATTCCATTATCACGTGCAGTATTTTTGTCTGTGTAAGGTTGGCTTCCCCAAATATGCGCTAAGGAGTTAATGAAAAACGTTGTATGGTGGGTGAGAACCAGTCTAACCACGCCAACAATCAAGAACATACCGATAATATCTTGATAGAGGATGCCTAGCAGTAGAGGAACTGCAATATTCAACCCGACTGCAAGCGGAACGTAGTATTTGTGTTGCCAAACCACGACTTTATCCTTCTGCAAATCACGGCAGTTTCCGTAATCTGAGTAACTGTCGTTGTTATAGTTTCTTAACATCCAACCAATGTGAGAAAACCAAAAGCCGCGCTTTGCACTGTATGGGTCTTTGTCATTGTTATCCACGTGGCGGTGATGGACTCGATGATCCGAGCTCCAGTGCAAAATACTATTTTGCAGGGCTAGTGCGCCCCCTAGAGCAAAAATGACTCTTACAACGGAGTTCGCCTCATACGCCTTGTGAGACCATAGACGGTGATAGCCTGCTGTGATAGATAAGTTACTGAAACTAAACAGCACTAGCAGCCATATCCAATGTTCAAAACCATAGCCATTTGCAAACCCGTACCAAGGTGCTGCAATGATGGCGAGTAAAAAACTAACAGAAAATAGAACAACATTGAGCCAGATGAGAGGTGGCTTATTCCCGGATGTCATTTGTTTATCCCTTTGAGCTTACATCTGTACGCTAGAATATCAGCGTACACGTGTAAGTCAAACTAAGATGATAAAAAATATGAACAGGACAATTGGCTTTCAAACCACAAAAGAATAGTATATCTGTTAACAATCAAATTACATGAAGTAATAAGGCACTATAAATGGAATTAAAAACAGCCAAATATAGCGATTATGAGCGAATCGCAACTTTGCATGCCAATAATTGGCAACGTTACCTAGAAGGTACAGAGTTCGAGCTAAAAGATTCTCAAGACGTTCTAGATGATCGCATTGCTATATGGCAAACCCGTCTCATTAACCCTCCTTTTAATCAACATGTCCTTCTGCTTGAGGAAGGCGGGTTACTCTGCGGCTTCATCTGCGCGTTTGGTAATCATGACGTTGAAAAGGGGACTTACATCGATTCCCTTCATATCGATCCACACTATCAAGGCAAAGGACTTTCAATCACCTTGCTGCGTGCACTTTCAGAATGGATGCGAAGCTACTATCCAGATTCAGGCGCGTATTTAGAAATTTTTGAGACAAATGACAACGCGATAGATTTTTATAAACATTTAGGTGCGCAAGAAGCGGGCTCTCGATTATGGCACGCCCCGTGGAATCAAGATGTTAATGAGGTGATCTATCACTGGTCTTCTCTAAATGATTTAGAAGCAGACATAAAGTGATCTAAGCAACATTTACTTACATTCATCGAGATTAAATTTACTTATCATTAGATTCATACACTATTGCCTGTGCTAAATTGGAATATCTGAAATTCCAAATGTACTTAGCGGTGTATTAATGAAAAAAGTGTTACTTCTCTCTACCTTGTCGGGAGCTATTCTACTAGCTGGATGTAACGATGCTGGGAAACAAGCGGGCCAAGGTGCCGCTCCGTTGGTTGTAGGCAAACAAGCGCAAACCGTGCTCATCAACAAAGTAAATCTTACATAGGTCGTGTTGAGGCTGTTGAAGATACCGAGATTACCGCTCAGGTAACTGGGTATCTTAAAGAGCGTCACTTTGTCGAAGGCCAGATGGTCAACAAAGGAGATTTGCTTTATGTTATCGAACCTTCCTCGTTTGAAGCGCAAGTCGCAAGTGCCAACGCATCGGTTGCCCAAGCTAATGCTGCATTGAAAAAGGCACAGCTCGATTACAACCGTGGTAAAAATCTATTACCTAAAGGCAGTATCTCTCAATCCGAATTCGACGCGCTCACAGCTTCTCGTTTAAGTGCAGAAGCAGAGCTGAAAGCTGCTAACGCTCAACTTAACCTCGCTGAAGTTAACTTGTCTTATACTCAAATTCGCGCGCCATTCTCAGGCCGAATCAGTGATACCAAAGCGAGTATCGGTGATTTAGTGTCTCCACAGTCGGGCGTGCTAACGACTTTAGTCAGCCTAGACCCAATTCAAACTGCATTCAGTATCTCTGAGCGTGAGCGTCTTGCGTTAGGTATGGACCGTGTGTCTGGTGACGGCGGTGAAGATGGTAGCAACATTGTCGTTAAGGTCATCCTAGAAAATGGTGAGTACCTAGATGGCGAAGGTAAACTCGACTTCCTAGGAAACCGTATCAACACCAATACGGGTACCATCGCGATGCGCGCAATTATCGACAACCCAGAACAGCGCCTTCTTCCAGGTCAGCATATTCGTGTTGAGCTCATGGAGCGTGAGTCTATTGATGTGGTGGTCGTTCCTCGCCGAGCGGTACAAACCGACTTGGAAGGTGACTTTGTGATGGTGATTACGGAAGGCAATGTTGCAGAGCGCCGTAATGTTTCTCTTGGACGTCAAATTGAAGAGGGTGTGATCATCACATCAGGCTTGTCTGCGAATGACAAAGTCATCTCTCAAGGTCTACAGCGTGTAAGAAACGGTGTACCAGTTCGTCTTCAAGAGCAGCAAGAAGCTGGTAACGAGTAGGTGCCGCTATGTTAAGTCGTTTCTTTATCCAGCGTCCTAAGTTTGCGCTGGTAATATCCATAATTTTGACACTGGCGGGGGCCATTGCGTTGGCCGTTTTGCCAGTGGCAGAATATCCAAAAATCAGTCCTCCTTCGGTTAGTGTGACCGCGTTCTACACGGGTGCAAGTGCCGAAGTTGTTGAACAAGCCATAGCCGACCCGATAGAGACCTCGGTTAACGGTGTAGAAGACATGATCTATATGTCTTCTAAGAGTGCGAACGATGGTTCATACAGCTTGAACGTGACGTTTGATGTTGGTACTGACCCTGATATGGCTCAGGTTAACGTACAAAACCGAGTCTCGCAGATTGAGTCTAAGCTTCCACAAGAAGTTAGGATGGTCGGTGTAACGGTTAAAAAGCGTTCTCCTGACCTTCTAATGGTACTGAACTTCTACTCGCCAGACGGAAAATACGATGACCAATTCCTAATCAACTACATTAACCTCAACGTAAAAGACCAGTTGGCTCGAGTTAAAGGTATCAGTGAAGTTGGGGTTATTGGTGGTGGTGAATACGCAATGCGTGTTTGGCTAGATCCAGAGAAGATGGCCAACTTGAAGCTGACGACGAGTGATGTTTATGCCTCTCTAGCGGAGCAAAACGTTCAGGTAGCCGCAGGCCGAGTTGGTGCCGCGCCATACGATAACGCTCAAGAAGTGCAGTTTAACCTTGTCACTAAGGGCCGTTTAGAAACCGTCTCGGAGTTCGAGAATGTTGTTCTTCGAGCGAATAATGATGGTTCAACGGTTTACCTTAAAGACGTTGCACGAGTAGAGCTCGGTAAGAAGTTCTATGATGGTACGGGTAAATTCCGAGGGCAAGATGCCTCCATCGTGACGTTGTCACTCCAGTCTGATGCGAACGCGTTGGAAAGTGGCGAAGCGTGATGGCGCTGCTTGAGAACTTAAGCTCCACCTTCCCCGAAGGCATGAAGTATGAAACCAGTTACGATACGACTGTATTCGTTGCGGAATCGATCAAAGGGGTAGTAAAAACGCTTATTGAAGCAATTATCCTTGTAATCATCGTAACGTACATCTTCTTAGGTAGTGCACGTGCAACGCTAATTCCTGTTGTTGCGATCCCAGTTTCCTTGATCGGTACATTTGCCGTAATGCAAATGACTGGATTCACCATCAACACAGTGACGCTGTTCGGTTTGATACTCGCTATCGGTATTGTGGTGGATGACGCTATATTGGTTATCGAAAACGTTGATACCACCATGGCGAAAGATCCGACCATGACGCCACGCAAAGCAACCTTGATTGCGATGAAAGAGGTAACAGGCCCAATCATCACATCAACCCTGGTATTGCTTGCGGTATTCATTCCAGTTGCGATGCTACCTGGTATCACCGGTATTATGTATAGACAGTTCGCTCTGACTATCTGTATCTCGGTTGTTATCTCATCCATTAATGCCTTAACACTTTCACCAGCGCTGTGTTCATTGGTACTTAAGCAAGGTGGCGGTAATACGACTCGTTGGTTCGCCGCATTCAACAAAGGCTTGGACAAAGTAACCGAGAAATACGGTAAGCTTGCAGGTTTCCTTGTTAAGAAGTCAGTCATTCTAATGACGTTCTTCGTTATTGCCGTTGGTTCTGTGGCGTTCTTCGCGAAGACAACATCTACCGCCTTCGTACCACAGGAAGACAAAGGCATACTTCTGGTTAATGTCCAGTTGCCAGACGCCGCCTCTATTTCTCGTACAGAGGCAGTAAGTGAGCAGCTTATGCACATTGTCGAGGAAGAGCCAGGTGTAGACGGTGTGACAGTGGCTAACGGTTATGCATTCATGACCGGAGCAGCAGCGTCGAATGGTGCTTCACTGTTCATTAAGCTCCACGATTGGAATACGCGAGCTGAACTGGGTGGTGACCAATCTGCTAATGCAATCGCGCAACGCATCAACATGCGAGCAGCGGCAGAGCTACCTCAAGCGGTCGTATTTGCGATGGGGCCTCCTGCAGTGCCGGGTATGGGTGCAGCGTCAGGTTTTGAGTTCGTCCTTGAAGATACCCTTGGCCGAAGCCGTACCGACTTAGCGATGGTAATGGGCGAGCTAATTCAAGAAGCGAACAAGCAGCCAGAGATTGCGTACACCTTTAGTACTTTCCGTGCGAACGTTCCTCACTACTACGTTGATATCGACCGTGAGAAAGCTCAGCAACTTGGCGTTCCATTGTCGTCTATCTTCCAAACGCTACAGGGTAACTTAGGTTCCATGTACGTCAATGACTTTACGATGTTTGGTAAGAACTTCCGAGTGACGATGCAGGCGGATAGTGAGCACCGCAGCGGTATCATGGATCTGCAACGCTTCCACGTTCGTTCTTCTGCAGGCGAAATGATTCCATTAAGTACGCTTGTTAGTTACGAGCAGGTATTTGAACCAGATGTGGCATGGCGTTACAACATGTACCGCAGTGCTATTATTCAAGGCCAACCAGCACCAGGCTATTCAAGTGGTGATGCCATTGCAGCAATGGAGCGCGTTGCGGCTGATTTCTTGCCTCACGGCTATCAGTATGAATGGACAGGTATGGCATACCAAGAAGTTTTAGCGGGTAACCAAGCAATCTTTGCATTCGCTTTGGCTCTAATCTTCATCTATCTGTTCATGGTGGCTCAGTACGAGAGTTGGACTATTCCGCTCGCAATTATTCTTGTCGTACCGGTTGCTACTTTGGGTTCATTCCTTGCGCTGAACTTGGCGGGCATACCGCTTAACCTCTATGCGCAGATCGGTCTCGTTCTCTTGATAGCACTCGCCGCGAAGAATGCGATTCTTATTGTTGAATTTGCGAAGATTGAGCGCGAAGAGCATGAAAAATCGATTGATGACGCGTCAGTTCGTGGCGGTAAGCTACGTTTCCGCGCCGTTAACATGACTTCATGGTCGTTCATCTTGGGTATCTTCCCACTGATCTTCGCTTCAGGTGCAGGTCACGTGAGTCAAAACTCATTAGGTATTTCTCTGGTCGGCGGTCTTCTTTGTGTGCTGTTAGCAGGTACGTTGATGATTCCTGGTTTCTACGCACTCGTGCAAAGAAAGCGTGAAAAGATTCACGGTGGCAGCACTAAACTTGTGCCACTTGACGATGAGTAAGAATTTCACTGTCCATTAAATGGCACTTTGAATACATAGCAAAAAGCCCCAACGAAATGTTGGGGCTTTTTTAATTCACTTTGAAGAAGGAAGTTAAGCGGCGCTTTCTACTTTCTTCTCACTTTGCATTTTTGCAAGGAAATACACGTTCACGCAAGCAATGAAACCGTTAGTTACAACTACTGGCCATGCGTCAATCATTAAACCGTAAGCGGTGAAAAGTGCACAACCAATAAAGTTTAGAACGCGCAGTTTAACGATGTCTTTCATTGTCAGTGAGATTGCTACCATGATAGAAGCAGCGTAACCCAAAATTTCAACCATATTCATATCCATAATTCGACCCTCTGATTATTTCCGACTCTGTCGGTACCATTTCTTCTCTTCATGAGATAACTGAGGAAGCTCCGTGCCCCGAATGGCCTAAGTTGATTTTCTGAGTCGGACTATAACAAGGCAAAATCTGTGATAAAAGCCTAACTTTTAGGAAATAGAAGGTTAGCGATTACGCAAACGTTTAGCAGTAAATTCACTGTATTAATACCGATTTCTGTTGATAACAATAGATTGATATTTCATGCAAGAAAAAGCCTCCGTAGAGGAGGGCTCTGTATTTATTGGAAAAAGTAAAGGTTACTTTTTACCTTGAACTGTTTGCTTGTCTTCTTCAGTTAGCTCACGGATACGACGGCTGATGTCGCGACGAGCTTTAGAAATCTCAGCACTCTTGATGATGTGGTCATCTACACGATCTTCGTAGTCTGCTTTCATGTTCTTGATGATAGCGACGATTTCGTCGTGGCTCATGTCAGATTTGATGTAATCTAGCAGGTTTTCAAGTAGATCAACACGTTTACGGTTATCGCGAACCTTTTTCTCATTGTCTAGCAGCTCGCGCTTTAGTTTGTTTTTACGGCGAGCTTGGTTCACGATTTCGAATACACTACTCATAGGTCCTTTTCCCCAATTTGAATATTAACTTACTCGATTAAAACACAACAAAGCCGCGCATAACAGTCTTAAGATCAATCATTAGAGTAAGTTGATTGTTTTATCAGCATTCAAGATTGACAGAATTGCACAGAGATAAAAATTCGGGCTAAGATGCGACAGGACTATTACACTTAACTGAAATTTATATGCTTTTGTCAGAAATAGTGATTCCTCAGAACGACATCGATGAGCAGGATATCACTCGGAAAATTAAACTCCGCTCAGCTTATCAAAATGAACGTGATCGTCTTGAGGTAATCGAAGTGGAACTTAATCGTTCAAAAGTCGTCATCATGGATGATAGAGGAAAAATCCGCTATATCCCGATAATTGCAGAGCATTAACGTCACCCTCACTTGTATATATAGGAAGACTCATGAATAGAGAACTTAGCCCAGTAGAGGCAAGAATCATTGGCTGTCTGATTGAAAAAGAAGTCACGACGCCGGATTACTATCCGTTAACGTTAAACAGCTTGACCACAGCGTGTAATCAAAAAAGTAATCGTGAACCTGTTATGAGTTTGACGAGTGAGGAAATCCAGCAAGCTGTTGAGGGTTTGAAATCTGCTAGACTCGTGCATGACGAGAGTAGTTTCAATAGCCGAACCAGTAAATTCGTGCACCGTTTTTGTAACACTGAGTTTGGCGATCTTCAGTTTACAGAACAAGAGCGAGGCATTATTTGCTGTCTTCTTCTTCGTGGAGCACAAACCCCTGGAGAACTAAGAACACGAACCAACCGTTTGGCGAATTTTACTGACGTAAAAGAGGTTGAAGCGGTATTGGAGCGATTGTCTCAACGTGAAGATGGGGCATTGGTCGTCAAATTACCACGTGAAGCGGGTAAGCGTGAATCACGCTATCAACATTTGTTCAGTGGTGAAGTTGACCTTGAAGCCCTACCAGCCGCGGCACCGAGTATTTCAAGCAGCGCTCGCGTTAAAGAGTTAGAGAAGGAAGTTGAAGAACTCAAAGCACAAGTGGCGCATTTACAAGAGCAGCTTTCTCAATATTCAGATAACTAATCATCCTAATGAATAACGATTGGTACATATACCTCGTTAGAACCCGCTTAAACACGCTCTACTGCGGTATAACGACCGACGTAGAGCGTCGTTTCAAAGAACATGTCAGTGGTGAAGGTGCAAAAGCGCTTAAAGGGAAAGGACCGTTGACATTAGCCTGGTCTACCAAAACCGGTGATTCTAGATCAATTGCGTCTAAATACGAGTACGCGGTAAAGCGCCTGTCTAAACAGAAGAAAGAGAGACTAATTCTCGGTCAGCTCACACTTTCCGAACTTTCAATAAGTAACTAGCTGCCTATCATTACGCATTATCCCTATTCCTACATTAGTTTTAACTATGAGTTACGACAATATAGGTTGATAGGGAAATGAATCATAAAATTATTACAACCATTGCAGTGGGCCTGTGCTTTAGCTCGTTAACCGTTCATGCCGCTAACCGTGTGGCAGACGGACGAGGAAATGGTATGGGTAATACAGGTGTGACGAGCGCTAATTACTTACTTGCGCCGTTTTATAATCCAGCATTAACAGCAGTCTATCGTGGCGACGATGACTTTGGTCTATTGTTACCGGCTATAGGTGCAAGAGTCAGCGATAGCGACAAATCATTAGAAACCATTGATGATCTTCAAGACACAATCAATGATTTTGAAAATAATCCCACCATTGCCAACGAGGCTCAGTTGAACGCCTACTTGGATCAGCTTGATGGAAATAAACCATTGGCAGTAGCCGGTGGTGTCGCCGTTGCTGTTGCAATTCCACTGGATCTCCTGTCAGTGAATGTTTTTTCTAGCGGTTATGCCGAAGTACTTGCCCAGCCAGTCATCTTCGAATCTAACGACACAACGACGCGCTACGAAAACTCAACCGTCGATACGCTTGCATTTGCCTACAGTGAAGTAGGGGTAGCACTTGCAAAACAAATAACACTATTTGGGTTACCCATGTCCTTAGGTGTTTCACCAAAATTTCAAGAACTCGAAACCTATAAACAGGAAATTTCTATTCGCGACTTCGACGTCAGTGACTACGACCAAACTAAAACGTCCAAGTCTGCATTCAATATGGATCTAGGGGCAGTTTGGTTTTATCACAACTTTAGAGGCGGATTAGCCGTTAAAGATCTGTTTTCTCAAGATATTGATACGCAAGATGTGGGTGGCGTTGATAAATATGAACTTGATACTCAAGTGACGGTATCCGGCGCTTATGCCACCGAGGTCATCACTGCGTCTGTCGATTGGGATCTGACTAAACAGGGGCGATTTGTAAACCGTGAAGATGATACTCGTTACCTAAGGTTTGGCTTGGAAGGGAATGCTTTTGGCTGGCTGCAGGCACGCCTTGGCTATGAGTTCGAACTAGAAGATACGCTGGATGATACTTTCACTGCAGGTGTTGGTTTTAGCCCTGGCGATTTGTTCCATTTCGATTTGGCTGGCAGTTACGCAGGAAGCAACCAATTCGGTCTATCAGGAAACCTCGCATTTACCTTCTAATTCTTAGTTGATTAGGTTAATAAACACATGACCACAAGGTTGTGTGTTTATTATTCAATCGCGTCATCAAAAAGTAAAAATGACTTTAATTGAGCTATCTTTATAGCGATACTTACGATTTGCCGCACACCTAAACGCCCAATTTAAGGAATGCTATGCGAATAGTAGTAAATTATGTTTTCCTGATCGCATTAGCTTTCTCTTCAAGTGTATACGCTTTTAAGCCTTTAACCGGTTATTGGGGTTATGAGGAGTACCTCGAAGCACACCCTGCCGAGCATGACCTCACTGAGTTACTTAGCTATGTGGTAAAACGTGATGCTGTGCCTCTAGCCGCTAAGCAACAACGACCTGTCTCTATTTCCGTCGTATTCCCGGGCCAGCAAATATCAGATTATTGGCGCCGTAATCTCACTGCATTTGAAGCGCGGCTAAAAGAGCTGCAAATAGACTACGACTTAAAGCGAGTCTTTACTCGTCCTAACACCGATCTGCGCCAACAAAGTCAATCCATGATGGAAGCGGTTCAAGAGGGCGCTGATTTCTTAATCTTTACGCTAGATACCACTCGCCACCGAAAGTTTATTGAATATGTTTTAACGTCTACGGATACGAAACTTATCATTCAAAATATTACTACACCTGTAAGAAGTTGGGAAGAATATCAGCCGTTCTTGTATGTGGGCTTTGACCACTATGAGGGCACACAGCTTTTGGCGGATTACTTTAAGCAGCGTGTTCCAGAAAATAGCGAATATTCGGTACTTTATCGCTCTGAAGGGTATGTGAGTGATATGCGCGGCGACCCATTTATTGAAGAGATGTCCTTTCGCAATGACTATTTTCTTGTTTCTTCTTTTTATACCCAATCCACAAGAGAATCCGCTTACAAAGCCGCTTCAGTTGCGCTTAAACGAAGTAATGATCTTTCGATGATCTATGCTTGTTCTACGGATGTCGCGTTTGGTGCGATTGATGCGATCAAAGAGCAAGGACGTGAAAACGTACTTTTAAATGGTTGGGGCGGTGGTAGTGCAGAGCTAGAAGCGCTAAAAAAGGGCTATCTAGACGTAACCGTTATGCGCATGAATGATGATACCGGTATTGCGATGGCCGAAGCCATTAAGTGGGACATCGAAGGAAAAGAGGTCCCTGTGGTTTACTCTGGAGAGCTTACTCTAGTGACCAGTGAAGATTCAGCAGAAAGGATTGAACAGTTAGTGAGTCATGCTTTTAGGTACTCAGACAAATAATGATCAAACGCTTAAAACAACGAATTTCAAAACATACGCGTTTATCATCGCTGATTACGCGTTCGATATTTATCACGCTCGCCACACTAGCTTTGATTGTATTGGTTCAAAGCTACCAGTTTAATCGCCAAGTCATCTCTCAGGAGATCGATCGTTCACTCCAACAAACCTCGAGTCTTGTCCAAGCGATTTTTTCATTTCGCCTGAACGCAATTGAAATACAGCAAGACAGCTACAGCCGTAGTGATGTTCTTGTCCGAGCACTAGACCAATCTAGCAGCGCTATTGATAACTTTTTCACCAGTGCTGACCAAATGGCTCCCGCGCTTTCTCCTGACTTTCGCTTCATCACCAAACGTAAATCGCTGCATTGGGATGACTCTAATTATCAGTTTTATGGCATTCCAGTCGCAAGATAGAAGACTTTGTCGAGACCATGTCTCTTAGTAATAATTGGCATTTGATTTCTTTAAATACCGACTTTGGACTGCGCTATATCATGATGCGCCGTACGCCAATTATTGATCTTTCAACGGGCGAGGTGCTTGCGAGCTTACACGTCGGAATTGTCCTGAATAACAACTTTTCTCTGGCTTCGGCAGTAAAACATGGCAGTAACACTGATAACGTCGTTATTGCCGTTGGAAGTAAAGTCGTCGCGTCAACGGTTAGGGATAAAGAAAACTACACAAGCCAAGACCTTCTTAATAACTTCACTGAAAACCACGACCAAACTCGATTTTTGGTCGCCAAAACGGATATAGCAATCAACGCCAAGCCGACGTTTATTTCAATTTATTCGATTCAAAATAACGAACACGTGGCTCTTCTAACGCGGAGTCACTATTTTTGGTTATTTGTCGCCTTTATCAGTATGTTCGTTTTGGCTGTCAGCACGCGATTTTGGTTGGGACGCAAAGTGTCACATGATCTTACCGAGTTGATGAACTATACGGTGAATGCTGTTGAGCATCGTAAGCTTGATGAATATAAAGGCTCGTCGATCTCCGAGTTTCAACAGATTGGGGAAGCTCTCGAATTAACCTTTCAACGACTCACCAACAAAGAACGTCAGTTTCAGGATTTGTTTAACTTCTCGCTTCTGCCAATCATGTTTTGGGACATGAATGGTCGTGTGATGAAGATGAACCTGCGGCTGAACGTTACTTTAACTCAAGCGAAGTCGATGACAATACCTACCAGATTATGCTAGAGAAGTTGCTACCACAGATCCAAATGGCGTCACAAGGGGCAACGCTAACTGGTGTTAACATCCCACTTGGGGAGCAAGTCTTCCGTTGGAACTTATCTCCAATTGTATTTGATGATAAGCCGAAAATGGTAGTGGCTCAGGGACAAGATATTACGAGCTTGGTAGAGGCTGAGCGCCAGAGTCAACAAGCCCGTGAAGAAGCTGAGGAATCAGCGCGAGTTCGAGCGGATTTCTTGGCTAAAATGAGCCATGAATTGCGAACGCCATTAAACGGTATATTGGGTGTGTCCCAACTGCTAAAAGCCGAGTTAAGAACGGATAATGAAAAAGAACATGTTGATGTTCTGATTAACAGTGGTGAGCATCTCTTAGCAGTACTTAATGACATTCTTGACTTCTCTAAATTAGAGCAAGGTAAGTTTCATATTCAGCAAGATAAGTTCCGCCTGATGGAGCTAAAGAATACGGTGTCCAAGATATTCGCACCACTGTGCGAAGAGAAAGGTATTCACCTTAACGTAAATGCTGATTTTGCTGACGACACCCATATCTCTAGCGACCAAGTTAGGCTTAATCAAATACTCATTAATTTGGTCAGCAACTCGGTAAAATTCACGCACAGCGGTAGTGTAAAAGTAAAACTTGCTCTATCTGAGTCGAATGAAAAACTGCATATAAACGTGACGGATACTGGTATCGGGATCGACCAAAATAGGATTGATTCGATTTTTGAACCCTTCGTTCAAGCCGAGTCGACCATTACACGTGAATACGGGGGTAGTGGCCTCGGTTTAACCATAGTCCAAAACCTTGTTGAACTCTTGGGTGGCAGTATTACGGTTGACAGTGAGAAGGGCAAAGGGTCCTGTTTCTGTATCGCAATTCCAGTGACCGTTTCAAGCCATGCGTCTTCGTTAAAACCAACGATAGACCCTGATATGCAAAAAACATTGTTCTCTCGTAAATTGTCAGTGCTTTTGGTTGAGGATAACCACACTAACGCATTTATCGCTCAAGCATTCTGTTTAAAGTATGGAATGGACGTAGAGTGGGTAACTGATGGTAATCAAGCAATTTCAACCTTGTCTGGAGATAAGGTGTTCGATTTGATTCTCATGGATAACCAACTGCCTAATTTAGGTGGTATCGAAACGACAAAAACTATCCGAGAAAAACTGTCACTAACGACACCAATCTACGCTTGTACAGCAGATGGTATGCAAGAAACGAAAGATGCGTTTATTGCGGCAGGTGCTAATTACATCATAATAAAGCCAATCAAAGAGAAGGCGCTCCATGAGGCTTTCGTTCACTTCAATGAGCACTTTGTTTAAAACGAAGGCGGCAATTTAGCCTCCTTCAACAGTGATCAACGGATAGTCGTTCGAGTTGACAAATACGGTTCCGACTAAACGGGTCACATTTTAGGTATTACCATTGGCCATTGTCACCACGCGTTTCAACGTCCACCGGATTAGCAAGGGGATACATTCCGGACCTTGTTCTTCACAGTAATGAACAATAGCCAAGGCCAGATCTGGTTTGGCGAATTTCTTCAGTACGCGTGTCACAACTTTTTTAGGTGGAATAGGGTGATCAAGCGGGACTTTAATCATCTGCTTGAAAAAAGGTTCGAAGCCGTTGGCATAAAGGTAGTGCTCAATATCTTTATCCGGTAGTTCCGTAAGCCTGTGGCGTTCTTGATCGTTTTCAAGTTGATTCTTAACCGCGACCGCGTATTTTTTCCCAGCCGCATCTCCATCTGTAACCACATGCCAGTCAATACCAAACGCCTTAGCTACCTTGACTAAAGATTTTAAGCCGGACTGGGCAAACTCAATAATCTGCACACCTTCGGCGGCCAAGTTATAGCCGCACTGGTTAGCTAACTCGTTGAACAGCCATACTTCAGTTTCGCCTTCGACTAGCAGCCAACATCTCGCAAACAAAGCCCCAGAGCGATGAAATCGAATGTGGAAACCTATACGGCGAAGTTCGTCTTTTCCAAAGCCTTTGATAGGCAATTGAGTGGCGATGGTTTTATCAGATTGACGAACCAAACGACGTATACTTGACAACGGGACTTGGCCAAGTAGATCAGGGCTGTTTGTCGTTAGGATCTTTTGCATTGGAAGCAGTTGCAATAAACTCCACGCTCTAGCTAGATGAGTTGGGTGAAGTCGCCCTTCGGGATCTTCCAGTATCAATAATGGTCTAGCGCAACGACGCAAATCCGTTGGCCCTTTGGCTTGAAGATAAGCATTGAGTAAACCCATCAAAAGTAATCGGGTTTGTTTGTCATTGGTCTCTTCAACGACTTGAGAGAGGCTCTTCTCATTAGCAGATTTGCTGTAAAACAAACCATCTCTTTGCTGGCGAGGATTCTTACGATACTGGCGCTTAAACGAGAAGTAGTGCTCAACGAGCGAATTCATTGAGTTAAGGCTACTTCTTATCTCGCCTTTATTTACATGCCCCGGAATTGCCATGAGCCTTCTACAGGTATTGTTGATGCGCTTCTCTGTTCGAGAGTTCCCGTTCGCGGCTGTATCCACCGGCCTTTCAAACCGTCTAGAATCGCGTAGGCGTATTACCGGGTGAAGGGTCATCAATTCTTGGGCGAGTTTTTCTGAATGGTGCAAAGGAAGCGTATTGCCGGAGCGATCTAAAAATGTATATTGTGTTTCGATATCGTAGCCGTCTCGAATGGCACTTATCTGATAGTAGATCTTATTAATACCTTCGTCTCTTCGACCCATACAGGCTTAATTTTTCGATATCGTCCGGCTCTTATTTCGTTTTTATCCGACGCCGATAAGGTAAGTACAATTTGAAGATGCTGAGTTTGCGGATGGGCAATCGAATAATCGACGTGAAAATCGCTCATTTCGAATTGATAAGGAATACCGTCAGCGGGCAAAACGACAGACAAAGCGTCGAGAAGTGAAGATTTACCCCAAGTATTTTCTCCGATAAGCGTTGTGAGCTCTTCAAAGGCGAGTGAGAGGCGTTTAATACCTCTGAATCCTGAAATTTCAATTCGTTCTAACTGCATAGGCAATCCCAATATTGCTATAAAATTTAGAGGGTTACTAACTTGCTTTGTGTTTAGGAACTAATAATAAGCATAACTGAAAAAAGACGATAATGGCGGATTTTAGGTCACATTCTTCTCGTGTTAAGTCAGTTAATCATTTGGCAGGGCTCAAACTTTCTAAAAATCTTTGCACTGGCATTTCATAAAATTCATGAATCTGTCATTATTTTATGGCTAGGATGAAGAGGAGTAGAAGAGAAAAAATGATGATGAAAAGAAAAGAAAATAGAAGCGCCAGACTCGTACTAGCCCATATTAATGACACCCATTCATATTTTGAGCCTACTTCCTTACAATTAACACTAGAGGTTGATGATCAACCTGTGACGCCTTATGTCAGTGCCGGTGGTTTTGCTCGAATAGCAACGAGAGCCCACCAACTGCGCGACGATGCTAAACGCATGAACTCCGGATTTCTGTTTCTTCATGCCGGTGATTGCTTCCAAGGAACGTTATATTTTTCGCTATTTAAAGGCAAAGCCAATGCTGAAATGCTCAATGCTCTTGAAATTGACGCCATGGCACTGGGTAATCACGAACTCGACATGGGCAACGAGCCCGTGGCGAAGTTCGTTCAAAAGGTCAACTTCCCACTGTTAGCAGGTAACTGGGATCTATCCCATGAGTGCCAGTCTAAGCCTTACACGCTAAAAGGCGTCGACAATGTGTACGATTACGCACCAAACACCAAAACAGCGAAGTGGATTATTAAGGAAGTTGATGGCGAACCCATTGCCATATTCGGATTATCTCTCGACAAGATGTCTGACATTTCCAACCCTGATGCAGATACACCGTTTGTGAATGCGGAAAAAACCGCAAGGAAGACAATATCGACGTTAAACGCACTTGGTGTAAACAAGATTATTTTATTGAGTCACCTAGGTTACGATGCCGACCTTGAACTCGCGGAAAAGGTCTCGGGGTTAAGTCTAATTATCGGTGGGCACAGCCATCACTTGCAAGGGGACTTCAGCGACATCGGTTTAGGTCAAGGTGACGAATATGGATTGTTAGTCAATGGTACAAGAGTACTTCAAGCAGGGTTTCACTCGCTTACAATGGGTCATGCTTACATTGACTTTGCTGCTGATGGAACGATCACCAAGTTTGTCGGTAAGAATGAACTGTTACTAGGGCGTCGACTCTTTTTGAATGCGAGCATGAGCCAAGTAGGAGAGGATTCGAGTTACCATCAAGCCTGTGAGTTACTCAACAATCACAATAACGTCGTAGTATGTAAAAAAGATCCTGATGTTCATAAGATTCTTGCAGATAAGTACATCCCAAGAGTTAGGAAACTACAGTCGACCATTATCGCGACAAACAACCAGCCGTTGCGTCACATACGCATTCCAGATGCTCATGGGCCTAGCGAAGTCGCGCCTTTGGTTTGTGAGTCGTTTTATTACGCCATGAATAAGCGACACTATGACGTTCAATTTGCTATTCATAATGCAGGTGGGGTGAGAACGTCACTAAATGAAGGTGATATTACCGTTGCCGATGTTGCCGGAAAATTGCTTCCGTTTGCCGTTCCGATCGGCATGTATCAAGTCACAGGGGCAACACTTGCTCTGGTACTAGAAGGGGCCATTAATAATGCATTTAACAACGGCGTCGAAGGTACTGGGTCTGGTTCTTATCCTTACACACACAATCTAAACTTCGAGTATATCGCCGATGCGCCAATGGGCAGTCGCGTCACTAACCTGAAGATTTATAACGAAGAAACGGGTTGGGAACAGGTTCAACCAGAGCAGATTTATCGTGGCGCTTCATCCGCGTATACCATGAAAGGTAAGGAAGGTTACGACGCAGTTGTAAATGTGGAGTCTGATCCCGTGGTGACTAACTTATCCATGGCTGACTGTTTCATTGAACTGCTCACAGACCAGCCAAACAGGCTCAACCAATCTTCTCATATGGTAAATAGTATATGGCATAAAGGTTGCTAGTTTTTTCTTCGATTAACTTAAATCGGAGACAGACACAATGTGGAGTAAAGATTGGTTAGATATCGGAGTCGTTTTTCTTTGGATTAGTGTTTGGGCGTTACTCGTCTATTTCATGCCCTTAGCTGGCGTTTAGGTTTCAAATGGAGCAATTATTTTGCTCCATTTTTATTTTTTCACTAGACGAACTCAAAAAGCAGGAATAGAATCGCGCCTGTTTGGGGAGTAGTCGCCTTTGGTTTACTTATCGTCATCTCGTTAAGCGTTCGCTTATCCGGTAAGTATAAGGTAAGAAGTTGTTCTTATCTTCGACAAGACCAACGCAATCATGGTTTCGTTTTGTTCTCATCCTGCATTAATGCAGCGGGAGTACGATGCGAAGCGCGTTATGTTTGCGAAAGGTCTGACTTACCAAAATAGATCTTTCGCCTTGGAGGATCTATGACTCTAACTCATTACCTATTATTTGCTGTCTTCACTTTCTCTTTAGTTTGCATTGATATTTGGCAAACAAGAGGCGGCGCTATCTCGCTAAAAAAAGCTATTACTTGGAGTGTATTCTGGTTCGGTCTAGCGTTTGTATTCGCCGGAGTACTTTACCTTTACTGGGATTGGTTCGTACCTGGCAGTGATTACACGCCGCAAGCAGCTACCTTGTCGTTTGTTACTGGCTACCTGCTAGAGAAGTCTCTGAGCGTGGACAACTTATTTGTATTCGCAATTATCTTCCATCAATACGCAGTGCCAGAACATTTGCGTCCGAGAGCGCTACTTTGGGGTGTAATTGGTGCTTTGGTGCTAAGAGCAATCATGATCGCAGTGGGGGCACAACTGCTAGAGCAGTACCATTGGGTACTCTATGTGTTTGCTGCATTCTTGATTTGGACTGGTATCCAGTTAGCGACAGATAAAGCGATAGCCATGTAAGCCCGCTTCCTGAAAAGCTTGTAAGACGTTTAATGCCAGTGTCTGAGAATTACGATGGCAACAAGCTGTTTAGTAAAGAGAACGGTAAACGTGTCGCAACGCCAATGTTTATCGTGATTGGTGTTATTGCTTGTATGGATGTCATGTTTGCATTGGACTCAATACCGGCAATATTTGCTGTAACCCGTGAACCATACTTAGTACTCGCAGCTAACGTATTCGCACTGTTAGGTTTACGTTCCTTGTACTTTGTACTTCAAAACATGATGGATAAGTTCGTTTACTTAAAGCCAGCACTGTCCTTCATCATGGTATTCATCGGTGTAAAAATGTGTTTGATAGGCACACCATATGAAGTACCAACTTGGTTGTCCCTGTCAGTGCTTCTACTGACTATGACAGTTGCGGTTATCGCTTCTATACAAAAACAGAAGTCATTAAAACAATCACCTGACTTAGGTTAACTCAGCTAATGGAAGCCCTCTAGTCATTGGAGGGCTTTCCTGCATTTTCTTGTAAAATATTTGTATCAAACTCAATCTATAATGTCTTTCGTATGTATATAAATTCACTATTTAACGAGTTTTAGTCGAAAATAACCCTTAAGAATGAATATAGCAAAACTGCATGAGTTAATAGATTGTAAAATAAGAAAATCTAATTCGAATATCCAAGATTTGTCATTATTTAAACGTAAAAAAATGGCCTAATATTCATTCATCAAAGCGAATTACGAAAAGATTTATAGAGAGGCAATCATGGCACAAGCAATGCACATCGAAACAATCGCTGCACCAACCTCTATGGATAAGAAAACCTACTCGGTTAACTTCAAAGGACTGATTGCACACTTATTAGATATTCTATTTGTCGACAATAGTCAGCCTCGCGCTTACTACTCAAGCGACCTATCTGATCACATGCAGAAAGACATTGGCCTAACACGCTAATTGAATATCAAGAATTTGAAAAGCCAGCTTATCTAAGCTGGCTTTTTTGTGTCTGCAGTTTTTAAACACAACGAAAGTAAATCTAATTTGGTGCGGTCAATATCTTTAATCGTGGTAAGACGGAAAGGATGCACCAATGACAGCTTTACTCGCTCTCTCTGTTGTTAGCTCAATATCGACAGGTCAAATATGGACGAATCAAGGACAGCCCGCTCAAGTGATCGAGCTATTTACCTCTGAAGGATGCTCAAGTTGTCCGCCTGCCGATAAATACATCTCCAAACTTCAAACCAACAGTGGTCTGTGGTCGGAAATAATCCCAATTGTCTATCACGTGGATTATTGGGACTATTTAGGCTGGAAGGATGAGTTCGCCAAGCCAGAATATTCACAATTACAGCGGCTTTATCAGGCGTATGATGTAGTAGGTAGCGTCTATACACCGGGATTTGTCGTAGACGGGCAAGAGTGGCGAGGTTTTTTCAATTGGATAAACCGAGATCTTCCTGCAAATAAGCAGAAGGAAGCTCATCAACTGACCTTAGTGCGAAAAGGCAACGAGTTCGAATTAAAGTACAATGCAGATGCTACGCTAGATGCCACCATCGTTTTCATTGTGAATGACCAAACAACGATAATTAAAGCTGGCGAAAATCGCGGTAAAACCTTAGAGCACGATTTCATTGCGTCATCGAGAAAGCAGGGGCGCTCCAATGAAGGCCGATGGACGTTTGAATACAATGGAAACTTAAGTGACATCGATGCGGTTGCCGCGTGGGTTTCGCCAGCTGGCAGTTTTGAGAGAATTCAAACGGTAGCAGGGCGCATTGAATAGAAGTAACAAAAAGGCGCTCTATTGAGCGCCCTTGTCTAATTAGTTCGGGTAGGATGCCGTTACTTCTTACGACAGAACTCAGCGATTACGTACATAGACTGACCGCCGTTTGCTTTACCTGAAACCAGTTTAGGGTCATCACCAATGCTGATACCACGAATTACCGTGCCTTGCTTGATTACTTGGTTAGTACCACGAACAGGAAGGTCCTTGATTACCGTTACGTCATCACCTTTTTTAAGTTCAACGCCGTTGCAATCGAATGGTTTGTCGTCTGCAGACATACCTTTCATTGCCCAGTTCATTTGTTCTTCTTCCATGTACATCATGTCTAGCGCGTCTTGCGCCCAGCTTTCTGCGTTTAGACGAGTCAACTGACGCCAAGCCGTTACTTGAACTGCTGCTACTTGGCTCCACATGCTGTCGTTAAGGCAGCGCCAGTGGTTGATGTCTTGAGCTCATCGATTTCGCCCAAGCATTTGTCACACACCATGATAGCTGTATCTACCGTTACGTGACTATGCGGTGGTACCGCGTAAGCCGTTAGTGGGTTATCCGAACCACACAATTCACATTTCGATCCACAGCGCTCTAGCATAGTTGCTTCAGAAGACATAAAAGACTCACAATTATTAGGTTTAAATTACGCGCCTATTATCCACTTTCTCTTATGAAATAAAAGTAATAAAGGCAACTGAATTGGAATAAGAGTAAAACAACGTCACACTGTCACCTACTATTTGCACGCGTTTATGGATATCAGCCCTTTATCACTAATCATAGACATAGGATAATGCGCAGCAAGTTAATCTCGCTTACTTGGTAGCACATTGGAATTACTCGCAACACAACTGTTTGGAAAACCCCTCAGATTAGAAGGCTCTTTGGCTGGCTGGCAGCAACTGTATTGGGACAATACCTTAGTCTCTCAAATCGATGAATCGGACAATAGCACCGATAGTACTCTACATGCTTTTAGGCTATTGCAAGGGGAAACACCTATTGAGTGTCATCTAGAAGCTCAGCTATCTTGGCAGCCATTCCACTTAGGATACAGGGTGATGGTGAATGGCGAGCAAGTTGAAGATGGGGTAAGGGTTGAAAAGGATATCGAGAGACAAACACCGACGGTAGAACCGAAAGCTGAGCGCCGATTTAGCCTGATAGGACTCGTTTCATTAGGACTTAAGGCACTAAAGAGTGCCAAGATGATCAAAGTGGTTCTCGCTTCAGTGAGTCTTGCGGCGTATTCGTGGCTATTCTCGTTTCAGTTTGCACTGGCGCTCATTGCTTGCCTGGTATTTCATGAATATGGGCATATCAAAGCGATGAAGTATTTTGGTATGCGAACAAAGGGGATTTACCTTGTTCCTTTCGTTGGCGGACTCGCATTAAGCGATGAAAAGATTAACACTCGTTGGCAGGACGTCGTTATCTCAATCATGGGGCCATTCTTTGGGTTAATGCTCTCTATTGTATTGATGATTCTTTATTGGATAACGGGTTCTATGTTCTTTGCGGGCTTAGCTGTATTCAATGCGTTCTTAAACTTATTCAACCTATTACCAATACTGCCTTTGGATGGTGGCCACATTCTCAAAAGTATCAGTTTCTCGATGAACAGTGTCACTGGTATCGTGCTTTGTACAGCTGGTGCCGCGCTGGGTGTAGCAATAAGCTATTGGCTTGGTCTGACACTATTTGGATTTTTGCTAATCATGGGGACAATTGAAATCGTTTTAGAATGGAAGCAAAGGTATTTTAGCCATCTGTTGCCGTTAAACCGATATGCTCAACTGGTGACTGTTGGGTGGTATTTAGGTACGGTAAGCGCGCTAATTGGCATTATTTGGTACTTTGCATCAAAGGGCGACACCCTGTTGCAACTGCCGCTGATGATTCTCGGTACCTAATGAAACGAAGATGGGGAGCTAAATAGCTCCCCATTTAATTAGGCTTTGCAGTTTGGCCTAGATTCATCTGAATTCGGTAGTACCGTCATCTCTTGTTCTAAGTCAGAAATCCGAGTGCTATGAGAAGGGTGGGTCGAAAGTAGTTCAGGCGGTTGTTGTCCATTGGAAGCTTTCGCCATATTCATCCAAAGTGACACGCTCTCACGTGGGTTAAACCCAGCTTTTGACATCAACTGTAACCCAATGATATCGGCTTCTGATTCTTGCGTTCGGCCATACGGAAGTATAACGCCGTATTGCACACCAACTCCAAGCGCTGCCATTGTCATGTCGCGGTACTCGGCATAATCGGAAGCACCAAGCGCGACACTTGTGATCTGCAGGCCAGTACTGGCAAGTTGCGATTGCGACAATCGTTCATTACTGTGATCCGCTAGAACATGTGCAATTTCGTGGCCAATAACGGTTGCGAGCTGATCTTGGTTAACCGCTACGTTCAAAAGCCCCGTGTAAACGCCTATCTTGCCACCTGGCAAAGCGAAAGCATTAACTTGATCACTTTCAAATACCACCACTTCCCACTCGTCAAAAGCACTTTGTTTTGGAACATGTGCAGTGATTGTGTCAGTTACACATTGCACGTAGTTAATCACCGCTTTATCCTTGCTCTGCGGTATCTCCTTTTTCATCTCTTCGAAAGATTGAGCGCCCAAGTTACTCATATCTTGATCAGAAAAAAGGGTGAGTTGATTTCTTCCTGTTGGCGATGAACTGCATCCAACCAATGCTGCGCAAAGAGAAAGGGTAAGTAATTGAATTTGAGGCCGCATTTGATACTCCATGTCTTACTACAGGCTCGTCAGGTTTGCTTTATTGTATAACTTTATCTGTCGAGAACTAAAACGGAAACCACTATGTCAATATGGAAGCGTGAATTCGATCTCGCGACACTTAACGCTACATCAAAGAATACGCTCATTGAGCACTTGAATATCGAATACTGTAACGTCACCGAAAATAGTATTTCAGCAACCATGCCCGTGTGCAGTTTTACACATCAACCTTTAGGCATGTTACATGGCGGCGCTTCCGTCGTATTAGCAGAAACTTTGGGCTCTGTTGCCGCTAATATGTGCGTAGAAGACGGCGCTTTTTGTGTGGGCCTTGATATTAACGCCAACCATGTTCGAGCTATGAAAAGCGGAACTGTGATTGGAACAACGTCGCCGATTCATTTAGGCGTATCGACTCAAGTTTGGCAGATAGAGATTACGGATGAGCAAGAGCGTTTAGTCTGCACGAGTCGTCTAACCATTGCCGTCAAGCGACCAAAGAAGTAGGGCACATTATGGTCATCGAGTTTGAATACGGAAAAATCATCGTCACGCCACATGAAGTGGTGGTGCGCCTTTCTGCCCCTCACAGCGCTAGTTTGCATGCTCATCCAGACGCGCTAACACTGATAGGCAAGGGGCCAATGTACTATTGGCAAATGCCAATGATACCAAATGGTCGATTAAATTGTCAGAACAACAGCTACAAACACTATCCGACGAGCTATGTATCCCTTTTGAATAAACTCCTTTCGAATAATTTGCTATTGAATGGATTGTTGTCGAGTAGAAAGCCATTGAGTAGCTTTTCTCCATAAAGATCAAAGTTTCGATCGTATTGCTTGCTCTTATTTCAAAAATGGGGAAACTATCAGTATATCGCAGTTATTGAGATTTCCCCTTTATGAGCAGTCCTCGTCTTCGCGTTCAATTTGAAACCTTATTCGAACACTACAATGGTAAAGATTCTGGAGCCCAGCTCGATGATATTACCGAGATTCTGTTTTGTACTCGCCGTAATGCTCGAATCGTACTCAATAAAATGGAAGAAGAGGGCTGGATTGAGTGGCATCCCGCAGCAGGCCGAGGCAAGCTCTCGCAACTGATTTTTAAGCGAAGCCGGAGTGATGTCAGTGAAAATCTGGCCCGTCGTTATTTAGAAGAAGGCAAAATTGAGCAAGCGCTGAACGTTTTAGATCGTGATACCGCCAAGTTATCACAAGTTGTAGAAAGCTATTTGGGTGTATCGCATCACCATGGTGAACAGGTTGTCAGGCTGCCTTATTACCGTGCGCTTTCAATGCTTAACCCACTTAAGCCGATGCGCCGCTCAGAGCTCCATATTGCACGACAAATATTCAGTGGTTTGACACGACTCGATGAAAACGATCAACTGGGCCCTGACTTAGCTCACAGCTGGGAAAGTCTCTCTCCGCAGCATTGGCGTTTTTACATTCGACCTGGTGTACGCTTTCACAACGGCCAACCTTTAACGGTTGATGACATCATTGAGAGTATCAAAGAGTTCTCCTCAACACGGTTGTTTGGGCACATCGAGAGTTTAAGTGAACCAAGTGATTGGGTGTTGGATATCAAGCTTAACAAGCCAGATTTACAGTTACCGCTCTTGCTGACGGAATCTTGCGCAAAGGTATTACTGCCTAAAGCTGACCGCAGTGACCAGTTCGATACATTTCCGATCGGAACTGGGCCATACAAAGTTATGCAGAACGATGAGAAACGCCTCGTAATCCAAGCAAACGACAATTACTTTGGCTTCCGTCCGCTTATCGACCGCGTAGAGGTATGGGTCATTGACGAAGTGCACTCTTCAATTGTATTCCCTAGTTTATCGGCCCGATAAAGCCGGACACAACCACTGTGACTGAAGATGTTGCCCTCGATCCGGGTTGCACGTTCTTGTTATTGAATAGACGCTCTGGATTAGCCAAAGACTGTCGTTGGGCAGAATATTTTTCACAACAGCTCAGTTCATTGAATCTCTTTAGACATATCCCATTCGATAAGCTCAATGAAATAGGTGTCATCCCAGCTCACGGCTTAAAACCCGGATGGAATCACCACCAGCAGTTCGGATTACCTAAGTCTGCGCCACACAAAGCGAAAGTGACGGTGGCCTACCACGGGCAACATCCGACGTTCCCGACACTGGTAGATACGATTAAGACCATTTTGAAACAGGATCAACTAGAGGTTGAACTGATCAAGTACGATCTCACTATAGAAGAGCCAGATAACGTGGATATATGGGTGAAACCGATGGGCATTGCTACCGATAGAGACGATGCCTTAGCTGGCTGGCTACTCAACTACAGCGATATTGAGCAACTGAGCCAGCCGGACACGTTCGAACAAATGGTTACGCTAATCGACGAATGGCGAAGTGGGGATATCGAAACATTCCCAGCCACGCAAATCGGAACGACGCTCGCAAATACGTATCAAATCATTCCAATGTTCCATTGCTGGCTAGGTGTGAGTAAAGACCAATGCGGTTCGTTACAAAACGCAAAGTGTAACGCGCTTGGATGGTTCGATTTTAGTCAGATTTGGGTTAAACCTGAAATCGGAGCCTTAAATGGCTAAACCAAACAAGAAGGGGCCAAGTCGTACCGTCGATATATTCTGTAAGAAGTGTCGAACTCAGCTATTCAAATATCGAAAAGGCGGAAAAGGCGCACTCGTTAAGTGCTTTATCGAACGTATCGTCACTGACTACACAAGCGGTGAATGCCTATGCCCAGGCTGTGAGAGTGAATTTGGGCGTAAAACATTAATAAGAGGCACAGCCGCCATTAAGTTCTCAGGTGGTAAAGTCACCATGAAGTGAATCTGTAAATTAACATTAATGCAACAAAATCAGCGCCCTAATCCTCACGATAAATGTTGATTTTGTGGCCTTTGATCTAGATCCATTAATTCGCGCAATTAATAAATAAATTGTATCTTTCATCGCTACAACTGTTACAATTTGTTTCACTTGATACAACTTATGTTAATGATTGATTTTAAATAGGAGAAACTCATGGGATCCAGTTTGGTAATTGCATTTATTATTGCTTCAGTAGTAATGATTAAAAAAGAGATGGCCGCAGCCAAATAGCATTCCATACAGTCTCCAATTGTTGTAGATTTGGATAGTAGAAGCAAAAGTCAGCGATTATGCTGACTTTTTTATTTTTAGCGGTTTCTCGACGGTTCGCTTAAGAAATTGATTTAGGCTACGCTTTTTATAACAAACCACGGAATAAGGTTCGGCATGCAAAGTCCCATTACGTTAGAAGCACTTCATATCATTGATGCCATTGATAGACGTGGCAGCTTTGCCGCGGCAGCGCAAGAACTCAATCGCGCCACATCTTCATTAAGCTATCAGATTCAAAAGCTCGAACAAGATTTAGACATCACGATTTATGATCGCTCTGGGCACAAAGCTACTTTGACTGAAGCTGGTCAATTGATTCTAGAGCGTGGGCGCATCATTCTTTCCGCCACTGAAAAGCTGGTCACCGACGCGAGTATTCTTGCTAACGGTTGGGAACTAGACTTAACGATTGCGTTCGACGGCATTATTCCTGTTAACAATTTCTTTCCATTAGTCGATGCACTTGGCCAACTGAGTAAAACACGCATCCGTCTGCAAGAGGAGATATTAGCGGGTTGCTGGGAATCTCTTGCGACAGGTCGTTCTGATCTACTTGTTTGCCCGCGGGTCGATTCCATGCCACAGGATGTCAAAGCCGAAACGATAGGCAGCATGTCTATGATGTGGGTTGCTGCTGAATCTCACTATGTACATAAACGCAGTGGTGAGTTTAATGAGCAAGCTAGAGAGAAGTATCGAGTGATAGCGATTGCCGATACGGCTATCGATCAGCCCGCCATTTCGATTAACGTTATGCAAAAACAGCCTAGGTTAACCGTGACCAACTTCGCTGCCAAAGTTGATGCGTTAATTGAAGGGTTGGGGATAGGGACGTTACCGATTCAAATTGCAGAGCCTCTCATCGCATCTGGAAAACTCAAACAAATAACAGATACCGATCCACAGCCTATTGATATTGTCTTGGCCTGGAAGCGCAATACCATGGGTGAAGCGAAATCTTGGTGCATTCAGTATCTAAAGAAAAATTGGGCATTAAAATAGCCAGCGTGTGCTGGCTATTATCAGAAAACGAGATTGTTTGACTGCCGCTGATCAATCGTTGAGCGGTAAAACCATATCTGCGGTCCCATCTTCAAACTGAATGTCGAGCTTAAAACCGAGTTTTTGTGCCAGTGTAAGCATGCCTCGGTTGTTAGGCATTGTCATTCCTGATAACTGCTTGGTACCTTTCGCCTTACAGTAGCCGATGATTTTACTCATCAGAACTTTACCTAACCCTTTCCCTTTTAAGTCAGAGCGAATCAGAATCGCAAATTCCGCATCTGAGTTGTCCGGCGTGATCAGTGCCCTTGAAACGCCAATGATCTTATCTTCTCCATCCTCATTGATAACGGCGACAAACGCCATTTCGCGGTCATAATCTATTTGAGTGAGGTTGGCTAGCGCTTCATGATTGAACTCGCCCACATCGCTAAAGAAGCGCTTGTACAAATCTTCTTTAGAGACGTTATTGATAAAGTCAGCGTGATTAGGTTCATCCTCAGGCAAAATAGGGCGAAGCAAGGCAACATCGCCATCCTTGAGTACGACTTGTTCTTCAAACTCAACGGGGTAAGGGCGTATCGCTAAGCGTTCATGAGCATGACCTTCATATTTTCGTAAAGTCAGGTCGGCATCAATTATCGTAAATTTGCCGCCATTAGCGAGTACTGGATGTATATCCAGCTCATGCATTTGGGGGCAACTTACCACCATTTGTGAGATACGCACTAAGAATTCTGACAGCCCTTCAATGTTCATTGGATCAGGCAATTTCTGTGGACGAATCTTGCCACCTTTAATCGCTCTTACAATTAGGTAGCGTGCGAGCGTCATGTTCAGTGGTGGCAGAGCAGAGGCAGCGTCAATGGATTCATCCCACTCTGAACCACCCTGACCAATGAGTATGATGGGGCCGAACGTATCGTCAGTTTTTACCTTGATACGGATCTCTTCGCCACCGGCGAGTTTCGCCATTCCTTGAACCAATAGTCCATGAATGTTGGCTGACGGGTAGGAGAGTTTAGTTCTATCAATAATAGCTTGTGACGCGCTGGCAACTTCTGCACTGTTACGTAAGTTGAGCATAACACCTTGCACATCAGACTTATGAGCAATGTCTGGCGAACGCAATTTAACCGCGACTGGATAGCCGATTTCTTCGGCAATGTGTACCGCTTCACTTGCGTCAGACGCAATCCATGTTGGCAGCACATCGAAGTTAAAACACCTTAAGAAATAACCAATCTGGTGAGTATCTAAGGTTACCAGTTCGTCACCCTGTAACTTAATATCAATCCAGTCTTTAGCTTTAGTCAGCTCAGTACTGTGTATTTGTTCAGCGGTGGTCGGTGTTTCCATCAATTGCTTTTGATTTCGTCGGTACTCGACCAAGTGCATGAAAGCGACCACAGCACTTTCAGGGGTGCGATAAGTAGGAATGCCCGCTTGAGTGAATATGTTTCTGGCCGGTTTGGCTGTCAGTTCTCCAGACCAATTCGTCAAAATATTGAAGCGTTTATGACGAGGGTGAGACTTAATGGCTTCAACAATGGCTTGCGCGGTTAACTCTGAATGAGCGACTGCAGATGGGCTATGCATAATCAAAATGGCGTCTGCACAATCACTGTTCATCACTGCATTCAGTGCCATCACGTAACGCGTATGATCAGCATCACCAACAAGATCGATTGGGTTTCGGTTACTCCAACTACTCGGCAATATGCTATTAAGTTTGTCTATGAGCTCCGCATCGAGCTTGGCCATCTTACCACCGCGCTCTAGTAGCGTATCCACCGCCATAATCGCTGGGCCACCACCATTTGTAATGATCGCCAAACGTTCACCGCGCAATGGGACTGAATGAGTTAACGTCTCTACCGCAGCAAACAATTCATGGTTGTTTTTAACTCGCAGCATACCGGTGCGGCGAATCGCGGAATCATAAATGATATCAAGCGTATTGTTACCCCCGTATGCGCTTTGGCCGCTTTCTTGCCTGCTCGAGTTCGACCACCTTTTAGAACCAATATCCGTCGGTTGCGGGATGCCGCACGCGCTGCTGACATAAACCGCCGCGCATCATCAATGGTGTCGACATACAGTAGGATCGCTTCTGTTTTTGAATCGGTACTAAGGTAGTCTAAAAGGTCGGCAAAGTTGATGTCGGACGCGTTACCAATTGATATAAATGCTGAGAAACCAATGTTCTTATCATTGGCCCAATCCAATACTGTGGTACAAACTGCGGCAGATTGAGAGATAAAGGCGATCTTTCCTTGTTGAGCCGTCACTGGGGAAAACGAGGCATTAAAGTTAATCCACGGTAATATCAAGCCAAGACTATTTGGGCCAAGAATTCTCATCTTGGCTTTTCTTGCAATCTCTACACATTGAGCCTGCAGAGATAGTCCAGATTCATCGATGGTGTGCATGTCAGAGGACAGCACAATTACGTTCTTCACTTCTTTCTCTGCAAGCTGCTTAAAAAGTTCTAGATTTCTCGAAGCATGGGTACAAAGCACGGCAATATCAGGCACTAAAGGTAAGTCAGACACCTTTTTATAGGCGAGTACACCACAAACTGTGCTGTATTTGGGCGTAACAGGCATGATTGCGCCTTCAAACCCGCCTTGGAGAAGGTTTTTAATGACGATATTCCCCGCACGAAAAGGCTGAGAAGAGGCGCCAATAACAGCAACAGACTTGGGCTTAAACAGTGACGTTAATAAGTTCATAACTTACCTAGCTTAATGTTGATATAGCACTACACTAAACCAAAAATGGTTCGATTAGTGTGATTATGGATCGGCAAGCTTGTTCAATTGGCTTACTTGCCATCAGGTTTGTGCCGTGAGTCACACACTATTGATATATAATTGGTGAGTGTGCTTGATTCTATGCCGCTCTAACGGCATGATTTAAAGTAATTTCTATTCAAGGTGTTTGGCGATTTCATGAAAAAAATAACGATTATTAGCTTTTCTGTTTTACTAGGTGCTTGTGCATCTGGTGAGTACGTAACAGATGTAAGTTCAGAGAGCTACCGCGAAGACTATAAAACCGAACAAGTAGAGCAGCCTGTAATGACAGAGCAGGGTGTAGCAGAAGGAATTTCTGAAGAAAACGTGGCGATGAAAGAGATCAAAACCACAGCTAAGTCGGAACCAATGAAAAAAGAAGCGGCTGTGGCCATCATTCCACCAACTAAGAAGCAAGTGGCAATGAATCCACGTTATGGCTTTACCATCCAAGTTGTTGCGGTTGGTTCACAAGCGAAGGTAGATTCATTTGCGAAAAAGCTTCCTGTTGACGAGCAGCCAATCTGGGAAAACTACAAAGTAGTGAATGGCACTAAGTGGTATACCGTATTGTACGGTGATTACGCAACGCGTACTGATGCTCTCAAAGCAATCCAAGCTCTTCCAAGTGATTTGAAATCGCTAAAACCGTTTGTTAAGAGCATTGACTCTATTAAGAACTCTGAGTATCCAACGTTAAACAAACTGAACTAATCAGAGACTAAATTAAACGAAAGGGGCGTAAGCCCCTTTTTATTGCCTATCAATTAATCAAACTCATCGTAAATTGACATTTAGCTAGGGTTTACACGGTGTAAGCCGATAGGAAATTGATTATGATGGCTCTATACATAACGAATTTTGCCTAGGAACGTTCAACAATGACCACTATTCTTCTTTTATGTGGCGGCGGTTCATCAGAACACGAAGTCTCTTTAGTCTCTGCCAATTATCTTCAATCACAGCTATCGCTTGACCCTTCGTTCAACGTGCTACGTGTAGAGATGAAAAAAGAAGGGTGGTTTAATGACCAAGACCAATTGGTCTATTTAGATACCAATAGTGCATCAATCAACTGTGACAACACGTCGACCAAAATCGATTTCGTTGTACCTTGTATTCATGGCTTTCCAGGTGAGACCGGCGACATTCAATCGATGCTTGAGCTTGCGAACATTCCCTATCTAGGCTGTGGGTCTGAGGCAAGTTCAAACAGTTTCAATAAGATCACATCTAAGCTTTGGTATGATGCGATTGGCATCGCTAACACGCCCTATGTTTTTCTATCCAACAACGATGAAAGTTCTTACCAACGTTCGCTAAAAGCATTCGAGCAATGGGGAAGCTTGTTCGTTAAAGCGGCAAGACAGGGTTCATCAGTAGGGTGCTATAAAGTGACGCAAGAGTCTGAATTGCGCAAGGCCATCAACGATGCGTTTGGTTATTCAGATCAAGTTCTTATCGAGAAAGCCGTTAAACCACGTGAGCTTGAAGTTGCCGCATACGAATATCAAGGTAAGCTGCATATCACACCACCTGGTGAAGTCATCGCGCCTGTAGATGCGTTCTATACATACGAAGAGAAATACAGTTCAGACAGCCACTCAACGACAGAAATTGTAGCGAAAAACTTAACTCAAGAACATTTAGATAAAATCGCAGCATATTCAGAGCGTGTATTTACCCAAATGCGCTTAAGGCATCTATCGAGAATTGATTTCTTCCTAACAGAGGATGGTGATATTTATCTGAATGAGGTCAATACCTTCCCTGGGATGACGCCGATTTCAATGTTTCCAAAGATGTTGCAGAACCATGGGCCACAGTTCCACGAGTTCTTAGCTGACTGCGTTAAATCGTCAGTCGTTTAACCCCAAGGTTTAATCGTCTTAAACTGTACTTTTTCAGTCTCTGCCTTATCTTTGTTTCCTAGATATTGATAAGGCATTGCTGGACTTAACCAACGTCCAAACTCTTGAATATCTTTTACCTTGTGACCTTGGCTGGCCAACTCCCTTACCGCACCGATTCTTAACGACTGTCCTGAGAACTTAAAATCTCCTCCAATCATTTCACCCAACGTTCTTAATGCCCGATAGATTGACGAGTCATCCATAGGGGCTTCACCAATGTTTCCGTGGCGATCTATTGCTCTAAATAGTGGGCCCTGGGTCGCACCAAGTGCTGATACCCAATTGCGAACGACGGCACTTAACGTGTCAGATAACTGATAGGTTGTTGCTTCAATGTGCAAGGTTGTGCAAGCGTCTTCCATGTTGATTGAAAATACACTCAAGTTTTTGGTTTCTGAGCGTTTTAACGCGCATTCAAACATGATACCTGCCAGTGCAAGATTTCTATGATCGATACTGCGTTCACTGTTTGCCAATTTTTGTACGAGCAGCTGAAAATGTGATGAAGTAAAAGCAACAGCTTGCTTTGCATCTCCTTTCTTTTTAAGCCGTAAGTCAGCTAAACACTGCCGAATACGTGGGTTTGTTGTTGGGTCAGGTTGGCTAATGATTCGGTGGAATAGACCGATAGTGACCGCGTAACGCCTAATGGTGGCGTATTTTCGTTGCTTGGATTCGTTTTCTAAAAATAGGCGTACAGCTGTAGAAGAGGCGGGCAGTGGATGTACTCTTTTAGATAAGCAAAATTCTACAAAGAGATTCCAATCCTTGGTCATAGCAAGTAATGAGTTTCGTGAGTATAAACCGTGGGTTAGCTCGTCAACGTCTTCTAAGATAACAAGATGTGAGAACAATGTTATCGTTCGTTTAATAACATCTGGAGAAGTCAGAGGTGGTATCTCTTTTTTCATTCTAATGCACTATAACATTTTAATTTATGACAAATATACTTGATAACCATGAATTTACAATTATTATTTAAGAATATACATTGTGGACGATAAGAATAACTAATTATGGCTGTTGCGACTTACAGAGGTTTTAACCTCAAAACTGCTGCAAGCAGTACAGATGTATGGCAAGTTCAAATCAAAAACCACGTATTAAGTGGAAGCATGGCTGCTGTTAAGAAAAGTATTGATTGGTTCTGTGATACAGCAACCATCATTGACCCTCGTGAGTTCAGTTCAGTTGGGCAGAAAAAACAAGCGTCCGGCCAACCAGCACAAGAGAACTTCAATGGCTTTGCGCTCAAGAATGATACCGGTGAAGCAAACGCCTGGTATTGTTTCTTTAACGGGCGCCTAATAAAGGGAAGTAAGCTTGGACTGCAAAAGCATATCGAGGCATACTTGCTTGCTAAACAAAAAGCCGAGCAACAGAAGAAGTAGATAACCATGACTCTCGTATACTCAACCGATGTTGGTAGAATCAAGCCAGAAGAAGAAAAAGTTGAACGTCCTAAGGGCGATGGCATTGTCCGTATCTTAAAGCAAACCAAAGGCCGTAAAGGAAAAGGCGTATCCATCGTTACCGGTTTAGACCTTGATGATGCACCATTAAAACTTTTAGCCGCTGAACTTAAGAAAGTATGTGGCTGCGGCGGTTCTGTAAAAGACGGTACAATCGAAATCCAAGGCGATGCGAGAGATAAGATCAAAGCGCTCTTGGAAAAGAAAGGCTACACAGTTAAGTTAGCTGGCGGCTAAGCCAGATTAATAAACAGCGTTTGAATTTATTTAAATAGCTGTTTATTAAGTATTTTATGGTAAATTACATATGTTAAATAGAACATCTCAGATTCAGCCATAGTAAAAGTAGAGCACTCACGTGCTCTATATTTGGAATGTTGCATTTACCATAAGATAGATAATACGCACTGTGATAGTAATTCAACAGGGCTGTCAATAGCCACCGCCAACCCAAACACAGCCGCATATCGACAGCTATTTTACAGCCTTAGACACTCCAAAGAACTGTTCTGGTGCTTTCTCTTGCCCTTGATCGATTACGTGGCGTAGTTCTTTAGCTAAATCCGAATCTAACTGGGCTAGCGTGTCGAGGTCTTCCTTGGCTAGATTGGGCTTATCCATCTGCACATAAAGAACGCCGCGATACATATACGGCTCCGCTAACTTTGGCTCCAGTTCGATTGCACGGTTGTAATGGCTTAAAGCTTCTTCAAAGTTAGCGCGTCCTTGCTTGCGTAACGTGTAAGCAAGATTGTTGTGCGCCTTTGCGAAATCTTCATCGCGTTCTATAGCCTTCCTAAATTTTACTTCTGCATCCTCAAATTGTTTGTTGAGCATTAGCTTCACGCCAGAGTTGTAAGTTCTTTCTGCACCAGAAAGATAACTTGACCGACTTGCCCCAGAACCTGCAGCAACCACCGTATTGACCACTAACAGTGCTGATAACGCAATCATCCATTTAGACATCTAACTACCTCGTTTATTACTGACTCGTCATCACTACGCAGTTCGACAGTAACAAGTTCATTAACCGATAGATAATGTTTAGAGGAAATATTTAAAAGTGACAATGTCTAGCCGCAGAATATATAACTGGCTCTTTATGACCAAAATATAGAGACTGTAATTAAATTACATAAGCATGCAAAGTAGCAATCCAGACAGAAGATTATTCTTCAGTAACATGTTGTAATAACAATGCATATTTCGCTTGAGACCTTGTTTTGACCCTACAGAGAGGCGTGGATTAACAGGCAATTTTCACAAAGTGTATGCTTTCTGATGTGTGAGATTATCAAATGATAATTTTGTTATAGTGCGTCAATAGACAAAAGAAAAGGCAGCGATTGCTGCCCTATCCTTTTAGTCTTTTTTTGCTGCGGCTTCTTCTCGAATCTTGGTGGCAACGATTTTGATGGCTTCGGCCGTACTAATACCTTGCGCCATCAATTCTTGAATTTGCTCTACAGCTTTTTGCTGCTCTTCATGGCTTAGCGGTGGTAAATCATCAAACATAAAAATGGCTCCTGTAATGAGGAGCCAACTATATAACGAATTTGATACCAGATGCTACTTTAACTTAGCGTTTAAAGCTTTAGTAACTACCTAAGAAATTAATGTAGGCACCCATTGAGTTTTCGTTCTTGTAACTTGCGCCAATATCAAGCTGGAACAAGTTCAAAGGTGAGATACCCACGCCAGCCGTGATTACGCCGTCGGAATCATCATACGCTAAGTTTGTTTTGTAACCCGCTCTTAGTTTGAGTTGGCGCATGATGTCAATCTCGCCCCTACCCTTAGCATCTGTACGTTGTCGTTGAAACTGGTGAACTTCTTCTCTTCGTTAAGATCGTAGTCAACGCTGATAGCAGCGTAATCGCCAATTAAACCAACACCGACTGTGTATTGCGGTTTCATTTGATATGAATGTTGTAGGTCGAAATCCCGACTTTGAGTTGGGTCTATCTCAGATTGAACACTATAAGAAAGGCGTTTGGTTTGGATGTCTCTGGAAACTAAGTTCGTGGCTGCAAAACCAACACGTAGCGGACCATGGAACCAAAGAAAGCCTGCGTCGAAGTTAAGCATGGTTTCACCCGTGCCATTTTCACGAATATCCGTGATGTCGTAGCTTTCTAAATTCGCTGAGTAGACATACGTGTAGATACGCTGAAGTTTTGGTGTCACACCGAACGCAATATGTTGACCTAAAAACGTTTGGTATTTCGCTAGCGAGATACCGACTTCAGTCACACCGATAGCAACCGCATTAACCGCACTAAGTTCTGCATTGACTGCTGTATTAATACCGTCAATTGGGATAACAGAATTTGCACCAGTGTAGATATCGGCTTCAGCAAAAGACTCTGTGTAAGCTTTGCCGAAAACGTTAGCAGCAATATATTGGTTTGGGATAGCGAATGCGATAACACCGCCTAACTCAAGCCCGGCTTTATCACCTTCCAATGAGTCAAGCGCGCCTTGCACCTCACCGATATTACTGTAGTCGCCACCACTGATTTGATCGATCAAACCTGCGGTATAGTCTAAGTCGTCAACTAAGTTATGTTCATCACTGTAGCTCAAACCAAAACTTGGAATGATCATACCTACATCATCATTACGACGGTAGATTGCGACTAAAGCTGGATTGTAAAAAGGAGCAGTCAGAAAATTGGCAGAAACGACACCGGTTCCGCCCATCGCATCGCCACGAGCTTCAATAGCGTAGTTGGCTGCGTAAGAGGATGAAGCGGCAAGTGCGACAGAAAGCGATAGTAATTTTATGGTATTTTTCATAACGATATAAACGTTTATTTCCCTATATGTCTATATCGGTATATTCTGTATGATCTTTAGTTATTCCTCTACAGAAACATCATAAGTTTTACTAATTATTTGGGATTGTTCCACAATTATGGCACCCTGCCATCTTTGGTGCGTCATGGAGATGGCCAAAACGTATCGACCTGGATCGAGTTGCGCCATATCTAACGAAGTTGGATAGTCCGATTCGTACACTTCACTCCAGATTCGTTGGTATTTTCCATCGACGTAATCGTATAAACCGATTTCTAGTTTTGGAAGCGTACAAAAACTATTAAGCAGAGCATTTTTTTCAATAACCCACTGATCTTTTGACGACCAACGAACGGTTTGACGCGCTTTTGGATCGCCAAGCAGTACCCAAGAACTCCAAGACTCTTGATTTTTGGTAGTGACATCAAGTCGATATAGCCCTTTAGGTACTCGGCTATTAACGTTATAACGCTTAGTAAACAAAGATTTATCTGTGCCTTCGATAGCTTGTATCGATTTGGTTTCGTCGGCAGAGATTGGACGGTCGACCCAGCGTTTCAATGTGAGATCTGAGATTTCCTCATCCGATGTCGCTTCTAGCACGATACGAAACGCGTCGCGTCCAGGGCTTTGAATATCGGTTCGGCGAATAACAACTTTTGAGAGCCAGTTCGGCAGAGTTTTAGTGTCGAGCCCTTTGCCGCAATCGAGCTCGAACGACTGTAGTAGCAAATCATTGAGGTGTTCTGCATTTACACGCGGTTCTTCTTGCTGCCAGACTTCCACCAATGAGTTAAACATTGATGGTAAATCATCGTTAAGAAGATGATGGTGTGCTTGTGTAAGCGGCGTGTTCTTTTCGAACCACTCCACTTTATTTGCTAGAACAGGTGCGCTAACTAGCGCACCAATCAATAACCAGCTTCTAATCATTAAGCTTTCATCTTGTAGCCGACGCCACGTAGAGTTTCGATCTCTAAACCTGGCAGTTTCTGGCGAAGCTGAAGAACATGAGTATCTACTGTACGCGTCGTTGGGAAATGGTTATAGCCCCAAACATGGTCAAGCAGTTCATCACGGGTAAACACACGACCAAGATTACTCGCCAAGAAGAGCAGTAAGTCAAATTCAGTACGCGTTAACGTAATACTTTCTTCTTTATAGAATACTTCACGCGTTGCTTTATCAATCACCAAATGCTCTGTGGTCACTTTTGACTCATCGGCCGCATCAACATCTGGCAAGCGAAGTTGCGCGCGGATGCGAGCAAACAGTTCAGCTTCAGCGAACGGTTTGGTTAGATAGTCGTTGGCACCGGCATCAAGACCAGTCACTTTATCTTTAACGGTAACAAGAGCTGTAAGAAGAATAACAGGCACATCTTTGATCTCTTTCCAGCCTGCTAGATGTTCTACCGAATCGCCGTCCGGTAACTGTCGATCAAGAATAACCAAATCCGCTTTGTCCCAATATTGCGCAACATCAGCAATACGCTCTGAATGGAAACATTCGTACCCAGCTTGCTCAAGGCTAACTAAAAGTCCATCGGCTAGGTTTTTATCGTCTTCAACTAGAAGCAGTGTCTGTTTCACAAGGTATCTCCAAAATAAATGTTGTAGGTGGGCCAATTAAAGTCATCTTGCCCCCATACGACTAACCATAGATTCGACTATGGTTAAGCCAAGTCCAAGACCGCTTTTACTTACAAAAGGCTTACGCAAGTTACGCCAGTCCTTTTGAGTTAGTGATCCTTGGTCTATGACTTTGAAAGTAATCATGTCTTTAGCGGTAATAACTTCGAGTGTGATAGGTGCTACGCCATATTTCACTGCGTTTCGAATCAGGTTATCAACACACGTACCTAACCAATAGACATTCAGTTTCGCAGCGATATCGGCATTAATATTTAATTCGATATCGCCATTAAATTCTTCTTCAATTTTATATTCTAGCCATTCTGCAACTGATGGAACCCAATCTGTTGCAAGAGGTTTGTTATCTGACTGTAAATAATCTTTACTGGCCTCGGCTAATTGCCTTAAGCGTCGTGAATCTTCGCATAATCGACGAAATTCATCGTACACACTTTCAGGCAGTCGTTCGAACTCGCGTCGAAAGCCTTCCACTGTTAGAGACAAACTTGCAATAGGAGTTCTGAGTTCATGTGTAAGAATCTGTAGAATCAACATGCGACTCTTCATTTCTTGGCGTTTTGTGTTCCAGCGATAAACCGACCAACCGAGTACAAGCAAAATATTGGCGATAACAAGGATAACCATGCTGATTCTCAAGAAATCAGAATGATCTTCTACGTCCCAACACAAGTTACCGCGTTGCACGAAGCAACTTGAAGACTTATTAGAAAAGGTAAAACTCAGCCCAGCAGTGTCGACATTTTTACGCCAATCCGCTTCTGGATAGATGAAATAGCTATCGTTCTTTCTTAGCCAAAGTTCACCTTGCTCAACGAACATAGATGCTCCAGAAATAAGCGCGTCTAGAGCGTACTCATCCATACGTTGTAGACGGCCAAGCAGACTGTCTGCTTCTGCAATCGGGCGCTCTTGAATATGCATAAATTGCTGCAGTTCATCAGATTTTTCTGGGTGAAGCAGTGAATAACGATGGGCATACGTACCGCCGCCTGGGTGAATCATCCACTGCGTGCAAACCAACGGGTAGTCAGTTTTGTGCCCTTACAAGTAGCACGGGTGAAAACGAGCGGCTCAGTAATTAAAGGGCTTAACGGGAGTTTGCCTGTACAATTTTGTGCAAGGCTATAGAGTTTTTGAACATCTTTGATCGGGTAAGATGACGTTTGCGGCAGCATGCTTGATGGTGTTAACAAGCGTGTCGGGTAAACAGACTGAATGACGCGGATATCATAAGCGACATCAGCCGCTGACGAGTCGAATAAATTGACAAAAGTATCGATGCGTTCTGGTAAGGACTCGGCGTTCGCAGACAATGAAGCCGTTACCAAAATAAGCCCGATGATTTTATTAGCCGCTTTTAACAATGGGAAAATAGTCTGTTTTTGTATGATTCACGAATATATCGCATTATTACAAAAATTTATACTTGGTCTGTTATGTAAAAGTAAGAAGTGATACCTCATGGCACAGCTTACGGTTTATAAAATGACGTTACCTTGACATTGTTTTATTCAGGTCAAACAAAAAGGGCCAGCTATTAGCCGGCCCTTGTGTACTAAGTCTTGGTTAGATTGCTTTTGAAATCGCATCTACTGACTCTTTCGCATCACCAAAGAGCATTTGTGTATTCTCTTTGAAGAACAACGGGTTCTGAACGCCTGCATAACCAGGGTTCATTGAGCGCTTAAATACGATAACGTCTTTTGCATTCCAAACTTCAAGTACTGGCATACCCGCGATTGGGCTTGCTGGATCGTCTTGAGCGGATGGGTTAACCGTATCGTTCGCACCAATAACAAGAACTGTATCGGTTTCAGAAAGATCATCATTGATCTCATCCATTTCTAATACGATGTCATACGGAACCTTGGCTTCTGCAAGCAGAACGTTCATGTGACCTGGAAGACGACCCGCTACTGGGTGAATTGCAAATCGCACTTCAACACCTAGCGCACGAAGTTTCTCAGTAATCTCATGAACTGGGTACTGTGCTTGTGCAACTGCCATGCCGTATCCCGGAGTGATAACTACTGACTTCGAGTTTTTCAGCATTTCAGCAACGTCTTCAGCCGTTGTTTCACGGTGCTCACCTTGATCAACCGCTTCGCCAGACGAAGCCACTTCCTGACCAAAACCACCTGCGATTACACTAATGAACGAACGGTTCATCGCTTTACACATGATGTAAGACAGAATCGCACCTGACGAACCGACTAACGCACCCGTGATGATAAGTAGATCATTCGCTAGCATGAAACCTGCTGCCGCTGCTGCCCAACCAGAGTATGAGTTAAGCATTGATACCACTACTGGCATATCAGCACCACCGATGGATGCGACCAAATGGTAGCCAAATGCAAACGCGATCAACGTCATAATGATCAATGCGAACATGCTGCCATCAACTTTAACAAAATGAATCATCAATAGTGTTGATACAACGATCGCAGCTAGGTTCAACTTGTGCTTATGAGGCAACATTAGTGGTGAAGAAGAAACAACGCCGCGAAGTTTACCAAAGGCAACCACAGAACCTGTGAAAGTCACTGCACCAATAAATACGCCAAGGAATACTTCCACAAGGTGAATCACATGGTGAGCATGAACCTCAGCTTCGGCTAACGCTTCTACATTAGGAATCGCTGGTGGATCAATAAAGCTATTGAAACCAACTAACACCGCTGCCATACCTACGAAACTGTGTAGAATCGCAACAAGCTCCGGCATTTCTGTCATCTCTACTTTTTTCGCATAGAAGATACCAATAGCGGCACCGATCACCATAGCAACGATGATCCAAGCGATACCAGAAGTCTCCGGGCCTAAGATCGTTGCAATTAGCGCTATCGCCATACCAGCAATACCGTAGTAGTTACCTGTACGAGCTGTTTCTTGCGCAGAAAGTCCCTTAAGACTCATGAAAAAGAATATTGCAGCAACAATGTAAGCTGCTTGTACTAATCCTGCAGACATTTGCTACTCCCTTAGTCTTTACGGAACATTTCTAGCATACGTTTGGTGACGGTAAAGCCACCGAATATGTTAATGCTAGCGATAAGAACGGCGATAAAAGACAAGAAGGTAACAACACCATTACCCTGCCCAACCTGTAAAAGTGCACCAACGATGATGATGCCCGAGATAGCGTTCGTTACCGACATCAATGGCGTGTGCAATGCGTGAGTAACGTTCCAAACCACGTAGTAACCCACAATACAGGCAAGAATGAACACAGTGAAATGAGATAGGAATGCTGCTGGAGCAACACTTGCAACCCAACCGAAAGCGCCTAAACCAATCGCAAGACCTGCAACTTTTTTCCAAGGAGAAGTCGGTTCTTCTACTTTCGGTTCAGGTTTCACTTCTGGTTTTTTCTCAACCGCTGGTTGAGCAGAAACTTGAATTGGAGGTGCTGGCCAAGTGACCTCACCTTCTTTAACGACAGTCACACCCCGCAGAACGACATCTTCAAAATCGATATTGATATTGCCGTCTTTCTCTTTACAAAGAAGCTTTAGAAGGTTGACGATGTTTGTCGCGTACAGTTGCGATGACTGTGTAGGTAAGCGGCCTACCATGTCAGTATAACCCACCACTTTCACGCCATTTTCTGTCGTGATAACTTGGTCTGCTACCGTGTATTCACAGTTACCACCGTTGGCCGCGGCAAGGTCAACAATCACGCTACCCGCTTTCATGCTATCAACCATCTCTTTGGTGATTAGCTTAGGTGCAGGTTTACCCGGAATAAGGGCAGTTGTGATGATAATATCAACGTCTTTGGCTTGTTCTAAGTAAAGCTCAGCAGCTTTCTTATTGAACTCATCAGACATTTCTTTTGCGTAGCCATCGCCTGCGCCTGTGTCTTCTTGGAAATCCACTTCCAAGAACTCAGCGCCCATCGATTGCACTTGCTCTTTTACTTCTGGGCGCACGTCAAATGCACGCACGATAGCGCCTAAGCTACCCGCCGCACCGATAGCAGCAAGACCTGCTACACCTGCGCCAGCAACCAATACTTTGGCTGGTGGCACTTTGCCTGCAGCGGTAATTTGACCTGTGAAGAATCGGCCGAACTCATGAGCAGCTTCAACAACCGCACGATAACCCGCAATGTTCGCCATAGAAGAGAGAGCATCAAGCGCTTGCGCACGAGAGATACGAGGAACGGCATCCATCGCCATTACATTGATCTTCTTGCTTGATAACTTCTCCATCAATTCTGGGTTTTGAGCGGGCCAGATAAAGCTGATTAGGCTCGCGCCTTCTTTAATGAGAGAGATTTCATCGATAGACTGAGACTCATCGACTATTGGGGCATTTACTTTGAAAATGAGGTCGCTATTCCAAACCTCTTCGGTAGAAACCACCCTCGCACCCGCTGCTTCAAAAGCAGCATCGTCGAAACTTGCGAGTGCGCCCGCTTGCGTTTCTACAATGACATCAAACCCCAGTTTGATTAGCTGTTCGACTGATTTAGGCGATGCAGCCACTCGCGTTTCTCCTGCGAGTATTTCTTTTGGTACACCAATTTGCACTATATACTCCTTGTGGACAATTTCTGTGCATAAACCACTGATTTTGAATAAATTAACCCTACCACAACTAGGCTTATTTCCTGTGATGAATTAATTCGATGGACCCAGTGTAAATCAATTCCTTTTAGCGATTGCTTGATTTCAAACAAGAAAATCAGCCAACTCTAAGTTGTCATACCTCTTATGGGTACTATGTCTAACTATCATGACAGTTTCATGTGCCACAAGTAACACAGTATTCATTTTATTTGGTTCTATGATATTCCAAGCATACGAAAAAGGGCAACAAGCATGAAAACTCGTGGCCCTTTATAAAAAGTAGCAATTAGGATGATTGAAGTTTAACCAAATATACCATCACCCATTTGATCAATGAACATTTGCGATTTTTTCAGCATAAGCTCATTCGCATCTTCTTTTATTGCCAAGACATCAGATCGTATAAACCGATGTGATTTTAGCTCCTCACCAAAATGCTTAGTGATTCGGCCTGCAATTCGGTACTGACCATTTTCAGCAATGGGTTCTTGATAAATTAGAAAACCTTTGTATTCAACAGGTTCAACTTCAACGGGTTGGTGGTCTTTCTTACCTCCAAACAAGCGAGAAAACAGCCCCACAGGCACTCCTTATTGTAGCGATTTATTTTTTAGTTTTTAGGATAGGTGTTTCAAACCAATCTAACTCATCTTCTTCATTTAGCCGAGGGTGTGAAAAGATGATTGGCACATCATCTTCGCGGTTTTCTCGGCGATCTTCAAGGATCATACCCAGTGCCGACTCGACGGCTGTTGAAGCTGACTCTTTGAGTGCAACTAACTTTGTCTCAGGCAGAGCCGATAGAAAATCGATATCATGCCGAATATAGACAGGGCGTAATTGAATAAGAGCAAGACAAGCCAAGTCGGCCATTTGATCTTGGGTTAGCACGCTACTGTATTTACTTTCAGCGAGTACGTGTCCAACCAAAGTCTCCATATAGTTGTGAACATCAACACTAATTTGCATAGACCCTACTCCCTTGAGCTCCACCTAATCATGATTGATAACGACAATTTTAGACAAAATGTATTCCGTTCTACAAAAAATATCTTGTTTATTCATCGGTTTGGATACACTCATCCCTTTTTTATTGTTAAGTTTAGCAAAAAGCTTGGAAATTGATGAAATCAAAGTATCCTAAACGTTAAATTGTTCGTCATCTCCATTTATAGACAGTAGGCCTAATCGATACATGTCCACTTCGTTAGTGACTTCTAACTGGTTTCGCGTTTTCTTCCCTTTGTTACTCCTCGCTATGCTTTGGCTTGGAATGACGAATGTGATTTCAATAACTCAAGCAAACTTGGGTTTCGTCTCCAATCTTCCATACATTTTGTTCACCGTTGTCATTGGCTTAAGTCATACATTTAGGCAAAGTCGCATTGGCATGGTCTCTTTGGCTATGCTGGTCGCATATTGGTACATTCAAACTTATCTTCAAACGTCTCTGTCTGAAGGTACAACTCTTTTAGAACTGTCTTTATTGGCGTTTTTGCTCCCAGTCGCTTGCCTTATCGTCTACCGTATTAAAGACTCCAGTGTTAATAGCCGATCTTTTGCTCTCTACATAGTGACGCTGTCACTAATGTTTGTATGGTCGTATGTTATGCTCACCTACATTTATGAAGGCGGGTTTGACGACATAGATGATAGCTTTCTGTTTGTGTTGCCAAGTATCTCTCGGCTGCCATTTATATTGGTTATGTACCTTGCTTCTTTGATTGGCATTTGTTCAATTCTGATCATGGTTTACAACCGAATTGTTGATGTTGTGATCTACAGTTCAATCATTCTTGCATCCACAACATTCATCTTTTTCCACATTCCGTATATCTCATGCACCATGTTCACACTGGCTGGGATACTACTGTTATTGCATTTAATATCAGCAAGCTACGAGCTGGCATTTACTGACCGTCTCACTGGCATCCCCGGTCGTCACTCTCTTGAGTCTGACATACGTCATCTGGGCCGTCGTTATTGCATCGCCATGCTTGATATTGACCATTTCAAATCCTTCAATGACACCTACGGACACGATACTGGCGACGACGTCTTAAAGCTTGTGGCTAGTAAGCTGACTGAAGTCGGCGGCCGAGCAAAAGTCTATCGCTATGGCGGAGAAGAGTTCACGGTTATTTTTGGGTCTCGTCATTGTGAGGACGCTAAAGAGCACCTAGAAGATCTGCGCATCGCCGTTGAAGAGTATGAGATGACTATACGTAACAACGAATCTCGGCCAAAGAACAACAAAGAAGGCAGTAAGAAGCGAGGCAAAACTAAGCCAAAAGATGTGGTAAACATTACGATCAGTATCGGTGTGGCTTCAAGTCGCAATTACCGAACACCACACGAAGTGCTAAAAGCGGCAGATGAAGCCCTTTATAAAGCTAAGAAAGGTGGGCGAAACCGTGTGGCAGTTGATTAGCCCTTATTACCCATAAACACAAGCTGAGTTCAACTGGATACGTGGCGAAGTATAGGTTTACTCTTGATTAAAGAACAAGACAATACTGCCTCCTTTTAACGCACTCCCATAGTTAAAGCTCAGCCCTATCCCAACATTTTCTACCCAAGGCATTTCGAAAGGTGGCGTCATCAGCCACCCGACTGATGCTTCATAGTAATGCGTCGTGCCAAATGGACGTCTTGTATCTCCACCTAGATCTATTCGTTTAATACTAGAATATATAGATTGAACCGCTCTTCCCCACTCTTGAAACTCGTAGAATGCCTCGACGCCATTCGCAATGTACCAACCTTCTGGAGTACCAACATCACCATGGTTTGCATCCCCCATCCTCGGCCGATAAAGTAATGTCCGCTCGACGTGGCGTTCCAAGAGCCCCAATCAGTTAGTTGTTTATACATTAATGTGGCATGGGGTTCGATTGAAACAGCATAAGCGGATGTATTGAGCACAACACCATCTAAATAGGGTTGCAGCTGACGGGCGTAGTCACTCTGGTACTTGTGGTCATTTCGATAATATTGGAGATGGCCGCCTACCCCTGGAGTGATCGACCAAGTTTCGTCAATTTGATATTGATACCGATAAGCCAGAAAACCACCAAGAACGATATCTTCATTTCTATCTGGCGGATCTTGCGGCCTGATATCGATATCTCGTCTCGATGCTACTGCGGAAAGACGAGTAAACAAAAGATGCTTATGTGTGGCTTCTTCGTCACTAAGTTCAAAGGTAAAAGGTAATGTAGAAACGGCGATCTGTTTACGTAGCTCTATTGAATCTTCAGAGCCAATGTCTTCGTTATCTAGGTTGAACCAATCATTCGGGTCGAAGTCATGAATACCAAATGCGAACACTTCAGTGTCTGTAAGTACCATGGATACGGCCAGCGTTTGCTCTAAGTATTTCTGGAAGTTGTCGCTTGACTGGTTGGCCATAACGTTGTGGCTTAGAGCAAACGCTGAGGTGGCCAAGACGAATAGCGCTCTCACACTCATTCCTTTTTAAAGGTGGGACGTAAAAGATAACAATGAAATTGTTTTAATAGTAAGAATCAACATTAATGATACTGTTCTTCATAGGGATAAGCACTGCTTACTCTACTTTGCCCGAGCGCCTAAGTCACCAATTTGAAACAGTTTCGACCACTTGATTTTGCTCGGTATAGTGCTTCATCGGTTCTTGTGTACAGTTCATCAATCGTTTCTTTGCCAGTGGGTATGATCGTTAACACACCTTGTGACACGGTAACATGACCAACATTACAATTGTAGTTATGTGCGATCGCTAATGACTCTAAACCATGATGAATTCTTTGCGCATGTGACGAGGCCGAGTCTGAATCAGTATTTGTAAGTAAAATGACAAATTCTTCACCACCATAACGCCCTACGTATTCTCCGCTTCTACAGAACAGATCTTTCGCCATCTGACCTATGCTAATCAGACACTTGTCACCTTCAATATGGCCATAATTATCGTTATAAGCTTTAAAGTTATCGACGTCGAGCATGATCAGTGACAAGGGTAAGTTATGGCGACCGTGCCAAGTAATTGCTTCAGATAACGTGCTGTCGATAAACCGACGGTTATACAGATTCGTTAACCCGTCTTCATCTACTTGCTGTTTCAGCACTTCGTTGACTTTAGCGAGCTCCGCTGTGGTTTTTTTGAGCTCGCGACGCATAAACGCGATACGCTGCATTGCTATCAACTTGGAGTTAAGAACCAATTTATCTACGGGTTTAATCAAGTAATCATCGCCACCAGCATCAATCGCTTTAGCAATCATTGACGGCTCTTCGTGACCACTTAAAAAGATAAATGGTATCCATTCTGTATATCGCTGCCTGAGTTTTTGAGACAACTCAAACCCGTTCATACCGGGCATGGATATATCAAGAAGAACAAGTTCGGGATCAAAATCGCTATAAATATCTAGCGCCTCTTGGCCACTAGATACCGCTTCCACCATGTGCCCCAACTGCTTAAGACGAATGGCGAGCTGCATTCTATCGAGCTGTACATCGTCTACCAGAAGAATGCGCATTGAAGATCCTGTCATATTCCATATCCATAACTTACTGATTCTACGTTAATATATAGCACACAGAATTGGATGTTGCATGACTAGTTTTTCGTAATTTAATTGACATTTCGCCACAAAAAACTAGTATCGCGTTTTTGACTACTGAGATTTTTGTCATGTCTGATACACAAAACACAGAACAACCACAAGTGGATCTAGAAACCATTTCACCAGAACTTCGCCAAGTTATTGAATTTGACCAAGTCCCGGAAGCCATGTTTAACATGGTTGTATCGATTCACGAAGTCTCTGAAGAAGCTGTCCGCGAAGCATGGGATAGCCTACCAGCAAGCGCACAGAACGTACTGGATAACTTTGAGCAGTTCCACGCGCTTATCTCTGTTAGTCAAGCTTTTGCCGGCATTAACGTTATGGAAGAGTTTTCGACATTGAATTTGCCAGAAGGCATGTCAGATGAAGAAAAAGAAGAGTACAGAGCTCAACTTCTAGACCAAGTTCTACACAACTGTGTAAAAGACATGGTTAAGCAAATTAAGAAAGCACGTCGCGATGCAATCTTAAAGAAAGACTTCAAAGAAGTGTTCATCAAATAATAAAAACCACCGCAAGGTGGTTTTTTTATGTTCTCGGTATTTCGGTTCAATCAGTACTGTGCGCTATCGCGATATCTCGCTGGGTGACACTCACCCCTTTAATTTGCGCATACACTGGCATTCCTTTCTTAAGTTCAAGCTCATCTCTTGCCCAAGTGGTAATGGTTGCCCACAAATAACATTGAGGCGCTATCTGTAGTTTAACTGAAACACTTTGGCGTTCATTGCCACTGGCATAGGATTCAATCGACTCAATCGTTGCTGGAATGACATTTCTAAACGAGGTTTTAGTTGGCTTATCACAACAAATCGAGACATCGTTAGACCTTACTTGGACCCGAACATGTGTCCCAATATCTGCCGATACCTGCTGCACCCACATTGGCGTTTCAGGTGCTAATAGAATACGAGTGAGACCGTATTCATGGTTGTTTTCCGCAACTTGAGCTTCAAACACTGAACTTTGCTCGGAGAATGACTGCCAAGGTTTCATTGCTTGAGAGGCCCAAACGTCTTCCAACTTGCCATTCGATACGAGCTTGCCTTTATCCAACACTACTAAATGGCTCGCCAATCGAAGAATTTCACTCAAACTATGTGAAACATAAATAATGGGAAGCTCTACTTTATCCGCTAGCTCCTCAAGGAACGGCATGACTTCACGTTTACGCGGTAAGTCGAGCGACGCCAAAGGTTCATCCATGAGTAAGATGTCAGGTTTTGATAATAATGCGCGACCAATTGCGACACGCTGTTTTTCACCACCAGACAAATCAACGGGTAAGCGTTCTAGCAAAGGTAGAAGCGCTAAAAGAGAAATAATCTCGTCAAAATGCGCTTGGTCAAATGCTCTTACCCCATAAAGCAGATTGCCTTTCACGCTGTAATGAGGAAATAGTCGGGAGTCTTGAAAAACATAGCCGACTTTGCGCTTATAAGTCGGTAAATTTATTTTGGTTTGCGAACAATACAGTACTTCCCTATTAACGACGATCTTACCTTGGTCTGGTGTAATTAAACCGGCAATCATGTTTATAACGGTCGTTTTGCCCGCCCCGAACGTCCAAATATCGCGGTAATACCTTTACGTGGGAGTTCAAGATTAAGGTCGAACTCAGCTTCGGTAAATTGATGGGCGATGTTTACGTGGATCTTATCCATGTTTCGCTCCTAACTTTTTAGAAGTCCGTTTGGATAACCATTCAGAAAAGAGCAGTGAAGACAACGCAATAACAATTGAGATAACACATAAACGCGCCGCTTCGAGCTCTGAGCCGGGCGTTTCGATAAAGTTATACATCGCTAAAGGGATAGTTTGAGTTTCTCCGGGAATATTGGACACAAAGCTAATGGTCGCACCGAACTCTCCAAGACTTCGAGCAAAAGACAACATTGTACCGGTTATGATTCCAGGAAGAGTTAATGGCAAAGTGATTGTGAAGAAGATCTTGATCGGAGATGCACCAAGCGTTGCTGCCGCCTGCTCTAATTTTCTATCCACTAAGTCTAAGCTCAGCCTAACAGAACGAACCATTAAGGGGAGCGAAACGATAATGCACGCCAGAACCGCGCCTTTCCAATTAAAGCTAAAGACCAAACCAAAATGAGCGTCTAACCATTTACCTATCCACCCATTTCTGCCCATAGAAATCAAGAGCAGATATCCAATCACCACAGGAGGCAATACGAGAGGTAAATGAATCATGCTATCGAGTAAAGACTTGCCCATAAACTCGCGTCGTGAAAGTAACCACGCCAAAACTATACCTAAGGGAACCAACCACACAATTGTATAGCCGGAAACTTTTAAACTGAGCATTAAAGCCTGATATTCAAAATCGGTTAGCACTGAGTTCTCTCTTATGGACGTGAAAAGCCGTGTTTAACGAGTACTTTAGTGACAGCGTCACCCTGAAGAAAGTGATAGAACGCCTGCGCTTGGGGTTGGTCGCTCAACAATGCCATAGGATAAGCGATCGGTTCATGAAGTTCAGTCGGAAAAGATTGCACAACATACACGTCTTCGCTGTATAAAGCATCCGTTCGGTACACTACTCCCAAAGGTGCCTCTCCCTGTTCAACCAGTGCTAAAGCCATTCGAACACTGTTGGTTGGTGCAATCTTATCATTCAATTCCGACCAGACATTCAATGATTCAAATGCTTGTTGCGCATACATGCCCACTGGGACGGCTTTTGAACCCGTCGCTAAGCGAGAGCCCCCTAATGCTGCCTTCCAGCTATCAATACTGTTTAAAGTAACGTTAATATCGGGATTTGAGCTCACTAAAACTAGCTGATTAGACGCTAGAACTACCATGTTAGAAGGCTCAACCACAGACTGCTCGACTAAATAATTCATCCATAGACGGTTGGCCGAGATAAAGATGTCTGAAGGCGCGCCCCGTTCGATTTGACGAGCTAATGACGATGAGCCGCCGTAAACTGGTGTAATACGAACTCCGCTTTGACTTTCATAGTTCTCAATGATTTCATTCAAAACATTGGTCATAGAAGAAGCCGCGTAGATGCGAAGATGATCATCAGCGCTCGCTTGAGCTGCAGTAAATAGTGACAAGCCTAAAGCAACTAAAGTCACCGCACGTCTTCTCACTTTCGATAAGCTGACGAACTTAATAAAGCTGTTGATTCGAAACACTACCCATTCCACTTAACTTTGCTCTTTTAACATATCTACTTACCATGCTTAGCCATTAATTTGTTCTGCCGTTTATATTTAGTTCTGGCCATAGTAAGTCTAGCTTCATATGTTCCTCAATGGCATCAGCGATGCGGTTAATCGCCTCTTCTTTCTTAGCTTGATGGGACTCACCCGTAACTTTAGCGCCAGCCCAATCGAAAATTAGCTCTAATGCGTCTGTGTTATCAAATAGACCATGAAGGTAAGTGCCTAGGATCTGATTGCACTCGCTAATTGCGCCATCTGACTTGCCATGAGTTAGGTTTATAGGTTGTTTTTCACTGACTTTAGAAACGCCAACATGAATTTCATAACCTTCTACGACCGCACTTCTACCCTCGATCGCAATGGTGCCTTTGCTATTGAGAAGTGCTTTTTGGTTAGTCAGTGTGGTTTCAACATTTAGTAGCCCCAACCCTTCGCTAGAGCCTGGAGCGCCCTCTACGCCATTTGGGTCATGTATCAATGAGCCTAGCATTTGGTAGCCGCCACAAATGCCAATAACTTTACCGCCGTATCTTAAATGACGTTGCAAGTCTTTATCCCAACCTTGTGAGCGAAGATAATCGAGGTCCGATCGCACGGATTTACTGCCCGGCAAAATCACAAGATCTGCATTATCTATCCGCTCCCCTTTACCCACGTAACGTAGGTTGATAGAAGGGTTAAGACGAAGGGCATCAAAATCTGTATGGTTACTGATTCGTGTAAATACAGGCACAACCACATTAACAACATGCTGGTCATCAAGGTTTTGGCTCGCCGTGATCGCATCTTCCGCTTCTAGGTCGAAACCATGCAAATACGGTAATACACCGATTACAGGTTTTCCGGTTTTCTCTTCTAACCAATCCAAACCAGATTCTAACAATGAGATATCGCCACGGAATCGATTGATTACAAATCCTTTTACACGGTCCTGCTCCGACTGAGATAACAAAGCCAAAGTCCCATAGAGATGTGCAAATACGCCGCCACGATCGATATCAGCGATAATAATCACGGGCACATCAGCTTCTTCAGCGAAGCCCATATTGGCAATGTCATTTTCTCTCAGGTTAATTTCAGCGGGACTGCCCGCCCCTCAATCATGACAGAGTCATAATCGTTGGTGAGCCGTTCGAACGAGTCCATTACAATTGGCATAGCGATCTTTTTATAGTTCTGGTAACCAGCGGCTTGCATATTTTCAATCGCTTTGCCTTGCAGTATAACTTGAGCGCCCGTATCTGAATTGGGCTTAAGAAGTACTGGATTCATATGAACACTCGGCTCTACACACGCCGCTAATGCTTGTACCGCTTGCGCTCTACCGATTTCACCACCATCTTTCGTCACCGCACTGTTGAGCGCCATATTCTGCGGTTTGAACGGAGCAACTTTGATTCCTTTGCGCTGCAGAACGCGGCACAAACCTACCACTAAAACGCTTTTTCCCGCGTCTGAAGTGGTCCCTTGCACCATAAGTGCAGACAGTGGTTTTTTCATAGTTAATTCAAATTAATACAATTTTCCACATAATAACTCTATCAGTTATGCAGACTCAACTGATGAACCAAATATGAATGTTATCCTCACCAATAATTCAGAGTGGCAGTGTTCTAATAACCATGTCGAATCACACATGAGAACACTTATTATGAAAAACACTGTTATTGCTATTGCTGCTTCAATCATCATCGCTCCAGGGGCTGCCCTTGCTCACTCGGATAACGAACAAAGCGTAAGCTACCAAGGACCAACCGACATCACGTCAGTACAAAGCCTAATCGATGACACCAGTTTCTTTGGCGATCGCGATATCGTCTTAGAAGGTTACTTAGTTAAACAAGTTAGAAAGGACACTTTTGTATTCAGCGACGGCGAAGCTGAGTTCGAGGTCGAGCTTGATGATGATATTAATATGACAACACCAATCGATCACACCACCAAGTTAAGACTGTTTGGTGAATATGAGGGCGGAATGAACCCTGAGGTTGAGGTCGATCACGTTCAAGTGCTTTAAAATCAGACTGTTTCCCTATATCCTTGCGTATAAAAGGCCTGCATTTTGCAGGCTTTTTCTGTAACGTCAAAATAATATCCAAGGATTTGGGGAGCACCCATGTTAAATAAAAAAGTCATTGCTGGTCTTTTATGCTGTCTTCCACTGACCGCGAATGCAAATAACTTCAGCTATAACTATTTCGAAGTTTTTACGGGTATCAACCATCAATGACTGGGGTCGAATTAAGTACTCAACTTGCAGAAAACGTACATGTTGTTGGTCGCCTTAACAGTCAGTTTGAAAGAGACTTTGGCGTGGCAGGTGGTATTGGGTTTAACGGCCCTCTTAACCAATTTATGGATATCTATGGTCAACTCTTAGTGCACCACAACAACTTCCCAAAAGAGGACAATGTAAGTTCAGTCACGCAAGCAGAAATGAACATTGGCCTTCGCGTATGGTTAATGAACCAATTAGAAGCGACAGCACGTCTTGGTAAGAATGACGAATCTTCAGTGTTCCATGCCGGTGTCAGGTTCCATTCTACAGATCAATTGTCCTTATCTGCTGAGACTCGTAATAATGGCTTTTATGGCCCACAGATAATGATGTCAGTTCGCTTCCAGTACTAATTCGCTTCAGATCCTTACTGACTATTACCGCTCCACAATAGAATAAACAAAACAAGCGCACCATCTTGGTTCACTAAAATGCTAGCGAACCAAGATGGTGCGTTTTTTTGATTACATAAACTATAACTCACTGATTTCTCTGCTCTCTAACTTTGGTACAAAGATTGTAATAGCTCTAGTAGGCACTTTCTTCGTCACATTGCATGCACATATATAGGGAGCGTATTTATGCAAGATACTCTAACGGTAGTACTGGCAGGCGGAATGGGATCCCGCTTAAGTCCACTGACAGACAATAGAGCAAAGCCTGCGGTCCCTTTTGGTGGAAAATATCGAATCATAGATTTCACCTTAACCAATTGCCTTCATTCTGGTATGAGGAACATTCTTGTCCTCACGCAATACAAGTCTCACTCTCTACAAAAACATTTGCGCGATGGTTGGTCTATTTATAATCCGGAACTTGGCGAGTACATTACAGCGGTTCCACCGCAAATGCGCAAAGGCGGAAAGTGGTACGAAGGGACGGCTGATGCTATCTATCACAACATGTGGCTATTGAGTCGAAGTAGTGCTGAGTACGTGGTCGTACTGTCTGGGGACCATATCTACAAAATGGATTACGCTGCAATGCTCGAACAGCATAAAAAGACTGATGCGGAGCTGACGGTTGCTTGCATGACAGTTCCAAAAGAAGAGGCAGCGGCATTTGGAGTGATGGCGATGGACGCCAACAACATGGTGACAGAGTTTGCTGAAAAACCGAGTTCACCCGCTACGCTAATCGATGACCCAACCCAAAGTTTGGTCTCGATGGGTATCTACATTTTTAGCATGGAGACATTACAGCAGGTTCTAAATGAAGACGCATGCAACGAGCACTCTAGTCATGACTTTGGTAAAGACATCATTCCAAAGCTCATTGATAATCAAACCGTGTATGCCTATGAATTTGGCCGCAGTAGAGGACGCGTTGCTAAGGATAAATACTGGCGCGATGTAGGTACCATAGATTCTTACTACGACGCTAATATGGATCTTTTAGAGCCAGTACCTCAAATGAACCTGTATCAACCCGATTGGCCTATTCGTACCTATGAAGCTCAGTTTCCTCCTGCGCGGACAGTTCCTTCCGCTACAGGCAATGAAGGTATTTTTATTAATTCCATGATTGCGAATGGCGTCATTAACTCCGGTGGATCGGTGCAGCATTCGATCGTCTCTTCAAACGTACGCATCAATGATAGCGCCACGATTGTGGACAGTATTATTTTTGACGATGTCACTGTTGGAGAGGGATGTCAGCTTGTTAATTGCATCATCGATAAACACGTGAGTATTCCACCGCACACCCAAATTGGCTTAGACAAAATAGAAGACCAAAAACGTTTTCACGTTTCTGAGAAAGGCATAGTGGTCGTCCCAGAAGGTTACGAATTTTAGCGACTAATCAAAAAGCCTAGCTATGTTGCTAGGCTTTTGTCGTTACGGTAGAGGACTAACCTCTTAAGGACATGCTACTTCATCCCAGAACCAGTTACTTTGCGTTGGTGACTCCCAAGAACCTGGATTATTCTTAGCAACAAAGCATTTTCCATTGTAGCTGTATGTATCACCATTAGTTGCCTGAGTTGAACCCGGAACCCATGGTGTTACAGTGCCAGAACCGCCACCAGTATCGCCGCTATTGCCACCGCCGTTGTTACCACCTTGAGATAGATCGCCAAGCGGTAAATCCGGCTGTTCAAACGCGAATGCGTAGTCAATACCGTTGATGTTTACGCTGTAGTTAGCAGGACCAGAGATTGGCAAGTAATACACCATGTCTAACTCATACGTACCACCAGCTGGCAGATCTTTCCAAGAAGGTAGCGAGAAAGCGACTCGGTGCATAGGGCCGTCTAAGCCACCAATGTTATTGGCACGCGTGTGTCCAGATGCAATTACTGCTAAACCACCGCCCGACTGATCTTTCGCATTATCTGGTGCTGATACAGGAATATCGAATTGGAACTCAGTACCCCCAGGAATCGCCTGTCCTGTATTGTTTGTAAACGTGACTTTTGGGTTGATTGGATAGTTTTGATCACCGACTTTAAAGCCGCCGATACTCACTGCAATATCCACCGCTTCTGTTGGAATTGCACCAGTAGCCACCTTGTTACCATACGGCGTCGCTGACTTAAACTTATCGTAGATAGCTTTTGTCATCGAGTTGCCCATATGGAACTCCCCGTTACCTGTCGCACAGGCTTGCTCTGTTTCATCGATTGCACCACGTTGACCGTTTGCATCTAACACATAACAGTTGTAGTCACCCGCAAGCTCCCAGAACATGATACCGCCGATCTCTTTATCAATAACGTAATCCGCCTTAATTGACACCGAGTCTTTGTCTTCTGTTGAAAGGAATACGCTCTTCTCTGCATTCCACAACCATGGGGCAACGGCTACGCTGTCAAAGTGACGAGTATAAGTTCCTACAAACTGATCCGTTGGATCATTGACTGGATCAAGCAGATAAGCCTCAGCGTATGAACCCCATATGCCCTTCTCTAAGTTTTTCGCATGCCACATTGGGTTTGAGCCAGCGCCCATTTCGTTACCCTGTGGATCCAAATCGTGCCACATATTGTCGATACCAATTGCACCATGGCCACAGTTATTCTTCTCACCTTCACCCGTGCCTGGTTGACATTCTGCTTGATTAGGAAGCGCCGCACGGCCCCACAAGCCGTTTTCACCACCGGTTACACCTTGCCAACCACGCGTGTAGTAAGGCACACCAATGTTAATTCGACCTGCCGGCATAGAGCCACGGAAGTAGTGATAAGCCCAGTCAGTGTTAAGGTAACCGATACCGCCATAAGCCGCTGTACCATAGACATTCCACTGAGCAAGCTCTGAATCCTTACCTGTATCGAATAACGCTGCGTTATGCCCTACGTGGTCGTTCCACGCACCGTGTAGGTCGTAAGACATAATATTCACGTAGTCGAGGTATTTGGTCACATCAAACGTTTCCATACCACGCAGTAAGTAGCCCGATGACGGAGCCGCAATCGTCAGCATGTAGTGAATACCATCTTGAGCAGATGCCGCATCCAATTTCTCACGTAGAACTTTCATTAGCTCTTGGTAAGATGCCCATAGGTATGCGCGGCGTGGCTCCATGAAGTCTTTATCATAAGGGTTGCCGGCGCCAGCCATCGACGTTGGATACTCATAATCGATATCCAGACCGTCGAATTGATATTGACGCATCATTTCTACTGCAGATGTAGCAAAGGTTTCGATACCCGCATGATTGATTGATCCATCGGCATTAGTTGTCATGGTGTAGAAACCACCGTCGGCGATACGCGTACCATCTGGACCAAAGTGACCACCAGTTTCCGCCCAACCACCAATAGAAATTAGAGTCTTAACGTCGTGCTTTTTCTTCGCAGTCGCTAGTGCACCAAAATGCCCTTTAAACCCAAGTGTTGGGTCAATTTCAACGCCAGGCCACTCTTTGCTCACTGCAACGTTGTTTGGATCGTTAACATCACCCACATTTACTTTGCCATCTGAACCGATGCTAACAAACGCGTAGTTGATATGGGTAAGTTGTTCCCACGGAATGTCATTTACCAAGTAAGCAGATTGCGGATCGTCTCCTGAACGCCAACTTGTAAAGTAACCAATGACACGACGTGGGTGGTCAACACCCATCTTCTCACGGCCTTCTTCATCGTAAATAGAACAATACGGTACGTCGACACCTTGCGTTTGATATAAGCCATCAGGGCGACAAGTAGCGACAGTAGGAAGACCATTAACTACAAGGCTAGCTAACGCCGAATCTGTTGTTGCGCCAAGATTATCAGTCGCTTTCGCGTATACCGCTAATGTGCCCGCTAATGTTGTTGTGTAATCTAACGTGTAAGGAGCGGTAGCCACCGTTCCAACTAGCGTCCCAGCTACATAGAAATCAACTTTATCAACGGTGCCATCCGCGTCTGCAGCATTTGCAGACAAGGTGACAACAGTTCCAACATCAACGGTTGATGCCGAAAGTGCCACATCAACTGTTGGCTTTTCATTGCCTCCTTGAGCCGCATCTACAGTTATAGTCACACTGCTCTCTAAGCTCGCTGCACCTTGGTCATCGTAAGCAATAGACGTGACAACGTAGCTACCAGAAACGGAAGGAGTCCAGCTTGCCGAGTAAGGTGCAACCGTCGACGTTGCAACCACCGAACCATCAATTAAGAAGTCAACGCTCGTCACAGAACCATCCGAATCCGCTGCTGTTGCAGACAGTACGACAACATCACCTTCTGTAATTGATTGAGTTGCGGTTGGTGAAGTAAGTGTAGAGGTCGGTGCTTCATTGACACCACCACCTGTAGAACAGGTATCAATGACTTTCCATGTGCCCCATTCACTCGAGTTAGTCGCGGGGTCGTTGTTCTGTGTCCAATAATTGGCTTTGTATGCAGTGCCTTGGTGATGAACCTCATCGCCACCTGTATAAACAGTGCTTGCATCCCAACTTTCAAGGGTCGAACAATCTATAGCGGCATAACTGTTCATTGCAACGAGACACGAGGCTGATAAAGTGCTGAGCTTGAACGCTCGGCTAGCCAACTTTCCGTCCTTAAATTTCATTTGTGATGTTCCTTCAAGTTTTAATTTCACGTATATTAAGAGAGACGCTATGACTCATAAGACTTAATATCTAGCGCAAAACAACCATAGAACACCCTTTTGGTTTAACACTATTTTGATCGTCAAATTGAACAATTCCTCGCACGATCATGTTACTGCAATGTAATTTCAGTATACTTATTTTGCATCAACAACTAATTTTTTGACTAAATGTATTTTAAAAAAAACCTGCACCCTTTAGAGGGGTACAGGACCGAAAAAATAGAGAAAATCTCTATTGGGGGAATGACATATTGGCTCAGACTCACATTCTAAAAAACAGACAAATTTCACTGTTACATTTTCCCCTTTCATTCTTAATCTGGTCTGTCACCTAAACCCTGTAATCTTCCTCACATTTATTAACTACGTGAGCTGATTTTCTAGTCAATTAGTTATTGAGCTATTGTTTATCGAATATGCATCCCAATATCCCTTTATGTTTTTTTTGAAAAAGCATGTGGTTCTATACTCAAGTAACCTCAAGATGCGTGGTTCAGCGAGAATTGCCTAGTTTGCAAACGCGGCAACGATGCGACAATCTAGTGGTTCTAAATTGAGAATCGTTAACAAAGTATGCAGGCTAGGCAAACTCGCCCTTCGGGAGCGGTTCACGGATTCAATTTCTACTTTAAATGACTTGGAAAGAACCCGTTATTCCGCTGCGTCATCTGCCTGGAACTTGAACCCATGACAACGCTCTGAATCCTGCATCTTGAAGTCACTTGGGTATAAATGATCCTAAAATACAACAAGCACGTTTTTACTTTGACTCAAAAGACGTCACATTCACTTAGGTCTATCGATGAGTTGCGACGGATTTTCAACGTTTCAAGTCATTTCATAACAACATACTTCTCTACTTCGCAGCTGGAGCAACATTATGCAATTCACGTTTCACAACCCTACACAGATCCACTTTGGCCAAGGACAAATTAATGCCATCGCGAGCGCTGTGCCGCAGGGAGCTACCGCATTGGTGATTTATGGTGGTGGCTCAATCAAATCTAACGGTGTTTATGACCAAGTTAAATCCGCACTTTCAAACCATAAATGGCTAGAGTTTTCTGGGGTAGAACCTAACCCAACCAAAGAAACACTCGATGGCGCAGTTGCGCTGTGTAAAGAACACAATGTTGACTTCATTATCGCTGTAGGTGGTGGCTCGGTGATTGATGGCTCTAAGTATGTCGCTGCATCAGCACACTATGATGGTGACGGTTGGGATATTTTGACTGGTAAACATCAAGTGACAAGTGCCATTCCGATTGGCGCTGTCTTAACATTGCCAGCTACAGGCTCTGAATCAAACATGGGCGCCGTTATTACTAAGAAAGAAACCAAAGACAAACTGGCGTTTTTAAACCCTAACGTTCAGCCTAAATTTGCTGTCCTTGACCCAGATGTCATGAAGTCCCTGCCTGAAAAGCAATTGATCAACGGTATTGTCGACGCATGGGTTCACGTATGTGAACAGTACATTACGGCGCCAGCAAATGCGCTTGTTCAAGACGGTTACTCAGAAACGCTATTACGTTCTCTCAAACAGCTAGGGAGCGAGTTCTCTGAACGTGATAACGACGCATGGCGCGCAAACCTTATGTGGTCTGCTAACCAAGCCCTCAACGGCTTAATTGGTTCTGGTGTGGCTCAGGATTGGGCGACGCACATGATTGGTCATGAGCTTACAGCTCTATACGGTGTTGACCATGCCCGCTCATTAGCTATCGTTCAACCTTCTCTACTTCGAAACCAAATCGGCACCAAACGTGGGAAGTTAGAGCAAATGGGCAGAAACGTATTTGGGCTTGAAGCAGGTAGCGATTTGGCTGAGCGAACCATTGACGCTATCGAAGCTTTTTACCAATCACTCGGAGTCTCCACACAGCTAACTGAGCATGGTGATGACAAAAAAGCTGCAATCGACGCGGTAGCAAGTCAATTGGAAGCTCATGGCATGACAGCACTTGGTGAATCGCAGGCGATTGGCATAACACAAGTTAGAGAAATACTCTCTCAAGCGGTTGCTTAATCCACTCATCTATCCGCATACTTAAATTTAAAGAGTCACCATAGGGTGACTCTTTTTCTTACCTTTACCTTTACTAGAACTCAGACAAAAACACCCTCGCCTCGTCTAAAGCGCCAATAAGTGCTTCTTTGCTGTTCATATACGCTTCCAAAGGTTGACTGGCTAATTCAATGTCCCGACATAGTTCGTACATTCTTGTGAGGCCAAGACTGGCACAGGAGCCCTTCAATTTGTGGGCATAGCTTTTAACACCATTGGCATCTTCATTCGAAAAAGCAAGCTCAAGGTCATCCAATGTTTGCTTACTGCTAGTGTTAAATAGTCCAATAATTTGGCGCATTTTCTCTCGGCCTAAAACCTTGTTGTCAGCTTCAATTATGGAAGGATCAAATCCAATTTTAGTGCCTTGAGAAGTAGGTGCTTGTTCAATAACCTGTTTATCACTCGATTCAATATCCGATAACTTGAACAACTTCGAACTCTGACTTTCTTTAGTCAAATCCACACCATCTATATTATTGCTACGCATTCGTGGTGCTAACTTCTCATTCAAGATTTCTGCTAGCTCCGATCTATTTAAAGGCTTTGCAAGATACCCGTCGAAGCCCGCGTTTAGATAGCTTTCAACTTCTTCGGCAAACACATGAGCCGACACGGCGATATATGGAATATCTTTTTGTGCTTCACACTTTAAGCTGTGTAGCAAATCGACACCATTGCAGTCAGGTAGATTAATATCCAGCAAGGCTATGTCGTAACTCCCATCTGCAGCCTTTATCTTTATCTTTGCCTCTTCTCCACTCATTGCAATGTCAACGCTGTGGCCTAAGGAGTTTAAGAAGCCTTCGGCTACAAGGCAGTTTACGGGATTATCTTCAACTAAAAGGATGTGAGCGGCGAAGTTAGCATGTTGAACAACTTCTCTTGTGTAGCACGTATCAGCACTATCGGTGCGCTCAAGAGGTAACGTAAAATGGAATCGACTGCCTTGGTTTGGCGTAGACTCGAAAGCCAGTGAGCCCCCATGGCTTCAATCAAACGTTTACTGATCGCAAGCCCCAGGCCTGTCCCCCTTTACGGCTGATACCTTCGCTGGCTTGACTAAACGCTTCAAACAGTTTGCCCTGCTCA
>NZ_JYJP01000052.1 GCF_001012815.1 Vibrio mexicanus
GGCTTTGTTGCGTAATTCGGACAGGAAACCAAACCGCCTGAATTGAGTGATTCCTATACAACATACTGAGTTTCAGGCATACCAAGCCCTGTAAGCTTGTTCAACGCTTTGATCATAGCGTAAGTCTCGCCAACCTGAGCGTTGTAATTCCTTAGGCTTAGTTTCCCACCTAACAACTGTTTTACCCGATACATTGCTGTCTCTGAGAGCGAGCGCTTATGATAACCATACCGCTTTTTCCACTTCTTGTTAGAGCCGTAGAGCTTCTGGCAACCTACTGCTAAGTTGCGAGGATGTCCTCGTTCCCAGAAGGCTGCCCCTTCTCGTGGCGGAATGAGCGGAACAGCTCGCTTGATCCGTATGGCATCATGGCAATTCCTTGTGTCATAAGCACCATCGCCTGATATCTCAATGATTTTACGACGTGTCTGCTTAAGCAAGTTAGGAAGTACTTCCGCATCGGTTACGTTAGATAAGCTCAGCTCTGCTGCGACTATTTCATGGGTGCTAGTATCTACTGCGATATGCAGCTTACGCCAAACCCTACGCTTCCCGTCAGTACCATGCTTCTTGACCTTCCATTCACCTTCGCCATAAACCTTGAGGCCAGTGGCATCAATGGCTAAGTGTTGTATCGCACCTCTGGTTTTTGTCTTAAATGAAACCTCAACTTGCTTGGCTCGTCGGCTGATACAAGTGTAGTGCGGACAGGTGAGAGGGATGTTAGCCAACTTAAACAGTGAATCTATAAATCCTTGCAGTGCTCTCAATGGCATAGAGAAGATTCGTTTCACCATGAGTGCAGTTGTAATGGCTAAGTCGCTGAATCGACGAGGCCTACCTCGCTTGTTCTGCTTGCTTTGACTCCATTCGGCGATTGCTTCCTCATCAATCCAGAAGGTCAGAGAACCACGGTTAATAAGGGTTTTGTTGTACTGCTTCCAGTTGGTTGTTTTGTATCGAGGTTTAGGCATAAGGCTACAACGATTTATGGATGTAGCCGATCAGATCGTAAGTTCCTGATTTAGTTCAATCGATTTACGCAACAAAGCC
>NZ_JYJP01000053.1 GCF_001012815.1 Vibrio mexicanus
GCGCATAGCGTGCCTTTTGTTTAGATTCTGTAGAGTCGGCAAGATTAATTCAAGCGGTTGCGGTCGTCATCGTCTTTACGTTCAAACTCGCCTTCGAACGTATTGCCGTCACCTTGCTGATCATGAGGCCTCGCTGAAACGGGTCATGCTCAAAAGGGTTCGGGCCACTTGAGAAACCGCCATGAAAACCTTGGCTTCCCATAGATTTCACGACCATCTTGCTCATCAAGTATTTTGCAATTACGGCTCTTGGAGCAGGTAGCAGCACCAGCATGCCAAATGCATCGGTCATGAAGCCTGGAGTCAGAAGTAGCACCCCTGATACCGCTAGCATCACGCCTTCAAAAATTTGTTGCGCCGGAAGTTCACCTTGCTGCAGGCGATTCTGCACAGAAAGAAGGGTTTGAATACCTTGCTTCGCACGAGTGAAGCACCAACAAATGCAGTCAGTAATACCAAGCCAATCGTCGGCCACAAACCTAAATAATCACCAACTTGAATGAATAGGCCAATTTCGACAATCGGTACGCAAATAAAGAGTAATAATAAGATAGGAAACACACGCCCTCCTTTGTTCTAACCAGTGTAAGCCGAAAAGGACAAAGAGCTCAAATACAAGCTGTAAAAAAGCATGAAATTTGCCTGATTTTTACTTAAAAACAGTTATTCAATAAGGATTTATCGTGACAATCATTTACTGTACAAATGAAAGTGCAAAATAGTGATCCACTTACTATTTTTATGCGCTAAGTACAGTATTATGTGCTTCAGAAGTCAGGACGGATTTTCCAGCCAAACACTCTGACGAATGGATTCTTAGAACGCAGAAATGGCTAAATAACACCTAAATTATCAGAATAATTATCTAAGGATCCTGTTATGGCTACCCACACTCCTCTAGCGAACGCTAACGCTCAGCCAACTCGTATCGAAGAAGACCTATTAGGTGAACGCCACGTCCCTGCCGACGCTTACTACGGCATTCATACCCTTCGCGCTATCGAAAACTTCAACATCTCAAATGTGACCATCTCTGACGTGCCAGAATTCGTGCGCGGCATGGTGATGACCAAGAAAGCAGCCGCATTGGCAAACAAAGAACTTGGCGCGATTCCAAGTGAAGTGGCGAAGTACATTATCCAAGCCTGTGACCTCATTTTGGAAACGGGCAAGTGCATGGACCAGTTCCCATCAGACGTTTTTCAAGGCGGCGCTGGCACATCGGTGAACATGAACACCAACGAAGTGATTGCCAACGTAGCACTAGAGTTGATGGGTAAAGAGAAAGGCCAATACGAGTTCATTAATCCAAATGACCACGTAAACAAGAGCCAATCGACCAACTGTGCCTACCCAACCGGCTTTAGAATCTCGGTTTACAACAGTGTAGTAAAACTGGTTGAAGCCATTGAATATCTAAAAGGCGCGTTCGAGCTTAAGAGCCAAGAATTTAATACCGTGTTGAAGATGGGCCGTACCCAGCTACAAGACGCGGTGCCAATGACCGTCGGCCAAGAGTTTCACGCTTGGGCAGTGACGCTTAATGAAGAGATCCGTGCTCTAGAGTACACATCTAAGCTACTGCTTGAAGTCAACCTAGGTGCAACAGCTATCGGTACTGGCCTTAACGCACCAGCTGGCTACCAAGCCGCCGCCGTTAAGCACCTTGCAGAAGTGACAGGCTTAGACTGCGTTCCTGCTGAAGACTTGATTGAAGCGACTTCGGATTGTGGCGCTTATGTAATGACTCACGGTGCGCTAAAACGCCTGGCGGTGAAGCTATCTAAGATCTGTAACGACTTGCGTCTACTTTCTTCTGGCCCGCGTTCAGGTCTTAACGAGTTGAACCTTCCAGAGCTGCAAGCAGGCTCTTCAATCATGCCAGCTAAAGTGAACCCTGTTGTCCCTGAAGTTGTGAACCAAGTGTGTTTCAAAGTACTGGGTAACGACAACACCATCTCTTTCGCAGCAGAAGGTGGTCAGCTACAACTTAACGTCATGGAGCCTGTGATTGCACAAAGCATGTTTGAGTCATTGGATATCCTAACCAATGCCTGCGTGAACTTACGTGACAAGTGTATCGATGGTATTACCGTGAACAAAGAGGTGTGTGAAGGCTACGTTTACAACTCTATCGGTATTGTGACTTACCTAAATCCATATATCGGCCATCATGAAGGTGACATCGTCGGTAAAATCTGTGCTGAAACAGGTAAAAGTGTCCGCGAAGTTGTACTAGAACGTGGATTGCTCTCTGAAGATGAACTGGATGACATTCTTTCAGTTGAAAACTTCATGCATCCAACGTATAAAGCCAAGCGTTTCGAATAAATGCACATTTGAAGGGTCCCAAACGGGGCCCTTTTTTGAGCTCAATCTCGCATCTCTATGTCCAACAATCAACATATGGGTGCAATTATTCAAATGCTTGGTTCCTTTGCCGTGCATTTCGATAATTTAATCTTAAGAAATGGAAATGAGGTATTAATATGGTAGCGGTCGAACTCTTTGTCGTTCTGCTCTTTATTTATCTAGGGGCAAGAATCGGCGGTATTGGTATTGGTTTAGCAGGTGGTGCAGGTGTTATAGCGCTATCACTGATAATGGGCGTGCCAACTAGCCAAGCTTTCATCCCAATTGATGTTATCTTGATCATCATGTCAGTGATTACTGCTATTGCCGCAATGCAAGTCGCGGGCGGTATGGACTGGCTGGTTCAAATCGCAGAAAACTTCCTGCGCAAAAATCCCGAACGTATTACCTTTTACGCGCCAATCGTCACTTTCTTAATGACGCTGATGGCGGGTACGGGTCATACCGCGTTCTCGACACTACCAGTCATCGCAGAAGTAGCAAAAGGCCAAGGTGTACGCCCATCGCGTCCACTGTCTATTGCCGTTGTTGCTTCTCAAATTGCCATTACAGCATCGCCAATCTCAGCGGCCGTTGTGGCATTCGCAGCCATGCTGGCACCATTTGGCGTTGACTACCTAACGCTATTAGCGGTTTGTATTCCAACCACGTTCATCGCTTGTATGGTGGGTGCGTTCGTGGCTAACTTTATGGGTAGTGAGCTAAAAGATGACCCGGTTTACCAAGAGCGTTTGGAAAAAGGCCTCATCAAGCTCGCGACGGACAAGCAACGTGAAATCTTGCCTACGGCGAAGACAGCAACTTACATTTTCCTAGCAGCGATTGGTTTCGTGGTTTGTTACGCAGCTGCAATTTCAGGCTCTGTAGGCCTTATCGAGAACCCAGCTCTTGGCCGTAATGAAGCGATCATGACCTTCATGCTAGCCGCTGCTGCTGCAATCGTTCTATTCACTAAGATCGACGCATCAAAAATCCCATCTGCAGCGACTTTCCGCTCTGGTATGACAGCCTGTGTGTGTGTTCTTGGTGTCGCTTGGCTAGGTTCAACGTTCGTTAACGCACACGTTGACGGCATCAAAGAAATCGCTGGCGACCTGCTTTCTGATTACCCTTGGATGCTTGCTATGGTGCTGTTCTTTGCCTCTATGCTGCTTTACTCTCAAGGTGCAACAACAGTTGCGCTAATGCCTGCAGCATTGGCAATTGGCGTGGCACCATTAACAGCTGTTGCCTCATTTGCAGCGGTAAGTGCACTGTTCGTACTTCCAACTTACCCAACCTTGTTGCTGCGGTTGAGATGGATGACACGGGCTCAACGCGAATTGGCCAATATGTATTTAACCACCCGTTCTTCATTCCGGGTGTGGTCACTATCTCTACAGCGGTAGGTTTAGGTTTTGCCTTCGGCGGCCTATTTATCTAAACACTTCTGTACGAAGACTAACTTAGTGCAGATATAGATAAACAATCAACATGATCTTACAAGGGAGCTTCGGCTCCCTTTATTTTTTATCAGTACGATGAAACTATTTCGCTCGCGAACCTGTCCTATTAGGTTAAGATAACAGCAACTTAAACGATTATTGGATATTCATGCGCTTACTTGTCTCTTTGCTTATTTTCTGCGCCTCAATCGTCGCACTGCCTGCTCACGCTCTGTTTGGTAACAATCAAGCGACCCTAGATTTTGATACCAACAACAGCTTTGTGCCTGTAGACATCGCTTTCCCATTTGACCCTCAACAAGAGGGCGAGACGCTTTATCTCGACTGGCAAGTTAAGCAAGGTTACTACCTTTACCAAGAGAGGCTGTCCATCTCACCCAGCAATGTGACGATCGGCGAACAGCTCATGCGCAATGGCGAGCCTTACCACGATGAATTCTTTGGTGATGTGAATATCTACACTGACCCACTGTTGGTCACGATTCCGCTCAGTGATTACCAAGAAGGTGCACAGGTCATCGTGCAGTATCAAGGCTGCGCGCAAGCTGGCTTCTGTTACCCACCAGAAACACGTGTTATCGATATTCAACCTTTCGGTAACTCAAGCTCAAGCCCTCAAAATGCAAACTCCCCAGAAGCAACGGCGATTTCAGAGAAAGACAACCAACAGCTTACGTCTACAAACAACCAGACATCGGCCTCTCAAACTGATATTCCGGTTTCGCGCGAGGTAGGCTTAGCAGGTAACTTGGCTGAGAAATGGTGGACTCCACTACTCTTTTTAGCTCTCGGAGTTGGCCTTGCCTTTACTCCGTGTGTGCTGCCGATGTACCCAATCTTGACCAGCATTGTACTGGGTGGCGGCAAGCTAAGTCAGAAACGCGCATTGGGTTTATCCATTATCTACGTTCAAGGTATGGCGCTGACTTACACATTGCTCGGGCTCGTTGTAGCTTCTGCTGGCCTGCAGTTCCAAGCCGCGATGCAGCATCCGTATGTACTGATCGGTTTGAGCATCCTGTTCGTTGCGCTCGCGTTGTCGATGTTTGGCGTGTACAGCTTGCAACTGCCATCGTCAGTACAAACTTGGCTTAACAACCTAAGTAACAAGCAAAAAGGCGGGAGCAATGCAGGCGTCTTCGCCATGGGCGCTATCTCTGGCTTAGTTTGTTCACCGTGCACCACAGCGCCGCTTTCTGGTGCACTACTCTACGTAGCGCAAAGTGGTGATCTACTCACTGGGGGGTGGCCCTTTACGCGCTAGCCATGGGGATGGGCATCCCACTGATCCTAGCTGCAGTATTTGGTAACAAGCTTCTCCCTACCGCAGGCGCTTGGATGAATACCGTAAAAACGTTATTCGGGTTTATCTTACTGGCCGCGCCAATCTTCCTACTTGAGCGTATTTTGCCAGAGCTTTGGTCGACTATCCTTTGGTCTGCTCTAGGTATCATCGCCTTTAGCTGGCTGTATCACATTAAAAATCGCCTTGAATTTGGTGGTTGGAAACAAAGTGCCGTGGGCATTATTGCGGTATTAGGTTTGTTTGCTTCCGCGCAGCCTGCCCTGAACTATTGGTTTAGTGGTGGCTCGCATAACACTCAAGCTGCGACCATTGAGTTTCAACGTATCACAACCGTCACTGATTTAGAGCAGCAGTTAGAGCTGGCGAAACAAGCTGGCAAACCAGTGATGCTCGACTTCTATGCCGACTGGTGTGTCGCGTGTAAAGAATTCGAGAAGTACACCTTCCACGATCCAAGCGTTGAGAAAAAACTGCAAAACTTCATATTGCTCCAAGCTGACGTAACCCGTAACCAAGTACAGGACATTGAACTGCTGCAGTCACTCAAAGTACTTGGCCTACCGACTATTGAATTTTGGGATGCACAAGGCAATCATATTCCAGCAGCGCGTCTAACGGGCTTTATGGCCGCCGAGCCATTTGAAAACCATATTGAGCGTTTTATCAGCGAAAACTAATTGCTAAGCTAGGCATACTCAACCTGATGAAGTGCACTACTCAACACTTCATCACCCTAAATCAATCATCAATAAAGGGATGACTATGTCTAGCAAAGTGTACGTTTTAGCGCAATTTAAGGCCAAACCAGGCAAAGAAGCTGAACTGTTCGAGGTATTAAAAGCCCTAGAGCCGGACTCGCTTCGCGAAGAGGGGTGCCTACAGTATCTTCTGACACGTCAAATCGACCACCCAAGTGCGACACGTACTGACTACAGCATCGTCTTCAATGAAGTATGGACGGATAAAGAGAGCTGGTCTGCTCATGGTCGTCGTAAGCAAATTCAACACTTCTTTGAAACCCAAGTACAGGCAGAAACCGGCCTTGTCGAAGACGCCATTGTTACTGCTTACAGTGATGAAGCGGAAGACTACGACGCGCCAATCTTTGAATAACAACAAGTTACCTTCGCCTCTAATATTTCATGAGAGGTCTTAAGAGTTGGGCTAGATACCCAACTCTTTCACATTTTAGGAATAAAAATCAGTCAATAAGCGTCGAAAGGTTGTTGGAATTACGACCAAATGGTAATACTAACTAAACACGCTATAAGAAGTAATTAGTCATGGATTCGACCTACTCCATCATCATTGCTGATGACCACCCGCTGTTTCGAAATGCACTCTTCCAATCCGTTCATATGGCGGTGAGTGGCGCGAACTTGTTAGAAGCCGATTCTCTCGACGCGTTATTGTCTTTGTTAGAAAAAGAAGAAGAACCGGATCTGTTGCTTCTGGATCTCAAAATGCCAGGTGCAAATGGTATGTCGGGTCTGATCCAGCTTCGTGCGGAGTATCCTGATTTACCGATCGTGGTGGTGTCGGCCAGTGAAGAGCCTGCCGTCGTGACTCAAGTAAAGAGCCACGGAGCCTTTGGATTTATTCCTAAGTCGAGCGATATGCGTGAGCTGGTAAGCGCCCTAAATCAAGTACTCAACGGCGAACCATTCTTTCCAGAAGGTTCGATTACCAATAGCGCAGCGTGTGATGATTTAGCAGAGAAGATTGCCGCACTCACACCTCAACAATACAAAGTGTTGGGTATGCTCTCCGATGGTCTACTAAACAAGCAGATCGCTTATGAACTCAATGTTTCCGAAGCGACCATCAAAGCCCATATGACCGCGATTTTCCGCAAACTAGGGGTAAAAAACCGTACTCAAGCCGTAATCTTGCTACAAGAGATCCACAATTAGTGGCTCTCTTGAGCCTCATCTGATTCCGGTAGACATAAACCTAGTTTCACCACTTCGTGCTCATCAAGTCTGCTACCACCCAAGTGATATCGTGCCACTCAAAGCTATCACCCAAAACTGGGTACATTCCTAGCTGCTGATCAACCAGCTCTTTCAGCGACATCTTGCCATCTTCCTCTGTACCCAACTCGATACCGTAATATTCGCTGACGTTAGCCACAGATTGAGTCACGTCTAAGAAGAAATCCCCGAAGAAGCGCGCCGCCTCTTCCGATTCGGGCGCTTCACTAAATAGCGTACTTAAACTATCCAGATCATGGTCTTGGCCCAACACACATAGAGTGTCGTAAGCTTCTAGCACTGTGCTACCCGATGGGTGAAGCAGTTTGTCATCTCTAAAAAGCGCAGTAATTCGCGTCCCCTCAGGCATTGATAGCCTTTTTAGCGGCTCACCCACACACCACTTCTCTGGCTTAAGTTTATAAACGAACATTTCCCATTCACTAGTAGGGAAGATCTCTACGCCCGTTCGGTAAATTGGCGTTGGCTTTGGAGGAAGCGTCACTTGAGCTAAACCGGCCACTTTCATCAAACTGCCGCCTTGCACAATCAAAGAGACCATGACCACGAAGAAAGCGATATTGAAATAGAGCTGTGCATTCTCAAGCCCTGCCATCATAGGGAAAACCGCCAAAATGATCGGAACCGCACCGCGCAAACCGACCCAAGAGACAAACCAACGCTCTTTGGTGGTAAACGTTTTAAAAGGCGATAAGCAATCCATACCGACAATGGGCGTGCAAACAGAATCATGCCAAAGGCAAGCGCCAATGCAGGTAGCGCAATTTCCATCAAAGTAGATGGCGTAACCAGTAGGCCAAGTACCAAAAACATCACGATTTGGCTCAGCCATGTCATCCCATCAAGCACATTAAGAATCGAGTGACGTGCGCGAGTTGGTCGATTGCCGATATACAAACCAACAAGGTAGATCGTTAATATTCCACTACCACCCAACATGCTGGAGAATGCAAACAGAGCGACCCCGCCACTTAATACCAGAATTGAATAAAGCCCGTCGGCCAATTGCATGCGATTGACCAAACTCCACAGCAACCAGCCACCAGCAAACCCGACAATCGTTCCAACACCGAACTGCATCACGAAACTCTTAATGAGGAAGCTTGCCCCCATGTCTGCCCCTGGATTGCCGAGTAGTGCGATCAAAGTAACGGTTAAAAACACCGCCATTGGGTCATTGGTGCCAGACTCGATTTCCAATGTAGAGCCAACACGCTCATTCAAACTTTGACCTTTTAACAGAGAAAACACCGCTGCCGCATCGGTAGAGCCAACGATCGCCCCCACTAAAATACCTTGCATTAAAGTCAGGTCGAACAACCAAGCTGCCATTAGGCCAGTCATAGTTGCGGTGAGTGCAACGCCGATGGTTGCAAGAGATAAAGAAGGCCAAAATGCCACTTTGAAACTGGCGACTTTGGTGCGCATCCCACCATCGAGAAGAATAACGGCGAGCGCAAGGTTACTGACTAAATAGGTCAGAGAGTAATCATCAAAGGCGATACCGCCAGGGCCATCTTCACCGGCCAGCATGCCAACAAAGAGAAAGATTACGAGAATGGGGACGCCAATACGAGAGGAAAATTGGGAAAGTAACACACTCGCGGCAATGAGCACTGCTCCCGTTAGAAATAAGTGATTAATGGTGACTGCGTCCAATTCTTCCCCCAATAAAACCGTATGTTGCGTACATATACCCAAGTGACTTCAAGATGCAGGATTCAGAGCGAATCACGGGTTCCAGTTCAAGGCAAATGACACAGCGGAATAACAGGTTCTGTCCAAATCATTTAACGCAGAAATTGAGCCAGTGATTCGCTCCCGAAGGGCGAGTTTGCCTAGCTCGCATACTTTGTTAACGATTCTCAATTTAGAACCATTAGATTTTCCAATCGTTGCCGCGTTTGCAAACTAGGCAACTCTCGCTGAGCCACGCATCTTGAGGTTACTTGGGTATAAGCCACTATACCAAACAATTACCTGTATGAGCGGAATTGATAGTATTCAATGCCCTGTTTCTCGAAAAATAGTTGTTAATATTTAAGACTCTCACCTTAAATACCCTCCAGATCTTAGACCTTAGGCTAATTTAACATCAAATTAACATCACACTTTTTTGCTCAAACTACCCTAAGTCGCGGTTTAACCGCCATTTCTGCCTATTTTTTGCCCGACTAAAGTTGCACAGATCTGTTGACTCTACGCTGCTATCTTAGAAATCGTAACATTACGTTAACACAATAATTCTTTTAAAACGGAAACGAAAGGAGAAGGCCATGGCGTTTGAAAATCAGGATAAAGCCAAAGCTACTGGGATAAAAACGTAAAACTCATGATATCGCTTATGGTTATCTGGTTTGTCGTTTCATTCGGCTGCGGCATCTTATTTGTCGATCAACTTAATCAATTTCAACTAGGTGGATACAAACTAGGATTCTGGTTTGCTCAACAAGGCTCTATCTATGCCTTCCTAGGTATTATTTTCTACTACGCGTGGAAGATGCGCCAAATTGACCGTGAATTCGGCGTAGATGAGTAAGGAGTAACTCAGATGGATTTGAAAACTATCACTTACCTCGTGGTTGGTGCGACCTTCATCCTTTACATTGGTATTGCGATTTGGGCACGTGCAGGATCAACCAAAGAGTTCTATGTTGCAGGCGGTGGTGTAAACCCAATCGCTAACGGCATGGCAACAGCTGCAGACTGGATGTCAGCGGCATCATTCATTTCGATGGCGGGTCTTATTGCTTTATGGGTTACGGCGGTTCCGTATTCCTAATGGGCTGGACTGGCGGTTACGTACTTCTAGCACTACTACTTGCACCTTACCTACGTAAGTTCGGCAAGTTCACTGTACCAGAGTTCGTAGGTGAACGTTTCTACTCAAACACAGCGCGTATCGTAGCGGTTGTGTGTCTGATCATCGCGTCGGTAACGTACGTAATCGGTCAGATGAAAGGGGTTGGCGTTGCGTTTGGTCGCTTCCTAGAAGTGGATTACTCGACAGGCCTTCTAATTGGTATGTGTATCGTATTCATGTACGCGGTAATGGGCGGTATGAAAGGGATCACTTACACGCAGATTGCTCAATATTGCGTACTCATTTTAGCTTACACTATCCCTGCAATCTTTATCTCTCTGCAACTAACAGGTCACCCTCTACCTCAGATCGGTCTAGGTAGTACCATACAAGGGACCGATGTCTATCTGCTCGATAGGCTCGACCAAGTGGTCACCGAACTCGGATTTACTGAGTACACCACCCAAGTCAGGGGCGATACACTCAACATGTTCGTGTACACCATGTCTCTAATGATCGGTACTGCGGGTCTACCTCACGTAATCATCCGTTTCTTCACTGTACCTAAAGTGCGTGATGCTCGTACATCAGCAGGTTGGGCACTGGTATTCATCGCGATTCTATACACAACTGCACCAGCAGTATCTGCGATGGCTCGTCTGAACCTAATGGATACAGTAAACCCTGCGCCAGGTCAGCACCTTGCTTATGATGAGCGTCCAGACTGGTTCAAGAACTGGGAGAAAACAGGCTTACTTGGCTTTGAAGACAAGAACGGCGATGGCAACATCCAGTACACGTCTAGCGCAGAGACTAACGAGCTAAAAGTTGACCGTGACATCATGGTATTGGCTAACCCTGAGATTGCAAAACTACCTAACTGGGTTATCGCATTGGTGGCAGCCGGCGGTCTTGCAGCCGCACTATCAACAGCAGCGGGTCTATTGTTGGCTATCTCGTCCGCCATATCCCATGACTTAATCAAAGGCGTTATCAATCCAAACATATCCGAGAAGAAAGAGCTGCTCGCCAGTCGAATCTCCATGGCGGTGGCCATCGCGGTGGCCGGTTACCTTGGTCTCAATCCGCCAGGCTTTGCAGCCGGTACGGTAGCACTGGCCTTCGGTCTCGCCGCATCCTCAATCTTCCCTGCACTGATGATGGGTATCTTCAGCAAGGGCATTAACAAAGAAGGTGCAATCGCGGGTATGATTGCGGGTATCAGTATCACTCTATTCTACGTATTCCAGCACAAAGGTATTCTATTCGTTGCTGACTGGACTTACCTAGAAAGCTGGGGCAGCAACTGGTTCCTAGGCATTGAGCCAAACGCATTCGGTGCAATTGGTGCGGTATTTAACTTCATCGTGGCATTCGCGGTATCGAAAGTAACAGCTGAAACACCACAAGAAGTGAAAGATTTGGTTGAACACGTACGTGTACCAGCAGGCGCTGGCGGTGCTGTAGACCACTAAAATCTAACCCAACCCACAAAAGCCCCTTCGGGGGCTTTTTTATTCTAAAATTTCAGTTACCGTAATCGATGCCTGTTGCAGCAAGGAAGCCAAGATGTTCAAAAATAAGCACTTTATCGTTGCGTTATTAATCGCCCCTATTCTCTCTTTGATCGCCTATTTCGGGACGGATATGGCCCTTAGTGAAAAGCCACATGCGGCAAAAGAGGGCGAGAGCTATAAACTCGCTGCGAAATCTAACTGTCGCTATACCAGTGGTTTGTGCGACTTTGAAAACGGTGACTTTAAAGTGAAGTTCCGCTCAGAAAAACTCACCGCTGATAGCGTCGAGCTGTCATTAAAGTCAGTGTTTCCACTAGAAGGCATCAAGGTTTCATTAGTGGAAAGCCAAGAGCACAACGCTCAACCTATCGATATGATTCGCGCAGACCAAGCTGGCGAAAACTGGTATATCACTTTGCCGAAACCAACATCAGAAGAGGGTTGGCTACGTGTTGCCGCTCAATCCGATGGCACCCTTTACTACGGTGAAACTCAAGCCGTATTTGTGAAATACGAAACCTTGTTTACCGAAGAAGAAAGCAACTAGTTGGTATAAAATCCAAACATTAAAAAGGGGTAGCTTATTTAGCTACCCCTTTTTGCATGAAAACGATTTTCTATGCTCTATTCAATACCGCCCTGAGTTTAAGCGGTTTGACGGGTTTAGGAATAAAACTAAACCCATTTGACTGAATACCTTCAAGCATATCAGGAGTTCGGTCAGCACTGATGATCACACCCTTAAAGCTGTCACCCAACCTTAAGCGGCACTGCTGTAGGACTTCTAATCCAGTTCGACCATTGTCGAGGCGATAATCCGACAAGATCACATCAGGAATCCACCCTTTCTCTAGGATCTTAAGACTTTCGACTAAATCCAAAGAGGTTTGAACATCACAGCCCCAGCGAGCAAGTAGATTCTCCATACCCACTAAGATCTCTTGCTCGTTATCTACACACAGCACTTTCAAGTGACTTAAGTCCGACACTTGCGCTGCTGGCGCAACCACAGGCACAGCTTGCGGCTCATTGGCTCTTGGCAGAGTAATAGAGAACACGCTGCCTTGCTCAGGCCACGAACGCATTGAAATCGTGTGCTCAAGCACGTGTGCAATGCCTTTTGAAATCGCTAGCCCTAACCCCAAACCTTGGTCAGAACGTATTTGGCTGCCACGAGTAAACTCTTCGAAGATCTCTTGCTGCTTATCTTCATCGATACCCATACCGTTATCCCAAACTTCAATACTGACTTGATCGTTGACTCGGCGCACACCCAACACCACTTTGCCTTTCGGGCTATAACGGAACGCGTTAGTCAAAAAGTTCTGAATCACCCGGCGCAACAATTTAGGGTCAGACTGTACAAACAAGGAGGATGGAATCATTTCAAACTGAATGCCTTGCTGCTTCGCCAGTGCGCTAAATTCCGCATCAAGATTATTCAGTACATCTCGCACCGCAAAGGCATGCACATTGATATCTAACTTGCCCGATTCCAAACGTGAGATATCCAGTAAGTCTCCAATCAAATCTTCCGCAGCGCCAAGAGCACTTTCAATATGCGCTGAGAGCTTTTTCACCTCTTGTTCTTGTGCCACTTCCGAAAGAGAAGAAGCAAACAGGCGCGCGGCATTGAGTGGCTGCATTAAGTCATGGCTCACCGCGGCCAAGAAACGCGATTTAGACTGCGATTCGCGCTCCGAACGCTGAGTGGCCGACACCAACTGCTTGTTCAATTGCTCAAGCTCTTGGGTACGAGCATGCACACGTTCTTCCAAAGTTTCGTTAGCTTCTTTTAGCGCTTGCTCGGCATCCCTAAACACCGTGATATCGGTAAAGCTCATTACAAACCCGCCGCCCGGCATGGGGTTTCCTTGCACCTCTATCACTCGTCCATCTGGTCTCACTCGAGAAGAGGTATGCCTTGTGCCTTGCTCCAAGTGGAACACGCGGCGACGCACATGCTCTTCTGGGTCACCAGGGCCGCATAAACCTTGCTCAGCATTGTGCCGAATCACATCAGCAATCGGCCGACCCACTTGTATCAATCCAGCCGGGAAAGTGAACAGTTCCAAGTAGCGCTGATTCCACGCCACAAGTCTTAGCTGTTTATCGACCACAGCAATGCCCTGCCCAATGTGCTCAATCGCACCTTGCAGTAATCCGCGGCTGAAGTCGTACAGCTCAGAAGCTTCATCAACAATGGTCGCCACTTCTTCCAACTGCATATTTCTGCCTTGAAGAGCAGAAGTAAGGACTAACTTCGCAGAAGAGGCACCAAACACCCCCGCCAGTACACGTTCCGTGTGGCGAATTAAGGTGGCAGGTGCTTGCTGATTCGGGAGTAGCGTCTCACGTTGTTGCTGCCAGTATTGTGAAAAGGCGCTTCGAACACGCGTGCGGCCGACAAATCGGGAGGCTAACATTTCCAGTTCTGCCACCGTCACTCGGCTTTGATACAAGCTGATATTTTCGCTTTCAGGTAGCGGCGTTCCGACAAAAGATGCCGACTGTAAGCGCTCACTTAGGCTAGAGCGGGTAAGCAAAGAGATGACTACATAGCAAAGGGCATTGCTCACCACACTTAGCAGCATACCCCAATCAGAACCACTAATGCCTCGCTCACTGAACCAGTCAGGTGGCGAAATAAGCCATAACAGCATGTTGCTGTCTGCATCGCCTGCCAGCATGTTGGTTTGGCTCATCAGAGTGATTAACCAAATAGTAAAACCTACCGCCAAGCCAACATAAACCCCTTTACGATTACCCTGACGCCAGTACATACCGCCAATTAAGGCAGGCGCGAACTGGGTAATGGCGGCAAACGAGAGAAAACCTATCGCCGAAAGTGAGTGAATACTTCCCAACGCCTGGTAAAACGCCCATGCGCCAAGCAGCAGCAGTAAAATAAGCGCGCGGCGGATGATAAGCAGCAACCCTGAAAAGTGCTTGTGGTTACGATTGGTTAATCGCATACGGCGCAGCAGCAGTGGCATAACTAAATCGTTCGACACCATGATTGCCAACGCAATGGTTGAAACGATCACCATACCACTGGCCGCCGACGTACCGCCTAAAAACGCCAGCAACGCAATATCATCGGCACCTACCGACATCGGTACGCTAATCACATAGGTATCTGCTGGGCTGCCAGATAGCATACTTTGCCCTACCCATGCGATTGGAAGCACGAAGATGCCCATTAGAATCAGATACAGAGGGAAGAGCCATCTTGCGGTATGCAGATCTTGCGCTCGTTCGTTCTCCACCACCATGGTGTGAAACTGACGCGGCAGACACAAGATCGCCATCATAGTCAGGCCGGTATGAATTAACAGTGTTGGGATATTCGGAGATTGATAGGTTTGCTTGGCCATTTGAACCAAGTCGACTTCCGCTCGTTTAAACGCCAAATAAACAATGAAAAAGCCAACACCGAGAAACGCCACCAGCTTAACAATCGATTCAAACGCAATCGCCATCATCATGCCACGGTGATGTTCGGTGTTGTCGATATGACGGGTACCAAACAGCATGGTGAACATAGCCAAAGCGCCGACTACAAACCAAGAGACATGGTAGTCCTGATAGCCAAAATCGCTGGCAAGATTAGGCGCAACAATTTCCAGCCCCATGGTAATACCACGAAGCTGCAATGCGATATAAGGCAGTATACCAACCACTGCAATCAGAGTGACCACTACCGCAAGGCCTTGAGACTTGCCATATCGAGCGGCGATAAAGTCAGCAATTGAGGTAATATGCTCACGCTTTGCAATCAGAATTAATCGCGCAATGACTCGCCACCCCAAGGTGAACATTATGATGGGGGCGATATAAATAGGAAGAAATGACCAAGGGTTGCTGCTAGCTTGCCCAACCGTTCCGTAGAAGGTCCATGAAGTACAATAAACAGCGATCGACAGGCTGTAGATCCACGGGCGCCACTTGGCTAACCATTGGGTTTGCCTATCCCCATACCAGGCAATAATAAACAGTACACCCAGATAAGCGAGTGAGACGGGAACGACGAGCCAACCTTGCATTAGAAATCCTTTCTAAAAAATAAAAGCTCTCCATCAGAAGGAGAGCTTTTATTTAACAAGGGTTACTTTTTAAACTCAATCAGCACGGTTTAATTCTGTGCTTTCGGCTCCGCTTTAACGACAACTGGAGCCTGCTCGTCTTTAGTCGCTTCATCAACTTTAAAGAACAGTGCCAATACGCCCATGCCCGCCATTACCCAGAAAATGTTAGCACCCCAGTTCTCGTAGCCCCAGCCACTCAAAGCCGTCATTAAGGCGATAAATGCGCCGAGCGGTAACGCGTTATACAGAGCCTGCAGTGCAACCATCTTGTTAGACTCGGCACTTTGGATGTACTGAATTGCCGCAATATGCGCCATCGCAAAGGTAACACCATGAAGTAATTGAATAAGAATCAGCGCAAAGATCGATGTAGTTGAAGCGGTTAAGCCCCAACGCAGCATCACCCCAGCTGCCGCGACAACAAACAAGGTTCGCAATGCCCATCCAGAAAACAGACGCTTACTGAAGGCAAAAACAGCCACTTCAGCTACCACACCCAAACTCCACAGATAACCAATGGTACTTTCGGCGTGGCCGGCGTCTTTCCAGTGGATCGCACTAAAACTGTAGTACGCAGCGTGGCTACCTTGAATCAACGCAACAAGAATAAGGAACTTGACCACTGGCCACTCGGTAAGGAGTTTGGAAAGCTTTGGACGAACTTGCTCGGTTTCGGTTTCGCTCACCGGCATTACCGATGGGTTACGCATACCCAGTAGCAAAGACCCCAACACACCAAATAATGCCGTGTAGACAATCATGTCGATTCCATAGCGCGCTACCAAGAATCCGACTACGGTTGAACCCGCGATAAAAGCCACCGAACCCCACAGGCGAGTTCGGCCGTAATCCAACATTTTCAAACGTGAATAGTGGTTAGCCATCGCATCAGACAAGGGAACAATCGGGCCACAGCAGAGATTAAACAACACCGTCGCAACCGCCATCAGCCAGAAGCTACCGCCAGTAAAGAAGTGGAAGGCGATAAAGACTAAAGAGGCGACACTCAACCAACGCAAGGCAGGGATTAAATGCTCTACTCGGTGAATGCGAGGGGTAATCACCAAGTTAGCCACACAGCGCGTCGCAAAACCCAAACCGACCAATAAGCCGATATCTGTCGCGGTCACTCCTTGCCCTTCAAACCATAAGGCCCAGAAAGGAAGGTAAACACCATAAGCGAAGAAAAAGCCGATGAAATATTGGGATATCCAGCCATAAGGCGATGGGTTGAGCATTTTGATGTCCTACTGCGTGATGGGAGGGTCAGAACAAGTGCGCACATTATGACGAGATCTCTCTCGCAGAAAAAGGGAATAATCTTTCATCCTCTCTTTCCTTATTCATACCCCCTCCTTAAGGCTATTAGACCAAAGTCGTCTGGAGCAACCGCCCTTTTTTGTCACACTTAACTGGTGGTCATATCATTAATAATGAGAGCACTATGCCTGATAAATTCAACATGAAAGCTCCGCCTTTTGATAGGCTGAACCAACAGCAACAAAACACCCTTCGTTCTTCTCTGGATGTCGCCTATTTTCGCGCCAAAGAGCTGCTGCTTCAGTGTGACCAAAGCTGTGCCCATCTGCACATTCTGATAAAGGGCGCGGTGGAAGAACGTTCTGGTGATGGCAAAGAGATATTCGCACACTACGCTAACGATGATATGTTCGATGTCCGTTCCCTGTTTGAAGAGACCACACGGCATCAATATGTCGCCCTAGAAGACACCCTTTGCTATCTGCTGCCTAAACAAGTTTTTCTCGATCTCTACTATGAAAATGGCCAGTTCGCCGCGTACTTTGATAACAACCTCGCCAAACGCCAACAGCTTATTGAGGCCGCTCAGCAACAACAAAATTTGGCTGAGTTTATCCTCACCAAAGTAGACAGCAGTATCTATCACCCTCCCATGCTACTTTCGCCCGAGCAACCACTGCGAGAAGTCACTCAGCAACTGAAAGATAATGGATTGGATGCAGCCTTAGTTGAGCTAGCCAAAGATGATAGTCGCTTGAATGACCACCAGCACGCACATCCCTACGGCATTGTGACTAGAACCAACATGCTACACGCCGTTATGCTCGACGACCACCCATTGGATACCCCAGTCGGCGATATCGCTACCTTCCCCGTTCAGCACGTTGATGATGGCGACTTCCTGTTTAACGCCATGATCACCATGACGCGAAATCGAATGAAGCGGCTGATGGTATGCCAAGGCTCCGAAGCGGTCGGCATGTTGGATATGACGCAGATCCTCAGTGCCTTTTCCACCCACTCGCATGTGCTGACTTTGTCTATTGCTCGCGCCACATCCATCGAAGAGCTTGCGTTGGCCTCAAACAAACAGCGTCAGCTGGTCGAAAGCTTATTAAATAATGGGATTCGCACTCGCTTTATCATGGAGCTGATCTCTGCCGTTAATGAACACATCATAGAGAAAGCGTTTGAACTGGTAGTGCCGCCTGCGCTGCACAATCAATGCTGTTTGGTGGTGTTAGGCTCAGAAGGGCGCGGTGAGCAGATCCTCAAAACCGATCAAGACAATGCACTCGTTCTCCAAGATGGGCTCGATTGGCCACAATGTGAAACGGTGATGAACCAACTGACTCATACCCTACAGCAGCTCGGTTACCCGCTCTGCCCGGGCAATGTGATGGTCAACAATCCGCAATGGGTGAAAACACAGTCTGAATGGAAAGCTACTGTCAGCCAATGGTCGAAACCAAGCTCAGCAGAACATGTAATGAATCTCGCTATATTTACGGATGTTCATGCCGTGGCAGGAAACAAAGCGCTGTTGGAACCTATTGAGCAGCACCTTACTCAAATTATGTTCAATAACATGCTCGCTCTTCAAGACTTCTCGCGCCCTGCTCTTCAATTCTCACTACCACTCACTCTGTTTGGTAACGTCAAAAAAGACAAACAAGGTGTGGATGTCAAAAGTGGTGGTATCTTCCCTATTGTCCATGGAATTCGCACTCTGGCATTAGAGTATGGAATTGAAGAAAAGAACACCTTTGAGCGTATTGAAGCGCTGCGAACAAAGAAAATTCTCGAACCAGACACCGCAGACAACTTAAGCGAGGCGTTAAAGCTTCTATTTAAGCTTCGTCTCAACCAGCAACTTACGCACCAACACAGTCATAACCGAATTGACCTAAAGCAACTGGATCGCACCGAGCGCGATTTGCTGCGCCACAGCCTACACGTGGTGAAAAAATTTAAGCAGTTCTTGGGCTATCATTATCAAATAAGAGATTGAGGGCGCGGTATGAATTGGTTACAACGCCGATATTGGCATTACAAACTCAAAAGGCTCTGATTATCGACCACTGTTTGCCTCGGTACAAAAAGGCGAATATGTTTCGCTCGACTGCGAAACCACCAGCCTAGACCCCAATCGTGCAGAACTGGTGACCATCGCGGCCACCAAGATCATCGACAATCGAATTATTACCAGTAAACCATTCGAGGTCAGGCTCAGAGCACCGCAATCCCTCGATTCCGGCTCGGTGAAGATTCATCATATTCGCCACCAAGATTTGGTCGATGGCATCGATGAAAAGCAAGCACTCATCCAATTGCTCGAATTTATCGGTAATCGCCCACTGGTTGGCTATCACATTCGCTACGACAAAAAGATTCTCGATCTCGCTTGCCGCAAACAATTAGGCTTTCCGTTGCCGAACCCTTTGATAGAGGTGAGCCAGATCTATCATGACAAATTAGAAAAGCACCTGCCCAACGCCTACTTCGACCTTAGCTTAGACGCGATCTGTAAGCATTTAGATCTACCAATGCAAAACAAACATGATGCTCTTCAAGACGCCATTTCAGCCGCTTTAGTATTTGTTCGCCTGACAAAAGGCGATTTGCCTAGCTTTAACCTGCCCTATAACCGCTGATCCTTGAGACACAGCTCTAAGTTTTCGAGCTTAGTTCGCTAATATACAAAGGATCTCCCTCTCTCATCCTAAAGTCTAATTGTGGAAAAACGCCCGCTGTCAGAGAGTTATAAATACAGACATTCAATCGTGCTCAGATGAGCCATTAGTCATTAATTCAATAATCAATGCCTACATCAAATGGAAGAAGCTTTGTTCAGTTGAACGAAGCGCAAGGAGAGAAGCAATGAGTGAAGCCCACGTTTATCCGGTAAAAGAAAATATTAAAGCAACGACCCATGCGGATAATGACACTTACCTATCCATGTACCAACAATCTGTTTCTGATCCAGAAGGTTTCTGGGCAGAGCACGGTAAGATCGTTGATTGGATCAAACCGTTTACTCAAGTAAAAAGCACTTCTTTTGACACTGGCCACGTAGACATTCGCTGGTTCGAAGATGGCACACTTAACGTGTCAGCTAACTGTATCGACCGTCACCTTGCTGAGCGTGGCGATGAAGTCGCTATCATCTGGGAAGGCGACGATCCTGCAGACGACAAAACATTAACCTTTAACGAGCTGCACAAAGAAGTGTGTCTTTTCTCTAACGCGCTAAAAGAGCAAGGCGTTAAGAAAGGCGACGTTGTGTGTCTATACATGCCGATGGTACCTGAAGCTGCCGTTGCAATGCTGGCTTGTACACGTATTGGCGCTGTCCATACGGTGGTATTTGGTGGATTCTCTCCAGAAGCACTATCGGGTCGTATCATCGATTCAGATTCAAAAATCGTTGTGACTGCTGACGAAGGGGTTCGCGGTGGCCGCTCAGTTCCTCTTAAAAAGAACGTTGATGAAGCACTGACGAATCCAGAAGTGAAGACCATCGAAAAAGTGATCGTATTCAAACGCACTGGCGGTGATATCGATTGGCACGAGCATCGCGACGTTTGGTGGCATGAAGCAACGGCGAACGTGTCTGCAGACTGTCCACCGGAAGAGATGAAAGCAGAAGATCCACTATTCATTCTGTATACGTCTGGCTCAACCGGTAAACCAAAAGGTGTTCTACACACCACAGGTGGTTACCTTGTTTACGCAACCATGACCTTCAAGTACGTATTCGATTACCAAGAAGGTGAAACCTTCTGGTGTACCGCTGATGTGGGTTGGATTACTGGTCACACTTACCTAATCTACGGTCCACTGGCAAACGGCGCGAAAACCATCCTATTTGAAGGTGTGCCAAACTATCCGAATACAAGCCGTATGAGTGAAGTGGTCGACAAGCACCAAGTTAACATTCTTTATACTGCTCCAACCGCTATTCGAGCACTGATGGCAAAAGGCACAGAAGCTGTAGACGGCACAAGCCGATCGAGCCTGCGTGTAATGGGTTCGGTCGGTGAGCCAATCAACCCAGAAGCTTGGGAGTGGTACTACAAGACCATCGGTAACGAGAAGTCACCTATCGTGGATACTTGGTGGCAGACAGAAACTGGTGGTATCTTGATTGCTCCACTACCAGGTGCGACAGATCTAAAACCTGGCTCAGCAACGCGCCCATTCTTCGGTGTTCAACCTGCGCTGGTTGATAACATGGGTAACATCATCGAAGAAACAGCAGCAGAGGTAACCTTGTTATTCTCGATTCATGCCAGGCCAAATGCGTACCGTTTACGGCGACCACGAGCGTTTCGAGCAGACTTACTTCTCAACGTTTAAAGGCATGTACTTCACCAGTGACGGTGCTCGTCGCGACGAAGATGGCTACTACTGGATCACAGGTCGTGTCGATGACGTACTGAACGTGTCAGGCCACCGTATGGGTACTGCAGAAGTCGAGTCAGCACTGGTTGCTCACCATAAGATTGCAGAAGCTGCGATTGTGGGTATTCCACACGACATCAAAGGCCAAGCAATTTATGCCTACATCACGCTCAATGATGGCGAGTTCCCATCAGCAGAACTGCATAAAGAGGTGAAAGACTGGGTTCGTAAAGAGATTGGCCCAATCGCAACGCCAGATGTCCTGCACTGGACAGACTCACTACCGAAGACACGCTCAGGCAAGATCATGCGCCGTATCCTACGTAAGATCGCAACGGGTGATACCAGTAACCTAGGTGATACTTCAACACTTGCCGATCCAAGCGTTGTTGATAAGCTGATTGCAGAGAAAGCTGAACTGGCTTAATACCACCAGCAAAACTCAATATTTCAAAGGCCTAGCGTAATGCTAGGCCTTTTTCTTTCCCCACTCAGTTCCTACCAAGCTAACTTCTACGGTGACTTTAACTAGCGTTTGCTCACCAACAGTGAAAAGCGCAGCGTACGTCTCAAATTAACCACTATTAATATATGGTTACTCTTAATAGTGTTACCTCGGTTACAAAAATGCTCGACTACAATAGGAGATTAGACCAGTAAATTGCTGCTAAATGCGCTGAATTAGCTATAATCTTGGGCAATTTGCTAATTTTGACTCACTTTCTACAAAAAGAGGATGATAAAAAGGCAAGATTATGGGAGTGTTTAGATTCTTTTCACGATACAGGAAGATAACTGCACAATGTCAGCAAAGTCACGCATTCTAGTCCTAAATGGACCAAATCTTAACCTGTTAGGGTTAAGGGAGCCTGCCCATTATGGGTCTTTGTCGCTCAAGCAGATTGTTGAAAACCTTATCAAACAGGCGGCAGAGCTGAATGTTGAATTAGAACATCTGCAGTCCAATCGCGAGTATGAGCTCATTGAAGCCATACATGCAGCGCATGAAAAAATCGACTTCATAATCATTAACCCAGCAGCGTTTACTCACACCAGTGTTGCACTGCGTGACGCGCTACTTGGCGTTAACATCCCATTTATTGAGGTGCACCTATCCAATGTGCATGCTCGCGAACCTTTCCGTCACCACTCCTACCTGTCTGATAAAGCACAAGGTGTGATTTGTGGTTTAGGCGCACAAGGCTATAAATTCGCTCTGTCGGCAGCCGTTAAACAACTGCAGGCAAAGTAACGCTATTACTTTAAAGTAACGAAACACTCTACAGCCAAATAAGCTGTCTTATTTCACAAGAGAAAGAGAATCAAAACATGGATATCCGTAAAATCAAAAAGCTGATCGAGTTAGTTGAAGAGTCTGGCATTGCTGAGCTAGAAATCTCTGAAGGTGAAGAGTCAGTACGCATCAGCCGCAGCGGCACAGCTGCACCGGTAGCACCTGTTCAATACGCAGCGGCACCTGCTCCAGCAGCAGCGCCAGCTCCTGCGGCGGCACCAGCAGCAGCTCCGGCAGCGGAAGAAGCGGCACCAGCAGTTTCTGGTCACCAAGTTCTTTCTCCAATGGTTGGTACTTTCTACAGCGCACCAAGCCCAGATGCGAAGCCATTCGTAAAAGTAGGCCAGAAAGTTAGCGCTGGCGATACACTATGTATCGTTGAAGCGATGAAGATGATGAACCAAATCGAAGCTGACAAGTCAGGCGTTGTTACAGCTATCCTAGTAGAAGATGGCCAACCAGTTGAGTTCGACCAGCCACTTGTTGTAATCGAATAATAGAGGCTCTCTCATGCTAGATAAATTAGTCATCGCGAACCGAGGTGAAATTGCACTTCGTATCCTTCGCGCATGTAAAGAACTCGGAATTAAGACGGTTGCGGTTCACTCAACCGCTGACCGCGATCTTAAGCACGTACTATTAGCCGATGAAGCTATTTGTATCGGTCCTGCTCGTGGTATCGATAGCTACCTAAACATTCCTCGCATTATTTCTGCTGCAGAAGTAACGGGCGCGGTAGCGATTCACCCAGGTTACGGTTTCCTATCTGAAAACGCTGACTTTGCTGAGCAAGTTGAGCGCAGCGGTTTCATCTTTGTTGGCCCGAAAGCAGAAACAATCCGCATGATGGGTGACAAAGTTTCAGCTATCAATGCAATGAAGAAAGCGGGCGTTCCTTGTGTACCAGGTTCTGATGGTCCACTGGACGACGATGAACAGAAGAACAAAGCGCACGCGAAGCGTATCGGCTACCCAGTTATCATCAAAGCATCAGGTGGTGGCGGCGGTCGTGGTATGCGTGTGGTTCGCTCTGAAGCTGAACTGGTTGAAGCTATCGCCATGACTCGCGCAGAAGCAAAAGCGGCATTCAACAACGACATGGTTTACATGGAGAAATTCCTAGAAAACCCACGTCACGTAGAAGTTCAAGTGATTGCTGACGGACAAGGCAATGCTATCCACCTAGGTGAGCGCGACTGTTCTATGCAGCGTCGTCACCAGAAGGTTGTGGAAGAAGCACCGGCTCCAGGTATCACTGAAGAGATGCGTAAGTACATCGGTGAACGCTGTACTCGAGCATGTATCGAGATTGGTTACCGCGGCGCAGGTACGTTCGAATTCCTATACGAAAACGGCGAGTTCTACTTCATCGAAATGAACACGCGTATTCAGGTTGAGCACCCTGTGACTGAAATGGTGACTGGCGTTGACCTAATCAAAGAGCAGCTTCGTGTTGCTGCAGGTCAGCCTCTGTCTTACACGCAAGACCAAATCAAGATCCGTGGCCACGCTATCGAATGTCGTATTAACGCAGAAGACCCTGAGCGCTTCCTACCTTCACCGGGTAAGATCGAACGTTTCCACGCGCCAGGCGGCATGGGCGTTCGTTGGGAATCTCACATCTATACAGGCTACACAGTGCCACCACACTACGATTCAATGGTTGGTAAGCTGATCACTTTCGGTGAAAGCCGCGACGTAGCCATCGCTCGTATGAAAAACGCGCTAGGCGAAATGATTGTAGAAGGCATCAAGACTAACGTTTCTCTTCAAGAGAGCATTATGAATGATGAGAACTTCCAGCACGGTGGTGCGAACATCCACTACCTTGAGAAAAAGCTAGGTCTTCAATAAGAGAACCTGTTTCTTTTACTTTCAAAATGCTCACTTCGGTGAGCATTTTTGTTTTTGGTTAAAAGTTAAGCTCAAAGTCGCAAGCAACTTCTGCTACACTTTGCGCCAAATCACATAACCCTAATTAAGAGCAGATACTCATGCCTTGGATTCAAATCAAACTCAACGCAACCAATGCTAATGCAGAGCAAATTGGTGACATGCTTATGGAAGAGACAGGTGCTCTGTCTATCACCTTCCTAGATGCCCATGACACGCCTGTATTCGAGCCTCTTCCGGGAGAGACTCGCCTTTGGGGTGATACTGATATTCTCGCACTGTACGACGCAGAGGCGGACACTGGCTTTATTCTAGAGCAAATCAAACTCAGCAATCTGCTGAGCGCAGATTTTGCTTACAAGGTCGAGCAACTTGAAGACAAAGACTGGGAACGCGAGTGGATGGATAACTTCCACCCAATGAAGTTCGGTAAAAGATTGTGGATCTGCCCTAGCTGGCGTGAAGTGCCAGAGCCAGACGCCGTCAATGTCATGCTGGATCCTGGTCTTGCCTTTGGTACTGGCACCCACCCAACGACCGCACTTTGCCTAGAGTGGCTAGAAGGCCTCGATCTTAGCGGTAAAACCGTTATCGACTTCGGTTGTGGTTCAGGCATTCTAGCGATCGCCGCGATCAAACTTGGCGCAGAGAAAGTCATCGGGATCGACATTGATCCTCAAGCTCTACTCGCTTCGAAAGATAACGCTGAGCGCAATGGCGTTGCAGAGCAGCTTGAAGTATTCCTGCCACAAGACCAACCAGAAGGCCTAATCGCTGACGTGGTTGTGGCGAACATCTTAGCGGGCCCACTGCGCGACCTATCGGGCATCATTAAAGGTCTTGTTAAGCCAAATGGTGTACTGGCGATGTCTGGTGTTCTTGACACTCAAGCTGAAGATGTTGCGAATTACTACCGTGATGAGATGCATATTGAGCCGATTAAAGAGCTTAATGAGTGGTGTCGCATCTCAGGACAAAAGCAAGACTAGCAAAGACTTAGCGCGCTAATTGATTGATTTTTAATCATTTCACAAAAACAAATTGTAAATGCTCAAATATTAGTCTTTTCACGCAGCAAAAAAATGCGTAAAATGCGCGCCCTTGCTAGTACATAAGCTGTGAAGACGTTTTGAAAATCGGAAACTACCAACTTAAGAACAATCTCATCGTTGCGCCCATGGCTGGTGTTACCGATAGACCATTTCGCGAGTTGTGTCTTCGATATGGTGCGGGAATGGCCGTCAGTGAAATGATGTCGTCGAACCCAAAAACCTGGAATACGTCCAAATCTAAACAACGCATGGTACATGAAGGCGAATCGGGCATTCGCTCTGTACAGATTGCAGGTTCGGATCCACAGCTTATGGCTGAAGCTGCTCAATTCAATGTTGCAAACGGTGCGCAAATCATCGATATCAACATGGGTTGCCCAGCTAAGAAAGTGAACAAGAAACTGGCTGGCTCTGCACTGCTTCAATACCCAGAAATCATCAAAGATATTCTGACCGCGGTAGTGAATGCAGTCGATGTCCCTGTGACATTGAAGACTCGAACTGGCTGGGACACAGAAAACAAAAACTGTGTTTACATCGCTAAACTCGCCGAAGACTGCGGCATACAGGCACTTGCTCTACACGGTAGAACCAAAGCTTGCATGTACAAAGGAGAGGCAGAATACGACAGCATTAAAGCGGTAAAACAAGCGATCTCTATTCCGGTTATTGCTAATGGTGATATCGATAGCCCAGAGAAAGCGAAATATGTACTGGATTACACCGGTGCAGACGCTTTGATGATTGGACGCCCCGCCCAAGGTCGTCCTTGGATTTTCCAGGAAATCCAACACTATTTGGAAAACGGCACCACAATGGATGAGCTTCCTTACCAGGAAGTGAAAGACATTTTGCTTGGTCATGTTGACGCACTCCATCATTTCTATGGGGAGTTCTTAGGGCCACGAATCGCGCGAAAGCACGTGGTTGGTATCTAAAAGAGCATGAGCAAGCGAGTGAGTTTCGCCGTACCTTTAACGCCATCGAGACAGCACCGCTGCAACTTGAAGCGTTGAACGGTTATTTTGAAAACGTTGCATCATAATATTAAGAGAAGAGCTAGACCGAATATGTTCGAACAAAATCTGACTTCAGAAGCTTTAACAGTAACTACAGTAACTTCACAAGACCAAATCACGCAGAAGCCATTGCGTGACTCCGTTAAAGCATCTCTTAAAAACTACTTGGCTCAATTAAACGGCCAAGAAGTAACAGAACTATATGAGCTAGTTCTAGCTGAAGTTGAACAGCCACTACTAGACACCATCATGCAGTACACTCGCGGTAACCAAACTCGCGCAGCAACTATGATGGGTATCAACCGCGGTACTCTTCGCAAGAAGCTTAAAAAATACGGCATGAACTAATCAAAGTTCACCATTAAAAATTTGAAACCGCGTGCCTTTATGCACGCGGTTTTTTTTCATCTTTATTTAAACCTGCATGTTGCTCTAATTCCTGGGACAACTGCTTCTCGACCAAACTTGTCGCAACAGAGTTAAACAACTGGATTAGGTTTTCCCTTTGCTGGTTACTGGCCGCTTTCAGTGCAGGAAGCAAAGCATTCAACCTTTGGTGTCTGCGCCGATTGAACTTAGCGAAATCCGAACTCCCAGTTTCGGCCCATTGACTGCGTAACTGGAACACAGCGTGCGTCTTGGCAAAAAAGGTAAACGGAATTCTTGGGCTATTGCTCTTTTTTTCATACTGTCGATAAGTAGCGTCAGAAATGTCTAACAACTCTGATGCTTTTTCTTGTGAAAGTTGCAAATGTTGTCGAATCAGCTTCATGTTCTGCGCGACTCGAACATAGTAGTGAGAATCAATATCTACAAGGGCTTGTCTGATGTTAGGGCTCGGCTCATCTTCAATGATGTCATCAGGGTCGAGACCAACCATCTCATAGCTTAACAGCAGTAATGAGCGAAAGGCCGTATCACTGGCATGAGAAACCGTACAGTAATAAGGTGCGCTATCCCAACAGGCGTTGTAATCCATTAAATACGGTGCAAATTGAGTGTCGAGTAACAGCAAAACGCTTGGTGCTCCTGTAATAATCGACCACCTCGCAACCGCATGCATTTTTACTATTTCAGACCCTTTCTCGTATTTTCGGTACTGAGCTAAAGATACACCGAAAGCACTCGCCATCCACTGCTGCTTCATCCCCGTCGCCTTTCGATATCGAACTAAGTTAGCCCCCAACTGGTGACCCACTTTGGAAATGTCAAAATTCAATTTTGTTGGTGGCGAAAGCGTTGTGACTTTTTCAAAGCAAAAATAATCCAATGTGAGAGTCCTTAGTTAACTTCTTCGAATAAAGGAGACTAGGCAGGGTCCGAAAGCCCGCTCATTTCTATATAAAGTGGTCCCGCATGGCAAAGCATAAGCCTTGAGCTTGCGGCGAAACTCTCACCCACCACACCTTAAGTGAAGAGTGTTACGTAAAAAACCGAGCACATTTCAATTCAAAAACGACTAGGTTTCTGCCTGTTCTCCGACCTCAGTGGGGATTAGGATCTTGCGAGATTTAAATAATAACAACGTCAGTAAACTAGGTTTATATAAATGGAACTTTCTTTCGAACAAGCCCAAAACATCCAATCAATCATCGATTACCCTCTCGAAACGAACACCGGCATGGTCGATGACTTAACTGCACAGCAAAAACAGTTTCTCGAAGACAATGGCTATGTCGTAATTGAGAATGTTATTGATCCGCAGCAGTGTTCGAATTCGATTCAAGCCATATGCGACTTTTTAGAGGTTTCGCTGTCTGACCCGTCAACTTGGTACAAAGACAAACCTCTAAACTCGATAGGTTTAGTCCCTCTCCATCAGCATCCAGCGTTCTGGGATGTACGCCAAAACCCAAAGCTTTATTCAGCGTTTTCACGTTTACTCGATGAGACCAACCTTTGGGTTACGATGGATAGAGCCTCTTTCCGCCCACCATGTCGCTATGACTTACCTACATATGGAAATGACGAGAACCCTATCCACTGGGACTACGACTTTCGCAAAAAATCTCAAAGCCTCTATCAAGGTCTGATCTACCTTTCTGATACTAATAAACAGCAAGGTGCCTTCTCATGCGTTCCAAGTGTTTACCAACAAATCAAAGCAGGAACGTTCGAGCATATGGATAGCCTTGATCAATTCCATTCCAAAGGCCTGTTTCTTAAAGATGTTATGCCCTTCTCTAAAGACGATATTGTAGCGGTTGACGCCCCTGCTGGAAGTCTCATCGTTTGGGATGCGAGATTGCCTCACGGATGTGTCAGCAATCATTACCATCAACCTCGATTCGTTCAATTCGTTAGCATGTTCAAAGCAGAGGACCAAGAATCAGTGCCAGTAGAAATCATTCAAGATAGACATGAACGAGTCGAGTGTTTCCAAACCATGAGAGCGCCTGAGTGTCATCGAAACCTCAGAGGTCAAGTCGATCCAGAGCCTTACGATCAGCCAAAGCTTACTGCACTTGGACGTAAGCTCGTCGGCATTAACTCTTGGTAAACAGCACGAAAATGAAAAGTAAATCTCACAGGAAGAAGCCATGACAGAGAAAAACATCGCACAGAGAACAGAGACTGAAGCCATAAATATGGGCTTGTTCGCTATAACTTGGCCTATCTTTCTGGAGGTTTTACTGACTTATCTAATCAATTTCACTGACATTCTTTTCCTCAATCAGGTATCCGAGCAATCTTCAGCAGCCATTGGAACCTTGATGCCCATCATCGTTATTCCGATAGTGATTTTACATTCTCTCTCTATTGGCACGACTGGTGTGTTAGGCCAGATGTTGGGGGCACAATTGCATTCTGGTCTCTCGAAAAACTATCTCTATACTGTCGTTTTTAACTTCGCAATTGGCTTAGTTGTGATGCTCGTTTACTTAGTCGGCCACCAGCACATTGGAAGTTGGATGGGGCTCGATGGAGGCATGAACGCCTTAACCAGTGCTTATCTAGTTATTTTTGCCCCCGCTTTACTAATTAAAGCTGTTCAAATTGGCTATGGGTGTATCCTTAATATTAACGGTTGGACTCGTCTTAACATGTATTCAACCATGCTCGCGAATGGATTAAACATCACACTCAACAGTTATTTTCTTTTTGGTCGAAAGGACTTTGGTCTATCTGGAGTGGAGTGCGTCGCCCTCGCATCAGCAATCTCCTACTTATTAGGTCTTGTTGTTGTGATGTACTTTGTTCATATAAAGAAAGGTGTGAAGTTTGACTTCAGTGGCAGTAGAAGCGATGCGACCACTTACTTAAAACAAACACTAAAAATTGGTATTCCGGCGACAATGGAGCCAATGTCTTATGAGCTGAACCGCTTCTTCATTACCATCACCGTTATTTCTCTCGGTGCGCTAGCTATTTCAACTCGCATTTACACGCTCAACTTAATACTTATTCCTGTTATATATTCTCAAGCGATTGGTGTAGGTAATCGAATATTGGTCTCTCATCTACTGGGAGCAAAACAACATCGACGAATTGAACGACAAATTAAGCAAAGTATCTTACTGAGCACCACTGGTAGCGCAGCAATGTTGTTTGCTATCTGGCTAGGTTCAGACTATGCCTTTCAGCTCTTCACACAGAACCAAGAAATTCTGGCACTCGGCGCTACATTACTCGCAATAGATTTTCTTAGGCATCCTGCTGGTGCTATCAATATGGTCGTCGTGAATAGCTTGGTTGTATCTGGCGACGCTAAATATCCCGTGACTCTCTCAATTCTAAGTATGTGGCTGTTTTGCCTACCTTTAGTTTATTTCCTGAGTATTACTCTCGGTTGGGGGCTTATTGGTGTTTGGTTGGCACTCCTACTTGATGAGTACTTGCGTTGTGCTGTCTGCCTAATCCGCTGGCGAGGGGGCGCTTGGAAAGATTCTTCCCCAGTATTAGCCTAAACGAAGCTGATAAAAACTATCATTTTCTATTTCATAAAGAGCCAAACTATCGGTTTGGCCCTATTGAAATCATACTCAAGCAAACTATCTACATATCGAATAGTTACTATTTTTTTCTATTCGCTTTCCTTACGTATTATTCCCTCAACGCTTAAGGCGTTATCGCAATAGCAAACCAACTGACGATATCTGTATCGCATATATCGATTGAAGCTAACTCTTAACTTACCAGTGTCTGCAAAAAGCCAGGCTTGGTAATACAACAAAGTAGGAATAACATCATGAAAGCACTATCAATCTTTTTTCTAGGACTAACAATGGCATTTGGCGCAGCAGCGGCTGGAACAGGTCAAGCGGGTCCACTAGTAGACTGCCAAATGAAAGATGGCTCTAACCAACATATGCCTGTGACAATGTGTGTACACCAAGGCGGCATGCAAAAGTAATAGATTAAAACAAGGATACGTTGAAAATTAGCATACAAGTTCCACACCAAAACAAAATATAAAATCCGAGCCTAAACCGTTCGGATTTTTTTGTTCCTAACATTTTGTTGCGCAAAAGTTAACCAAGGTGTGAAGCATATGATTGCACCATATTGACAACCCTATATAATAATCAGTTCAGCTAACATTTAGGTCACCTATATGATTGATATGCAACGAGAAGAATGGTTGTCTCTGGTCCTCAGAGAGCTGCCTGATCGCCACCATATCATCACAGCTTCTGGTAACGTTTATACCGACTGCAATACCCAATATGTGACAACTTTACAGGCCATTCTGCCCACCAGCATCGCCGAACAGATTCTCAAGTTGGCTGATCACGCTTTAGCATCACAACAAGCTCAATCCTTAACTTACTCTGTAACTTCCTGCCAACAGCTACAGCGCTCTATTGAAGAGCTCGATGAGTTGAGTCTTGAGGGCGAATCTTGGTTTAAGAGTACCCTTAAACCGATTCAAGGCCCATCCGGTGAAAAAGTCGTTATTTGGCAAGAAAGCGACATTACTAAAGAGTACTTTTATCAACAGGAACTGAAGCGACTGTCTGAGACAGATGAGTTAACTGGTACCCTTAATAGGCGTGCATTTCTGATTGAGCTTGAAGAGACACTCAAATCCTCTTCTTCGCCAGCAAGCTGCCTGATGGTCGATATCGATCACTTCAAAGAGATCAATGACCAAGTCGGGCACCTATCGGGAGACAGCGTCATTGTTCATGTGGCAAAGCTGTGTATGGATACCCTGCCAAGTAACAGCATCATTGGCCGTCTAGGCGGGGAAGAGTTCTGTATTCTGGTGAAGGGTGCCAGCGCAATAGAAACCTATGAACTAGCGGAAAGCGTCAGAGAAGCCATTTCACATACCCCATGCAAAGTGGATGAACACATTGTGTATCCGACGGTGAGTATTGGTATCTCAGAAAAAAGCGGAGCAAGCACCACCGCGAGATCGATGTTAATTGAAGCTGACAAAGCCATGTACTATTCAAAGCAGACTGGTCGAGATCAAGTAACCATCTATTACCCTAATCTGCCGGAAGTCAGTGTCAATACGAACTTAAACGTGCGCATCCTAAGAGCATCTTAAATCTCTATCAATTTGAGCAACAACCTTCGTCACTCTTTTCGCTGGCTAATGCCCCCAATATAGAGCAATGACTGGCATCGTCTTCAACATCACCGCAGCACGCATCGTTAATTTTTCTCAACGCTACCTGTATTCGGCTAAGCTCTCTTATTTTCTCTTCAATCAATACAAGCTTTGCCGTCGTAATGGCTTTCACTTCAGCACAACTGTGTTCGGTCGCCTCTAGCCTTATTTCCAACAACTCTCGAATTTCTTCTAGCGTTAAGCCCAGTGATTTGGCCTTGAGGATGAAGCTCACCTGCTTTTGATTCTCTTCACTGTAAAGACGATATCCTGACTCGCTTCGACCAGCGGGTTGAATTAGCTGGTTCTTTTCATAAAAACGCAAGGTATCGGTCGAGACTGCGCACCTTTTCGCCAATTCGCCTATCTGAAACATAACTTTCCTTATTAACTATCTCGTTACTTTTTAAGCTAAAGACCGAATTTTTTGCAATTATTTTGCGATGCCAAACGATTGCGCGAGCTTTTTTGTAATAAATTAGTTAGAATGTGCGCCATCAAATTTTGGAGACTTTTTCTCGCAAGAGCATCAAAGGTCTTTACCAAAGCTGGCCAATATTTTACTACTTTCATGATAGGAATGAGTAAAAACAAGTTCGACTTTGGCAAATATCTTTATTTTTAACTCCGTGAATTTGAGGAAGATGGAAGCATGAATAACGCTCGCCCTATTCGCCGCGCTCTGATCAGCGTATCAGACAAAACTGGTATTGTAGAGTTTGCACAAGGTCTTGCTGACCGTGGTGTTGATATCCTTTCAACTGGTGGTACTGCGCGTCTACTGGCTGAAAAAGGCATCTCTGTAACTGAAGTCTCTGACTACACTGGCTTCCCAGAAATGATGGACGGTCGTGTTAAGACTCTCCACCCTAAAGTTCACGGTGGCGTTCTAGGCCGTCGCGGCCAAGACGATGACGTGATGGAAAAGCACGGCATCAACCCTATCGATATGGTTGTCGTTAACCTATACCCATTCGCAGAAACAGTCGCGAAAGAAGGCTGTACACTGGCTGACGCTGTTGAGAACATCGATATCGGTGGTCCAACAATGGTTCGTTCTGCTGCGAAAAACCACAAAGACGTAACTATCGTTGTAAATGCACACGACTACGACCGTGTTATTGCTGAAATGGACGCTAACGAGAAATCTCTTACCCTAGAAACTCGTTTTGACCTAGCTATCGCTGCATTTGAGCACACTGCGTCATACGACGGCATGATTGCTAACTACTTCGGCACTATGGTTCCTTCTTACGGTGAGAACAAAGAGGGTGATGAGGAATCTAAATTCCCACGTACTTTCAATCAACAGTTCGAGAAGAAACAAGACATGCGCTACGGTGAGAACAGCCACCAAGCAGCCGCTTTCTATGTAGAAGCAAATCCAGAAGAAGCGTCTGTTTCAACAGCGCGTCAAATCCAAGGTAAAGCACTTTCTTACAACAATATTGCGGATACAGACGCAGCGCTTGAGTGTGTGAAAGAGTTCGACGAGCCAGCATGTGTGATCGTTAAGCACGCTAACCCATGTGGCGTTGCTCTAGGCAGCAACATCCTTGAAGCGTATGACCGTGCATACAAAACCGACCCGACATCAGCGTTTGGTGGCATCATCGCATTCAACCAAGAACTAGATGCTGCAACAGCGTCTGCTATCGTTGAGCGTCAGTTCGTAGAAGTGATCATTGCACCATCAGTGTCTGCTGAAGCGGTAGAAGTGGTTGCAGCGAAGAAGAACGTTCGCCTACTAGAGTGTGGCGAATGGACAACGAAGACGACTGGCTTCGATGTTAAGCGCGTGAATGGCGGCCTACTGGTTCAAGACCGTGACCAAGGTATGGTAACCCTAGACGACCTTAAAGTAGTTTCTAAGCGTCAACCAACAGAAGAAGAGCTAAAAGATGCCCTATTCTGCTGGAAAGTAGCTAAATACGTGAAATCAAACGCGATTGTTTACTCAAAAGGTGACATGACAATCGGTGTGGGCGCAGGCCAAATGAGCCGTGTTTACTCTGCGAAGATCGCTGGCATCAAAGCAGCAGACGAAGGCCTACAAGTTGAAGGTTGTGTAATGGCATCTGACGCATTCTTCCCATTCCGTGATGGTATTGATGCAGCTGCAGAAGCGGGTATTAAGTGTGTGATTCAGCCAGGTGGCTCTATGCGTGATGACGAAGTTATTGCTGCAGCAGATGAGCACGGTATGGCGATGATCTTTACGGGTATGCGTCACTTCCGCCACTAATCAACTCTGATTAGTTTCTCCGAGATTTCAATCGCCTTTCTATTGGGAAGGCGATTTTTCAAAAGATTTTAAGGACAGATAAATGAACATTCTTATTATTGGTGCCGGCGGTCGTGAGCACGCATTAGGCTGGAAAGCAGCACAAAACCCAAACGTTGAGACGGTATTCGTTGCACCAGGTAACGCAGGTACAGCACTTGAGCCAAAGCTTGAGAACGTAAACATTGGCGTTGAAGCAATCTCTGAGTTGGTTGCTTTCGCTCAAGAGAAAAAAATCGAGCTAACAATTGTTGGCCCTGAAGCTCCGCTAGTAATCGGTGTTGTGGATGCGTTCCGTGAAGCAGGCCTACCAATCTTTGGGCCAACAGAAGCAGCGGCCCAGCTAGAAGGCTCTAAAGCCTTCACTAAAGACTTCCTAGCTCGTCATGCTATCCCAACTGGCGCTTACGCGAACTTCACTGAAATTGACCCTGCTATCGCTTATGTTCGCGAGCAAGGCGCACCAATCGTAGTTAAGGCTGACGGCCTAGCAGCTGGTAAAGGCGTTATCGTTGCTATGACGCTAGAAGAAGCGGAAGACGCCATCAAAGATATGCTTGCAGGCAACGCATTCGGTGAAGCAGGCAGCCGCGTAGTAATTGAAGAGTTCCTAGACGGCGAAGAAGCGAGCTTTATCGTAATGGTAGACGGCGAAAACGTTCTGCCTATGGCAACTAGCCAAGACCACAAGCGTGTTGGTGACAAAGATACAGGTCCAAACACGGGTGGTATGGGCGCTTACTCGCCAGCTCCAGTTGTAACAACTGAAATCCACAACCGCATCATGGATGAGGTTATCTACCCAACTGTTCGTGGTATGGCAGCAGAGGGTAACCCATACACAGGTTTCCTATACGCAGGTCTTATGATCGACAAAGATGGCACACCTAAAGTCATCGAGTACAACTGCCGATTTGGTGATCCAGAAACTCAGCCAATCATGATGCGTATGGAGTCTGATCTCGTGGAGCTTTGTCTGGCAGCTATCGATGAGAAGCTAGACCAAGTAGAGTCTAAGTGGGATCCACGCGCTTCTATCGGTGTTGTACTGGCAGCAGGCGGTTACCCTGCGTCTTACAACAAAGGCGACGTAATCTCAGTCTACCAACGACAGAAGTTGAAGGCGAGAAAGTCTTCCACGCAGGTACTGCTGAAAAAGACGGCAACGTAACAACCAACGGCGGTCGCGTTCTGTGTGCAACGGCTCTGGGTAACAGCGTATCAGAAGCGCAAGCACGTGCTTACGAACTCGCTAAACAGATTAGCTGGGAAGGTATGTTCCATCGTAACGACATTGGTTACCGTGCCATTGCTCGTGAGCAAGAGAAGTAATTCTCACTAGAAAACATAATAAAAGTAAAAGGCGCTCATTGAGCGCCTTTTCTATGTTTGGTTGCTAATATTGAAAACTCACCATGAGTAACTAGTAAGTTATTCGCTGAGTAGTTCTGGACGACTAATGCATTCATGGTCTTCATCTGCAAGCATAAGCAATTCTTCCACCTGCAGACGATTCAATCTAGAGCGTCCAAGAAACGCCACATAACTATCGATAGTTGATAAGCGATTGATTACAAAGCTTGGCAGCGTCTGGTTGAACTCGACACTGTCGTAAACGCGCCCTGAACATGTCTCGAATGTAGAGCCATCCCAAATACCTTGAATCAGTTCGTAATTCGAGCTGTCACTCTCTTTAGTCGAATCAATCACGGATTGAGCTTCAGCCAAGTAACGATTCAATGATTCTTGGTTGATCGGCAACACTTTCCCATCCAGTCGGTAACGCTGATAGATTGCTTGCCCATCTTTATTGAAACGAACATGAACTCGATAAGGGACCAAGCCATCGTCGCCAAGTTGCTCGCCTTCTCTGATTAGCTCTCTGACGCTACCTTCGCTCCACCGATAGTCAGTTTTATACCAGCCATAGTCCCCTGCTGTTACATAATCTGCACCAGAGCTAGGTTGTGAAAGGCGTTCGGTATACCAGAACAAGCTAGTCGCATCACCGGCGATATGACCGCCCGAATACTCGGTGAACTGTTCTAAGTTTGGCGAGGGAACGGATGACGAGCATCCAATGAGCAAAGAGGTAATGAGAGAAGTGAGTAAAAGTTTTTTCATAAATAGAATCTACGCGAGATAAATTGCTTACCTCGCGTAGTGTAAATTATTTCACTGAATCTTTCAGTGCTTTACCTGCTACGAATGCAGGTACGTTAGCTGCTGCGATTTGGATCTCGTCACCAGTTTTTGGGTTACGGCCAGTACGAGCTGCACGGTGGTTTACTTTGAATGTACCAAAACCAATTAGTTGAACTTGGTCGCCGTCTTTAAGAGCATCAGTAACGCCGCCAAGAGTAGCTTCAAGAGCAGCTTTAGCTTGTGCTTTAGAAAGGTCTGCTTTTTCTGCAATAAAGTCGATTAATTGGGTCTTGTTCATTAGGTTTCCCTTCTCATAGGTTATCGAATTCAACTCACTCTAAATCATAAATGCCCCATCTGGCAAAGGTTTGTCGTCAATCTTTGGCTTTCATGACGGACTTTTAACCATAATATGAGCATTAACTCACAAATTGTTCAGCTAAATACTTCACTCTCGACTTGTAAACAGTCATTAAGACCCCAAGTTAATGACTACTGATAGTAGTGCAAACCTGTTCGTTCTTACTGTCAGCAATACTTTTTTAACCAAGTTTGCCCTGCTCAGGTCTGTCATAAATAGGAGAAAATCACTCCGTTTTACGGCAAAATGCAGAGAGAAAATGATGGTTTAACTACATAGGAACATTATGTTGCTGCTTACTGTATACGTCTCTATTTCTATTGGCGTATCGTTTATATGTTCGGTTTTGGAAGCTGTACTACTGAGCATTACCCCTAGCTACCTCGCTCAACTTCGCCAGCAAGGTCACCCTTCGGCAGAGAGACTAACCAAGCTGAAATCAGATATCGACCGCCACTTGCGTCGATTTTAACTCTTAATACGATTGCTCATACTATCGGTGCGGCTAGTGCCGGTGCGCAAGCCTCCGTCGTTTTTGGTAGCCAATGGCTAGGCGTTTTCTCTGCAGTTCTGACTCTGGGTATCCTAGTTTTATCTGAGATCGTGCCTAAGACGATTGGTGCAACCTACTGGCGTCAGCTCGCACCGCTAGCCGCTGCAACACTTCGTTGGATGGTATGGGCATTAACACCATTCGTTTGGTTTTCTGAACAAATTACTAAGCGTCTATCAAGAGGTGGGGAGACGCCAAAAATGCGCGATGAGCTCTCAGCAATGGCGATTTTGGCAAAAGAGAGCGGTGAGTTTGCGGCAGGTGAGTCTAAGATGCTGAGTAACTTACTCGGCCTGCAGGACATTCCTGTGACTCAAGTCATGACACCAAGACCGGTGCTGTTTCGTGTAGAGGCGGAGTCGACCATCGATGAATTCCTAACTGAACACAAGGATACGCCTTTCTCAAGGCCGTTAGTGTTTAGCCAATCCAAAGATAACATCATAGGTTTTGTTCATCGATTAGAGCTATTCAGGCTTCAGCAAGCTGGCTCTGGGCAAAAACAACTTGGAGCGGTAATGCGCCCAGTTCACGTCATGCTCAACACCCTAACACTACCAAAAGCTTTTGATCAGATGATGAAGAATCGTCTTCAGCTTGCAATGGTCGTCGATGAATATGGTACCGTTCAGGGCATTCTGACTTTAGAAGATATCTTCGAGCATCTTCTAGGCGAGGAGATTGTTGATGAAGCCGACAAAACGACCGACATGCAACAACTGGCGTTTGAGCGCTGGGAGAAATGGAAAAAGATCCACGGCGTGATAGAGAGTCGAGACGACGAATAGAAAAGTAAAAGGGAGCACTAAGCTCCCTTTTCAATTCGACGTGTGCCGTAAATTATGGCAGGTAGAAAATCAGATAGAAATACCAATGTTGCTCACGGCTTCTTCGCGCAACTCGAATCTTAGGTCTTTGATCAGCTCGATATCTCTACCTGTTGCTTCGCGCAGAGGTCTAAAAATCGCCCATTGAACGTCCCACTCTTCGCAAACTGCTTCGTTTTCTTTCTGGTTTTCGTTGGTAATTTCAACGCCTGTTTGTGCTTCTTCAAGCTGAGCAACCGTCATTACTGATTGTTGGCTGACCTCTTGCATGCTTTCAAACAGGCCCTCACGATCCAATAAACCATGCAACAACGAAGAAAGACCGACACAAGCGTCAATCGCTGGATAAACGCCGTAGAAATCAAAATCTTCAGAGCTCGGGATGATCTCTTCGAGCTTTTCTAATTGGCGTTCAAAGTTCACCTTCGCAGTTTTAACCGTCAACTGCTCCCAGATACTATCTAGAATATCTCGGTAGATTCTCGCTTCAGCAAATTCTGTATTCTCACAAAACATGGCATAGTTAGGGTACATACGCTCACACAAGCAAGCCATAAAGGTAATTTGTTGCCAAGGTTCGAATTTCTCGAGTCTGACCTGAAGAGGATTCTGTAACATAGTAGTTTTATCGTTGCGGAAAAAGACAGCGGCAGTTTACTTGATAAACAAGATGGAAAAAAGCAAGCTGATGGATAATTTCACCGATAAACTCTATATTCTTACCGAACGAGACGAAGACTACATCAAGGCTCTTCACAACCACACTCTAGACGGACTGGAGTTAACGCAAACTCGCAGCGAAGCGAATATCGTTCTTGCTTCCCCACCACTAATTAAAGAGAGTCTAGACGATTTTTCTCAACTTGAGTGGCTACAATCAGCCTATGCTGGGATCGATGCGTTAACGAGTCAGGATCTTAGACGCGATTATCAGTTAACCAATGTACGTGGCATCTTTGGTCAGCAAATTGCAGAGTACGTGTTAGGTTACTCCATTTCTCACTATCGTCATTTTGCGCTCTATAGCAAACAACAAAAAAAGCAATCTTGGACAGCTCATCAATACCAATCTCTCAATGAGAAAACCATGGTTGTTCTAGGCTGTGGGTCTATAGGAAGTTTTCTCGCGCTCAAAGCCAGTCAGATGGGTATGACGGTCATTGGGATCAATAGTACTGGGATTCCTAAAAAGGACTCCCCTTTTGATCAGGTCTATCATATACAGGAGCTTCAGTCGGCTTTTGAACAGGCAGATATTGTCGTCAATACACTACCGCATACAGAACAAACGAAACATATCTTGAACGATAAAACGCTTTCTTACTGCAGCAATGCACTACTGTTTAATGTAGGGCGAGGTAGCGCAATAGAAGAAGGTGGTTTACTGGACGCTTTAGATTCTGGGTCAATAATCCATGCTTTTCTCGATGTATTCGATCTAGAACCTCTTAAAGCTAATCATATCTATTGGAATCACGACGGAATCACTGTTACGCCGCACATTGCTGCCAGCAGTTTTCCGCATCAAGTCATTGAGCAGTTTGTAGAAAACTACGGTAGATGGCGTGATGGTTTCTCTCTACAAAATGTTATCGACTTAGGCAAAGGATATTAAGGAGTGAAGAAGCTACTAGAGTCAGTACGGCAGTGTCAGCTATGCAAAGACGAGCTTCCTCTTGAACCAAAGCCCATTATCCAAGCAAGCAGAAAATCAAAGCTACTGATTATAGGACAAGCGCCTGGTCTGAAAGCACATGACACGAATAAGCCGTGGAATGACCCAAGTGGTGTAAGGCTAAGAAAGTGGTTAGGTATTGACGACGAGTACTTCTATAATCCCGATCTGGTAGCGATCGTTCCGATTGGGTTGTGTTATCCGGGTAGAGCCGCAAGCGGCGATAAGCCACCAAGTAAGGTATGCGCACCAACTTGGCATTCTAAAGTCTTAAACGAACTAGAGAACGTACAGCTCACCTTATTAATTGGTGATAACGCTCAGCGATACTACCTGAAAGACAAACCTAGTACGCTAACGGAAACCGTAGCCAACTGGAGACAATGGGCACCAACCTATTTACCTATTCCTCACCCATCACCAAGAAATGCCATTTGGCTAAAACGAAACCCTTGGTTTGAACAAGACACCTTGCCATATATTCAATTACACGTTCAGAAGGTCCTTAGTTAAGGGAATCTAGTTCGCGACTTAGCGCCCACGTTTGAATATGACATGGCTTAAAAGCAAAAAGCCCTGCTATGTTTAGCAGGGCTTGTTATAAGCGGTCGGATCTGAGGCTTCGATTTGTATTGTCGAAAACGACGAAAGCCTAGTCATCAGACTAGGCTTTCTAATAAATGGCGGAGTGGCTGGGCTGGCATTCCAGCGGGACTCTTTCGACCGAAGGGCGAATACAAG